>NZ_JAQMYN010000002.1:0-679948 GCF_028369225.1 Priestia sp. AB
TAGTCCAAGGGTCCTTTTTCCGGAGTATGCAGCTTTTTATACATTGTTGACTGATCAACGTTTTCTCAGTAGGTGGATGAGAAACTAATGTATAAGAAGTGCACCTTTTATACATATGTTAATTTTAAAAAATATAGTATTTTCAGGTGAAATTTCCTCTTTTTTTAGTAAACCTTCATAAGATAGTCTGATAACATCCAAATTTGAGATGATATACAAATTTCTATTCTGCATGCTTATAAACATCCGGTCTCAGGCTTTCAAATATTGGAATGTATGTTTGTTGTTCTGTAACTTTCTGTATATGAATTTCCGCTGTTATAATTTCTTCTTGATCTCCCCCCTCTTCTACGATGTTTCCATTTGGATCAATGACCATTGAATGCCCTGCGTATGTGTTGCCGACATGATTTTCATTACTCACTTTTCCCACGCTGTTACATGCAATGACATAAACACAATTTTCTATAGCTCTTGCCCTCAATAGTATTCTCCAATGGTTTATATTTCTGGTAGTCCATTGTGCAACGTAGAATATGACTTTTGCACCTTGAGACGTTGGGTAGCGTGTGATTTCTGGAAAACGTAAATCATAGCATATAATTTGACTGGCTTTGATATTGTTAATCTCAAAGACATCTGGGACTTCATCTCCCCCTGTTAAATAATGATGTTCATCCAACATCGGCACGAGATGTATCTTATCTTTTTGATAGAGCAGCTTACCCGCTTTTGATACAGCAAAGGCTGTATTATAAATATTTTCATTTCTTTTATTTGAAACTGAACCTGCAATGATATTCACTTGATGGTTAATTGCTAAACGTTGAATAAAGGGAAAAGTTCTCTTTAAATCAATATCTGCTTTTTCTGCTACATTTTTTAAATCATAACCTGTATTCCACATTTCAGGTATCACAACAATCTCCGTATCTATATGCAGCTTTTCTTCAAATAAGGACTCAATGCGGTTTTCGTTTTGCTTAACTTCACCTTCTATAATCTCCGTTTGAAATAATTGTATTTTCATTTTTCTCCCTCTTATTCATATATAAATTTATAAATAGGATATAAATCACAGTTGTATTTGACATCTTCGCCATGTGATGAAGAAATAATAGAAGGTTTAATTTTATCTATAATTCGTCCGCTATTAATATTTTCACCCATATCAACTGTAAACTTTCGAATCGGCGGATGTAAGGATTCAGCATTAGAAAAGAATAAGTCTCCAGTTAGCAGCACATTGTCATCTTTATGATGGTATATCACATGTCCTGGTGTATGACCGGGTGTTAAATACACATCTACAGGTAACTTTTTAATGATGTTGTTACTTAGACTTTCGACTTGATGTTCCACCCCTGTTGTTTCCTTTTCTGCCTTATTTGGATATGGTTTTTCGCCATTGATAAAAGGCACTTCAACTTCGTGGGCGTAAATAGGAATATTTAAATTATCTCTTAAATACTTGGCGCCATTAATGTGATCTAAATGGCCATGTGTGAGTAAAATACTTTTGGGGATACCTAAAGATTTTGCTATATTTAACTGAGTATGTGCATAGTCTTTCATTCCTGTATCAATGATATGAACACTCTCACCATCTAGCACGTACCATGTATTAATTTTTACAGGAATTCCCACAACAGTTTTGTAAGTAAGTTTGTAAATATGTCTAGAAATTTGGACAAATTCCAATTGATGCACCTTCTTTTGTTTTATTTGATAATATAAGTTTAGTAAGAAAAAATAGACGTAACAAGAAGGCACAATTTTGTTACTAGCCATTGAGGTGAAAAAATGTCAGACTTTAAAAGTGATCAATACGGTCCTTGTACGTTAACTGTAAAGCGTGCTTGTCCAATTGAGTTAACGATGCATATGATGGGTGGTAAATGGAAAGGTATTATTTTATCTTTGTTATCAAAATCACCCATGTATTATAATGCAATGCGCCGTGAAATACCGGGTATTACCCAGCGTATCCTTACACTGCAGCTTAGGGATATGGAAAAAAACGGATTGATTGAAAGAGAAGAAACAAACGATAACCCTAAAAGGGTTTTATATTATTTAACAAACCTTGGAGAAAGCTTTGTTCCAATACTAAAATCTTTAGAGAAGTGGGGCAATGCTTATATAAGTCAGCAGGAAGAAGAATTAAAAAAATTGTAACGTTTTAAATAAACTCCTTAAATATATTTTACTTCTTTTTAATAAAGCCTTGTTTTTTTATAATGTAAGTACTTAATTAAGTAGTATCCGCGAAACTATATTAACTTGAAAATGCAAACTTATTCAATGAGAAAAACCTTTACCATGGCGGTAAAGGCTCTTCCTATGCTCTTCCCTAATGGGAATCTCTTGTTATCTTTATCTCTATTTTTAATTAAGGTCTATGAAAATTGACTGTTTTCTCGTCATCTCCTGTTCGTTCAAACCATCCTCTGAAAGCCCAGTTATCATAACCTCCATCGCCTTCATTAATAAATGTTCCTTCTTCAAATACCCAGACACCATAGGTAATACCATCATAATCTACGGTGTCAAAATATTGAACACCTTGTAATTGATCTGAATTATATCCTTGGCTCAAATTCATAACCATTACATTGTATTGTTGACCTGATTCAAAGAATGCTTTTTCCATTGCTCCCTTGACGAAACCATTTCGATTGTCGGCTGTTTTAGCCGCATCTGCAATCGCTTGTCCTATGGCTACGGGATCAACTGTTACGTCTCCTCCAACTTCTGCAGCTTCTGCGGAGCCTGCAGAACCTCCTAAATTCGGTAGAGCTAATGGCGTCGCTAACACAGCTAAACCTACGGCAGAAGCTACAACAGCTTGTTTCGCTTTTCTCATTTGATCTCCTCCTATTTTTAGGTGATTCTTAGAATATTTACCCTTTTTTTCCACGTTAAAACAAAAAATACTGTAATTAAAAATAGGAGGTAAACCATTTCATTCTTTTGAAGCATCTGTTCAACCAAAAATAGGCTTATAAGTTTTTTTCTAAAATCTCGCCCACTTTTTCTGCCATTTCTCTCGGTGAACATGGCATCTCATTTTTGAGCCATTATTCTACTATGACGCCGTATTGGAAAAAGTTGAGGTAACTCATTCAACATGATAACCAACTATTATTTAATGGATTTAGTTGCCAGATAACAAGGCATATATTCAGTGATTTTCCCTTTGTGGTGATGATCTTCATAAAGATCTTGTAGAGTGAACCCAGCTTTTAGCTGTCCACCAATTTGAGTTTCTAAAGAATGACTAAACTGTACACCGCCATCCTTTAGAAGTTCTTCATCATTTTCTATCATACTTTTAGTTCCGTCATAAGGTAATTTATGAACTACTTGTAATTCTTTCTCATCTTCTCCAAATAAATAGAGAGTAGGGTTTGCAAAGCCAGATAGCAGAACGCCACCTTTTTTAAGAACTCTAAAACATTCTTGCCAAACGTGTTCAACATCTTGAATATAGCAGCTTGATACGGGATTAAAAATCATATCGAACTTCTCATCTTCAAAGGGAAATGTCTTACTCATATCGCCTTTAACTAAATCAATAGAATAGCCTTCTCTAGCGGACACCATTTTTTCTAATTCTAATTGTTTATCAGAGTAGTCAAACACTGTAACTTCTGCATGCTGTGCTGCAAAGACTGGGCATTGCTGTCCTCCTCCGCTAGCAAGTCCCAATATTTTTGCTTTTTTAAATGGAATAAACCAGTTATGTGGAACAGGCTTACAAGGTGTTAAGTAAATATCAAAAATACCTTGAGTTGCATCTGCGAAATTTTGATGATTAATAGCTAATGACCATTCTCCTCCAGCTGAAGCCCACTCATCCCACATTTTTGAGTTGATTTTTGTATAATTAGCTTTTTGTGACATAGTTACTCCCCCTTTACCTCTTTTAGTATTTTGTTTAATTTTACCATGTCGCTAGAAGAATAATTTAGATATACTAATTAATTTTTTCCGTTTCAGATAATTAATCTGTACTGGAGAAGTACTTAATAGATATTTTTAAAAATAAAAACACCCTCTTAAAAAATTAAAAGGGTGTTTTTATCTTAAGTATAAAAGCTTGTATATAAATAAGATACGAGTTTTATTTTTAATCGCTTGTCTCGAAGCTTTCAGCCATCATTAGATCATTTTTGTAGGCAGCCATTGCGAGTTCATATCTCACCTTTTGACCCGCTTCTACAAAATCAGCTTCCTTCACAAGGCCTGATACTGAATATTGGTGACCTTTAAAATCTACGTTCAGTTCAGTAATTTGATTGAATTGAAAGCTCTCTATAGGAATTCCATTCACATCTTTCAGCAAATACTGGCCATATTTCTCGTTACATGTTTGTGCTACTTGCTCCATTACTTTGAAGGCATCTTCCGGATTTTGTCTATAGTTGAGAATAAGACTTTCATTTACCCGGCGTCTTCCTCGGGTTCCATTCTGAAGTTCCGTAATGTTGCTATATGAAACGGTATAGAGGTAGCCGTCATACTGGCGAATCTTTAAATAGCGCATAGTAATTTCTTCTATTTTCCCTTGACGGTTTCCGTTGAGAATAACATAATCTCCGTGATGGATCTGACGTTCAAACAGGTAAGTCAGTCCCATTATATAATCACGGATAATATGCTGGAGGATTATTGCCAGGGCACTGGCCAACACTACCGAACTAGTGAGAATCTTTCCGAAGTCAAAGAAATGGCTAAGCACATAAATAAAGAAAAAAGCCAGCCCCAATACCCTTGTCACCTGATTAGAAAAGTGCATGAGCGTCTCTTCTCGTTTTTCATCTAAAAAGCTCGTTTTATCAAAGAAAAGCTTAATGAATTTGCGAATAAAATAAACGATAAGTACAATCAGCAGCCCTACCGTTAAAACCTTTACGGGAAACTGCTGGAAAAATTCAGTAAAAACCAACTTACCCACTCCTTATTTCTAACACTATACCAAAAGAATGTACGTAAAGACAAAAATCTTTTGTTCTTTATAAACCTTAATGATAATAGCACGGTTTCATCAAAAAAAGAAGCGGTATCTATGCTTCTTGAAGGTCGGTATATTGATGATAATCTCTCAATTAATTGAAATTAAAGGGGGTAAGGTGAACTTTAATAGACTAATTTTCTTCGTTATATCTTGGTAATTAAGTCAATATACTGTCTATTTTAATTTTAACTATTCTAAGGAGATTATTCTGTTACACTAAAGTAGGCAAAGAAATCATGATCGTTCCTAAGGAAAAGTTGTCCTTTCTTTATCCAATTAGATATACTAAAAAGGCACTCTAATTTAATACTGCTCTTAAAAAATGTAAGAAAACCGATATGAAGTAAAGGAGAAAAGACATGAACCAACACACACAACCTTTAAGCTCTATCGCCTTCCATCTTGGTCCACTTGAAGTCCATTGGTATGGAATTATCATAGGAATAGGAGCTTTCTTAGGCTTCTTGTTAGCCTCGAAAGAAGGAAAGAAACAAGGGATCTCTTCAGAAACCATCTCTGATTTACTTCTGCTAGCACTACCCATTGCTATCATTACTGCTCGAATTTACTACGTACTTTTTGAATGGAGTTATTATAAAGACCACCTAGGCGAAATTATAGCAATTTGGCATGGAGGCATAGCTATTCACGGTGGAATTATTGGCTCTGTATTAACAGCTATATGGTTTTGCAGAAAAAAGAATCTTTCTTTTTGGAAAATGGCTGATGTTTTAGCTCCTAGCTTATTATTAGGCCAAGCTATTGGCCGGTGGGGAAACTTCATGAATCAAGAAGCACATGGCGGACCTGTTACACGTCAGTTCTTAGAAGCTTTACATTTGCCTGATTTTATTATTAACCAAATGTATATAAATGGAACCTACTACCATCCTACGTTTCTCTATGAATCACTTTGGAACATAGTAGGTGTGCTTGTCCTAATCGTACTAAGAAAATCCTTGTTAAAAAGAGGCGAAGTCTTTCTTACTTACCTGCTATGGTATTCGATAGGAAGATTTTTTATAGAAGGACTGCGTACAGATAGCTTAATGTTAACCTCTCATATCAGAATAGCTCAATTAGTTTCTTTCCTTTGTGTGCTAGGCAGCTTGATTCTGCTATGGTATAGACGCAAAAAAGGCTTAGCAACTAGTAAGGCTGTCTTTCTCTCATAAGAACCGATATTTTTATGCGGTTTTGTAAAATTAGTAGTTGATGGATTATGTTTCAGATATCAAAACGTGTAATGAGAAATAAAAAACCAATAAAAGCAGCAAGTTGATTTTCAGTGAATCTGAAAATCAACTTGCTGCTTTTACGCATTAATTATTAATATTTTTAATCTAAATTATGATTTATATATATTTTACTAATAATAAACCTTCTTTTATAGTTAAAGTATACTCTTCTTGTGTGAAGCTGCACTTGATAAGAATTCATATTGGAGATGAAATGTATGTTAAATATAAATAAAGCCCAAAAACGGACTCTATTCTCACGAACAAATGCCCAGACGTCACCTAATGTTTTTTTATGGGCTGAAGGAATTGCTTTTACTTTTCTTTTTGCTTTACTTGCTTATGGCTTAGCGAAAGTCCCGGGGTTCGATCATATTGGTCCACTAGCCTGTTCAATTATAATGGCAGTCATTTATCGTCAAATTTGGGGATACCCTGAAAAAATAAGATCTGGAATTGAATTTTCTTCTAAAAAGCTGTTACGCTATGCCATCATTTTATATGGCCTAAAGCTTAATATTGATGTTGTTATTCATCACGGGTTAGGATTGTTACTTCGCGATGTGGGAACGGCTGTATTTGCGATTGTTTTAACGGTTTTTCTAGCCAAATGGATGAAGGCTGATAGTGGTTTATCCCTTCTTTTAGGGATAGGAACAGGAATATGCGGTGCTGCAGCTATTGCGGCTGTTTCTCCGATTGTAAAAGCAAAAGAAGAAGATACTGCTATCGGAGCTGGTGTTATTGCTTTAGTGGGAACCCTATTTGCGATTGGATATACCATTTTAAGACCTTATATACATTTAACAAATATTCAATATGGAATTTGGTCAGGCGTAGGTCTCCATGAAATTGCCCATGTAGCTCTAGCTGCAGCACCGTCTGGACGCGATGCTCTAGCTATTGGACTGTTGGCTAAGTTAGGCAGAGTGCTCTTACTTGTGCCATTAAGCTTTATCTTAATGTACTGGATGAAGCGAACAGGAAAAATTGAAAAGGATACCAAGATTGAATTCCCTTGGTTTTTAATAGGTTTTATAATCATGAGTATTTTTGGGAGTTATGTCGTTGGTAAGCACCTTATAATACCTAAGACGATCATGAATGATATTTCAACTCTAACTACCTTTCTTTTAACAATGGCTATGGTCGGGCTAGGGTTAAATGTAAGTTTGAAGGCTCTTCGAACAAAAGCATTAAAGCCGTTGATTGCGATGTTTATTACCTCTATACTCTTATCATTTCTTACGTTTTGGACGATGTAAAGACAAGTAAATTAAAATGATTAAGTAACAACTAATATTTCCTATGCAACTGTTAATGCGAAAAAAGTTTCTTATTTCTCAGGTTTTAAATTTCTTCCCAAATTTATGGATTAATTATAGAGCAATCTAAACCTATAACCTAGATACTAATGGCAGTTCCCTCCCTAATAAACAGTTTCACTTAAAAAACAATCTTTATTGCAGTAAGTAGTGATGTAATAAAGGTTGTGTTTGTATATACTAGGGGTTGTAGTGCTGAACTTGGTGTTGTTTTAAGAGCATCAAGCGGATAAAAAGCCGAAGCATCTCCTACCATGAAATGCAGTAAAGCAGTGAAACATTTAGAAAATACATTGACGCCTCTGAATCAGTCATGGTATAAACACAATAGGAGAGTTTAGCACTTAAAAGCATAAAAGCGATAAAGTTTAAAACAATATTTATATAAATAGAATACATAGGAGGAAACAACTACCATGGGACATAATAGCAAAATTATAGACTGTACCATTCGTGACGGAGGTTTAATTAATAATTGGGATTTTAGTGTTGAATTTGTGCAAGACTTATATAACGGCCTAAGCGCAGCCGGCGTTGAATATATGGAGATTGGTTATAAAAATTCACCTAAGCTTCTTCAAGCAACCGAGCCCAATCCATGGAGATTTCTTGACGATAACTTTCTCAAAGAAATTATCCCTGAGAAAAAGTTTACGAAGCTATCTGCCTTAGTAGATATTGGGCGCGTAGATGCAAACGACATTCTGCCGCGTGAACAAAGTATGTTAGATATGATTCGAGTGGCATGCTATATTCGCGAAGTAGATAAAGGCTTAGAGCTTATAAAAATGTTTCACGATTTGGGCTATGAGACTTCACTTAACATTATGGCACTGTCTAGCGTACCGGAAAATCAGCTTATTGAAGCATTTGAAATGGTAAAGAAAAGCCCTGTAGATGTTGTATATATCGTTGACTCCTTTGGAAGCCTAGACCCTGCGGATATTGAGCATCAAGTAAAAAAGTTTCAAGCCATGATTCCTAGCAAACAGCTTGGGATCCATACGCATAACAACATGCAGCTAGCTTTTGCTAATACATTAACTGCGATGCGTAATGGAGTTACATTCCTTGATTCATCTGTTTATGGTATGGGCCGTGCAGCTGGTAACTGTAACACAGAGCTGCTTGTTAGCTACATCCCAAAACCAAGCTATGAGATGAAGCCGATTCTTGGCGTAATTGAAAAACATATGCTTGAAATGCGTCAAAAGTGGGAATGGGGCTATATCATTCCTTACATGATTTCTGGTGCACTGAATGAACATCCACGTGTTGCTATGGCTTACCGTGATAGCGAGGATCGTGACAAATTCGTAGATTTTTATGACAAAGTAACGTCTCCAGAAGTTACTACGTCTCCAGCATCAAAATAAGTTAAAATGCTAAAAGTACCTCTGTTAATCGGGGTACTTTTTTGTTTACGTACAAAGAGCCCGTGATTGTATAGCATCTACTTAAACTTTGATACCCTCGATCTCGACAATTAGCTAAATGTAAACAGTCACACTCTTCTTAAACTATTATTTATGTATGTAAACCGGCGTTCCAATGGGAACTACAGAGGAAAGTTCTAGAATATCTTCATTGTCCATTCTGACACATCCATGTGACATATCTCTGCCAATAGAAGCTGGATCATTAGTCCCATGTATTCCATATGTAGGTTTTGAAAGTCCCATCCATAAGGGACCAAATACAGCTGGAGGGGTAGTATCTTTATTAATAATTTTAAATTTTCCAGTTGGAGTTGGAGTGATCATTTTCCCTACAGCAATAGGATATGTCTTTACTAATTTAGCTCCATCATATAGTTTTAATTGATGCTGCTTTATTGAGACATCTATCCTTTTTGCCATAGCACTGCCTCCAATCTCTTATAAGTTACTATAAATAGAATTTTTTTATTGTTAACCACGTATATCGAATAACTGTTAACTGAAAAATATCTAAATTGATTCATAAAAATTAGTGCTATTTATACCGTTCTAATAGTGAAAAATTTCTTTAAAAGCCAAGGCCCTGGCGTAAATCCAAGTGTTAATTGCCAAGCTCCTATTGCTTGCAAACCAAATTTACGAACTAATACCATTTTTTCACTCATGCTTCTTACATCTTCAAACCATACTTCGTGCATCTGTCCCGCTTGATCTCTATACTGAAAAAATGGTGATTTATACTCCTTAGAATATTGGATGGGAGACTGATATTTCATCGCTGTTTTAATCGCATCTTGATTGGATATAGCAGATGCTACTGTGCCGGGCTTGTAAGGAATTGACCAGTTATATCCATACAAAGGGACTCCAATGATAAGTTTTCTTCGCGGAACACTTTTTATCGCAAATTCTATTGTTTTTTTTACTTCAGTAATAGGTGCAACAGGCCCTGGTTCGCTGCCTGCATGATGCCAATCATATGCCATAATGAACATATAGTTAACAACGGCACCTATTCCTCCGTAATCATATCCTTTTAACCAAGGAATATCTTCGCTTGTCTTCGCTGGAACCGCTATGGTCAGCACGTATCCGGCAGGTTTTAAACGTTCACCCAGCTGACGTAAAAATCCTGTAAAAAAATCTCTATCCTCGGCCTTTACACGTTCAAAATCAATATTCACCCCGCCGTAGCCTTTTCTAGATACTAAATAAAAAATATTATTAACAAGATTGTTTCTTGCTTGAGGATTATTTAAAACTTGATGGGCAAGATCAGAACTAAACCCTTCAGAAGTTAGATTAGTAATCGTAACTAACGGTGTAACTCGGTTTTTCCAAGTCGTTTCAATTGCTACTAAATCGTTTAAATCATTCATAATATCTCCATTGCTGCCAAAATGATATTCAAAGATAGAAATGGACGAGGAATAAGTTGCAAAATCAGTAATTAAATCGCGATCTAATTCTGGATTTCGAACGGCATAATACTCCAGTGTACCTGCAATATAGTCTGATATATTAGGGATTTTCATTTTCATTCCCACCTGCAAATAATTATAATGGACTGAAGGATTCGCTCTTTTTAATTGTTCTAAGGATACATAAGCTTTTTTAGCAATACTCCTCATCGTATCACCAGGTTGAACTGTGTATACATAAGAAGCTATAAGTAAGGCTTGACCTGGAACAATATTTGTTTCTTCTAACCCATTTACCCTCCTAAGCTGCGCAATGGGATAATCATATCTACTGCTTATTGAAGACAGGGTATCACCAGGTTGAACTATATGAACAAACATGTTTTCTCCTCCTGTGTACTCTTTATCGAATTATGTTTTATTTCGTGACAAGTTTAAAGAAGCCATTCAATAAATGTATATGAGTATTGTTTGTTTATATAACATAAAGAGGCAGGCATTTATAAAACAATCCAAACGGTTTCCTTACCTACAAGAAAACGATGGATTATTCCTTCTACACAGAGAAATATTGAATATGAGCAAAACTAGTATAACAACTGATATTGGATCATAAAGTAAAGGTAATTAAAAGTATAGTCTAGTTGTACAATTCTGCTAAAAAGGCAGCCACATATGTGGCTGCCTTTTTAGCCTTTTATTTTCTTGAAGACTCTGTGCCTTTATACATCCAAAACATCGTTTTTATCTTTGGGTTGCTTGAAAGGTTGGTAAAAAATACTGAAATATATTGCTACTATGCTAATAAAAACTGTTAATATCATTGAGATAATTAAGGATGCGTCTAATAACAAAATGAACCCTAATCCGGCTATGGAAGTAATAGTGGAAAGTATTGTCCATGTTGAAAATGTTTCTTTCATACTTAATCCAAAATATTCTTTAATCATCCAAAATCCTGCATCATTAACATGTGAGCAAATTGCACTTCCCGCTCCCGTTGCAAGAGTGACTAGGGCTAAATTAGCATCGTATTGAGACAGCATTGGAATAACTAATCCTGCAGTGGATATAGCCGCAACTGTGGCTGATCCTAAAGAGATACGTAATAGCGCAGCAACTACCCAAGCAAGTATGATAGGTGACATTGAAGTTCCTTTAAACAATTCTGCTACATAATCTCCTACACCACCATCAATTAGTACTTGTTTGAAGGCACCCCCACCTCCAATAATTAATAGCATCATACCAATTGCAGCGATTGATGATGTACAAGAGTTCATAACTTCTTTTATAGGAGTATTTCTTGCTATTCCCATTGTATAAAATGCAAGAATTAAAGATATTAACATTGCAGATGAAGGGTTTCCTATAAGACGAATTATTTCAATCGTTGTATCATCTTCAAATCCTACTGATTTTTGAATCATATCTAGAATTGTAGATATAGACATTAATAAAACAGGAAACATTGCAGTTAATACGCTTATGCCGAAACCTGGTGTTTCGTTAAGTTTGAATGTTTTTTGTTCACCTAAAGAAGCTATATTACCCGTCTTCTTGAATGCATCAGGTACAATTTTTTTAGCCATCTTAGTATATAAAGGACCTGCTATAATGACGGTTGGTATTGCAACAATAATACCGTAGAGTAAAACTAATCCAATGTCAGCACCATACTCACCAGCTATGACTGTTGGTCCTGGGTGTGGGGGAAGGAAACTATGAGTTGCTAATAAAGCTGCAGCCATAGGAATACCTAAGTGCAAGATAGAGGCTCTTAATTCTTTCGCAATCGAAAATACAATTGGGATTAATAAAACTAATCCTACTTCAAAAAATAAAGCTATACCTACAATAAACGAAGCAACTACAACAGCCCACTGAATTCTTTTTTCTCCAAATTTGTTAATTAGAGTCATGGCGATACGCTGAGCTCCCCCTGCGTCAGCAATTAATCTCCCAAGCATTGCACCAAGCCCAAATATTAAAGCTATATGACCAAGTGTACCTCCTAATCCAGCTTCAATGGATGTGACAACCTTTTCCATAGGCATTCCAAGTGCTAAAGATACAACAAAAGATACAATTATCAATGAAACAAATGTATTTAATTTAAATCCAGTAATCAAAATTAGCAACAGAATAATCCCAATCGCTACTATAAATAATGGCATGATATACCTCCAAAAAATAATTAAAATATTTTTACTTGCTCCACTTATTGAAACACTAACTTTATATTTTAATTAGTAAGTAACTCTAGGACGCTTATGCTATTTTGTTTACTAGTCATAAAGTACAATTATTCGAAAAAACGCCCTTTGGTAAACGCTTTCAATTAAGGCCATAAATATTTTTAAATTAATATTAATAGGTTAATTCTGTACTAATGTTTTTTCTTTGTCTAATGCTTCTACGCCTGCTTTTAGAACCTCAATAATTCGATCTGTGTCATAGATATTTCCACGCCACGTTCCTCCACTAACCGATTGAAGCGCAGCCCACAAACGAGTATCATCTGGAAGACCCGGATCCGGTTTTAGTTCTGGATGAAGGTCACGTTCTTGCAGGACTTTAGTTGCTTTTTCTAAAGAAAGTCTCGTATTCTCAGTTCCAACAAAATTAACTGAACCCACTAATTGATTACGGTCAATAATGATTTCAATTATGTCTCCATCACGCAATTTTCCAATTGGTCCCCCAGCTAATGCCTCAGGTCCAATATGTCCGATACATGCACCAGTAGAGACACCAGAGAAACGCGCGTCTGTAAGTAAGGAGACATGTTTTCCAAAAGACAAATGTTTTAGTGCCGATGTTAATTGATATGTTTCCTCCATTCCGGTTCCTGAAGGACCACCGCCCATAACCACCATTATATCTCCTGCTTCTATGCCTCCTGTTTTAATCGATTTTATGGCTGCTTTTTCTGAAGTAAAGACCTTTGCTTTTCCTATATGTCGATATACCCCATCTTCTCCTACCACAGATGGATCAATAGAAGTTGATTTAATTACTGATCCTTCAGGGGCAATATTTCCTTTCGGGAATGTAACTGTAGAAGTTAGACCTTTTTCTTTTGCTTTGGCTGGATCCATAATAATATCATCAGGATTGATTCCATCAGCTTCTAACAATTGTTTTTTCATAATTGCACGTCTTTCTGATTTTTCCCACCAATCGAGGTTTGAACCAAGAGTTTCTCCAGTAACTGTTAGTACATCTTCATGCAAGACACCTAATTTTCTCAAATGAAGCATCACCTCCGGTACTCCCCCTGCTAAGAATACCTTAACAGTTGTATGGCCTACAGGACCATTTGGTAGTACATCGACCAAACGAGGAACTTTTTTATTGATTCTAGTCCAATCTTCAACGTTAGGTATCTTACAATTAGCTGCATGAGCAATTGCTGGAATATGAAGTAATAAATTTGTTGAACCCCCGAAAGCTGCATGAATGACCATAGCATTCTCTATAGCTTTATCTGTAATTATATCTTTGGTGAAAATCTTTTTCTTCTCCATTTCTAAAGCCGCACGTGCTGATTGCTTAGCCATCTCCATCCATACTGACTGGCCTGAAGGTGCTAGCGCTGAGTGGGGTAAAGCCATTCCAATTGCTTCCGCAACAACTTGAGAGGTACCAGCTGTCCCAAGAAATTGGCATCCTCCTCCCGGTGTAGCACAAGCACGACATCCAAGGTCAGCAGCTTCTTGCAAAGTAATTTCGTTGTTTGCGTATCTTGCCCCAATTGTTTGAATCTTCCCTGCATCTTCTCCATTTGTAGGTGGAAGAGTAACACCTCCAGGGACAATGATAGTTGGCAAGTCATGCATTGATGCCAGAGCTACCATCATTGCTGGAAGACCTTTATCACATGTAGCTACTCCAATAACTGCTCTGCGAGTAGGCAGTGAGCGAATTAATCTTCGATAAACTATAGCCGCGTCATTTCGAAAAGGAAGGGAATCAAACATACCAGCAGTTCCTTGGGAGCGCCCATCACATGGATCGCTTACGAATCCTGCGAAGGGCACGCCACCTTGTCTACTGATCTCTTGGGCTGATGCCTTCATTAATAAACCTATTTCCCAATGCCCAGTATGATAGCCTAATGCAATTGGAGTACCATCATGATTCCTGATTCCACCTTGAGTACCGAGAATTAGAACTTGTTTTCCAAGTAGATTTGAAGGTGCCCAGCCCATACCAACATTTTGTGATAATCCAAAAAGGTCACCACTTGGTGAATCTAGCAACATTTCGGGTGTAAGTGGGAGTGAACCTTCTGCTCCCTTCGAATGAGTTTGAATTTTATAAAGAGATACATCCTCTTCGCCAAATATGGATTGCAATGACATATGTATTCCTCCGTTAATAAGATTTTTTATAAAAAAAGATATATTTTTATGTTGCTCATACTATTTTCTATTAATTGGAGAATATAGGTTCCTCGAAAACAACATCTTTCATTAATAATTTATGAAAATTTTTCTGTCCCTAGTGCCTGGCCTAGTATTTGTTCTACTTGTTCCTTCTTTCTTTCACTAAGTTCGCGAGCTGGAGCGATCATGTTTGTAGAAACTTTTATCCCCCTTAAAGAAAGAGCTTCTTTAATTACACTTACAAAAGGCTTATCTATTTGATATAAGGATAATAAACCTGACAATAGACGATGTGATTCAATTGCGCGAGCATAGTCTTTTTCCATAAAAGATTGATAAATATTTACAGAAAGCTCTGGTGCAAAATTTGCAGTGCCGGGAATGGAGCCATCTCCACCAAGAGATAACGTGTTTAAAAAATGATCATCGTATCCTGAGAAAACAGCGAAATCAGGATGGGCAGCTTTTACAGTTAAAATCATTTCCCTTGTATGAGAGACTGCATCAACGGTTTCTTTAATGCCTACAACATTAGGATAAGATTTGACTAATTTAAGAACAAATTCTGGCGATAAATCTTGGCCTGTTAATGCTGGGAAATTATATAAAAGGGTGGGCATATCTACTTTTTCAGCAATTTGAGCAAAATGCTGAAAGAGATTGTCCTCAGATAACGGCCAGTAATATGGGTTAATAACTACGATTCCGTCCGCCCCTATTTCTTTTGCATGCATACTTAGTGAGATAGTCTCTTTGGTGCTTGGAGTTCCAGTGCCAATTAAAACTGGCAAACGTCCATTTACATACTGAACTGCAAATTCTGCTACTTTCTTCCTTAAAGAAGTTGACATTTGACTAAATTCTCCGCCCGACCCTAAAAAAAATAGCCCATTTACTTTAGACTCAATTAGAAAGTCAATTAAATTTTTCATTCCTTTTTCATCTAAGCATTCATTTTGATCTACTATTGTAGAGACAGGCGGAATTACCCCATGAAACCTTGTTGTTTTTTTCATTATATTTCCATCCTTTTAAAATTTAATAAAAACAAATTTTTTAAGCTCATATAAAAACTTAACTTAATTGTTTAAATATAATTTTTTTGTATTTTGGCAAAAAGATATAAGAGATTACTATATCTTCTATTTGTTAAGAATTGACTTTCTTCTAATAAAGGGTCTCTTTAGATACGTGTAGTAGCTAGAATTGTTTCTTTTTAAATGCTTTAATTAACCTAATAATAATTTAGTTATTATTGGCTAAGCAATGTTATTATAAATCTTTGCTTAGCCTCCTTAATATCACATTATTTATAGTCATTTTATTATTCTACTCTCTCTTGAATAGGGTTTTTCACTAAAAACCAATAACAAAGTGCTGCACATCCTGCAATAATACCACCTGATATGAAGGCAAGAGAGTAAGATCCAGTCTTATCTACAATTAAACCTGCTATAAAGGGTGAGAGTGCACCTCCAAAATAACCTCCAAAGTTTTGTATAGCGCCTACAGATGCAACCATAGAAGGAGGGGCAATATCACCAGCAAGAGCCCAAGCACTTCCTGTAATTGCGGAAATAAAACAAAGTGCTAGTGTGAATAAAGTAATTTTTATAGCAAGACTATCCACAAAAGGAACAAAAATCACTACAATAGCAGCTAATATAGCACAGATACTAATTAGCGCACGTTTTGCCTTAACTGGAGAAGTTATGCCCTTATCTACTAGTTTTTTTGTAAGATACCCTCCAAAAATAGCACCAAATATTCCACCCACCCACGGGATACTTGCATAAATGCCTAGCTCTTGAAGCGTAACCCCATGCACTTCAACGAGATATAGAGGAAGGAAGACTAAGAAGATATTCCAAATCCAAATGGTACAGAAGAATCCTAAAATCATTCCCCAAACAGTTTTGTATTTAAATAACGATCTCCATTTAATTTTTGAATTTACTAGGTTTTCCTCAAAGCCAGCACCTTCTGATTGAATATATTCGAATTCTTCTTTAGAAAGTTTTCTGCTATGTTCAGGGTTTTTATAAAAAATCCAAAAAGCAATACTAAATAACACTCCTGCAATACCGGTAATATAAAATAATGATCTCCATCCAAAAGCCAACATGATTGCGACTAAAAGAGGAGGAGCAATAGCAGGACCCCATTTCGATGACGAATCCCAGAGGCCTGTTGCAAATCCTCTTTCTTTTTTTGGAAACCAATAAGATGTTATTTTTGCACCTGTTGGCCAGCAAGGTGCTTCACCAGCCCCTAGTAGTAACCTTACAATAATAAATGAAGGTAGCTTATTAAAGAGTCCCATCATAAATGTAGCTCCACTCCACCACAAAACTGCAATTGAATATATCTTTTTTGTGCCAAAACGATCAATTAGCCAACCAGCAGGAAGTTGCATTAAAGCATAAGACCATGAAAAAACTGTACCTAAAAGTCCTATATCTGTTTTTGTTAAATGTAACTCTTTCATCATTTGCGGAGCAGCAATGGATAGATTTGCCCTATCTAGGTAGTTGATAAACCCACCTATAATTAACCAGATTACAACCGTCCATCTCCAATTTTTTTTTGGTGCAGTAGAAAGCACGGGCTCTTTAGTTTCAATTTGCATTTGTTTATCTCCTAATCAATTAAAATAGATGAAAACAAACGAAGTGATAGTTATGCACCTCCTTATCATTATTTAATTTCATACAATGATTAAAGAATGGAGTTACGGTTTTACAAATACTGTTTTAATAGAAGTAAAGAATTCAATTGCAGCTTGACCTTGTTCACGAGAGTGAGAGCTAGATTGTTTCATTCCTCCGAATGGTGCTTGTAATTCTACCCCGGCAGATTCTGCATTGATACGCACAAGACCAGCATCCATCTCATTTACGAATGAAAGCATACGCCCAATTGATTTCGTGAAAATGGAAGCACTCAGTCCAAACTTTACATCATTTGCAACATTCAGTGCTTCTTCTAACATTTCAACTTTCATAAGGGCAAGTACTGGACCAAAGATTTCCTCTTGAGCGATAGTCATACCACTAGTCACGTTTTCGAATATAGTAGGCTCCATATAGAAACCATCAGCCAAATTCCCTTCATCTAGACGTTTACCACCATAAGCTAACGAAGCCCCTTCTTCAACACCTTTTTCTACGTAGGCAAGTACCGTGTTAAGCTGGTCTTCACTTGCACAAGGCCCCATCCAAACATCTTTTTCAAGGCCATTTCCAACTTTTATTTCTTTCACTTGTTCAATCAGCTTTTCTTTAAACTCATCATAAATTTTACTTTGTACAATTACACGACTTGTAGCTGTACATTTTTGTCCAGTGGAACGCAATCCTCCACTAATAGTTGCCTCTACTGCTTGTTCAATATCGGCATCGTTAGCAACGATAACTGGATTTTTCCCGCCCATCTCTAATTGATATTTTGCACCACGTTTTAGTGCGCCTAAACCAACTTGTTTACCGACTGCATCAGACCCTGTAAACGTAATCCCATTAATATCTGGATGATCAATAATACCTTGTCCGATAACAGAACCAGAACCCGTTACCATATTAATCACACCACGTGGCAAACCTGCCTCTGCAAAACATTCCATAACTTTTGCAGCAGTAACTGCTGCTTCTCGAGCTGGCTTCAAAATAACAGTATTTCCATAAATAAGAGCAGGAGCAATCTTCCAAATAGGAATAGCTACTGGGAAATTCCAAGGTGTAATAACACCCACTACCCCAAGAGGAGCACGGGTTGTGTACATAAATGCTTCAGAGTCTGTTGAAGGTAGGACATCTCCCACTTTTCTTAGACCTTCTCCTGCATAGTAGCGAAGAATTGCGACCCCTCTTGCAGTTTCACCTTTTGCTTCTGGAAATGTTTTTCCCATCTCGCGGGTCATTGTCTTTGCTATTTCATCTAGGCGCTGCTCAAGCATATTTGCTACTTTATACAAATATTCACCACGAGCAGCCCCGGACAGTTTATTCCAGGAAACCTGAGCTTTTTTTGCAGAAGCAACAGCGTGATCTAAATCTTCTTTTTCAGAATGCTGTACATAACCGACTACATCATGTCGATTAGCAGGATTGGTGCTGCTATCCACTTGCTCCACAGAACCCGTTACCCATTCTCCATCAATATAGTTTAAATACATTTTCTCTTCTGTTGTTATATTCATCATATTTCCCTCCATATTATCTGAATCAAAAGTTAATAAATTCATAAATTTCTGATATTTAAAATCAAAAAAATAATTTGAGTTTAATAATTAAGTTTGAAATCATTTAATTAGACCGAAATTTTGCTTGGTAACCTTACACTATTTTTTAATATACCAATGCTAGGAATTTCAATTTCAATCTGATCACCTTCTAATAATGTAAAGTCATTTGGTGGTACAATACATGTGCCAGTTAATAATACGGTGCCATCAAAAATTTCATTATCACGCACTAAGAACGAAACCAATTCTTCAAATTTTCTTTTTAATTGACGTGTACTAGCTGTTCCCTCTACTGCAAGGTTTCCATGACGATAAATACGGCATATGATATCAAAGTCATATGGATCTTTTACGGATTCGGTGAGGAGAATGGCTGGTCCAATAGAACAAGAATGCTTCCACATTTTTGCCTGTGGTAGATAAAGAGGATTTTCTCCCTCAATATCACGGCAGCTCATATCATTTCCAATTGTATAACCAAGGATTTCACCTTCCTGACTAATAATCAAACCTAGTTCTGGTTCAGGGATTTGCCATTTAGAGTCACTACGAATATAAACTTCCTGATTGGGTCCAACTGTGCGAGCAGCTGTAGATTTAAAGAAAATTTCTGGACGTTCTGCGTCATATACTTTGTCGTAAAATGTGGTAGCGTCTAATTTTCCATCTGTAGCTTCATAGTTTCGAGCATCGCGGCTACGTTCGTAAGTAACTCCGGAAGCCCATACTTCTTGAGCAATAATAGGTACAAGTAATGAAAGTTCTTCAATAGATTGTGGGATAGGCTTAGACTTAGAAATCATATTTTGAACAAAAGAAAGAGGAGAGATCTTTTGTGCGTTCGCTTGATGAATTAGTTCTATAAACCCTTCCTGCTCAAGAGGGTAAACTGTTTCTTCTAATGTAAGGGCTGCCAAAACAGGTTTTGAATCTTCACTTAAATATCGAATAATACGCATATAAATAACCTCCATTTGTTTTATAATATAAAACTCAGTTTTTTAATATAGACAAAAGAGAAGGGAACCTCTTTATTAAATCGGTATCCCATACCCCATCTGCTCTGATAATTCGGAAGCTGCTTGTTTCAGTTGCTGAACAAAGATTCCTAACTGAATGTCATCTACTCCTGCGATAAGTGTCGAAAGACTTATAGCGGCAATAACCTTATTTTCGTGATTTCTAATAGGTGCTGCAATGCAACGGACACCAGGTTCATTCTCTTGATTATCGACGGCATAACCCTGACTTTGAACTTTTTCAAGTTCCTGCAAAAATTCAATTTCATTTGTAATGGTGAATTCGGTTTGCTCAGTATACTCATACCCAGATAAAATTTTCTCTAGTTCATCCTTTTCTTTAAAAGCAATCAAAGCTTTTCCTACTGCAGAACAGTGAAGTGGAATTCTTTTTCCTATTCGAGAATAAAGAATAACAGCCATAGGACCTTCAACTTTATCAATATACGTTCCTTCTTTACCATCTAAGATGACTAAATGTGTAGTTTGTCCTGTTTTTGCTGATAAATCCATCAGATATTTTTTAGCTAATTGTCTAATATCTAAAGACTGAATAACATAGTTTCCTCTTTCAAAAAGTTTCATCCCTAGTCCATACTTTCCATTCTCGAGGTTCTGATGAATGTAGCCACGTTGTTGAAGCGTTTTCAATAATGAATGAACAGTGCTTTTGTGAAGACCAATTTGATCACTTATATCTGTTATTTTCAATTCTGTCGTATGTTCATCAAATAGGTCAAGGATACGAAGGGCGCGATCTACTGATTGAATAATAGGCATGGAGTTTCACCCTTTTGTTTTATATTATAAAACTTGTTTTTATTATTACAAACAATTTTATAATATAACTATAATACTAATTATTCTGAAAAGTCAACCACTTTTTTAGTTAAATGTAGAAGACTATATTACAAGTCATGATTTTTGAGAATTGATTATAATCAATTCTTTTCCTTCATAATCATATCTTATTCCTGTTTTAAAACTTACTCAAAATCTATGTATCATAAATGTGTGTTTTTGGTGTACTTGAAAAAGATCTTTTTTGTCAAACAGGATTTATATATTAGGAAGTAAAAAGAGCAAGCTCTCTAGCATGAGAGTTTGCTTTTCACAATTATAGCGAGTGTACGTTTGCCTGAGTAAAAGAGAACATTAAACTTAGTCTTAAAACAGTTTTACATGGGGGGATTCACCAAACATTTCTTAAAAAAACACCTATTTTCAATGAATAATTGAAACCGAAAAATCTTCTACTCTGTTAGGTAGAAGGTTTTTCGTGTGATTGAAATGTTAGTGTATCGTCTGTAAGAAAGGTAACAAATTTATTGATTGCCGATAAGTTTATTATTTAAACGAAAGTGGAAGAATACAAGTAAATTTGAGTAACATCATTTATTTGAGAGCCAGGCTTCCATACCACAGATAAATTAAAGTCCTTGACCTACTTTAACTTTATTTTCACCTGTACTCCTATAAGCCCATATGATAACCGGAATTAATATCAAAGATAGAATTCCTCCACTTAATGATAAAACGGCATAACTTGATTGAGCCACAACTATTCCTGATAAGGCTCCTCCTGAAGCTCCTGCTAAAGCAATTAAAACGTCTATAGTACCTTGTGTTTTCGCACGTGTTAATGGTTCTGTAGCATCCACTATTTGAGCTGTCCCGCTAATTAAACCTAAGTTCCATCCTAATCCAAGTAACGATAGAGCAACCACTAGAAGAACCATTGAATCACTCGGTGCCATAGCTGCTACCAGCCCAGCTAAAAGAAGGATAATTCCTGAAGCAATTGTCATCGCCGTTCGTCCAATTTTATCAATTAAGACCCCTGTAAATAATGAAGGAAGATACATAGAACCAATATGAAAGCCAATTACAACTCCTACTTCAGTTAGCCCGTGGCCATGATGTTTCATGTGCACAGGTGTCATGGTCATTATAGCAACCATCACAATTTGAGTAAGGACCATAACTGTGGCCCCAACAGCCACTCCTTTTTTGTTCGTTGATTGCTCAGTATTCATTAAATTTTTTTGAGTGTTACGTTCTTGTTTATTCGCTTCTATTGCTCTTGCAATCAGTAACGGATCCGGACGCAGCATAATATAAAATACAAGACCAGCTACTATATATGCAACTGCTGCTAAAATGAAAGGTCCCGCAAGTGCTGGGGCACCAATAGAAAGAGCAAAATCTCCCATTACATCAACTAAGTTCGGACCTGCAACGGCTCCAAATGTAGTGAAAACCATGGCCATACTAACAGCGGTCCCCCGTTGTTTTGCTTTGGCTAAATCTGTTCCTGCATAACGCGCTTGCAGATTAGTAGCTGTTCCTGATCCATAAACGAGGAGCGAAAGAAAAAGAAGAAAAACACTATTAAGAATGGCAGAAAAAATAACACCAATTGCTCCAACTCCCCCTAAAATAAAACCCGTCGTAAGTCCTGCACGACGCCCTTTTTTTTGAGAAAGCTTTCCTACTAACCAAGCAGCTCCTGCAGATCCTAAAGTAAATAGAGCCGTCGGTACTCCTGCATAGGCATCTGTACCAAGCATTTGCTGTGCAATAAGTGCACCGACAGTAACTCCTGCTGCCAATCCTGCACCGCCAAAGATTTGAGAAACACTTACAACAAATAAGGTTCGTTTATATAAAGCTTTTTGTTTCTCTGGTGAATTAACATATTCTTGTAAACAAGTTGGTTGAGTGTCTGAAGCTTTTACATGATCCTCGTTTACCATCATAACCTTCCTTTCAGAAAACTCATTCTATTTTTGAAAATATTCTTACTAGATTTGGATTATCATAACACGCATAAAAAAACCATACAATATTATAATTGTATGGCAAACAATATTATAAATGGTCGTTAAGTAAACGTTTAAGGATAATCAATCCTTGCTCAAGCTCTCCAATCGTTTTCGGTGCACAGACAGCGATCCTTACAGCTCTGTCTGGACAACTGTTTCCCACTACAAAGCGTTCTGCTGCATACACTTGTACGCCCTGCTGCGCAGCTAATGTTTCAAATTCAGCACCTGTAATCTTTTCTGGTAATAGTAACCAACGAAATATACCATTTTCCATACCTAAACACGTGTAATTTTCTAAATGTTGATTTGCAATTCGATTTCTGAGAATAGCTTGTTGACGATGATTCTCTACTAAGGATTCAAATTGATTTGACACAATAATACGTGCTGTTAGCTCTGCTAATAATGGTGAAACTGATATATTTAAATTATAAAGTGCTTTTGAAATAGGCTCTTTAAATCGACTAGGCGCTGCTACATATGCTAGACGTAACCCCGGTGCTATTGATTTTGATAAACTCGCAATATAGATGACTTGTTCTGGTGCATATGATGCCACTGCTGGCATTGGTTGCTCATGATGGAGATGATACGTTGCATCTTCAATAATAAATTGGTTATATTTTTTTGCAATCACGGCAAGCTTTTCTCGGTTTTCAACAGACATACAGCAAGCAGTTGGATTATGGTAGTCTGGTATCAAGTAAATGCCTTTAATATTATCATTTTTACATGCATATTCAAAAGCAGTTGGACTCATTTCATAATTCTTTGATTTTATCGGTACTAATTGTACACTAAGCATAGCTGCAACCGTTTTTAAACCTGGATAAGTGTGATGATCAACCCCGATGCGATCTCCAGGCTGACAAAGACTCGCTAGTATTGCAGCAATTGCATTTTGTCCTCCATTTGCAAATAAAATGTGATCAACTGTTGTTTTGAATCCGCCTCTTCTCATCAGCTTTACAGCTGCATCTTTTTGCCAAAGACTTTCACCTGGCCTCCCATAACTAAACCACTTTTCGTAATCAGTCTCTTGTAGCATATCTTTTAGTTGAAGGAGAAGTGGCTCGTATGAATCATTGTCTGGCAGTGTCGCGCCCATTTCAATTAAGTGGCTAGGCTTTATATCTTCGAGTAAATACGCATTCGATAACGCATCATACGATACGAATGTACCGCTTCCAACAGTAGCACTTAATAAACCCTTTAGCTCGCACACTTTAAATGCTTTTGAAATCGTACTCAAATTTAAATCTAAATAATCGGCTAGCTCTCTCTGTGGAGGAAGTTTTGTTCCAGGTAATAAAACTCCCTTGATAATATTCTGTTCCAATTGTCCTGCAATGGCTTGGTAAATAGGCTTTCTTGTTTTATCAACAGATGGTTTCCAGCTCATCGGATAGTTTTCAAACGAATTAATCGGCATAGTATCCATCCTTTTTTCACACAATTATATACTTGCACTGTTTATATCACAATTATCATTATTAATAATTTCCAAGAATCTATGGTTTTTGAGGCTTGATTATGATCAATTATTTTAACGATTAAATACAATTGCTCATACTTTTCTACACCTTTTTTTCATGTTTCTAAGCCTCTTGTGACTACTACGAAGAAACATTTTTGTCCTACTGCTAAGAGTTAATAGAGGAGAAACACATGCTGAAGGTACCAACTCACGCATGTGAAATATCTTAACCTTATCCTAGAGCAGGATCATCAGGGGATGATGTTTTTAGAGGCTATCTCCTATTCAATAAAGGAGTCTTTTGTAAAGAGGAAGTCCATTCTTTCTTAAACTTTTTAAAATTTTTTGACCTTAATAGTGCTTAATGAAAAATAGATTTTTCAGTCTAGATACTGATAAATCTATACAAATCTTTACCTACTGTTGTAGATAAATGTTTACAGTTTAACTTGTGTTCCTTTTACTTATTTCTTTTTTTTCCATTTTATAACCTGGATGTTAACGCCATGGTCTTCTTGAGATGATATGGTGAATTCGTCCATTAATTTTTTCACCCCTGATAAACCAACGCCTAACCCTCCTGACGTTGTATAGCCACTTTCTAGCGCTTTTTGAATATTTTTAATGCCTGGTCCTTTATCTATAGCTATTATTTTGAGTCCTATTTCAGGTTTTTCCTCTATTATTTCCATTGTAATTTTTCCGGTAGTGGCATATTTATATATATTTCTGGATAATTCTGAAATAGTCGTAATAATTCGGGCCTGATCAAGTGCGCTGAAGCCTAAGCAGTTAGAAAACATTCGCCCTTTCTGACGCGCTTCTACTATATCCACTTCCGTGTGTATCTCAACAGTTAAAAGTTCCTTTCCTTCATCCGATTGAAATAGCATAATTATCACCACTTTCTTTATTTTAATAGTAGTAAAAAAAACAATAGGCCAAAAAGAAAGGTTATATAACCTTTCTTTTTGGCCTACATCTAGTTCAGTGCCTAGCTTATCAATGCCGTTATGAAGTTGGGTTTAAAATCAGAAGAATTGTACTTTTATCTTTATGAAAGTCCCATGCTACTAGTATATCTGTTACCTTTGAATCTAAAATTACTTCTAACGATTGACTATGTTCATGAAGTAGCCTTTTTTCGAGATTTCTTTTAGCCAAAGTAAGGTTTTCTTCAAATCCTAATTGAACTAGCTCTTTCTCTATAGTTACCATAATACCTTCCCTGATTATAAGAAGTGTTCTCTGATCTAATAGATAAGAAGAAACATTGTGAGGGAACTTTTCTGCTTTTTGAGTTACTTCCTCAACTTCTTTATGCAGCAATTTCTGATTTTTATAGGAATGATTAGCTATGTTTTCTTTATCCGAATGGATCATGATAAACATCCCAGACTGCAGCTCTAAATTCCAATCATAATAAAATTCTTCAATATCTAAATGTATATTTAATTGTATATATCCTTTTATCTCTTCAATTAGAGTCTCCATTAACAAATCACGTGTTTTTTGAACATAGATAACTTGTCCCTTGTCTAACAAAGTCTTTTCTAAAGGTAATAAAAAGGCTTTAAAATAAACGGTTATAAAAGGAGGAGAAATGACGGTGAATACACCTCCAGGACCTCTTCCAAAGTTTTCACGAAGTAACCTTCCCATATAGCTACTTAATTCTTTTTCCAGTTTCGTTTTATCCATAGATGGTGCACCTAGTTTCTAGTTTCATAAGGTATACTATTCGTGATGTTTTATGAAAAATCCTTCTTCCTCATAAGATCATTTTCGGCAATAAGAATTCACTTTTTATAAAGTGTAAACGAGGCATACTAGTATAACTTTAATAGATTGGTTTCTGTTTAGCTTTGTATTTCCTGTGTTTAAAGATTCTTCTTTTATTTAAAATTCCAATTTTACTTCCATAGATAATGGTACTTAAAAGTAGTATATCCTTGCTAATTTCTTCTTTGTATAATTCATTGTCATACTTTTGGTAATCCTGCAACAATCGATAAAGCTCTTTCATAAACAATACAATCTCATGATTATCAGCCATCCCGACCAAATCCTTTCTGTTGGCACATCCTATTTTTAGGTGCTGTTTTAGGGGATTATTCCGTTACAAAAGGACTTACTCTTTTTAGACAACAAAAATAAGCCGAAAAAGAAAAGGTATGTCCTTTGCTTCCTCGGCTTATGTTTGGCACAGTGTGTCCAATTCATTACTGCCTCATTAATTTTTTGGTTTTAAGATAAGTGTAATAATACTATTATCCTTTTCAAAATCCCAATCTACAAAAATATCAAGAATGTCCGCATTTAATATCTCATCATAGTCATCGTTTTGTCGTAAGATTCCTTTTTCCAAAGGACGTTTAGAGATGCGTAAGGTGTCATCAAAACCTAACGAAATTAGCTGCTTTTCAATAGCCACCAGTATTCCCTCGCGTACGATGACCAATGTACGATCGCTTAATTTATATGAAGAAATTTTTTCAGGTCCTTTTTGGGCAATCTCACTCATCTTTATAATTCGATCATGAATTGCTTGTTTTCCTGGGTAAGGGTCCCCCTCAGTCAAATCGGCTTTCAAATCGTCCAGACACACTCCCACAAAAATTCCGGAGTGGTGATCTAAGTTCCAATCATAATATAAGTGCTGTATGTCGAGGTCTGTAATCCCTTTAATTTGCCCAGTGATTTGAGGTTCAAGAGTCTTTACCAACAGCTCTCTTGTAGTCATAACCTGAAGTTCTTCATTTTGGTTTAACAGTACTTGCTCCATAGGTGATACGAAGCCACTGACATAAATAACAACATAAGGTTCATATATCGTAACATGAACAGCCTCAGGGCCTTTTCCAAAGTTATCTCGTAACAATTTGCCCACATTATTCGCCAGCTTTGTTTGCTGAGCCTTAATATCCATATTTCTTCATCCTTTATTAAGAAAGAAGCATCATATCTTCTTTCCATCATTTTATTGTACCACCACGAACGAATAATTTAAATATACAGAATAAATAAAAAATAATTTGTTGCCTTATGTTTAACCTAATTATAAACGTTCAAAACCTCTTCTTTCTATTGCTTGGGAAGTATTTTGAATGTCACTGGAAAATACGAATCCGTTAGATTCGTATTGCTGTTTTCAATAAAGAAATTTATTATAAGATGATGAATGGAATTTTTTTATTCAGTCGGGACAGATAACGAATTTTTTAATTTCTTAGTAGAAATCTATATATTTTTAGAGCGAGGACAATTGTTTGTAAAAGAGTATTAAGCTTTAGAAACGTGCAAGAAAGCACTTGGCTGCGGCTGCTTGCTTATTTCTTACTTTACTTATTCATAATCGTAGCCTTTCTTAAATCCCTTGTTTTCAAGGAATTCTTTTTTGTTCAGATTTCAGAAAAAAGGGATTTCTGTAACAAAAAATGTAATATATTACTTTTCTCTGCTGATCACGTGCTTTTTCTTGAGTATAAATCAGCTCTTAAAATCATCTAATCTAGTGAAAAATTCCTGAAGGAAATCATAAAATAACTTTTCCGTTGGAAGTAGTGCTCGTTCCTTTGGGGTAATAACGCCTACAGTCCTTGTTACGCTTGGTTCAACCAATGGTATTTTCACTGTTGAGCGCGGCAAGCTATCGACTAGCGTGACTTCTGGCATGAGTGTTACACCTAAACCAGCAGAAACTAACCCTTTCAACGCATCGATATCATCCCCTTCAAAGGCAACATTTGGTATGAAGCCGAGATTCTGACAAGCATTCACAACAATATCTCGAAAGACAAAACCCTCAGGTAATAAAACAAACGGTTCGTCTACTAGTTCTTGAAGTTTTACGGAGGATTCTTTTGCAAGGCGGTGGTGAATTGGCAAAAGAGCCACAATATTTTCTGTAAATAAAACTTTTTGTTGAAGTTTTTTTTCTTTGAGAGGAAGTGGACCTATCAGACCAAGATTAAAATCTCCTTTAATCACACCTTCAATTAATTCCTGGTAAAGCGCTTGTTTTAACTGAAATTTTGCTTCCGGATAGCGCAATCTAAATGCATAGATTACAGTTGGTAATGTATACGCTGCTAAACTTATCGGAAAAGTAATGCGTATTGTTCCTTTTTCAGGATCTAAATATTCCTTAACCTCACGTCTCGCATCGTCTATCACATTCATGGCATGTTTCATTCGTTCAAAAAATATTTTTCCAATTGGCGTTAAATGTACCCTTCTTCCTTCTCTGATAAACAAATCAACTTCTAATTCATTTTCTAAATTTACTATTTGTCGACTTACCGAGGATTGTGCTACATGTAAAGAATGGGCGGCTTCAGTTACGTGTTCGCGTGTAGCCACCTCCATAAAATAGCGGATTTGTCTAAAGTCCATTTTATATCCTCCTTATTAGTTAATGCATAAAACGCATTGATATTATCGTTTCTTTATATTGATTCGATCATTATTTCAATTATAAAATATTTTATAATAACAAACCTAAAAAATTACGGCGAATTTTTTAAATTTTCATTATAAATCAATAAATAGGAGACGGATAAGTATGATAACAATTGAAAAAAATCAATCGGCGAATACAGAAAGCATGCAGAATTATGTTGATCAAGTATTTGAAACAGTAAAAAAACGAAATCCAAGTGAAAGTGAGTTTCATCAGGCAGTCAAAGAAGTATTCGATTCTTTAATACCTGTTCTTATAAAAAAACCTCAGTATATTAACCAAGCTATTCTGGAGAGAATCGTTGAACCTGAGAGAGTCATCTCTTTTCGTGTACCTTGGGTCGATGATATGGGAAATGTTAGAGTTAATCGAGGGTTTCGCGTCCAATATAGCAGCGCAATTGGTCCATATAAAGGCGGATTAAGATTTCATCCATCTGTCAACGCAAGTATTATTAAATTTTTAGGATTTGAGCAAATTTTTAAAAACTCTTTAACTGGTCAACCAATTGGCGGCGGTAAAGGCGGTGCTGATTTTGATCCTAAAGGAAAATCAGATGGAGAAATAATGCGTTTTTGTCAAAGCTTTATGCTAGAACTTAGCAAATATATCGGACCTGATACGGATGTTCCTGCAGGTGACATTGGTGTAGGAAGTAAAGAAATTGGCTTTTTGTTTGGGCAATATAAAAAAATGCGTAGCACCTTTGAAGCAGGTGTTCTAACAGGAAAAGGCCTTAGTTATGGTGGAAGTTTAGCTCGTAAAGAAGCAACTGGATATGGAACAGTTTACTTTGTTGAAGAAATGTTAAAAGATAATAATCTCAGCTTTAAAGGCAGTACAGTTGTTGTGTCAGGGTCAGGAAATGTCTCAATTTATGCAATTGAAAAAGCGATGCAGCTAGGGGCTAAAGTGGTCGCGTGCAGCGATTCGAATGGTTATATCTATGACAAAGATGGTCTTAACTTAGAGACAGTTAAACGGATTAAGGAAGTAGAAAAAAAACGCATAAGTACTTATGTAAATGATCATCCCGAAGCGGTTTACGTGGAAAGTTGTAATGGGATTTGGACAGTACCATGTGATATTGCTTTACCATGTGCTACTCAAAATGAAATCGATCAAAACTCTGCAGAATTATTAGTTTCCAATGGAGTAAAAGCAATTGGTGAAGGTGCAAATATGCCATCTACATTAGAAGCTGTCGAGATTTTCTTAGAGAACAATATTTTATTTGCCCCTGCTAAAGCAGCAAATGCTGGTGGTGTTTCTGTATCAGCATTAGAAATGGCTCAAAATAGCACTAGGCTTTCTTGGACTTTTGAAGAAGTCGATAGCAAATTACATGCGATTATGAAAAGTATATACCAAAATAGCAAGAAAGCTGCTCAAGAATACAACGCTCCTGGTAATCTTGTCGTAGGTGCAAACATTGCCGGATTTATAAAAGTTGCTGATGCTATGATTGAGCAAGGAGTTATTTGATACTTCATTAGGAGAATATACTAGTATGGATATCTTAAATTTAAAGGCTGTTAATAATGGGTGACTTACACATAGTTTCTACAATTATAAGTGCTGGTTTAATTGCACTTTCATATGCACTCAGCAGAAAAAAACCTACTATTAAATATATAGCACCTCTCATTGTAGGAGTGGTTAGTGTTGGCATTGTTATCGTAAGTTTCCTTATCGGAGGATGGATTGGTATGAGAGTAGGAACAATTAGCTTTACTGCTTTTATCTCATCACTTATCTCCTTACTAATTATATCTATAGCTGAGTCTGTAAAAAGAAAATTCAGTAAAAACATTCACCACTAAAGTATGTATAGCACATACAAAGTCAGTTTATATAAGGCGGATGATTGGTAGAAAAAGAAGCCGTCAAATAATACCAAGTATAAAAGCCCTTTAAAACCTCAGTTCTAAAGGGCTTTTATACCTCTTTATTATTTAGAAGTCACATATTCATTCTTCCCTGCTCCCATACCGGCGATAAAAATAAAGATTGAAACTAAAACTAGCATCAATAAAGGGATAGTCCAGCTGTGTGTAATGTCGTGTAGCCCCCCAAATAACACAGGCCCTACAGCAGATAAAAGATAACCGAATGATTGAGCCATACCGGATAATTCTGCTGCCTCGTTAGTACTTTGTGTGCGTAAACTAAAGAACATCATTGCCAAACTAAATACAAACCCGACTCCAATTCCAACCATAATAATCCACAATGGGATAAGGAGTGTATTTCCATACAAGATACCGAATAAGCCTCCAATAAGCAAAACAGCTGGAATGACTACTAATAAACGTTGATCTTGCAAACGGCCGGCTAAAATAGGAACGAGGAACGTAATAGGAAGTACAGCAAGTTGCATTAAAGATAACATCCAGCCAGCGTCCTGAGTATTCAATCCTTTTTGTTCAAGAATTTCCGGCATCCATGTAATAACTGTATAGAAGATAAAAGATTGAAATCCCATAAATAATGTGACATTCCATGCTAATCTAGAACGCCATAAGTTAATAGATTTAACCTTTTGCACTGTTTGTTGAGACTTCGTAGACTTATGTCGATTTCGCAATTGCGGTAGCCAAATGAAAATGGTAAGAAGAGATAAAATCCCCCAACATCCAAGGGCTCCGGTCCATCCTAAACCTGATACTGAAGAAATGGGAATACTTATACCAGACCCAATAGCGCCGCATAAATTCATAGAAACTGCATAAATTCCTGTCATCATGCCTATCTTTTGTGCAAAGTTATGTTTAATTAGACTAGGTAACAATACATTTCCAATAGCAATAGATAAACCAATTAAGATCGTTCCTACAAATAATGTTTCTACTCCACCAAAAGAGCGTATTCCAATTCCGATTGTTAATAAGATTAAAGAAATAAATAGCGTAAACTCCATGCCAAAACGCCGAGCTAACTTGGGAGCAAAAGGAGATAGGAATGCAAAAGCTAGTAAAGGCACTGTAGTTATTGTTCCTGCTAAAGTATTAGATATTCCTAAACTGTTACGAATAGAAGCTACCAGTGGGCCCACAGATGTTAAAGGGGCTCTGAGATTAGCTCCAATTAGGATAATGCCTATAATCAGTAATCCTATTTTAGGATTTATATTTAGTTTTGGCTGTTCTAGTTGATTTGTTGTGTGTGGGATACCCATGGTAGTTATAGACCCTCCGTATATAATCTTAAAGTTTTTAAAATTAAGTAATATATTCATTTACTGTGCAGATTGCTATGATAGCATCCACAAGTTTACAAAGTAGGTTCAATTAAAATCGGTATGAGAACTTACTTCAACTATTTGATGACCAGATGTATGTAAAGAATCTATCATATGGTTATTTAAATCAATTAACATATGATTTATGTGATGCTTCTAACATTGTTTTATGTAGCTGGATATCAGCTTTTTGATAAGCTTTTCCCTGCTTTGTTTGTAGTCGACCAGTATGTACGACAGATTGTATAGCCTCTCTCAATGTATTGCGTCTCACTTCAAATTGTTGCATTAATTTCGTTTCAGAAAGGGTCTGTCTTCCATTTTCCCATATACTCTATATTCATTTAAGAATTCGATTTGAGAAACAACTTCTTCTACAAGTGACATACGATTTGCCTTTAATATATCAACTGTACATACCTCTAATTTTTAGAGGGATTGGTTCATTGGTTATTTTAGCACATATATATGAGAGTATAAATATGGCTGCGGTATTAGACAGCTAAATGTATAAATACTAATACCTTGAGCAAACTATTCAAGATGCCTAAACGGCATCTTCTTCAATACACATAATATACAAAACAAAGTTGATATAATCGACTCTCTTAAGTTAACTGTTTATATAACGCTCCTGTTAAAATCTAGTGCCATGAATAACACTTTAAACACTTTGTACGTTATTCATTTAATTTCTAACATAAAGAAATAAACATCTTAGAGAATCAGCTAAGTGTATAAATCTATATATTACATTCACCCCTGCTCCAAGAGAGAAGAAGATTCTAATGAAAGGAGAGCGTAAAGTGGAAATCATCGAAGTAAGCTGGCGTACAGTATTATTATATGTTGTTATTATTATTATTTTTCGTTTTATTGGTCAACGAGGCATAAATCAGCTAAATGTCATTGATCTTGTTGTTGTGCTTATGATAAGTGAACTTGGAGTGGTTGCAATTGAGGATACGGGAGAGTCTTTACTACATCAACTTGTACCTATTCTTATATTAACACTTATCCAAATAGGGCTTACCTATATCCAATTAAAAAGTCAAAAGTTACGCAGAGTACTAGATGGGCAACCTATTATTGTAATAAGACAAGGAAAAATTGATGAAAAACAAATGAAAAAATCACGTTATAATTTGGACGACTTACTTTTACAACTGCGGGATAAAAATATAGGAGATATCCGTGAGGTAGATTATGCGATATTAGAGCCTTCAGGTACATTATCTGTATTTAAAAAATCAGAAAGCAAAGATAAATCAGGATCTGTATTTTTACTTCCCCTTGTTATTGATGGGATCATTCAAGAAAAGCATTTAAATCTAATAAATAAAAATTCTTCTTGGCTTTTCAACGAATTGAAAAAAAGAGGGTACAAAGACGTGAAACGTATTTTATATTGTAGTTTTTTAAACGGGCAACTTTTTGTGGATATAAAAAATGAATGATAAAAAAATCCAGGACGAAAATGGGTTTAAACTTGGCTAATTCTATAGAAAGCCATAAACTGCTGGAGCTATTGAATACAAGATCTTTAAAAGCTGTAATAGCAATGTGTTGTTATGTATAAACTAAGAACAAGCTAATTTTTATTAACTTGCTCTTATCTATAAGATAAAGTACAAAAAGGGCTTTTTTTATTTATTAAGCTCAGCAGGAGCTGAAATATTTTCAAGAACTTTTCCTGTTTCTTTATTTGAAGTATTACTTACCGCTAAATCTCCCAAAGAAACCATTCCAATGAGTTTTCCGTTTTCTACAATAGGAAGTCTGCGTATTTGATGCTGAGACATGAGATCTGAAGCCTGCTCTACAGACATGTATTTTGTACCGGTAATGACATCAGTGGTGATCATTTCAGATATTTGTGTATTCGTATTAAAATTATTAGCTAATCCCTTGACGACTAAATCACGATCCGTTATTAGGCCTATTAGCTTATCATTTTCACAAATTGGAATAACTCCTACATCTACATTCTTCATCATATTAGCTACCTCACCACATGAATTTTTAAGGTTACCTGTCTCAATATTAGAAGTCATCACTTCTGTTATATTCATAGCAACTCCTCCTTTATTTAATCATTGTCTTACTTCACTTGATTCCCGCACCTCATCTTCTAAAACGTCCATTTGAGTTTTAGGATACAAAGCTTTAGGTTTTAATGAGAAGAAAATGGTGAATGGATTTGAAAAATTCATCGCATTTTATTGGACAGTAAAAAGGTGTAAGAATGATAGGAAACGAGGTTTTAATAAAAGAGCACAACCCGTTGGTTCGTAATAAATTTATACTTCTCATCTTTATACTTTTACAAAAGAGTTATCCGAAGCTATTTTTCATTAAATTGAAATATTAAAACTATTATATAAATTGTATAATTTAGTAGTATAAAAACTACTAGGAAGGAATTACACACTATGTTATGGTTTATATCTGCTTTAGGGACAGCTGTATGCTTCGGAGTAAACAATACTTTATTTAAATGGGGTGCCCTTCAACATTTATCTAAAGTGTGTATTCAACTTTTCTTTTATTGGATTTCTTTTTTTATCCTCTTATTATTTACTCTTATTAAAGGAAGTTTTGAATTTCACGTTTTACCTGTTTTAACGGGGGCAATAATCGGTATCTTAAATGCCAATGGCAATATCCAAATGACGAAAGCCTTTGAGAAAGGACCTGCGAGTATTACATCTACCATTATTGCGATGAATACAGTCATCGTTGTCATAGCTACATCCTTATTATTTCCTCAATCCATTCCTTTAACAAATTGGATTGGTATCGTCATTATTATATTGGCAGCTTGTATTATTCAGTATCAACCAAACAAAACGGCACACATAGAGTATAAATTATGGATTTTAAGCTGCTGTTTAGCTCTTCTATCTATCGGTACAGTTGGTGTTGTTATGAAATTCAGCACGTTTCAACACTTTAGCATGGGCGAAATGCTTGTTTCAATGTACGGCGGAGGAGCTGTCTATTTAAGTTTATTAGCTCGGAAAGAATTTAAAAAATTAACTGCACATAAAATCGAAATAAAGATAGGTATACTAGTTGGTATATTAAGTACGATTGGTTACAGCTGTTATTTATTCGCCCTAAAGGAAGGTCCATCCAGTGTGGTTTATCCAATCATTAGTTTAAATTGTATTGTTGTTTTAATTGGGAGCTTAATTATCTTTAAAGAGAGACTTAAAAAATATCAATTAATAGGAATTATTCTTACTCTATGCGGAATCGTGTTGACTAAGATATAAGTTATTGCACCAATACCGACAGAAGAACGAACATATAGTGAAATAGGTCTCCCTCTGTATGGCAACTGAAGATGTATATAGTATACATACATAGAAAAAAATAGAAAAACTTCCCCACTGCATTAAGGGAGTTTTTCTATTTTTAGGAGTTAGCTAAATGATGATTCATCCATCTTGAGTAGTTTGCTTCGCGGATAAAATATTATTCGCTAACCAAATGTGGAGGAGATGCCATCGCAAATCATTTTAAATAAGAATACAGATTGAGCTTTGGTTACCAAACTTGCCTTGCTTCGTCGATTGGATCGACCGTTTTAACTAAGAGAGAAGATACTCTCTCTCCTAACCTGTTTTTATTTATTTCAACAGGTAACGTTAATGCCGCTAGCTTGCAGAACTTTTTCTAGTGCACTTTGCTCTTTATTGCTTAAAGGAACCATTGGCAAACGAACACCGCCAACTTGTATTCCATTTAGATTTAATGCAGCTTTTACTGGTGAAGGACTTGGCGCAATAAATAATGCTCTCATAATTGGAAGCAGATTGCGATGTGTAGCAGCAGCTTTTTGGACATCGCCATTTTTGAAGGCATTAATCATTTCTTGCATATCATTGCCAATGATGTGGGAAGCAACTGAAATAACTCCTGCCCCGCCAATTGCTAATACTGGTATTGTTAACCCATCATCGCCGCTGTATAGTGTAAAGTCGCTAGGTGTTTTGCTAATAATCTCTGCCATGGCATCCAAGTTGCCACTTGCTTCCTTAATTGACACAACATTAGGGATCTCTGATAGACGAACAATTGTTTCAACAGAAATGTTAACTATGCTTCGCCCTGGGATATTATAAAGCATAACTGGTAGAGAGGTTGATTCGGCAATCGTTTTAAAATGCTGGTACAAGCCTTCTTGAGACGGCTTATTATAGTATGGAGCAACGAGCATAATACCATCGACTCCTGTTTCCTCTGCAAGTTTCGTTAAGCTCATCGAAGCTTGCGTGTTGTTTGAGCCAGTTCCAGCGATGACGTGGACTCTTCCAGCAGCAGCTTCTACAACACATTTGAATAATTCAATTTTTTCTTCTGTGGTTAATGTTGGAGACTCTCCAGTTGTACCAGCTACAACTAAGCCGTCTGTGCCATTTGTAATTAAATGCTCAACCAACGTTTTCGTCGCGTTAAAATCAATTTCGCCATTCCGATCAAACGGGGTAACCATCGCTGTTAATACTTGGCCAAAATTCATAACTACACACCCTTTATAAAATTTTTAAAATTAGAGGGGTCAGGGCCATTCATAAGAAACGCAAAAAAGCAGCAACGAGGGATTCGTTGCTGCAGTAGAAACAATATTTATTAAAAATAGTTTCCGTGCGTAAGATAGCCCTCCATACAGTTTCCCATATGACAGTTCTGTATTTATTCAACAGCAGAACCAGCTTCAAGAACATGAGATTCTTTCAGCTTCGGCAAATACCCCTTTCCACAATTGTCATTGGATCTCATTCTCCTCAAATTGTATACTTATGATCTTTGCACCTCTATCCTCACTTCAAAAAATATTGAAATAAGAAAATATTTAATTGAATTTAATATAACAGTAAATTTCCTTTCACGCAAGAATCATTTAAGTATAATTTTATGGACACCATGTAATTAAGTCCTTACCCTTATTTTTGAGAGAATGCCTCCGGATTATTGACTCAAACCCACAATCTCAGTATCACTCATATTACTATTCCACCTTTCTTTTTGCTATTCACCACATATTTTAACTTACATATTATGCACATCATAAAAAGCCACCCGCTTAGAGTGACTTAGCATTAGGTTTATTCTTTACTTCATCAGGTACGTAATCTAAAAGTACGGATATTATTGTATTAAAATGCCATGGAGTAAGATTGTTGCCAGCACTTTCTTTTAATTCAGTTCTTAGCTTTTCACCCCATATAGGATATTTATTGTTGCTTTTTGCTGCCTCTAACATATAATCGACTACATTTAGTACTTTATAATATTCATTTTCTTTTGCGCTAATATAATAGTCCTTTTGTTTATAGTTCATATCTCCAATCCCCTTTTGGTTATTTATGAACAATAAATTTTTTCATAAGATAGCATCAAATTTAGACTGTATCTCTTATTTCCTTATAACATCTACATTGATTTAAATAGTTTATAATATCTTGGTTATTTACTTCTTTGATATTATCTCCAAAAAGTTCAGCGGCACTTTCTAAACGTTCCCTTTTATTATCAATCGTTAGTACATATCGAAGTGCATCAACTACTGGTGCATTATGGTATGTACGACGAACGAAATATTCTTCGATTGCCTTATTTAAGTATTCTGATTCAGCCTTTCTAAATTTAGTTCCTGACCTTTGAAGGTTCTTTACCTCCATCTCTATCATAAATCCCTCATCCTCTCCGATTTAATTTACTATTTTATTCCCCTACTAGAAGTAAAATAAAACTTAGTTTGTATACAAATAATATATTTTCTCAAAATAAAAAACACCTGTGAAGACAGATGTTTTTTGTAAACTTAACATATTAAAGGAGAAATGATTCGTCAGCAAAAGGAGGAATCTGATTAGGTACAGTATGTGCTCATTTTTCGTATTTATACGTGTTCGAATTAAAGAATAAAATGAGATTAAGCAAACCCATTGATGTTCGATTTTTGTAAGGTTAAAGGATAGATTAATTTTTGACGAAGTGAGTTATAGAATGTAGTCAAGTTATTGGTGAGGAAATATAGCTTTATCTTTTAATTGATGCATCACAAGGACATACTAAAAAATGAGGTGATAACATGGAAATAAATCGAGCTAAACAAATTCTTTCTTCTCCCAAGGAAATTGATGTTCATTACCACGGAGTTCCTATTTGGATTAAAAGTGTAGATGAAACATCAAGTATGGCTACCGTTCATGCGAGAGGAACACATGATGAAGACCGTATGGTCCCAGTCCTTGATTTAGAAGAAAAATAAAAAGTCGGAAAGAAAGAATGTAGTTTTTTACATTCTTTTCTTCCATCTCCAAATAGAACCCAATAACTGATACCATATTTCTGTAAGCTTTATTTATAAGAAAAAAGAGGTGCAGCATGAAAGAGAAAAAAGAACCAAAACTTAGAAGTGGCGAGCTAGAAAATGCGGAACTAAAAGGCTATTATGGAATGGATCCTGAAACTAGCCTTCAATCTGTTAATTTTGCTACGACAGAGAACCCATACTTAAATGAGCATTATCAAGAAGATTCTAAAGAAAATGAATAAAAAGAGAAGAAAATAACCGACCCTTATTTCTTTTCTGTAGTTATGCATTTTTATTAAGTTGACAATAGAAGAGTTTTCAGATAACATATTTCGTTTTCGGCTTATTCTTACTTTTGCAACGATATTACCTGACACCTAACCATTATAAAGAGCCACTTGTTTTACGCAAGTGGCTCTTTGCTACGTTAATTGAATACGCTTGAACCCCTAATAAATAATGACAAAAAGCAATCTATAATTGATTTAGATTATTCTTTGACTAATTTAACAAGCATATGAGCAAGATGATATTGTTCTTCCTCGTTTCCAACTTTCCATAACTCATGTAACAAGTATTGCTCTTCATTTTGTGGTTCCTCATGTGCTGCGAGATAGTCAGCTATTTTTTTAGCTGCTAGAGCTAATTGATTATCATTTAACCCTAGTTTCTCACCTTTTGTGACTTTATCTCCTAAGTAACTTTTAAATTCGTTAAAACTAGAAAGGATGTTGTCTTTCTTCTCTTGACTCATTTCATTTAGTTTATCCTCTACTTTATTTTCAACAGTTTCAGTATTATTGTTCATTTTTCATTATCCTTCCAATTAAGTATCAATGTTCTTATATGGTAAATCCCCCATTTACAGGTATATAAACATTTCGTAGCCTACTCATATATTAAGTAGAATAGTTTAACGGGCTTCAAAATAGTGAACACTTCTTTTTTGATGAGTTTAAATAGAAGATATTGGATATTAAAAAAAGAAAAACTCCCCTAGTACGTTAAGGGAGTTTTTCTTTTTTTAAATATTAAGGGTGTAATTGCTTGTTACTTACATATCATTTAATATTTTTGTAGATATTTATTATAACCTATCAAATGATTTCGAGAAAGTAAAAAATGAAAGCGATTACTTCGAATTTAAAATAACAAATGAAACATAACTGTTTTTTATGAGATGTATTTTGGTTCTGAAAAAATACAGAGCTTAAGCTTAAATGGTCTAAAGTTTCTCTTATATATTAATATATAAGAAACTTTTATTCTTTATCGTTTCGTGGCACAGCATTAGAAACCATAGAAATGTCTCCAGTATAATATTTATGCGGATAAGGATCAGAAGACGACTTAGCAGGCTTTGTTACAAACTCTTTCTCAAGATCACCTAATTTGGTTTCATCTGTATTGTTCTCTGATACCTGTTCTAAATTATTTGATTGATTATCGACCATATAAAATTCCTCCTTTTAATTAAACAATGCTCATTGCTCATTAAGGATACATTTTTTAATAACCTGGATATAAATGCTGTTTTTATTCTATACTTTCCTGTGCTTTTTCTTCATTTAGTATATATTTGAAATAAATACTTATTACTTTTTTGAAATTGTGAACAATTTATTTATACCTTTAAAATCTATTATGTTAATTAAGAAAGTATGTTATATTCAATTCAAAAAGCAGAGACCGATTGGCCCTGCTTGTTATTTGACTATCACTTTCCCCACCATTCCCCTATTAAAATGATACCTACATATCAGTTCATATGTACCAGGATTTTGTGGTTTTACGGTAATGGTTTTTTCTTTTCCAGGCTGGACTTCAGCGTCAATTCCGAGCTTTTCTACTGTGAAGGTATGCTCTTTCTGACCTTCATTTTTTAATATCAATGTTGTCGTTTTTCCACTCGGGATAGTGATGGTTTCTGGATTAAAGAAATCATCGTTCAACTGAACCTCCATGGCTTTCTGTCTTACCGCGTCGGATTCAGCCAAAACACCGAGTGATCCTGAAGTCATCACACTGATAACCATCGTAAACAAAACGACTAATCCCATTAACCAGTTTTTCACAGACATTTGCATTCACTCCTTTCATAAGCCATATTCTTTTCCAATTCATAAAATAATATCACTATTTTTTTGAATTAATCATTGTTTTTCCTTTATTTCTATTTATAGAAAGCACAAATTCCATTAAATTGCCTAACTTTATAAAATAGTATTGATACTAATAGAACAGTTACAATCATATTCTTATAAAAGAAACCATTAAAAAGGAGTGTCAAGTTAGTTGATAAAAGCTAAGGTTAGTTTACGGCCTATTGTTAGTAAAATAAATTTACCTACTGTGTTGAAAACGGCTATACTTCCTGGTGACTCATTTGAAAGTTTATTTATTGCAACCCAAGTAGGAGAGATCTTTTACATAAGAGACGAAGCTATACAGACTTTTTTAGATATTCGCTCACGAATCATAAAATTAGGTACGTCTGAACCAGGTGTTTCCCGCGGAGGATATGATGAACGAGGATTGCTAGGGCTAGCGTTTCATCCAGAATTTTATTATAATCGTCTGTTTTATCTTCATTACTCAGCAGCTGGAACACAAGGCCCAGGTGCACTTTCCGAACATTATAGGCCTAACCCGTGTGATCCTAAAACTTCAAACTTAAGGTGGATAAATAGAGAAACTAAATATGATCATATTGATACAGTGGAAGAATGGGTTTTCCAGCCAAATGCTCAGCCTCAAAAAAGACGGACGTTACTTAACTTAAGAAGACCATTTTTTAATCATAATGGTGTCAACAGCTTAAACTTTTCACCTGAAACTGGAAAACTTATCTTTACAACCGGAGATGGTGGATCAGGCTATGACCCCTTTAACTTAAGTCAGGATGATATAGAAATTTACGGGAAAATAATTGAAATTGATGTAGGTAAGAATACATTTATCCATAATCCACCCGTAGTCACACGTTTTAGTGAACTCCCCTCACCTATTCAGGAAACTCTTACGCTCATTGCTAAGGGTGTTCGCAATATAACGGGCATTTCATTTCAAAAATTTTATAATCAGTACATCAAATATGTGGGAAATGTTGGACAAGACGTAGTAGAGTCGATTTTTTCATTTGTTCATTATAAGCCAATACCTGTTCCTCAACTTGTTCAAGCTTCTTTAATGAGAGCCAAACCCAGCCAAGAAGGATTTATTAACCTTGGCTGGCGGGGATGGGAAGGAGATTTTCCGACTTCGTTTATAAAAAGGTGTTCTGAAAATCCGGCCTTGGATGAGAAAATAATTGCTTATTACAATGAAGCGGTAAAAACTTCAGTGAGACGTATTCAGCCTTTAACAAGTTATTTTCACAAAGATCCCCGCCCCAATAAATTTGGAGGGACCTCCCTTACAGGAGTTCAGCCATATATGGGGAATAAAATCTCTAGCTTAACAGGAAGCGTTATGTTTACGGATATTGCACAGGTTAAAGAACCTCAATCCCCAATTAGAGGAGTTTTAGCTTATACCAGAGCAGGTACAGATTGTAAGCTAAATGATTTTAGTGTTGTGGAAGTTGATTATAATTTTGGTTCCCAATCAGCTTACTACGTTAGTTTGGGAACGAACCTGGATCAAACCAGGCTTTATTTAGGAGTTTATGGCTCTATGAAAGTGTCTGACTTTAATCAAGGTACTGTTTTTGAAATTGTTCCATGATTTATATTTATAAAATTCGACTGGGTATTGATTTTCTCCTAAAAATTATAGCTTAATTTTTTTACCAGCTATTTTGTAGGAATGAACAAATGAACTTTCTAGAAAATAAAAAAGCCTTTAATCAATAAAGCCCATAAAAGATTCATTTTATGGGCTACAGTACATACCTTTAGAAAAATAAAGAAATTTATCTTAACGGATATGACCTATTCCTTTAAAAGTAAATGCGACTTATTAGTCCTCCCGCTTAATTTCTTTATATATTACATGTAAGAGTTGATATATCAGGCAATGATCTAAATCTCTCTTTACCCCCTTATAATGTAAAAACAGTTAACCGAGGTGAAATTCATGTACTTTTTAAAGTCTCTTTCAAGTGAAGTAAAATCTGCGCAGCTTTTTTTTAATAGACTATCTAAAACTAAGCAGCTTGTCTCAGGCGCTCTTTTCGCCAGCTTAGCAGCCCTTTTTCAATCAGCAGGAGGTTTCTTACCAGGAATAGGAGTTTTTATTAGTCCATTCTCTACTGCACCCATTCTTTTTTGTTTTATACTTTCGCTCCCTCTAGGGTTTATTACCTATATACTAACAAATCTGCTTCTTCTGATTATCCAGCCAAGTGAACTTATTATTTTTCCTTTTACAACAGGAATATTGGGAATGGGCATAGGAGCCGCTTTTTACTTTTTTAAAAAGAGATTGTACATTATTATAAGTGGGGCCACTCTATTAACTGTTGGGATTATTACCCTATTGTACGGTTTCAAATTCCCAGTACTAGGTCCCGTGATTTCTAAAAATTTTTCTCTTTCTACTACTGGTTTAATTTTTGTATTTACTTTCCTTTATAGTTGGATTTGGGTTGAACTCAGCTTAGCTTATTTCAAAAAATTAAAAACATTTATTTCCTAGTGAATCTACAAATTAATCCCTTAACAAAGATAACTCGTTAAAATAATGGAGAAATCGCAATCAGCTTTTTAGAAGAACGTCAATTAGGACAATCTCATCTAAACTTTGTAAGGCTCTTTTCATTATATTTTCAAATCCAACTAAACTATTTGCCTGTTCGCCTTTAATTCCAAAGCTTTTTGCCAGTTGAACAAAATCTGGGTTTGTAAAAGTTATTCCATAGCTCTTACCAAACTTTTTGTTCATCATTTCCTGCTCTATTTTTAATGTAGAGTCGTTTAAAACAATAATGATGAATGAAAGCCCTAAGCGCTTTGCCGTCTCTATTTCAGCAAAATTCATTAAAACTCCCCCATCTCCAGTAATACAAATAGCTGGATCATTAGGGCAGGCTAACTTAGCTCCAATTGAGCCTGGTAGAGCAATACCCATGGAAGCTAGACCATTTGATATAATGAGCCTGTTAGGGTTTTTAGGTTGATAAGTTCGGGCTATAGATACTTTATGAGCTCCCACATCTGAAATCACAATTGTTTTCTCTGAAGAGAGCTTGTCAATAATATGCAAGATATTCTCGATTGTCAAAGGCAGCAAATCGCTATCTATCTTTTTCTCTTCAATGTGATAAGATTGCTTAATTTGTTTCTGGAGATTACCAGAGGGAATCCATGGTTTAGAAGGAATATCAAGCTGATTGAATACTCGTAAAGTCTGCTTTATATCTCCAACCAATTCGACCTCTACAGGGTAATATTCATCTACTTCTGCCGGTAAAGTATCTATATGTAAAATTGGTGTTTTTTCTGTGTTCCATTCTTTGGGTAACCTTTCGACAAGATCAAACCCAATTACAATAAGTAGATCAGCTTCCTTTAAGCCTGCGAGCACTTCATCTTTTTCATTAAATCCAAACGTAAAGAAATTTTGTGGATGATCTTTAGACAGTACACCTTTAGCCATATAACTATGGGTAACCGGTGATTGAAGGCGTTCAATAAATCGTTGAAGCTCATCCACGGCTTCCTGTCTAACAGCGCCGTTACCGATAATAACAAAAGGTCTCTCATACTGCTTAATAAGAGTATTGGCAGCCTGAATGGACTCCATTATAGGTATACTTACGGGTATAGATGTAAGTGAAATAGGTTTAATGGGAACGATTTGAGTTGCCAAGTCTTCTGGCAATTCTACTACTACGGGTCCTGGCTTTTCCATTTGTGCAATTTTAAATGCTTTTCGAATAATCTCAGGAAGCGTTTGTGCATCTTTTATCTGAACACCCCACTTCGTTGCCGGTTCCACCATTTTGATAATGTCTATATACTGATGCGAATCTTTATGCTGCCTTCCCAAAGCAGCCTGTCCTGTTAAAGCAACAACAGGAGAATGGTCTAGCTTTGCACTAGATATACCTGTCAATAAATTAGTAGCTCCAGGGCCTAATGTTGATAAACATACCCCTACTTTGTTTGTTAACCTTCCGTATACATCTGCCATAAAAGCAGCTCCTTGCTCATGCCTCACATTCACGAATTGAATCTGTTTAGAGTTGGATAAGGAATCAATAAAATCCAAGGTCTCTTTACCGGGTATTCCGAAAATATATTCAACTCCCTCATTTTCTAAACATTGAACAAGTGTATCCGTCACTTTCATATTGTTCGACCCCTCTCTAGATAGTATTCTGACAAGCTTATGTGAAAGGAATAGCTCATTAATCTTTATCTCATTTTTTGAGTTTCAGCTCGCAAAAACCCCAAATTTATGCAAAGAAATCCTATTCACTAACTATTGTTTATAGTGTTGCCATTAGGTTCTTATGTTAAAGACATTTTTTAGAGAATGTATAAATAATTGAATGTAACATTTTGAGGAATGTAAAAAATCCCATATACAAATAATAAGGCGCATACTCGTTTAAATTGGAGGGAGCTTTTTATGAAAAGATTATTATTGATGGGATTTATGTTGTTATTTTCGCTAAACATGCTAGTTGAACCAAGTAGTGCTCGTGCTGAAACACAAGAACATCGTGTTAGTCAATCTCAGGTAACGTTTGAAAATGAATTTAGAAGACTTTGGATGGATCATGTACTGTGGACAAGTAATTATATTACAAGTGCAACAACAGCAGGATCAGAAGACCAAAAACAGGTGTTGGCAAGGCTATTAAAAAATCAGGAAGATATCGGGAATGCTGTGAAGCCGATATACGGAGAGAAAGCTGGGAATAAACTTACGGATTTGCTCAAGGAACATATTGTGATTGCTGGCAAGATTGTAGATGCGGCTAAAACGGGAAAGAAAGCCTTGGTGAATCAATTAAACCAAGAATGGTATAGAAATGCTGATGGTATAGCAGCGTTCCTTAGCCAGGCCAACCCTTATTTAAAAAATGAAGATTTGAAAAAATTACTGTATATGCATCTAAAATTAGTGACAAATGATTTATCTGCAAGCTTAGAAAGAGATTGGGAGGCTAGAATCGGTGCAATTGATGAAGGAGTATCACATATTATCTTAATGGCAGATACTATATCTGCGGGAGTTGTGAAGCAGTTTCCAAAGAAATTTAATAAATAATTTTAATAGGTAAACGTAGATATTCTGCATAAAGCATCATAACCAAAGGTTTAGTAAATTTAAACGCTGGGTATTATCAAATCAAGACGATGTGTTAAGAGTACCGCCCGTGCATAGGGTGTGTCCTTCTCTATTCTATAAAAATGGCGCCTCCAACGGCGTCATTTTTTATTTGGAAACAAGTTTACGGATCCTAGTGCGAAGGTTGTATTTATATGAAAAAGGTATATAGATTTCTATCTAATCGAATGTATTTTTATACCACTATTCAAAAATTTTTTAGTGAACTTCCCTTTATTTGGTACAGGCGGCTCCCATTATGCTCTCGCATCTAATTCAGGTTCCTATTTATGAATGCAATGCCCTTAATGATTGTGTGAACAGTGGCTAATATTCGACTTCTATCATCTCCATGTTTATTTGAAGTTCTTGCACGAGAACCTCACTATAATGTTATAGTCATACACTTGTTACATGTTAATGGAATGAGTGATGATAAAGAAAGTTAAAAAGATCAAATTAATTTAAGTTTAAGATGTCTCCATTGGGATAATATATAAATAAGCTAGATTTAATGATAATCTGGTTTATTTTCTACATTTTAGGAGGCAACAAAAAATGGAACACGGTAAAGTGAAATGGTTTAATGCTGACAAAGGTTTTGGATTTATTGAGCGCGAAGGTGGAGAAGATGTATTTGTTCACTTCTCAGCTATTCAAGGTGAAGGCTTTAAATCCTTGGATGAAGGTCAAGAAGTGACTTTTGATATCGAACAGGGGCAACGTGGACCACAAGCGACAAACGTAAATAAAGCATAAGAAACCATACTAAAAAACAGACTCTATTTTCAGAGTCTGTTTTTACTTAAAAAGATTTTTATATCAAAACTTATTCATCAATAATTATAGTTCGTGTTTTTTACATAATGACTTTTTAAAATTGTCACTAATTCATTCCATACTCTTCTATTTACTATTTCTCCATCACTAAATATTTTCTCACTCATAGCTCTTATCCTTTTTTGCGCCTGTGTATATTACTTACAAAATAATAAGCGTATTAAGAAATCTGCTGTTTTTGTGTATATGACTTTTTTCATAAAATTGATATCTTGGGCATAATACAGGATAGACACTTGGTAGAGGGGGGGGATTGTGTGAGACTGAAGGATGGAAACTTTTATACAGATAGTAGAACGAATAAGGTATATAGATTAAATGAAGATAACAAAGGAAGTTGGTACCTGAGTTCTCATGATGATGATGAAGATAATAATCAAATGTCAAGAACTTCAGGGCGTAACATGATGAAAATGTTAAAGAGTTTTTATAACAAAGTGAACGAGTGAACGATAGTTGAAAATTTACAGCTCTGGAAAACAGCATAAAAAATATAAAGCTAGCTTAACACAGTTAGCTTTATTTCTAATTTATAGAGCTAGTTATCATAATGTTTTTTAGGGATTAAGCAACGATACTAACAAAAAATTTTTAGCCTTGCCATTGGGAATCCCCTATTATTTAATTTCGATTGCAGAAGCCTTGTTGTCCCTATCCGACGCCATGATACCATTTCTATATTGTTTTTTGAAAAATCATCTATAATTGATATTGTTTTAATCTCATATTGAGATATATAATAAAAGCAAGAAAAAGAAAACGCTTTCTATTTTTAAATACATTGTTACTTCTCAAACTATAAGGAGGATTTAAAATGAGCCAAGTGGAAAGAAATTCTAAAGTGCAGAAATTAGTTGAGTATCAAAAATTCAATGAAGAAGAAGTTTCGAAGATGACAGATCCGCAGGTTGAATATTATCACTGGCTCTATTTTGATGATTCCGCTTATGATTATATGTAACTCACTATAAAATAAGAAAAAAGCACAAAAACGTTCGTTTCCAACGGGTTTGTGCTTTTTTCATTTCTTTAATTATAGGATTACTCGTTTTTAAGACCATTTCCTGTGACAACAAAGTGAGAGCTGTCTTCCTTCCGCTTGAAAAGTCTCCAGAACTCACTGTATTCATCGTCTTCTGACGTATCTGGAAACACCTCTAATAAATAACCTTGAGATAAAAAAATCTTTAGCCCTCCTACTTCGTCCGAGTCAACTCTTTCTACAATCGTGTGTTCGTTTATATCTTTTATAAAAGATGCAATTCGTTCATCAAATCGATTATTTCCTTGGATATCCCATTCAAAGTGCTCATTTTCATTCTCCAATCCTATTCTTGGAGAATAGAAATCCCCTGACCCTACTACAATTTTATTACCTTTGGCAATACGCCAAGAACATTGAATATGTAAAGCGTATTCAGCTGCCTCTTCCGTTCTCCCCCTTTTGAATACATAATCCAATTACCAATGCTTATTCTTTTACATGTAAATAATGTCTACTCTACTGTTTTCTAGACGAACGCTAGGAAACGATTTTAGCCACAGTAAATAAGTGCAGCTTGATGCTTCAGCTTTGCTTGTTTATTAAGCCCGTTTTTAAATAATTAATACCAAGAGCTCTTAATTGTTTAAAAATAGTATTTAGTTACTCCGATCATTAGCATTAAATGTATCTTGTTTAACGTTTAATGTATGGTCACTGATTTCAACTGTTTCGTCATTTATCCATTTAACCGTGGCTGTTTCCTGAGGATAGTTCCGATAGATGTTTTTTCTTTTATAGTATATATAAGTTATAGAACTACTCGTTATTGTACTCCTCTAGGTCTTTCCATTTTGCAAACTTGTTTCTAAAATACCTAGATACTTCTTCGTCCTTGCTCAGAAGTAAAATTAAAGATGAGTCCCAAAAAACTAATTCTATAATTGCTTTAGGGTGCTGAATTATTGGTGCTTCAATCCAAAAATCTGGATTACCATCAGCATAAGGCTCTTCTTTAAGCACATCTAAATTTATAATTTCTTTCTTATCAAAGGCAGAGAAAACTCCCCATATAAAATAGATGTCCTCTTTATTAGCAAGCTCCGTGAGCTTTTCACCTGTAATCCAGTATGTACTAGTGTTCGTTCTGTTGTTGTAAATTCTGTAGTCAGTAAAGTAATGAAGATACTTATCTGGAAAAGATCCATCTAAATCACTCAACAACCAATTGTACTTCTCATGGAGATTATTAAAAGAACTTACTATTTCCTTTAAATCATAAAAGCTCTCCAAGATAGTATTCTTGTATGTTTCCTCCATATGTTTTACCATTTTCCTAAGTGATTTTTTTGTACACTATATACAAGAATAGTTAACATAACGCTCATTCAAACTCACTAGGACACCAAATAGCTATGTCACCACCCGGAATTGCAACTAAAAGCCAATCAACTCCTCCAAAAGGGTCTCCTAATTGCCAGCATTCGTAGTTAGGATCGTAGCCATTCACAAATAAAATCCTCCCCGATTCTAGAGAAATGATAAGATGAGGCGATACAGTATCTAGCTGAACGTTTACTACTTTTTGTCTCCTAATATCCCAAATATGTTTAAAATGTTGCTCTTCTGTATTAAAGGGCACTTCACCCTCTGATGATGGGTATGTATCACAGGCTTCAGGATATACAGTCCAATTTGTTTCGATGTTTAAAACAAAATCACCATCATCTTTTCTATTATAATTAGTAAAATACAATAGAGTTGTAGAACTATCAATCCCAAATTTCAGGCCGTCTATTTGACTGCCAATAAGTAAGTGCTTCAGTACTCGTTCTGCAAATTTTTGGTCCTCTATTTTCACTGTGCTGGCTCCTTTAAAAGCATTTTTGATTTATGCCATATAAAAAGTGAGCTAAAAAACCCACTTTTACCTTTCTAGTTAACACTTGGTGCATTCATATTAAACATAGGGTAAATAAAAAAGCTCTGTATGAAAAAACCGTCTGTTTATTTCTGCTTTTTCCCTTCTCTTACTTCGCTGATTGTCTTTATAAATTCACCCTCAGTTACTCCTAGATAGGAGTCGGAGCGACGGACATACACAATCCTGAGGTTTCTGTAAGGTCCAGGTATTGAAAAGAGTTGTACTAACCCTTCCCGCTCATATCTTTCCGCTAATGACCGGGCTATAAGTGTCACACCAAGACCAGAAACAACTGTCCCCATAATCGTTTCAAGTGTAGCAAATTCCATGATTTTTGGTGATACTATTTGTTCGTCTTTTAACCACTGCTGTAGTCTTTCTCTATATTGGCAGCCTTCATTAAATAAAATGAATGGTAAGTGCAGCAACTCTTTGGCAGACTGAATCTGTTTCTTTCCTTTTTCATTTGCACTGCATACAAGTACAATTTCTTCATCAAAAGCTGGAATTTGATCAAGCGTTGACACATTTACTGGTTCTGCTACAAATGCCCCGTCTAACTGAAACTTAAGAACTTTCTCTATTAATTGTGTACTTACTCCTGATACTAGAGAAATATCCACATTTTTGTGCTTATTATGATAGGAAGAAATGATTTCAGGAAACCCTACTACCGTTTCAACTAATCCAATACGTAATGATCCAACAAGGTTACGCTCATCTTGAAATGCTTTCTGTATTTCATCCATCAGCCGCATCATTTGTTCTCCATATGTTAAAAGTTTTCGACCTTCTACATTTAATGTCATTCCTCGTCTGTGACGATGAAACAATGGGTGTCCAATTTTTCGTTCAAGAGACCGAATACGTGCTGTTACATTTGGTTGGACATAGCCTAGCTTATCAGCGGCAAGGCTTACACTGCCGTATTCTGCTACAGCCATAAATATGCGTATATCTTCTACTTCCATAAACATCCTCCTTTCCACTTACATTCATTTAGGTATTAATAATAGTGATATCTATAATCATTTATCATTATTTTACAAGATATCAAGCTCTAGATAAAATAATGACATCCGAGTGCTACTGCAATTATTTAGTAGCAATTACGTAAAGTTCTTAAAATGAGGTGACTGAAAGGAGGAGATCTAATTGTTTTATTTACTATTGTTTCTTGCCATCATCTTGGAGGTAGTCGCAGTATTTTTTCTTAATCTTACAAATGGATTCACAAACTTTGTTCCTACTGTTCTCGCCATACTATTTTATTGTTCTTCAATTGCTGCTTATATGCTACTTAACGCCAAAGGTGAAGTAGGAGTAGCAAGTGCTTTGTATGCAGGAGGAGCAACTGTACTTGTTGTTGTCACAGGTATTATCTTTTTTGATGAAACTATTTCTTTATCTAAAATTTTAGGAGTTTCTCTTATTATAATCGGTGCAGTTTCTCTTAACATTAAAGGGAGCTCTAAAGAAAGAAGGACAGCGTAATGGGATACGTATTTTTAACGATGGGCTTAGTTTTAGGCATTGCAGGCCAAATGTGTGTAAAACTATCTAAAGGCTTTAGACAAACTGTTCCCACCATAGGCGCATTTCTACTCTTCATTGCTTGTATTTATTTTATTTCTCTAACGACGCACTATTTTGAAATGGGAATCGTTTTTGCTATATGGGCAGGGCTGACGATTGTTAGTACAACGCTGTTAGGTATTTATATATTTAAGGAATCAAAAAACAAAAGAAAGATTATCTCGGTTACTCTTATTATTACAGGTGTTATTATACTGAAAGCTTTCTAATAAAAATAAGATAAATAAGGCCCTTACTTAACTTACAAGTAAGGGCACCATAGAAGGAGTTAAAAACAAGGAGGTATTGGTCATCGACCGTCCATTGCTATAGTTGGTTATTGGTAAATAGTAACAGTGTAATAAGTCATTGGATTATTGGTTTTATCACTTGCCATCACAATAGTACTTTGAGTACACTAAACATTCTTCTTCTATGCCTTGAAGGGAGTCTCACCTCTTCAAGGGTTAAAAATATTTATCTCCATCAAACTCTAACTCTATTTGATAGTTTTTAGCGTTAATTAAATTTGATAATCTATTTGCTTTCTTTTCAACCTCTAGACCTTTTAGGCGATATTCTTCAGGATCAAATGTAGCCACTTTAATAATGGATACCCCTTCTCCATAGTAAGGATATTCTTCTTTAGACGATGATCCAAACTCTTTGTATTTTCTTGCTTTGGCACGTAATTGAGTGGCGTATTCAATCGCTTCTACAATTGTTAGTTTGTGTTCATTATAAGTAATATTATTTTGAATATTGGCTTGATAAATTAATTTATCAAGTAGACGCAAATCCTTTCGAATATCCTCTAAATCCTGTTCAACATGAGATAGTGATCGAGCTTGAGGAGGAATCTTCTCCCCTTTTTCAATCTCTACAAATGCAACACGGTCCATCTCTTCTTCTAGTTCGTGTATTCGTTTTGATAATACACTTTTCAATTTCACAGCCTCTGCTAGAGAAATTTTAGACATAGATCAAAGCTCCTTTATTCATAAACTTAATTTTTACTATTTTATTGTTCTAATACCTTTTCATAATAAGGAGGTGTTGTACCACTTCCTCCATACCCTGAGACACTGCTGCGATTTACTTTATAAGACATTACATAGTGTCCTTTTCGTTTCCCGTTGGTCCAGTTTTCTTCAAAGGTCACAAGGTATAACTCTTTATTTAACTTTTTAGCACAGGTGCTTCTTTGAACGTGATATCCCTCAAACGTTCCTTTCCACGTTCCCGCTTTATCAGGAAATAGATCAATATCCGTTCCTTCACCACTTGTCGCAAACTCTATGGCATCTTCTTTCGTAAATGGCGGAAGACTAGGTGATATCGCTTTTAGTATACTCCAACTGAGAAGTAAAAGAATAAGAGGTATAATTAGCAATACTTTTGTACTTTTTTCCCTGTCAATTCTTCTTTCTACCCACCAATCTATACATGCATATAACATAGCAGCTGCCATCCCGTAATAAGCCAAATATGTATCTTGAAAAAACAAACCGTTAATTAAGCCTAATATGCCGTGGAAGAAGACAAATAGCCACCTCATGTTGGGAAGCCATTTCTTTCGAATAGCGTCCAGTTTAGCTGAGACAAAATTTCCGTATACAGCAATAACTGCCCCTACATAAAAAAGATATACAAGGAACCCCCCTGCCATGTCATTTCCAGTATGATACGATAGTTCTTCTCCGTCAGTTAGCTGTTGAACCAGACCTGTTATTGTCAAAAGGTAAGCTAAAATAAAGCTTGTAGAAAGAGTTGTTATCGTCTTTCTCAAAATCACATAATCTTTTTCACTTTCCATAAAGGGTACCTTTTTCTACTTATTTCTATATGTTTTATATTAAACCATATTTCTTCATATAAAGGTAACTTACAAACAAAAAATTGTGATTGATACTATTTATTTTAGTGGCTTTGTTATAGTAAGTCGTTAATCACAGAAGTACATATATTAAGCTGATTTGTGTTAGACTGTTACAAGCTTAATACTTTGAAAAAGAAAGGCTGAAAAAAACATGACACAAATGAATACAGCATTTCGTGATGCGCTTATCAAATCACTGCGAGGTGAAAGAGGCCATCTTCCGACGATTAACGCAATAACTGATATTAATATGGAGCTTGCTTCACATAAACAAGAAGAATTACCTTATTCTATTTATCAATTAGTGAAGCATATGAGCTATTGGCAAGACTTTTTACTTGCCCTTGCTAAAGGAGAAAACCCTGAAAGACCGAAAAGTGTAAGTGAAAGCTGGCCTGAACACCCTGCTCCGGTTGATGAGGAAGAATGGAAAAAGACAATCCAGCATTTTTGTGATGGAATTGACGAAGCTTGTCACTTAGCTGATACATTAGCAATCGAAGAACCTCTGGATGCTTGGCCAAGTGAAACCCCAGGGGGATTACTGCGTAATATTGCTTCTCACAACAGCTATCATCTAGGTGAAATTGTCATTATGAGAAGGTTAAATGGAGCATGGCCACCGCCAACAGGAGGCTTTCCTGCTTAATAAAAACCGATTGAGCCCCAATGATTGGCAGAAACAAAGCCCTAAGAATCGTCGATTAGACACTTTTAGGGCTTTATTTTAGTTATGTGCTATTACCTTTTATTTTATCTATAAATCAATTGATTACTGAATTCGATTTTCAGTACTCTAAAAATCTTTGTCTTCGTGTAATTAATTACCTATAAGAATAATATGTCAGACGAAGCAAGTCTTCTTCTGCATTTCTGACAATTGAAAGTGTGCAACATTGCAATGACCATGTAAACTTTCACTATGATGCTTTATAATTTGTTCCGTACTTAAACCTGTTGCGGCTCGCTGTTGAATACCCACCTCATTGATAGTAGCTGTTTTGACTGCATTATCTATGTAGTGTTGTATCTAAATTTATGACAAGCTCAGTGAGCAACTTAACGAATGTTCTTTACCCCTTGGTCTTTTAACTAGTTCTCCTCCACAGTTAGGACAAATATACATCTCGTTTTCACTACATTTATCACAAAATGTACATTCATGTGTACAGATATAAGCAACAGAGCTATTATGGAGTTTCTTATTGCACTTTTCGCATGTATTTCTCATTTCTAAAGCCATTAAATCCCTCCTTTTGATATAATTAAATTGTATTCTATAAATTTCTATTTTTACATATGTTTCTTATTGTATTACTAAGTAATAACTTTAATATTGACGGAAAACCTATTATTTTAATTTATAATTTAAAGCGGGGTATGTTTTATGGATGAAATTGATAAAAATATATTACTACATCTACAAGAGAATGCTCGTTTGTCCGTTACACAGTTGGGAAAGCTGGTTGGTTTATCTACCCCTGCTGTTAATGAAAGAGTAAAAAAACTTGAAGAAAAAAATATAATAGATGGATATAGAGCAATAATTAATCCTGAAAATTTTAACAAACCTGTAACTGCTTTTATTTTATACAGCAATACAAACTGCAGACAATTTGTAGAATATTGCAAAGAACACCCTGAAGTTATCGAATGTCATCGTCTGGCAGGTCAATACAACTACTTAGTAAAAGTTTTAACTAATTCCGTTCAATCTCTTGAAACATTCATTGATGAATCTATGGCTTTTGGTCAGCCATCTACATTGATTAAACTTTCCTCACCAGTTGTTTATAAAGCAATAAAGTAGATTAATAATCTACTCTTTTTTATTACTGAATCTATTCAAGGTAATTCTATTATAAGAAGAACATGTTCTGTTAATGGTCACCTTTTTAACTGACCAGCTAGCGGAATTAGAAGTGCATAGAATTTACAATTGCAGTTACCATACTGTCTGTTCTCGACAGGTATTTTTCTATACGTTCATATGTTATAATAGAGAAAGAACATAAATTAAAATTATATGGTCTCTTTGTACCCTAGGTTTCCTTATAATGGAAAGAGGTACTTTTATGAATATACTTGAAATAAAAAAAACGCTTTATACTCTGATTCAATATGAGGATAGTGCTATTACTCATACCATTCCTCAAGTACTGGAACTGTCGTATTGTAAAACATCTAAGATTTTTCAAATCACTACACTTACGGATCAAAAAACCTTAAATTATAACGATTATGATATAGATAACGCTTCTGAAGCTTTATACAAGATCTTAAACTGAAGAAAGCAATTCAATGATTCTTCTATCTTTTATTTAACAAACGTGCGATTGCACAATATGTTATTTTAAACAAAAGAAACTCCTGATATATGTTCAGGAGTTTCTTTTGTTTTTCTAACGTATACAAGATACAAATCTAATTTTAAAAAACCATTTAAAAATATTTAAAACAACACGAAACTATAAAGACGATGCCACTATTTCTTTAATCAGAAACTTCCTCTGAAAGTAGCACCATCTAAAGATTCATATCATATGTATCTTTAAAAACGTAGAAGTTACTTTAGTTATTTTCATTTTAAAGGTTATTTACTAGAAGTAATTCCCAAAAAATGAAGTGCGTTTTTTACAGTAGCCATTGTCCGGGTAGAATCTAAATTAATACCTAGCTGTACAGCAGAGCGAGATAATTCTGGCCTTAATCCTGTTAAGATACATTGCACTCCAAGTAGTGACATAACGCTATTAATTTTAAAAAGATGCTCCGTTACAATTGAATTCAATGTATAAATACCGGAAAAATCTATAATTAAACAATTTATATTTTGCGTCTGCACTTTTACTGGAACAGCCATTAAAAGTTGGTTTGCTCTTTCCTCATCTATGGATCCTACTAAGGGAAGTACAGCGATTCCCTCTAAAAGAGGAACAAGGGTTGTAGACAGTTCATTTATTTGCTTTATTATTTCTTTTTGTCTTGTTTCACTCTCTTTTTTTACCGTAATATCTCTCACATAGGTTTGGATTACTTTTTTATCTCCCAGCAGCAAGGGATGACAATATAATTCAACATTAACAGTTGTCCCGTCCAATCTAAATATGGTTTCCTCAATGAGCTCTGCTGGACGTTCATAAGCAGATTGGATTCTTTCTCTTATTGCTGCTTTAGATGTTTCTTGAAATATATCTAAAGGACTGGCACCTATAATATCTTCCCTTTTTCCTCTAAAAAAATGTTCAGCTGCGTGGTTAACATATATAATCTTATGATTTGAATGAATAATGAGTGGATCTAACGCATATTCAATGACTTCTTGATAATCAATACCCGAAATGTTTTCATTCATAATTTTCACTCCTTAATATGAAGGTTAGACTACTATTTCAAATTTATCAAGGGTTCAATTGCTTGTTTAAGATCTTAAAAAACGATAATAAAGTTTCTGTTGAAGTTATAAATAAGAAATAGTAAGAAAATAAAAGATTAAAAGGTCGTCTGTCCTTTACAGAATACAAATAAAAACAGCCCTTGGAAATGAATTCAAGGGCCCTCTCTGCATTTATTTAAATCATACCTTCTCAAGGTTTAAATATGGTGTAAGGCTGTATCAGGAACTGTAGGGTAAGAATGATTTACTTTCACTTCAAACTGAAATTCTTTTTGATGACGAAATATATTAATTCTTCTTTTAGATCATTTACAGAGTTTTATCTTTTCCTCTTTTGCCCTTTACCCTATTCTCATTTGAATGAATCGTTTGATCTCTATTTCTTTTTCTTCTACTAAGAAAATAGATAATAAAACCTACTAAAACTAATAAAGTAATTAGAAGGATGCTTGTAGGAAAGTATAACGTCCCTATGTGGATACCAAAAAATTGAATCATTATCCTTTCACCTCCATATGAGAGTAGTAAACGACTCTAGTAATATACTTTTCGTTCAGTATCTTTCATATTCATAAACCCTTTGTACAGAAGAACAAATATTATATATAAAGCAACATGCTAGTATGATTTACTAATAGTTCTCGATCAGTTAGTTTCTTCGAAAGTTATTCCTAGGAAAAACCATTACATATCTTTTTTTGCAATAATGATTATACGTTCTTGTTTCATTTCACCGACACACTGTTTAGCTTCTTCTTGGGTTAAACCTAACGAGGCCATTTTAGAATGAAGTTCATCTTCACGAGAAAATAACTTATTAACTGCGGATTCAAAAACTCCTTGTTCAGAAGCTCGATATTCTTTTGTATTTGTTGTATTTGTTAAATATTCCGAGCGCTCTTTATTATAGGTCAATAAATAAATTTCGTTTTTACTAAACCCGTTGGCAAAAAACTCTTCAATAAACTTATTTGCCTGACCACTATTTTCTGCTACTTTAATTTCCTTCACTATTTTCTCCTCCTCTATCCCCATAGAATATGTCGTTCTACTAATAGGTGTATCCTTCAGCAGCCAATTAAAACCAATTTATTCGGATATGGGATAAAAGACTATAAAATATCATCTAAATATTGTATAAAGTGGGGTAAATTATCTACTTCTAAGAGAATAAAATATAGACTTCTTTTCCTTTGTAGAAATATCAAAAGAGAACTTTTTATGTAACCTTAAAAAATTCCCCCTCTATTGTCAGAGGGGGAATTTTAGTTAACCTTTCGCTAAATCTAGCGCTTTATCTGCCTTTTTTAAATCGTGATTTACTTGTTCTTCTACATCATAGGCGTGATACATTTCATTATCAATCATATATTGAGCAATCTTTTCATGAAGCTCGATGGTTTCATTTAATTGCTTTTTTAATACCTTTCGAACTTCCGGCGTCGCTGTTTCAGTAAGCGCTACAGCATATGTTCGTACACCACTCTTAGCTGATAATAATAAATCAGTCGCAATAGCAAGATCGTCTAACGTTTTAGTAAGAGTACTTTTAGTGGCCATTTTTCTACCCCTCCTATTTATTGAGCTTTCTTTAAGATTTTTTTCAATTCTTTAATCGCTTCAGTAGATGTTTGAACATCTTCTTCAAGAATCTTTTTTAATTCCTCATCCTCTACCAATTCCAACATCGCTGTTCCTTTTGTTACACATGATGTTTTAAGCGTTAAGATTTCATGAACTTCTAGCGTTTCGTGCATAGCTAGTCCCTTTGCCATGTTTGTATCCTCCTTGTCATTTTTTTGACTTGTGAATTATATTCCCAAATCATTTCCATTTAAACAAGTATTAATTTTTTTTTTTTGAAATTTTAGAAAAATAAATAGGAATATTAAAACTAACAAAAATAATCACCTATCTTTTGCAATTGACCTTCGGTTTTATTGCAGAATAAATCCCTTTAGGTGTAATATGTAACCCTTCAATGAACCTTAAATTGTAAGTCTTTCTTTCTAGACCTTTTTAATCGTTTAAAATTGCGTAATACATTTTGTAAAAGGTGTGATTTTATTAATTTTTTACATATTACCATCAAGGCTGTTGTTCTCTCTTTTGTTGATGTTATATCCAGGGTAATTTACGGTCAAATAATTGGAGAAAAAGATGTTCAAATAGAAAGTCTTATCGGTCTTTTTATTGGTTTTTTTATTGGGATTTTCTTAATTTCCTGCTTTACTGACTATCGTAAAAGGCACAAAAATCATAAATAAAATAACCAAGTTCGTTTGCGCAACCATTTCAATTATCAAGTGAGTTAACCCAGCTTGGATTAACGCACTTGATAATTACACTTGAATCAACATAACTCACTTTTCTATAAAATCTAAACATACTTTTAAATATTAAAGCGAGGATCCGTTTGGAAGGAAAGAGTAAGGTTAATTGATGAATTCAGGGTGATTATCACACTCGATTACCTTCTAGGCCGATGATTTTTCTGATGACTTATTGCCAGGTGCAAACCAACCTAATAGAGCAATACCAACTAATACTCCATAGAAAATTAGAGTCCAGATGGTGCTATGAGGAAAATGGGGATCTAAGACACCAATATCTTTATGTGCAAAAGTAATAACAGCAAGTTTCACACCTACCCAGGCAACAATGGCGTATGCTGTCGTTTCTAGGGCAGGTCGCTTTTCAAGGAGTTTTACGAACCAGGTCGCTGCAAACTTGATTAAGATAAGGCCTGCAATCCCTCCAAGAACTACAACTGCAAACTGCCCTCCGTCCATACCACCGATTTCTCCAAACTGTGAATCCGGAAGTCCAAGTGCTATAGCAACCGCAGCTAAAATAGAATCAATGGCAAAAGCTAGGTCGGCTAACGCAATTTTGCTCACCGTAGGCCAGAACCCTTTGCCAGCAGACTCCTTTTCATCATCATTATGAATATTCTCATTGTGTTTCCCAAACCGCGCCTTAATGACATGCTTTAAACCTAAATACAGAAGATAAGCTGCTCCTATCGCCTGTATCCACCAAACGTTGGCGATAAATGAAATGGCAAAAAGAGCTCCAAATCGAAAAATAAACGCCATAAGAATTCCGTAATTAATTGCTCTTTTCTTCTGGTCCTCGGGTAAATGTTTAGCTATAACTGCTAGTACAAGAGCATTATCAGCTGATAATAATCCTTCTAACCCGATTAGAATCAATAATGCCCATACATATTCGAGCCAAATAGATTCCATCCGCTTCTCCCCTTTCCAAAATATAAGCTGTTATGCTAAAGGTTTTGTTTACAATAGAATAACCATATATACTAAACGCAACTCTAAAAGCTAGGATTTTCATTATTTTAACACTAACCTTTTATAAAGTATTATTTAAAATACAAATAAAAACCAAATTATTAAATTTTTACGTTTTCATCATATAACTTCGTCTTGTTAGGTTGTTAATGAAAACGTTGAACCACCATTTATTTATAAGTTTGTCACTTAACATGTAATCGCTATCATTTACCGATTTCCACAAAGTACTTACGGCCAAATAAAAAGCAGCTAAAACATATTGATCAATATGTTTTAGCCGCTTTTTATTTCTTTTTTTGACGCTGGAATAAAAACGTCAATTAGGACTAATCCCCACCCAAAACAGGTCCACTAGAGCCTGAGCCGTTTTTTCAGGGCCTCCTAATTCTGTAATTAATTCTTTTTTGTTCCGAATCATTGTTACCGTGGAAAATGTATGCGCAAGCAATCTGGGACTTGCTACGACGATTTCTCCGCTGTTTGCAGCTTGCTTGAATACGTTCTCCAATGCCTCATGTATTGCTTTCTCCGCTTCACGAATTTCATGAATATGACCTTCTGTAAGCGAAGAAGTCGCTTCTTGCAATAATGTTTCAAAATCAATATGCGGTCTTTTTAAATGATCTAATGTTACCTCATATAATCTGTGTTTCAGCCCTTTGGAGTTTTGTAATAATTTCTCTGTCTGTTTTGTGATACGTTGGAACATACTTGATACCGAAACGGTAAACAAAGTTGCCTTATTTTTAAAATAGTAGTAAACGCTGGCCTTGGTCACATCGCATGCTTCAGCCACTTGCTCCATTGAAACTTTTTCGTATCCATATGCCATAAAGAGATGGGCAGCTGTTTTTAAAATTTGCTCTCTTGTTATATTATTTTCAGTTGTTATTTTAGGTCTGCCAGGCTTTTTTTTCGGTGTCTTATCAGTATTCATAAGGGCCCTCCTTCTAGTTCAAGAAATTGGCACATTTAAACTAGTTGATTAATTAACCTTCTGGTATATATAATTATTGAAGGTTCTATATATATTGTAATAGAAACAAACAGATTTGGAAATGAGGGAGAATTAATGAAAGAATCACCTTTAGCAACATTCAGTCGATTGATGACTGGAAAAGTGAGTCGTTGGGTTGTTATTGCCGTATGGATTCTGGCAACTGCATTTCTAACAATTGCTTGGCCTGCCGTTAATAAAACGGAAGTGAACAATGCACCAAACTTAAGTAAGAATTCACCTTCCGTAGAGGCTGAAAATCTTATAAAGAAAGAATTCCCTAACTCTTCAGGGGTTCCTGCCCTGCTTACATGGCATAAAGATTCAGGTTTGAATACCGATGACTTAAAATCTATTCAGCAAGTGGCGGCAGATTTAGAAAAGAAACCATTAGAAGAACAAACGTCTACTCCGCCTTTGCACAAATTACCGTTAGCAGCTCTACAAAAAATGATATCAAAAGATGGTACCACGCTTGTACAGCCTATTTTCTTTAAAGAAAACGTTGAGACGGATGTACTAGAAAAAAATCTAGATACGATTAAACAACAAGTAAAAGAAAACGTTTCATACGATTCTTTTGCGACAGATATCGATGAAAAAGATAAATTAAGCACGCGCGTTACGGGTCCTGTAGGAATTCAAGTAGATGCAACGAGCTTATTTGAAGGAGCAGACGTTTCGTTACTAATTGCGACAGTTTTATTAGTCTTAATTTTACTTCTTGTCATTTATCGTTCCCCAATTTTAGCGATTATTCCTTTAATCGGTGTGGGTTTTGCCTATGGGGTGCTGAGTCCGATTCTCGGTATTTTAGCAGATAAAGGATGGATTACAGTTGACTCGCAGTCCATATCCATTATGACTGTTTTATTATTTGGAGCCGGAACAGACTATTGTTTATTTTTAATTTCTCATTATCGCGATGAGCTTCGCAAAGTAAAAGACAAGAGACAGGCACTTATCAACGCCTTTAAAGGTGCTTCAGGTGCTATAGCGATGAGTGGCTTTACGGTTGTCATCTCTCTTTTAGCTTTAATCGTAGCAAAATACGGTGCTTACCATCGTTTTGCAATCCCTTTTAGCTTATCTATTCTGATTATGGGATTAGCAAGTTTAACACTTATTCCCGCCCTGCTTTCGGTTATGGGAAGAGGTTCTTTTTATCCTTTCGTCCCTCGTACTCCTGAAATGGAAGAGGAATTGGCGAAAAAGAAAGGAAAACCGGTGCGTGACCGAAAAGCGAAAAACCGTTTCGGGAATTGGATTGGTAATGTGGTTACGACTAAACCATGGACAATCATTGTAGCTTGTCTAGTCTTTTTTGGAGCTTTATCCATTTACTCTAGTCAAATCAAGTACACATATGATTTATTGTCTTCTTTCCCTGAAGATATGCCTTCTCGTGAAGGATTTACGATTATTTCTGATGCTTACTCTCCTGGTGAACTAGCACCAGCACAAGTAGTCATTGATACGGAAGGAAAATCGGTTGACCTTGAAAAAGCATTAAAGAAAGATGACCTTATTAGTACTGTTTCTGCACCTCAAAGTGGTACAAATAATGAGGATCTAAAAGTATATGACGTTACGTTTAATGTGAATCCATATAGTATAGAAGCAATGAAAGCTATTCCAGACTTGAGAGATGCAGCTGAAAAGGCACTGTCACAGTCCGGAGTTTCCACAGTCAAATCCAAAGTATGGATCGGCGGTCAAACAGCAACGCAATATGATACGATGACAGTTAGTGATAAAGACGACAGTATCATTGTCCCATTAATTATTATTTTTATATCGCTCCTGCTATTGGCTTACTTGCGTTCCATTGTAGCCATGATTTACTTGGTTGGAACGGTTATCTTATCCTACAGTGCAGCCTTAGGATTAGGCTGGCTCATTATTCACAACATCATGGGGGCAGATGCTATCCAAGGAGCGATTCCTTTATATGCATTTGTATTTTTAGTGGCGCTTGGTGAGGATTATAATATCTTTATGATCTCAAGCATCTGGCAGAAAAAGAAGCACATGCCATTAAAGCAAGCAATTAAAGAAGGCGTAAGCGAAACAAGCGGTGTTATTACATCAGCTGGAATCATTTTAGCTGCTACCTTCGCGGTTCTAGCAACACTGCCTATTCAAGTTCTGGTTCAGTTTGGAATTATCACGGCTTTAGGTGTTCTGTTAGATACATTTATTGTGCGACCATTCCTTGTACCTGCGATTACTACGGTTTTAGGAAGATTTGCTTTCTGGCCAGGTAAAGTTGAAATGGTATCAGAAAAAGAGCAGTAAATATTTGAACAAAGATGTTATATATATAATTTACTATGTAGCTTCTATGAATATGAAAACAAGAAAAAAGCAAAGAGAATATTCTCTTTGCTTTTTTACTTCACTTCCATCTATTCTCTTTTTTATCTGTTAGCTTTACGGTAAATGGAAACAAGTGATAACCATCCTTAAGTTTCTTGTCCAAGCGTTCTTAATAGATTAAAAAAGGGTGTGATTCTATTAACTTTTTACGTATTACCACAGCGGCTGTTATTCTCTCTTTTGTTGGTGTGATCTTCAGAGTCATTTACCGCCAATTAATTGGAGAAAAAGGTGTGCAAATAAAAAGTCTCACCGGTCTTTCCATTGATTTTTTATTCAAATAATTTTAATTTACTATTTTACTGATTATTGTGAAAGAAAAAAAGAATTAATCTAGTAGTTAGCAAACGAAATAATCAATGCAAGTTCCAATAATCTAAAAGGGCCTTTAACACAACTTTCATAAAAGCAACTGTTTAGGTTAAATTATTACTTAAGAAACATATGCTACTGGAGGTCATAACTTGTTAATAGGTGAGATTGTTCAAAAGTTAAATAATGGTGCTTCTTATGAAGATATTGCTTCTTCCATCAGAATTACTGAAGATATATTGAGAAATGATTTAAAGAAAATCGGATTTCACTATGATAATAAAGAAAGAAATCTGGTATTTACAGGATACGAATCTGAATATGAGAATACACTTTGTATTTGTTACTCTGATATCAGGAAACTCTCTACTTAACATTTTCATTTTAAGGTGATATAGCGAGCTCCCGCTATAAAAGCGTGGGTTAGATTTAATCCACGCTTTTAACTAGGCCTACTCTATTAGAGACTACGAAAACTAACCATTTTTAGTCATCTTAGATTCGTTCAAACTAGCCTCTTATTGCCGAGTCGTTATATTCCCTATCCTCTGCATTAAAAAAGATTCCTTTGTATGTTATGAATCAATTGAGCTTTCGCCTCTTCTAATTCTCTCTCGCTTTCATTATCATTATTTACTCAATTTATTACACGATTTTCAAGTTAACATACATATCATATAGAGAAATAATCAAGACAAATCTATATTCCATGCTATAACAAGTGTTACCAGTAAAAATGAAGTGATTCCTCAAAATTAAGAAATGTTTTTTATTAGCTATTCTTTTTCTCTCTATTAGTTGAAGAAGACTTTAATTTGGTAAAATATTGGAGAGGCTTTTCATTTTCTTATTCAGCTTCACTATCTAGATTTCTCATTTCCTTAATAAATAACTTTACAGCAATGGACGCTTCTTTTAACGCTGGAACTGCTAGTGCGATTTCTCTACAAAACCTTGGTTCTAATTTTTTTATAGCAATTCCTTCAGGTACACTTGTTAATGAAAATTTAGGAGCTATGGCCAAGCCTAAGTCTTCTTGAATCATTTTTAATAGAGTATTGATATGAGAAACTGTAAATTCAGCTCTTAATTTCACTTTAGCTTTATTAAACATATCTATAATGGGAGATTCAAACCCTCCTCTGCACAAAATTAATGGCTCATTATCTAAGTCATTAATACTAATAGAATTTTTTTCAGATAAAGCGTGAGTTTTTGGTACTAAAACTACCATTTCATCTTTAGCAATTGGCACAATATCCATACCTGTGCTTGGAAGAACGATAAACCCTATATCGATAGCTTTAGATTTGAGCCAACTTTTAATTTCATCTAATGTTCCTTCATGAACAATTAGCTGGAGAGAAGGATATTTTTGTTTAAAAACTTTAATGATTCCGGGTAAAAATTTCGTAGATGCACTAGGAAAACTTCCTATTCTTATTGTTCCTACTTCAAACCCCTTTTCAGCTGCTACTTCTTGTTCCACTTTTTCAATATGATTTAATACTGCTCGAATATGTACTAAAATACGTTCCCCAATATCAGTTAAAAGTAGACCTCTTTTACGATCCCTTAAAAGCAATTTAACGCCCAAATCAGCTTCTAAGTTAGATATTGCATGGCTGACAGCTGGCTGAGTCATATTCAAAACATGACTAGCCTTTGTAAAACTTCCCGTGTCAATAGCTTTTACTAATACTTGAAGTTGTGTAATTGTTATCATAAGTGATTACTTATACTCCTTATAAAAAACATTCATTTTCTTTATTCATCTTCCTATCGTATCATGTTTAATGTAATCATAACAAGGAGGTTTTATCATGAAGCAATATTCTAAAACGCGAATTGGATTTTTTCTTGCATTTCTTGTTTTTATGTGGGGAATAAACTGGCCTCTAACCAAATTCGCGCTGCACTACTCTCCACCACTTTTATTTGCAGGTATACGATTGTTTATCGGCGGAATCATATTACTCATAATTGCCGTTCCTAGATATAAAATGCTTCGTTTTAAAGAGACATGGCCTATTTATTTTATATCCGCACTATTTAATATCATCTTATTCTATGGACTCCAGACGATTGGATTAAATTATTTACCGGCCGGACTTTTTACCGCGATTGTTTTCTTTCAACCAATCTTAATTGGATTATTTTCTTGGATTTGGCTTGGTGAATCAATGTATACCTTCAAAATATTAGGTCTTATTTTAGGATTTGCGGGTGTTCTTGTCATTTGTCTTGGAGGTTTAAAAGGCCATATTTCTATTACAGGCATTTGTCTTGCATTAGGTTCTGCTTTAAGCTGGGCTTTTGGTACTGTATTTATGAAAAAAACCTCTAATAAAGTTGATGGAATTTGGCTTACTACACTGCACATTATTATTGGTGGATTATTTTTAATGGCTTCCGGAACACTTACAGAAAGCTGGTCATCTATTTCATGGAATCCGGCTTTTATCGCCGTATTGTTGTTCATATCTGTGTTCGTCATTGCTCTGGGTTGGCTTGATTTCTTTACACTTGTTAGTTCAGGAGAAGCAAGCAAAGTTTCCACCTATACTTTTTTAATCCCTATTATTTCTATTACAGCAAGTTCATTATTTTTAAAAGAACCAATTACAATGAATCTACTAGTAGGTCTCTTATTAGTCATTTTCAGTATAATACTTGTCAGTATAAAACCGAAAACCTCAAAGCCTCTTCTAGTATCAAAATAAAAGAAAAGGATGGCCCTTTGGATCATCCTTTTCTTTTTCATAACTTCCTCTCAAAGTTTACTTGCTCATTTATTCATTAAAGGAACTTATTTTTGTTCTTTTTCCTCTTCTAAATCTCTTTTCAGCCAATAAATAAGTTGTTGTTCACGTTCTTTGTTCATTTTTTTTGATTGCTGCTGTGACCATTCATAAAATCCTTTTCCCGTTTTTTGTCCGTAATTTCCCTCATCTACAAGTTTTTTTATCTTGCTAAACGATTTATTATGATTGCTTAAATCGGGGAATAGATAGGCTGATATAGAATCAAATACATCTAGTCCTCCCATATCAGCTGTCATAAATGGGCCTGTCACCGACAAACGTCTACCTATACTGTAACAAACAGCTTTATCAATATCCTCGATTGAGGCCACCCCTTGCTCAAGAATATATTGAGCCTCACGGAATAAAGCATACTGCAGTCGATTTCCAATTGAACCAAGGATATCTTTTTGAACCACAATAGGCTTTTTATTCAAGTTTTTAAGTAATTCAAGCGATCGATTAACAGTCTGTTCTGACGTCTGCTCTCCACGTATTACTTCTACAAGAGGGATCAAATGTCCTGGATTCCAAAAATGTGTAACTACTGTTCTTTCCGGATATGATGTAAGAGCAGCAATATCTGTTGGACTCAAACCGGATGTGTTACTCGCAAGTATTACATTTTGGGAACATAATTCATCTAACTCTTGAAACATTTTTTGTTTTAAGTATAAGTTTTCTGGAATTCCTTCAATCACGAAACTCGCATTATTTACACACTCTCTTAATGAATTTGTAAAGTAGATACGTTCTTTTATATTTTTTATCTCATTAGAATCCACTACCTCATACGTTGTCAACAAATTCAATTTTTCATCAATACCTTGCTTCCCACGGTGAATATCATTATCATCTATTCCCCAAATTTTCACGTTGAAGCCTGCTATAGATGCAGATAAAGCGATAGAATGCCCCATTGTACCAGAACCTATAATTGCTAATTCTTCTTTAGAAACACTCATATTGCTGTCCACCCTCCATCTACTTTAATTGTTTCTCCTGTTATAAACTGAGCTAAATCGGAAGCTAAAAAAAGAACTGCTCCTGTAACATCGGAGGGCTGAGCCAATTTTCCTAAAGGGATACGGGAAACAACATCCTGATAAAATTCCTCATCTTCAAACATTTCTTTCGTAAAATCTGTCTCGATAAAAGTAGGAGCCACAGCATTTACTCTTACGTTATAGGGTGCCCACTCAACTGCAAGTGCTTTTGTTAACTGAACTGCGCCGCCTTTACTAGAACAATAGACAGAGCGCTTAATATACCCTACAAAAGCCATTTGGGACGCCATATTAATAATCTTTCCTCCTCCTTGTTCTATCATATGTTTGCCTACTCTTTGTGCACAGAAAAAGGTTCCTTTAAGATTGGTGTCTATGACTTGATTCCAATCTTTTTCGGTTACTTCCAGTGCTGGTTTTGCAATATTAATCCCTGCATTGTTTATGAGTATATCAATATTACCTAATGTAGAAACTGCGTTATCTACCATTTCATGCACACTTTGTATATCTTGTATATCTGCTTTTAAATAGAAAGAATTGGGATGAATCCGCTTTAATTCATTTGTAGTCGACACTAAATCAGCTTCGTTACGCCCTGTAATGACTACGTCTGCCCCTTGTTTAGCGAGCGCCAAAGCAATATCCTTACCAATTCCTTTACTACCTCCAGTAACCAGCACTTTTTTTTCTTTGAGTTCAGAAAAATAAGTCACTATAATCCTCCTTTTATTAGATTCATAGATTCTATTATCAAACTAAACCAGTTAAACTATAAACAAGGATTACAAAGAAGCATGCGAGTGTTTTAAAAATAGTCACTGCAAAGATATCTCCATAAGCTTGTTTATGGGTTAATCCAGTAACAGCAAGTAGGGTAATTACGGCTCCGTTATGAGGTAAGGAGTCCATCCCACCCGATGCCATCGCTACGACACGGTGCATAACTTCAGGAGGAATATTATATTGTGTAATAGCTTGTATATACTTATCTCCCATAGCACTCAGTGCTATCCCCATTCCGCCAGATGCTGAACCCGTGATTCCAGCTAATACGTTTGTTGTAACAGCTCCATTAATAAGTGGATTTGTAAAAGTATGTGAGATGCTATCCCGTACAGTTGCAAATCCGGGAAGAGATGCAATAACTCCACCAAAACCATATTCAGAACCTGTATTCATAGCTGCTAGCAGAGCTCCGCCAATACTGGCATTAATACCTTGTTGAAATCCACTAGTCACGCGCTTCCAGTCATAGGCAAGTGCTGTAATAATACCTAGCACTAAAGCTAGCTCTACCGACCAAATTCCTGTTACTGTTGCTAAGTCTACTTTTCCAAAGGCTTCTAAACCTAACTTAGAAAAATCAAAACCTTCTGGGTACCACTTTGGAATAGATATAGTGAAAAATTTATTGGCCACTCCAACTAAAATCAGAGGAACAAATGCTAATACCTGACGCCCAATACTAGCAGAATTAGTAGAAGGAGCAGCTGAAATATTAACTGTTTCAGCAGCAACAGCTATCTCTTCCCCAGCACCATTAAAACCAAAATAACCTTCACCTGCACTTTGAGCTTTTTTACGGCGTCTTTCCAAATAAAGAAGTCCTAGGCAAAGTACAAAGAGCGATCCAGTTATTCCTAATATAGGAGCTGCATAAATATCTGTCTTAAAAAAAGAAGTCGGTATTACATTTTGAATTTGAGGTGTTCCCGGCATAGCATCCATTGTAAAAGATAAAGCTCCTAAAGCAATGGTTCCAGGAATAAGTCGCTTAGGAATGTTAGCTTCTCGAAAAAGGTTCGCTGCAAATGGATAAACGGCAAACGCTACTACAAACAAACTGACTCCGCTGTAAGTTAATATTGCACACATGAGAACGATAGCTAAAATAGCTCGTTTTCGACCAACTAAATTTATGATTGTTTTAGCTATAGATTCAGCAATTCCAGACATTTCAACTAACTTTCCAAAAACTGCTCCTAATAAAAAGACTGGAAAATAGTTCTTAATAAAGCCGACCATCTTTTCCATAAAAATATTAGAAAAGAAAGGTAAAGCATAGCTAGGTTCCGTTAATATAACCGCAAGTAATGCACATAGAGGCGCAAAAAGAATGACAGAAAAACCTCGGTAAGCAATAAGCATTAAGAGCCCTAAAGCAAGTATAATGATGACTAAATCCATTGTTTCTCCCCCTATATTTCTCGTCGCAACTTATTATATTTTCTTTCTTAGTTTAAATTTTTAGCCTTTAAACCATATTAAGCTCTAGTAATTCTACCGCTAGCCCTCTAAAAGCAAACGCTTTCAATATTTTAATAGGGATAATCAGTAATTCATCTCAAGAACAAAAACTTACTGAAAAAGGATACATAAGAAGTTTATGCATCCCTTTTATTGGTTATTTTGCTGTTACTTTTCCATAACGACGTACGCGAAGTAAAGCTTGTTCAGCATGCCCAGAGAAGTTCTCTAGTTGACAAAGGCGTGCTGCATATTCCCCAATATGCGCGCTAGCTTCTTCTGTAACCTTTTGATAAGTACATGTTTTTAAAAATTTACCTACCCACAGTCCACCAGTATAGCGTGCAGCTCCTTTTGTTGGAAGCGTATGGTTTGTACCAATGACTTTATCACCGTAAGCTACATTTGTCTCAGGACCTAAAAACAAACATCCGTAATTATTCATGTTTTCTAAAAAATAATCTGGATTTTCAGTTAAGATTTCAACGTGTTCAAAAGCTAATTTGTCTGCTTCTATTAAAGCTTCCTGTTCATTTTCTACAATTATGATTTTTCCGTAATCCTCCCATGAAACACGTGCTACATCAGCTGTTGGAAGCTTTTCGAGCTGACGTTCAATTTCTTCTACAGTTTCTTGAGCTAACTTTTCAGATGTTGTAATTAATGCTCCCGGTGAAGTTGGTCCATGTTCTCCCTGTCCTAAAATGTCAGTGGCAATCATTTCTGCGTCTGCTGTTTCATCAGCTACAACTAATGTTTCTGTAGGGCCTGCAAAGAGATCAATTCCAACACGACCGTATAATTGACGTTTTGCTTCTGCCACATAAGCATTACCTGGCCCTACCAGCATATCTACAGGTTCAATTGTTTCCGTACCAACAGCCATGGCAGCCATTGCTTGAATTCCCCCAAGAATGTAGATTTCATCGGCTCCTGCTAAATGCATGGCTGCTACTGTAGCTGATGGAATTTCTCCTCCAATAGGCGGAGTACAAGCAATCACTCGATTTACTCCAGCTACCTTTGCTGTCAGTACACTCATATGTGCAGAAGCAACCATAGGATAACGTCCACCTGGAATATAACATCCAACACTTCCAACTGGAATATTTTTATGGCCTAAAATAACACCAGGTAATGTTTCTACTTCAATGTCTAGCATAGATTTTCTCTGTTCTTCAGCAAATCTTTTTACATTATTTTGAGCAAATTTAATATCTTCAATTGTTTGCTCTGGTACACTATTCACGATCTCAATGATTTGTTGATTGCTCAATCTGAAATTTTCCGGAGACCAATTATCAAATTTTCTTGATAGTTCTCTAACTGCACTATCTCCTTCGCCCTCAATTTTTTTAATGGTTTGACTTACTGTTGCTGATACTTGCATATCATTTTGATTAATTTCTTCCTGACTTTTCCCCTGTTTAAAAACTTTCGCCATGAAAAATCTCTCCTTTTTTTTGCATACGTATGCATTAAATTCATGCTTCATTTAACAACATCCCCAAAATGCATACGTATGCATTTTGAAACAGAATTTTAAAATCATAGTAGTATTAATTCAATTAATAGTAAGCTTCCTAACTTTAATAAAAAGCTATTTGCATACGTATGCATTTTTAGTTACAAAAGAGATATTATGTATCCCTTTTAGAAAAAACCTATTATTTACACAATTCACACTATTGTGTCTACTAGATCATAAATGATAGCCCTTTCATTGTCAACTATTTTTGAGAAGTTTTACGGACTTTCTCTCAAGAAGCTTGCCTGAAAAAAGTAGAGATTGAGGCTTGGTCGCTTCTCCATCCACTGTATTTAATAACATATTAATAGTTGCTTCAATCATTTCTTTTACTGGTTGCTGCCAAGTTGTTAAAGAATAAGGAGGCCAGGAGGCCATTGAAATATCATCAAATCCTACAATTGACAATTCATTTGGAATAGATATTCCTAATATTTTAGCAGCATCTATTACTCCTAAAGCTACAATATCATTTGCACAGAAAATAGCATCCGGACGATTTCTATTTTTTAGTACACGCATTGCTACAGTGTAACCAGCTTCATAAGTGTAATCACCTTCTTCAATTACCGGTTTTATTCCTTTTTGTAAAAGAAACTCAGCAAATCCCCTCTCACGATCACGACTCGTTGATGTATTGGTACGACCGGTAATATAAGTGAACTTTTGATGACCTTGTTTAAATAAATACTCCCCGATTTTCATGCCCGCTGAATAATTATCACAACATACAGAATGACAGGTAGAATCTTGGTTATATCGATTGAAAAGGATAATAGGTATATCATGTGTAGAAAGTTTGGAGACAACATTTGAAGATAGCAAAACGTCTGTCACTATCACACCCTCTACATTGTATTCAAGAAATTGAGATACTTCATCTTGGGTAATTGCATCATTCTTTGTATGAAAAAAAAGTACATGATACCCTTTTTCGTACAAACTTTTTGTGAATTCATCAAGGATTTCTGGATAAAAAGGGTTTTGAATATTACCCATTACAAGTCCAATTATATTAGTCTTATTAGTTATTAATCCTCTTGCTAAAGCATTTGGGCGATATCCTATTTTTTGAGCAGCTTCTAACACGCGTTTTTGTGTCCTAGGAGACACCTTGGCACCTGGAGTAAATACCCTAGAAACCGTCGATTGTGATACATTAGCTAACTTAGCCACTTCTATTGCATTAATTTGTTTTTTTTTCACATTTACCTCTCCCTGTTCCCTCTATAGTACGTTTTCTTAATATAAAAACTCGTTAATAGCTAGACTAGATATATTTATATTATAGATATTTCTCTATTTTAACAATTGACTATTATATTATTATTATCATTTTTTGAGAAAAGGTAATAAAAAAGTGGTTTAATAAATACTAAGAGGAATTAAAATAATCCCGTGACATTTCAATTTTTAGGCAAATGTCTCTATAATATTATTAAAACACAAAAAAGTCGCAAAGCCTTAGTGGAAAAGGTCTTTGCGACTATGTGATTTTTATTTCACTTGCATTAATATCAAACACATTTATTTTTGGACAATATTAATGAGAATTACTTAAAGCTTCCCCTTTGTCTCTAAATATCTTTTTAGTAACGAGCCGTAACCATTTTCTTTCTTGTATAGAACTCTACGCCATCTGTGCCGTTTGCATGAAGATCACCGTAGAAAGAGTCTTTCCAGCCCGAGAATGGGAAGAACGCCATAGGAGCTGGCACTCCTACATTGACTCCTAACATGCCCGACTCAATATTTTCACGGAACTCGCGGACGCTTGCACCACTATCTGTGTAAATGCAAGCACCATTTGCAAATCGGGAATTATTCGCTACCTCAATTGCTTCTTCTAGTGATTTTACACGTACAATCGATAATACTGGTGCAAAAATCTCATCTTGCCAGATTTTCATTTCTTGTGTGACATGATCAAAAATAGTTGGCCCTACAAAATAGCCTTTATCTTTTACTGCACTATCTTCACGGCCATCCCGAACTAACCGAGCTCCTTCCTCTATGCCTGATTTTATGTAGCTAAGCGTACGCTCTTTGTGATTTTCACGAATAACGGGTCCTAAGAAGACATCTTTTTCTAGGCCGTTTCCAATGACGATGTTGTTTGCTTCTTCTACTAAACGATTGATTAATTTATCTGCAATTTCCTCTTGTACCGTTACAACAGAAGCGGCCATACAACGCTCACCTGCCGAGCCGAAGGCAGCACCAATAATTTGCTTTGTTGCTACGTCTAAGTCAGCATCATTTAGTACAATTGAGTGATTTTTTGCACCGGCTAAAGCCTGAACACGCTTTAAATTTTCTGTACCTTTTTTGTATACGTATTCAGCTACTGGCTGAGAACCAACAAAAGAAATAGCTTTCACTAATTTATGTTCAAGAAGACCATTTACCACATCATGCGCGCCGTTTACAATGTTTAATACGCCTTTTGGCAATCCAGCTTCTTCAAATAATTCTACTAATCTTGCAGCTAAAAGCGGCGTACGCTCAGATGGTTTTAAGACAAATGTATTACCGCAAGCAATCGCAAGAGGGAACATCCAGCAAGGAACCATCATTGGAAAGTTAAACGGTGTAATCCCTCCAATTACGCCAATTGGATAGCGGTACATGCCAGATTCAATGCCTGTCGCAATATCAGGAAGCTGTTTCCCCATCATTAAGGTAGGAGCGCCCGCAGCAAATTCCACGCATTCAATACCACGTTGTACTTCACCATGTGCTTCATTAAAGCTTTTTCCATTTTCAATCGTCACTAACCTTGCTAATTCATCCCAGTTATCTACTAATAACTGTTGATACTTAAATAAGATTCGCGCCCGTTTTGGAACTGCTGTCTTGGACCAGCCCTTAAATGCTTCATTCGCAGCTCGGACAGCTTGATCTACATCTTCTTTTGTTGAAAGAGGCACCTCTGCAATTACTTCTCCAGTTGCAGGGTTATAGACTTTCTCTCTAATCCTTGTAGATGACTCTACCCATTCACCGGCAATATAGTTTTGAATTACTTTTGTATTAGTTGTAGTTTCCATTTTTCATTCTCCTTTTAGATAAACTAGTAGATTTTTAAGATTCAACAGTATTTTTGCTTCTTGAAAAATTGTAGTTATAGCAGTAATAGTACAAATCCACTATTTCTTGATGAGTAGGCACTTTTGGGTTATTTCCAGGGCTGCCGCTTGCTAGTGCATCCGTTGCCATTTTATCAACTACTTTTTGAAACTCTCGTTCATCTATTCCCCATGCTTTCATATTAGGAATATCTAAGTCACAACAAAGTTGCTTTATTTTCTCAATAGCCACATCAGCTAGCTCTTCTTTGTTTAATGATTTCGATTCTGGATAAATTAGATGTCCTATTTTTGCTAGTGAATCGATAGCAGCTTCTTTTGTAAATTCAAGTACCGCTGGAAGTAACATTGCATTTGAAATACCATGAGGTACATGAAATAAAGCACCAATTGGACGGGACATTCCATGAATTAGCGTCACAGAAGCATTACTAAAAGCAAGTCCAGCTTCCATAGAAGCAATGGCCATTTTTTCCCTTGCGTCTGAATCCTCTCCATCTTGATAAACTTTTCTTAAATGGTTCAAAATAGCTTCTATCGATGAAAGAGCCAATGTTTCCGTTAACGGTTGAGATAAACGTGATATATAAGCTTCAACAGCATGACAAAGTGCATCAATTCCCGTTGCTGCTGTAACTTGTGGAGGAGTAGAAATTGTAAAAATTGGATCTACAATCGCTACTTTCGGAAGAAATGCTTGATGTTTAATCATCATTTTTATATCTTCCTTAGTATTCGTAATTACGGTAACATTTGTTACTTCCGAACCCGTTCCAGCCGTAGTCGGAATTGCAATAAGCGGAAGAGGATCTTCTGTAATTGGAGACTTTCCGCCTGCAAAATCACCAATATAACCACCATTGGTTGCTACTACAGCTACAGCTTTGGCAGCATCAATGCAGCTTCCTCCACCTATTGCGATAATAACACCGCATTGCTCTCTTAGACACAGGTTTAATGCTTCATTAACGTGTAAATCCGTAGGCTCTGTATTAACATCTAAGTATGCAGCATAAGAAACATTTAAATCCTCTAGTATTTTTTCGCAACTTCTTACATGTCCTATTTTTTCCATAACACGATCACTAATTAAAAGTACTTTCTTTCCATAAGCTCTCACTTGCTCTCCAAGCTGAGCTAAAGAATTTTCCCCATAAAAGACTGAGTTAGGCATACAAAATTTTGAATACCCTTTCATAAAATCCCTCCTTACATTAACGTCACTGTTATTAATGCAAGAACCGTGCCAATTATAAAAGCTTAATTCCAAAGGCTTCTTTTAGTTAAAGTGTCTATTTTTAAATACATAAGTGTTTGATATATGTCCGATTATACAGACACTTGAACTATAATCCGTATTTTTTTAATTTTATGTAAAGAGTAGAACGCTGAATTCCAAGAATTCTCGCGGCAGCAGCCTTATTACCGTTCACGTCAGCAAGCGTTCTCAAAATAGTGTCTTTTTCACTAGATAAAATATCTTCTCTTACCTTTTTTAAGAGTCTGTTTGTATCACTATTTTTTTCTGTTATAAAAGAGCTTGTATCTTTTTTTCGAAAATGAGCAGGTAAGTCTTCTTCCGTAATTTCTTGATTTTCTACTAGACTTACTAACATTTCCACCGTATTGACAAGTTCCCGTATATTTCCTGGCCATTGATATTCTTGTAAATACCACATTGCTTCAAAAGAAAAGCTTTTTTTAATGATTCCAAACTTTTCACAAAAATTTTTAAGGTGGTGTATGAGTAATATTTGAATATCCTCTTTTCTTTCTATAAGTGGTGGAATACTCAAACGAATAATGTTTAAACGATAATATAAATCTTCACGGAACTCTCCCTTCTTAACTAGCTCTTCTAACCTTTTATTAGTAGCAGCAATAATTCGTACGTCTACATGTTGACTTTTCATTCCTCCGACTCGCTCCACTTCTCTGTCTTGTAATACTCGGAGTATCTTAGCTTGCATAAGTAGGGGCATGTCTCCAATTTCATCTAGAAATAAGGTACCTTTATGAGCTTGTTCAAATTTACCTGGCTTTCCTCCTTTGCGTGCTCCTGTAAATGCTCCTTCCTCATAGCCAAATAACTCTGCTTCAAGTAATTGTTCTGGAATAGCGGCACAATTGATACTAACAAAGGGTCCTTCTGAAAATGGACTAGAATAGTGAATTGCTTTTGCGAATAATTCTTTTCCGGTGCCACTTTCTCCAGTAATTAATACGGTAGAAGGTGTTTTTGCTGCTTTTCTAGCAATCTCTTTTACGGTTTGTATTGCGGGACTTTCTCCAATAATTTGATCAAAATGATTGTTATTCTCTATTTGTTCAGGATTAGGCAAATGAGATTCTGTTACTTTTCGGGACAATTCCTGCATACGACCTAAGATATTATAAAGCTCACTGACGCCTTCAAAGATAAGCATGCCAATTGCTCCTACAATTTTCTCTTCCTTTCTAATCGGAATACGATGAACAATCATGTCTTGACCTTGGATACGTTGAACATAACCTCTTTCATCTGTCCCCGTTTCACTAACGATATGCACTCGGGTATTTTCTATAATCTCTGTGACATGTTTTCCAATAGCTTCTTCACGTTTTTTTCCTAAAAAACGGCAGTAGGCCGCGTTAAACTCCTTAATAATTCCATTTGTGTCAACAATAACAATACCTTCGTAAGCGCTTTCTAGAACAGCGTCTAATGTTTCAACAGCATAAGGATTTTCTTGGAGATGCTTTAAATAGAAAGAATACGAATGAAGAATATCCGTTTTAGTTAATAACCCGACCAATTTTTCTTTTTCATCTATAACAGGTAAAATCCCCCCTTGTATTTTCCAAGCTGTGTCAATAGAGTCATGAGGACTAACACTGTTTATTGAAGGCTTCATAACTTCTTCAACTTTGGTATTTAGTGAGTGGCATCCAGTTAAGGATCTCAATAATTCCGAAGTTGTTAGCACCCCTATAACTTTCTGTTGTGCGGAAACAACAGGTAACCCCTCAATACCGTGCATGTCTAGTAAATGAATGGCTTCCTTTAATGTTTGACCTTCTGTCAGGTTAGCGGAAAGAGGTCTCATCCATCTATGAACAAGTTCGTTATTTTTTATTTGGTTATAATCAAAGGGCGTATATTTATTAAAGTCTTGTATCATTATTTATATCTCCTAATCTTAGCTATTAATAAAAATGTAGTATTTATTATACATAAAGTTTTTGAAATTGTCTGTGTTTTAGACATAAAAGAAATCTCTTATTACCTATCTAATCATATTCAAATTGGTAGAAAAAAGCACCAGTTTAAGATTACATACGACAGTTATATTTCAGCGTTTAGTTGTTCTGTTACATGCTTATCTCCTTATTGAAAAATAAATATGTAGAGGAGGTTAAATATGGTATTGTTAATTTTTATCTTAGCTTATTCTTAGTTATTTCTTACATGTATTGGAATATAGACTTAAACATTAACTATTTTATCATTCTCGGTTTTATTGCTTTTACTTTCATAAATCCCCCAAAAATAACTTACCGAGAGGTGGACTGTTCGTAATATTATAGAAGAATTTCGATAAAAATGAAATTAGTATTTTACTTTTAATTATACTCGCTTTTGCTGTGTTCGCTTTTCTTCCTCAAAGATTGTCCCGTCACATTACGTTTTTAAGCTTATTATGGGGTTCAGCTAGTGGCATACTCTTCTATTTCACCCTTGGAAGGAGTTTTGGGGGATACTTATACAGTAAATGACTAAGAACGCTACGAATTATTTGATTTTTTGTATCATACTTTATTCTCTCCACTCAACTATTTTTTCAGTTGTATTACCGATATGAATAACGAAGGGTATAAGAGTTATATTAATAAAAACGCTAAGATAATATAGAGCTTCTCTTCTTGCTATAGGATCTATAAATGACCATGGAGGAAAATATGAATAAAGTCTTTTTCATTTTTATGATTATTGGTGTACCTCTTTCAATTATTGGCAGCATTTTTAATTGGAATTATATTTTCATGTTCTTTATTTATTGTGTGACATTAATTAGTTTGGCTAATTACATCAGACGTTCTACTGAAAGCCTTAGCGTTGTAGTAGGTCCAACAGCAGGGGGATTACTTAATGCTACGTTTGGCAACGCTGCAGAAATTATTATTTCGTTTTTTGCATTAAGTAAAGGACTAAATACAATCGTCATTTCCTCCATTACTGGAGCAGTTCTCGTTAATCTACTTTTTGCGAGTGGAATATCAATGATTGTTGGAGGAATTCGATTTAAAAAGCAAAAATTTAGTGTATTTAAAACACGACATAATACCTCCCTCTTAATGTTTGCTATTATCGTAACTTTTGTATTGCCATTTATCTTTGCAAAACGTTTGGATGATAAAGATATGCAGGTTCTATCAACTTCTTTTGCTATTGTGATGCTGACCATTTACTTGCTTGCTCTTCTTTTTAAACTTGTCACGCATAAGGGGATTTTTACTGGAAACGCAGAAGAAAATGGAGAGGAACCAGAATGGAAAAAAAAGAAAGCAATCGTTGTACTTGGACTGGCCACAATTGTACTAGCTTATATTAGTGAAAAACTTGTTGGCACCATTGAGCCAGTAGGTGCTGCCTTAGGCTGGAGTCACGTTTTTATTGGAATTATTGTTGTGGCCATAGTCGGAAGTGCTGCAGAGTACGTGTCAGCAATTGCAATGGCCTATAATAACAGAATGGACGTAATGGTGGAGATTTCCATTGGTTCAACCGTCCAAACGGCCATGTTTGTTGCTCCTATACTCGTTCTGTTTTCATACTTGTATGATTTCTTGCCTCTTGTATTTAATACAGCGGAAATGATTGCGATGATCCTTGCCGCTCTCATGACGGTGACCGTTGTGAACGACGGTGATTCCAACTGGTTCGAAGGTGTTTTACTTGTTGGTACCTACATTGCGATAGGCTTTAGTTTTTACCTTTTATAGAATTTTTTCAAGAAAAAGATGAAAATTTCAGCTTACATAAAGACAACGCTTGGTCATCTTTTTAAATCTTGACGAATAACATATATACAAAAATTTGCTTTTCTTTTGCATGGTTTTCAACTTTAAACACGATTAAAATATTGCTGCATTGATAATATATAAAGGTATATGAACGAGAAAAACGAGCTCTTATCTGCTAAGGGCTCGTTTTTTACATTTATTTCATCTGCCCTTATATACAAGCATTTAAAATAAACAAAAGACACAAGTAAACCTAAAACATATGTACATATTCTGACGTAAATGACATATTAATAGCTCGACAGTGCTAATAATAAAATTTAGAGGAGATGAGAGTGGGAATGGATAATTTTAATTCACAATCATCCACCAATCATTCAAACCCGCAAGTATGAAATTTTGTTTCGGCTCCTAATTTACATCCCATGAAGGTTACCATTAATGTTGATAAGCCCGGAACAGCTCCCGGCCTATTATTTGTTGCGCCCTATACGGTATATGAAGCAGCGATGATTGGCCAAACTGGGGCACTAATTATGGATCAGACAGGGAATCCAATGTGGTTTAGACCACTTGCTAGTAGATATATCCAAAACACAGACTTTCGAGTACAAATGTACTGCGGGAATCCTGTTCTTACGATGTGGCAAGGAACAATTTCAGGAACTCAAACCGCAACCCCAAACCTTCCAGCAGGCGATCCTGAACCTGGTGCTTATTTTCAAATTATCAATCAGCATTATAAGGTCATTAAAAAATTATTTGCTAAAAAAGGATTTACAGCTGATGTGCATGAGTTTACAATCACCGAACGGAATACGGCTTTGTTTACGGCAGTAAAACAAGTACCTGCAGATTTATCTAAGTATGGTGGACCATTACGCGGGTATTTTGATGATTACTCTATTCAAGAAGTAGACATTGAGACGGGAGAGCTTCTCTTCTTTTGGAGTGCACTTGAACATATTAATCCAGCTGATTCAGTGGTACCTGCTTCATCCGCGACAAGTTCTAATAATATATGGGATTGCTACCACGTAAATTCAGTCGAAGAAGGGCCAAACAATACACTTCTAGTGAGTATGCGTAATATGTGGGCCATTTATAACATTGATAAAAAAACGGGAAAGGTAATTTGGCAACTTGGTGGAAAACAAAGTGATTTTAAGCTTGGACCGAACGCTGCATTTTCTTGGCAGCATGATGCGCGCTATAGGTCCGAAAATAGGATAAGCTTGTTTGATGACGCCTGCTGTGCCTCTTCAACCTCTCCTCCTGAGGGACAGGCGCGTGGTTTAATTCTTCACTTAGACTATAAACACAAGGTCGCCAATGTAGATCGAACGTATTATCATGACCCAGCTTTATACGTTCCAAGTCAAGGAAATGCGCAAAAGCTTTCCAATGGAAATCAACTCATTGGGTGGGGGCAAGAGCCCTACCTTTCAGAATTTAAGAATGCTGGTAATACACAAAGAAATCCTTCATTTAATTTGTTATATGATATGCGGTATCCAAATCAGAACCTTTCTTATCGAGCGTTTAAAAATAAGTGGGTAGGTCTACCACTTTACCCTCCTAGCATAACGGTAGACTTATTGCATGACGGTCAAGCTACAGCTTACGCATCATGGAATGGTTCAACAGAAACGGTTGCTTGGCAGTTACTGGCAGGCCCAACGCCTTTTAAATTGTCAGTAGTGATATTTAGTAGCCCTCGTACTGGATTTGAAACAGATATCCTTGCTCAGGCAGTTGGTCCCTATTTTCAAGTAAAAGCATTAGACTCCTGCGGGAACGTCATTGGTACATCACCGACTACTTACGTGAAAATAAGACGAAATAGACGAAAGTGAGCATTAATAATCTTCTATTAGATTTTAAAAATGTTCGTATAGCGCCCCCTACTCAGAAGGCTTGAGGGGACATTCACCTTTTAAGGAATCAACTAGAAATTATGTGAGCTAAGGATTTTTCCAAAAAACCGCTACTATATTAATCTAAACTGCAAAAATAAAATTCCTGATATATAATATTATATTTTAACAAATAGTAAGGATAAAGAACTGAGGGAATATTTGATATAGATGAGTATAAGGTGCTTTTTCTTCCTAATTACTTAACTTTTAAAATCATATCTTCTGACTTTTCATTCCATTTAACAGTTAAAGTCATATATTCAGGTTTAATTACACCTTTACTAGCGTCAACCTTTACTTTTTCTTTGAAATTCCCTTCTTTATTTAACTTTGCGTCTCTTACTGCAATTTCATTTTGATTATTTGAAGTGTCTAAATTAATCCCAAAATCTCCTACGGATTCTACCTTACCACCTAGATAATTTAAGTTTATTTGAGCTGTTTCTTTACTATTTTCAACGGGATATAACGTAATAGTAGCTGACCAGCTTTGGGTTTCACCTGAAAACTCTAAAGGATTCTCATCTTTACTTTGACATCCAACTACTAATGAAATAAAAAAGAAAAGACTAAATAAAGCAATATAAAACTTTCTCATGCTCTTCCTCCATGTAAACACCATAATGTCATTTTTACTACTTTATATTTTATTAAAATATATATCTTTAGTTAACATGGCGTAGAATATTATCTAGTAAAGAACATATGTAAGATCTTTTTTAATAGCTGTTCGTAAGTTTTGAAAGTCGCACTAAATGTGGAACGTTTCTTTTCATTTCCCATCATAATTTTATCCCCTTTTACTTTAAGCGGGTATATTATATACAAGTTTATACAAAATGAATTGTCGTTAGTTTAAATAATGAAAGGTCTCCCAGAAATAATTCTGAGAGATTAGTAAACAAATTAACCTGTAAAAAAGCTTACAACACCTATCAGCACAAAAAATATGAGAATTGCAGATAAAATGAGTACAATTGTAAAGATAGGTTTATACTTTACTCTATTTTCTTGCTTATTTATCTTATTATGTAAATCATCTAATTTTCTTTCAATTTCATCCAGACGTTTTTCCGTGTTAATATCCATCACCTCCTGCCTTTTATACGAATTACTTCTATAAAAGTTCCCTAATTACTGTATTTTAAAGAATATATATGTAAAAGCCGTTTTGAATTGTATTTATAGTTAGTTACCGAAATCCCCTTTTCACATAGTAAACTTTCATTTTTTTTAAAACCTTAATCTAAATCAAAAGTGAAATGGACTTACTTGTTTGATAATAAACCAAATGATAAACGAAACAGAAATTGTTGCCGCTAGCTGCTTTGGATTTTTGTAAAAGACTCCGCATAAAACAGCATACATAATGAACTCTTCAATATAATTTACATGTATATAAAATACTCCAACCGCTAAAGAAAGGCTTAGCAATAACCCCATAGGCAACGCTGGTAATATCCAAGCTAGACGTAAATTATTTTTAGCCATCCATACAATAGCTGCTAGAAACGGAGACGCTAGTGCGATACTTCCCCACAGTAAAAAATAACTAGTTGGAAAAAATCCAAATAGAAAAGCGGAATATATATAATAGCCTGTTAACATTCCTATAAAGAACATGAATGTATTAAGAGCCGCACTAATTTTGGTTTTACTATACGCGGCTATAAGGGTAGCAATCAGTACCCAAATACCTGTCCTTGAACACAAATCCCCGAAATACGGCAGGATATTCATCCACCAGCTTCCATCAGCACCTGCAATAGTATCTAAATATTTGGCTACTATCCCCAAAACTGTACCGAAGACTAAATAGATAATAGAAAATGCAAGTTTATTTGTAGACTTAACTACTCCAATAGTAAACTCCCCCTAACCAAAGCAAATCTATTAAATTGTTTTAACTCTTTCGTCCAAAAGCTTTTGTATCAATATTTTTGTCATCTAGAAAATTCTCTATCTTTTTCTGTTCCCTTCCATTTACGCCTTCATTTTTATTCATAAGTGACTCATTTTCTGTTTCAGAAAAATCTCCTTTGCTTATATGCTCAACCATGTCATCGATGGCTTGATCCAGTTCATCCAAAATTTGATTGGAACCCATAATAAAACGGCTAATTCTCTCTGACTCTTTTTTATATCCTTCTGGTAGAGTATTGTGCGAGATATATGTGGAAAAGTTACGATCATTTTCTTTGACCAGATCGTTTAGTTGTTCAAGTTTTTTCGCTTCAGCTTTAGTTAGCTGTTGATCAGAATCCATCATTTCTTCAAATTGATCACTGATATTAGATAAATCCTCGTTAGTATTTAAGTAAGTCTTTATACTTTCTTTCATTTCCTTTTCATCAATTACAGCATTATTTTTCGATGAACTAAATATAGAAGTTGGTAATACAATTTCTTCACTAACTTCTTTTGTACTTTCCTGATAAGAACAAGCACCTAATAAAAAAATAATCATTAAGCTAAAATAAAGTTTCTTCAATTCGAACGCTCCCTTTACCAATGTATTAATTCCATTAATTTACATAGAAAATTTTAGCATTAAAATTCCCTTAGGACTATACATCTAGAGGCGTATATTGCAAAACTACCCTCCTCTAATTGAATATAGCAAAAAATGTTAAGAACAACGATTTGTTTGCTGTTATAGTGAACGTAAGGTAGGTGAATGTAAATGAATTATGTAACTTGTATACAAAGAACGCTAGATTACATTGAGGAGAATTTGGAGACACAAATTACTTTAGAAAAGTTAGCAGAAATTGCTTGCTTTTCTCCTTTTCATTACCACCGTGTCTTCCAAGCCATGGTTGGAGAATCGGTGATGGATTATGTGAGGAAACGAAGACTTACACGCGCAGCAGAACGCTTATTTTTCACAGATGAAAAAGTCATTGATATCGCACTTGATGTGGGTTTCCACTATCAAGAATCATTTAACAGAGCGTTCAAAAACTTTTATGATGTTTCACCGAAGCAATACCGTAACGCAAGGAGAATATCTGGACCGCTGCGGGGAAAAGCCTACCTAACTACCACACTTTTGTCAGGAGGAAATAAGATGGAACCAAAACTAGTCACTAAATCTGCTTTTTATGTCATTGGATATGAGCTAAAAACGAAGAACGAGGGTGGCCAGAATAACAAAGACATTCCTGAATTTTGGCAACAGTACATGCAAAATGGATTAGGCTCTAAAATCCCCAATCCCTTAAAAGAAAACACGGAGCTTGGTATTTGCACTGATTTTAATCCTGAAACGGGTGAGTTTGTTTATGTAATTGGCATGGAAGTAAAGGAAGGCACTTCAGCGCCTAAAGGAACAGTTTACAGAAGTTTCCCTGAACTAGACTATGCCGTATTTACTACACCAAAATCAAATGAAGAATCTTTTACTTCTTCCATTCAGTCCACATGGAATTATGTTTTTACAGAATGGTTCCCTGAATCGGGTTATGAGCACTACGGATCAATGGAATTTGAACTGTATGATAAAAGATGTTATGGTTCAGAAAATAAAGAGATTGATATCTACATTCCTGTAAAAAAACAGACTGTTAAGGCATAAAAGAGAACTCCCATTTGTTTAAGAGAAAAGTAGCGTAGAAATTCATTTATAATACTAAAGATATTCCTATACAAAAGCCCAATCTCTAAGCAATTAAACTTAAGAGAGGGCTTTTTATTCTTTTGCATTGGGAATTTTGGAATCAATCAATGTGAATATTCACTTCATTTTTAATTATCATAATGTACGATATCGGCTATAAAAACATCAGATATATATAGAAGTGTGAGATGCTTTTCTCTCCAATTACTTAACTCTTAAAACAATACCTTCTGATCTGTCACTGGATATAAAGTAATACTAGCTAACCCGCTTTGATTTTCATCTAAAAACTCTAAAGAATCCTCAGCTTTACTTTGACATTCAACTAATGCGACAAAATAGAAAACAAAGTTGGATACATTTCCTATCATTTTATTTTATGTATTTTCCTCACGTGCATATTTTTTACATTTTATAGGAATGATAACGTTACTCGTTGTATAACAAATATTCACTCATATAAAAGGTGGTAAAACGTGCGACAAAAATATCTTCTGAAAAGCTCTAATAGAGAAAAGACAACAGATTGTTCGGCAGCTCCCTTATATGATGATGTAAATAAAAATATAGAGAGACTATTAAACGAATTAGGAAATAGTTCTGATGTATCGTTTCGAATGGTTGAGTCTCCGTATCAAAAAACGTTAAAAGCAGCCGTTATTCACCTTGACGGATTAGCAGATGAAAACATTATAAATGAGAATATCATGACGCCTCTTATTCAGTGGCTTAAAGAAAGTAATCAAGTAGTAACCGTCAAAGAGATAGAAGAACAAATACCTCAAATATTGACTGTATCTCAATTGACTATAAAAGAGAATTGGCATGAATTTGTGTCGGCAGTTTTAACTGGTGATACGGTCATACTAATGAATGGAAGTTCTAAAATTTTCATTGGCAATACAAAAAAACTTCAGTCCCGCGCAGTAACAGAACCAACCAGTCAAACTGTTGTTAGAGGGCCCAAAGATAGTTTTACAGAGAATTTAAGGACTAATACCTCCTTGATACGAGCTAGAATTCAGGATTCTAATTTACGCTTAGACAGCATGAAAATTGGAAGCGTAACCCAAACAGATATAGGAATCATGTATATTCAAGGGAATGCAGATGAACGTATTGTAGAGGAAATCAAAGAACGTTTAAAAGAGATTAAGGTAGATGGGGTCCTTGAGTCGAACTATATTGAGGAATTTATCCGGGATGATAGGACCACTATTTTTCCACTTCTATTAAATACGGAACGACCTGATGCCGTTGTAGGAAATTTATTAGAAGGTCGAATTGCTATTATTGTACAAGGAACACCTTTTGTATTAATTGCACCTGCTATTTTTTCTCAATTTTTTCAGTCTCCCGAAGATTATTATCAGAATTATTATATTTCTTCCTTTTTAAGGATACTAAGATTTGGTTCTTTTTTTCTTTCTATGTATGCATCTGCTATCTATTTAGCATTGATTACGCATCATCAGGGACTTATTCCAAACACATTAATGGTCAGCTTAATGGCGCAAAGAGAAAGAGTTCCTTTTCCAGCAATTGTAGAAATGGTAGTGATGGAACTAGCTTTTGAGATGTTGCGAGAAGCCGGAATCCGAATGCCTAGAGCAATCGGACCAGCAGTCTCCATTGTAGGAGCACTGATTTTAGGACAAGCAGCTGTAGAAGCAGGTTTTGTATCAGCTGCTATTGTGATCATTGTTGCTATTTCTGCCATCAGCAATTTTACACTGCCATCTACTAGCATTGTCAATGCGGCCCGTGGTTTTCGATTTATCTTGATTATAATTTCAGCATTTATTGGCTTATATGGAATTTTGCTTATGACCTTATGTATATGGCTTCATATAAGCAGTCTAAGATCTTTCGGTGTCCCCTACTTTTCACCTTTTGCCCCCTTTGATTTTAAAGAGCAAAAGGATACTTTAGTTCGATTCTCTTTACCATCTCTGTTGAAAAAACATCAAAATAAATAGACGTCGTATAAAGATGAATGAGGATAGAAAATGAAAACTTATCTTTTGCTTTTATGGATTGCTAGCATTTGTTTATGCGTTTCAGGATGTTCGAATTACCGAGAATTAAACCAAATAGGGGTTATTATAGGAATGGGAATTGATGAGAATAAAAATTCGGAAGAACCCTATAAAGTAACCTATCAGATTATTAACCCAAGCGGTTTGTCACAAGGCAGTTCGACAGGAGGACAGGGTCTTCCTGTCATTAACTATACAGTAACTGCCAAAACACTAGTAGAGGCATTAAAAAAAGCCTCCGTCGTTATTCCAAGAGAACATATCACTTCACATCTTTCGCTTATCATTATAGGTGAAAAATTAGCAAGAAATGACCTTAGCTTATTATTTGATGCTTTGGATCGAGGCAAACAAGCCCGTACAAGTATTCCAGTTTTTATTGCACGTGATGGGACTGCTGAGAAATTGCTCGGTGTGATTGAACCTTTTGAGGTTACTCCAGTCAAAAGTATCCTAAGTACCAGCCAGAACAATCAAAAAATGTATGGAATAGTTAGTAATGTACAAGGATATGAAGTTATTTCTATGCTTTTGAGTGAGGGAAAAGATCTATCTCTTCCTGGAATCAACATTGACAAGCCCTCTCAGAAGGCAGAGGAAGCAGGCAATTTAGAGAATACCAGCCCAAGTGCTATGCAGGTAAAAGGATTAGCCATGTTTAGAAAAGGAAAATTAGTTCGATGGCTGGATGGCGATGAGGCTCGATCCGTTCAACTTGTTACGTCTGAAGTGAAAAGCACAGCCCTTGTTTTCCCTTGTAATATAAATGAGAATATCACAGTTACAGCGACTGGAATAAAAGGCCAAATAAAAACAGCAATCCGCCGTGGGCAACCTTTCATTCATACAGATTTGAACGTCGTGGGAGAAATTACGGAAACATCATGCCAAAAGGATTTAAACAACCCTAAGGTATTGAAAGAGTTGGAAAAAGAAGTCCAAAAGGAATTACAAAAGGAAATCACAAAAACTATTCGCATCGCACAAAAAGAAAAGGCAGATATATTTGGCTTTGGTGATAGCTTGTCTCGAACCAACCCTAGTTATTGGCGTCAGCATAAACAGAATTGGGAGAATCTATTTTCAAGTGCGAAGGTATCGATGAATGTGAACGTCAGTATTGTAAATACCGGAATGCGGACAAATCCTTATGAAGTAAATTAGATGAGGAGCTGAAAAAGCATTGACTAAAATAAAAATCGACGGGTTTCAATTATTTTGTATGATGTTTATCTTTATATTAGGCAGTACGCTGCTTTTAGATATCGGAAAGGCCGCCAAGCAAGATGCATGGATAGTCCCCCTTTTGGCTACTATTTTTGGATGTATACTGTATTTAGTCTATATCTCCTTATATAAGAGATACCCTAATATGCCTTTGACCGGCTATCTCATTAAAATCTGGGGTAAATACGTAGGCAGTGCTATCAGCTTTTGTTATATTATATATTTTGTTTATATTGCTTCCAGAGTACTACGTGATTTTGAAGAGTTACTAATTAGCTCTTCTTACTATGTTACATCGATTATTACGCTGGGCATGTGCATGACCTTTGTGTTAATTTATAGTATTCACTTAGGAATAGAAGCATTCGCACGAGTTACATGCTTATGTTTTGTTGTTATTTTACTGACTCTTTTTATATTAAATGTTTTGTATGTAGTGGGAGGCTATATCAAGGTGGAGAACCTTCAACCCGTATTAGCAAATGGATGGGGAAACATAGGCAAAGAGTTAGTCCCTCTTGGCATTACTGTCCCTTTCGGGGAATTGATTACCTTTACTATGATTCTTCCTTATTTGAATAAAAAAAATCAGGCTGCACCAATTGGGTTATCCGCCATTATAATAGGAGGGATTGTCTTAACCATTAATTCAATTATTCTTTTGTGTGTACTCGGACCAGAGACTGTTTTAAGATCCTCTTTCCCGGCTCTGACAGCTGTGAGTTACATTAACATAGCTAGTTTTATTCAAAGACTGGATACCTTTATTCTTATTCTCATGGTCATTTTAGGTTTTGTTAAAATAACCATCTATTTCTTTTGTGCAGTGATTGGCGCAGGTGATTTGTTTCGAATGAAACCTTCTGTTACAAACATTTATTTAATTGGCGGTGTTATTTTTTTCTACTCACTGATGATTGCTCCTAGTTACCAAGCTCATATAAATGAAGGACTCAAAATTGTTCCTTATTTATTGCATCTCCCTTTTCATATAGCAATTCCTATCCTATTGCTGATTACAGCATATATAAAACAAAAAATAAAGCCTGCCCTTTCATGACAAGGGAGGCTATTGTTTTTTTAAAACAGGAAAAATGCTAACAGTAAGGAATATCAAAGCAAATAAAATAACTAAAAAATAATCTTCCCCACGGGCAATTACAAAATATTGTTTTATGTTATAAAACGATTGAAACATATAGTTTCCCTGAAAAACGTCGATGAATACAATAAGAATATAAGCCCCGAGCAAAATGCATAAGGATGGAATTATTTTAGCCATTATATCAGCCTCACCTTTTTCTTTTAAAGTGCGGTAAATAATATAAAAATATACAAGGTGTCCATGAGATTTAATAATATTTATTAAATGATGAAAAATAATTGATTTTCTGCAAAGCAATCTGTTATAAAAATTTAACTCCACAAGAATTGTGGACATTGATCTCCAAAGAACTTTTTTCATTCTAATGTACGGTTCTATTTTTATAGACTCTTAAGAAATAGTACAAGCCAAGCAGAAGTAATCCTACATTTGTATAAAAATAAAAGATAAATCCATACAAAAAGTTCTTTTGAGCCAATGAATCAAAAACATAATGCAAAGAGTGGTATAACGCTACGTAGATTAAACAAAGATTCCAGAAAATATTTTCTTCTCTAGAGTAAATCTCTCTTAGCAATAAAAGGATAATCCACCAAAGCACAAGTATGGATAATGTACTGAGTAAGTTAATTGGATAAGTCTTATAGTAAAAGAAATACGCGCTGCTATAAAATAAAAGCATCGATAGTAACAACATGAATAGTGGCTTTCTGGAGTGTTTATTGGTGATAAAAAAGTACAAGCCAACTAAAATGGCAATAAAAAAATAAATGTAATTCAACGAATTTCCCATCTTAAACCTCAAAATTTTTATAATTTAATACTATGACATTTAAGTTTCTAATAAAATCTTTTATGTATTGGGTGAAAAGCACTGCACCTTATGCTACCTTGCCTTTTTTATGTGTATAATACTCAAAGATAGCAATCCCAAAGGAAACTCCAAAAGCGGTTGAAAATGCTGTTAAAAGATCAAAATTAGAGGTAAACAGAATATTAATCATTAAGTTTCCTCCAAAGAAGATTAAAAAATATACAAAGAATTTCAAAATAACTTTTTTCAAGAACTACCCTACTTTCATAGATTTCGTTTAAATTGACTGTTGATTCAACACAGATTTTAAAAATCACTAAATTATAAATATAACCAATATATGATTATATTACCATATATTTTTACTGACCATAAAAAAGAACCTCTTTAAAATAGAGGTTCTTTTTTATAACAGACAAGATATTTAGTTACGGTAATAACAAGAATTAAAATTCCATTCGCAAGCTTTAATAAAGATAATCCTCTTACTACCTATAGCTTTTCTACCAATTCATCAACACGGACACAAGTGAATCCTTTTGTTTGCACTGTTTTTAATACATCTTTTAACGCATTAATTGTGTTTCTTGGAGCTTCAGATTCTGCCCCGAGCGTATCTCCGCAGTCGTGCAGCAAAATGACGTCCCCGCCTTTTATGTTGGCCAGGCGTTGTCTAATCTTTTCGCTTCCGCCAGAGGTTCGCCAATCTTCCGCCATGATTGACCATAGAATAATCTTATATTTACCTCTTCTCATAAAATCGAAAAGGTTGAGCATTCCCCAAGGGGGCCGATAATAAATAGGTGTGACTCCAGTGATAGATTTAATCACCTTGGCTGTATTCTTAAGTCCATTTCTAACTTTCCAAGGCGACATAAACCAGTTGGAGTGATGTACGTAGTTATGAATTCCGATTAAGTGCCCTTCATTATGCATGCGCTGAATCAGTTCAGGGTACTTTTTTGCTTTAGTACCGACCACAAAAAAGGTTGCCTTCACCTCATTTTTCTTCAATAAATCAAGAAGTATCGGCGTATAAATAGAGTTCGGACCATCATCAAACGTAAAAGCAATTTTAGATAAATCCCTTCCTCTTTTAACTACGTTCACTCCTAGACCACGTGATAAGAAATACGGAATAACGGTGTATAATAAAATAAAAAAAATAATAGCAGAAATCATGAACTCCATATTATATACTCACCTCTATCTCCTTTTGCTTTTGTATCGTTCTACTATCTGTTACGTTACGTAATGGACCGCGTCTTGCTGCTTCGGTAATGACATGGAGAGCGTCTATGGATGATGTTTTGGTTTGATATTTTTTCATTCTTTGTTTCATCCATCTTAAAGGTGCTGAATCGCAGACAAGATTTTCAATTTGCGCAATTAACTCTTTTTCTGACTTTACAGACAGTGCGAATCCCGAACGACATAAATACTCTGCATTGTCTTCTTCTTGTCCTGGTAACGAATGATAAAGCAGTATTGGCAAATCCATCGCCATTGCCTCAGAGGTTGTCACTCCTCCAGGCTTGCTGATCATTAAATCTGAAATAGCCATTAATTCTTCAACCTTTTCACAGTATCCAAAAATTCTCACGTCATGCTTCGAGTCTTTTAATTCCCATTCTAATTGTGTTTTTAATTTCTTATTTTTACCACATACTATAAAAAGTTGAATCGGTGTGGAAATTGATTCTAATGCCTTAAAGGTTGAAATTCCTTTTCCAAAAAATCCGTCTCCCCCTCCCATGATGAGCAGGGTGAACATATTTGGATTGATCATATATTTATCTAAGAGAAGGTCTTTTGGAAGAACATCCATAAATCTTTTCCGTACAGGTATTCCAGTGTTTTTAATTTTGTCTGCCTCTACCCCTAACACAATTAATTGATCACGCAATCGAGCAGACCCTACCACATATTGATCTGTAGAGGGATGAATCCAATAAGAATGATCCGTATAATCTGTGATGATGGTTACCGCTGGAATATCAATTAACCCTTGCTCTTTTAATCTTGATATAATCCCGGCGGCAAATGGATAGGTACTAACCACTACTTTCGGTTTTATATCCTGTATGATTTTAAGCACAGCTTGCATGCCCGATAAAAAGATCGAATTTAGCTTAACGGAAAACGAATTTTTTACACGAGTTTTTTTATACAAAAAGCTATACACTTGAGGAAACTTCTTAATGCTTTTTTTATAAATATAGTGGCTGATTGGATAGAGGGTGGGATGAATCCACTCCATGATATCCATGGTAATAGGCTCAGCATCAGCAACCATCTCATTTACTGCCTCGCTTATGGCATTTGCCACTTGTTTATGTCCCTCTCCAAATGTAGCGGAAAGAATGAGGTATTTATCTTTCTCGCGATTATTCATGACTTTCCCTCCTTGTAGTTTTTATGCTTTTGCAATGTGGTAAAGCCTGGGCTGTTTCACGTACCTTTTTGTTCTCTTGTTTATACGAGTAAAAAATTACTCTACTAATAAAAGGGTAAACATGATAAAAAATTAATACCGGGTATTTAGCCTTTTTAATCAATTTGTGTGGTGTATCTTTTCTTCTTTTTCGTTACATAGATTGTTTAGGAATTTCTTACACTATTTATTAGAAAAACATACAGTCTTAAGTTGAGCTTTCAAATAGCACATTTTCAGTCTACGTTTTGTAATTAAAAATAGGCTAAAAATAACATTAAAAATCAATGAAAAATCCAATTTTTTTTATAAATAGTGCTACATTAAAAAAACAAAGGTGAAATTACTCTTTTCACTTCTCCTATTTTCAATAAAATTCAAGTTACTAACTGTGCTTTAGGTAAATACATACTATGAAAGAAGGACAAACCATGGATTTTATCACATCTTATATAAATCAATACGGATATATCGTGCTGTTTCTAGCATTGATGCTGGAACTTCTTGCTCTTCCTCTTCCAGGGGAGCTGCTCATGGGCTACGCTGGGGTTCTTGCCTTTCAAGGACATTTGAGCTGGGTGGGAAGTATCTTGGTGGCTGGTATGGGGAGTATGGTTGGAATGACCATAGCCTACGGAGTTGGTTATAAGTTAGGGACTCCTTTTTTTGATAAATACGGAAAAACTCTTCATATGGGGCCAGAGCGAATTGAAAGAATGTCAAAATGGTTTAGTGTACATGGAAACAAACTGTTGATTATTGCTTATTTCCTCCCAGTTATTAGACATATTACAGGATATTTTTCAGGAATTACTCGGCTTCCTTTTCGTACGTATGCACTGTACGCCTATAGCGGATCATTTCTTTGGGTCACCACATTTATTACTCTAGGAAAGTTATTAGGACCTCAGTGGGAACAGTTTCATCATTCTATCAAGAAGTACTTTATCATTGGGATGATTGTAGCTGTAAGTTTGTTCGTTGCTATTTACATTTATAAAAAGTTCAAAGTAACGATTAAAAAGATAGCAATTAATTGTCTCAAGTGGATAGTAAATGTGTTTCATACGCGGAAACGGGCAGGTCTTGTTTTTATATTTACAGCATTAGTAACATTAGGGTTTATTCTGCTTATGATTGGAATGACGCAAGACTTTATCGCAAACGAGTTTGGAGATTTTAACAAAATAACGAGTCTATTAATAACAGCCCTTTTTAATAAAGATTGGAATGTATCAATGCGGATATTTTTCATGCTGGGATCCAGGCAAGTTCTAGTGGCATTAATTGTCTTTACACTTGTATGGATTTTATGGAAAGGCAGAGATAAAAAAATCGAATTATTATCTCTGGTAGCTGTTGCAGGCGGAGGAGAGCTATACGAAGAAAGCCTAAGACGAATTTTCCGCCATTTCTCCCCTATTAGAAAGTCGTTGATAGAACAGCTTTCATACACCTTTCCAAGCGAGCAGTCTTTGATGGCTTTTGTTGTTTATGGGTTTGCTGTATTTATGCTGGTTCGACACTCTAAAAGATTATGGACTCCTACATTAGCACCAATAGCAGCCATTCTTATTTTATTGCTTATTGCGATTAGTCGTTTGTACCTGAGCATACAATATCCCAGCGATATTGCAGCAGGATATGTATTTGGGGGAGTATGGCTAGGGTTAAACGTTTTACTTCTTGAAACCTTCCGTCTTATGAAAGGTATTAGTCTATAGCGGTTCACTAAAAAGAAAATCAAACTAAACAGGAACTTATCTTGTCCAAATGGCATTTATTATATTTTGAACGACGGGAAAGGAGAAGCTGCATGCAAAACCGTATTTTAATCGTTGAAGATGAAGAAATGATTGCACGAGCTCTTCAAATTGAGCTTGAACATGAAGGATACAAAGTATTCGTAGAGCATGAAGGAAAAAGCGGCCTTGAAGCTGCTTTACATAATAGCATTGATCTAGTTTTATTAGACGTTATGCTTCCAGAACTTAGCGGTATCGAAGTCCTTCGAAGAATTAGAAAAAAGAACGCCTACCTCCCTGTTATTCTTTTGACAGCCCGTGACACTACGTTAGATAAAGTGATGGGACTAGATCATGGAGCAAATGATTACATCACCAAGCCCTTCGAAATAGAAGAAGTATTAGCTAGGGTGCGCAATAGTCTTCGCCATGGAGCTATCATTCAAGAAGTTACTGAAAAAAAAGATGTTCATTTATCAATAGAAGATTTATCTGTGAATTTAGAGACCAGAGAAGTCATAAGAAAAAACAAAACGATTATACTAACCCCGAAAGAATATGATTTGCTTGTTTATTTACTAAAAAATCAAAATATCGTACTGAGCAGAGAAAATATCCTCTTGACCGTTTGGGGCTACGATTATGAAGGAGAAACAAACGTAGTAGATGTGTATATTGGACATTTGAGAAAGAAAATAGAAGAAGAGATTAACTCTCCCTTGATTCGCACCGTCAGAGGAGTAGGATATGTGATAAGAAAGGAACCATATGAAAATTACGACCAAGGTTAACTTGTTTATTACAGTTTCTCTGTTAGTCAGCTTGCTCATTGTAAATACGATTGTATTTTTCTTGTTTATGAAAACGACCGTTAATATGGAAGCACACTTAGTCTTCAAAAATGCGAGTGAAATGTTGAAAAAATACCACATTTCCAAATCCTTAAAACTAGACAAAAACCTTTTAAACTCTTACATGCCTAGTCACTCTTTTATTCGAATCGTTGGGCCGAACTCTACAACTATTAATCAAGTCACTAACGACAAAGTTCTTGTTCAGAAAATCTCCCCTACTTTTTCAACAGAAAAGAACTTTGAACTTAGACCTTTTCAAGAACACCAAAATTTAGTAGTTCACGTACCGATTCATCAGAATCACAAAGTAATCGGCACGTTAGAAATAAGTGAGCGGTTATCAGGACTAGAAAGCCGCAAAGATATTATTTTGTCCATAATGGGGACTGTTACCATTGTTTCTGTTCTTCTCTCTTTTCTAGCTGGCAGATGGCTATCAGCTATCATTATGAAGCCTATTGTATCAATGATCTCTACAATGGAAGATATTGAACAAAGTGGAATGCTGAAAAAGATTGGTATACAAACTGAAACAAAAGATGAAGTGTACAAAATGGCAGCTACATTTAACCGTATGATTAGCAAACTGAAGGAAAACTCAGATAAACAAAGGCAATTTATTTCCGATGCCTCTCATGAGTTAAAAACACCTGTGACTGTTATTAGCAGTTTTATTACGATTCTTAGAAGGCATGGCACACAAGACGAAACAATAGCAAAAGAAACAATTGAGGCTATTTATTTAGAAACAAATAGAATGAAAAATTTGACTAAAACACTATTAAGTTTAGCTGAATTAGAGGACTCCGAACCTGTTGATATAAAATCAGTTGACCTTGTTTCTCTCAGCACAGCCCTTGTAACTCAGTTCATGCAAGTTTATGACCGACCTATTATTCTGCATAAAAATTCCCACTCCATTTTCATCAAGGGAGATGAATTGAAGCTGAAACAAGTGATCATTATCTTTTTAGATAATGCTATAAAGTATAGTACTGATGTAATTGAGGTCTTTTTGAAAAGTAATCAGTATAAAGCGATTCTCCGAATAAAAGATTATGGCATTGGCATACCAGAAGAAGAACAATCTCATGTTTTTGAAAGGTTTTATCGGGTAGACAAAGCCCGCAAACGGGATTCAGGAGGAAGTGGACTCGGATTAGCTATTGCTAAAAATATTGTGAACCTCCATAAAGGAGAAATTGATATACAAAGCAAAGAACATGCTGGAACAGAGATTAAAGTTACTTTTCCCCTTACAAACTGAGTAAGTCGCTTTTATATAAATTAGCTCATGTACCACTAGTGAGGCAGCAACTATCAATATTTAATTTCTAAAAATGCTAACTAATGAATACATTCAAAACGAAATCACCAGTTTTTCATGAGAAAAAACACCTCCAAGTGATTGCTCGGTACCCCATACCCGGTTTTCAGCTTGAAGGTGTTTTTTTATTTATATAAAATCAGAGCCTGTCCAAAAGATTAGCAACTACGTTTTCTTAATCTGCGAACGCTGATACTTTCTAAACTAGTCGTATTTCTATTACCTGAATTATCTTCCCATACTAAACATCCGCCTTCTGCTCGAATAAACGTACCATTGCCATCAAGCTGTCTTCCACCAGAAAAAACTTGAATTTTATCTCCTCTTCGAAAATTATCTACTATAGAGCGAGATTGAGGTGTCCGGTATATATAGTCTAAAAAGTTGTATCTTTTAAACACAAAAAAAGAACCCGCCACAATAGGAGGGTTCAAACAGGGTAAGTAAGAAAAAGAAATATACATGCATGTTCCTGGGGGGCACTACGCTTGTATAATCAACCTATACCCGCTATTCACTGATTGAAACAGTTAAAAACATTTCAAATAAAAATTAATAGTTAATCTATTAAATACAATCACAGTTTAATTAAATTAGCCCTATAGATTCTTGAACTACTCCCCCATGGATGATAACCATCACCTATATATATAAAGTCATACTTTTCATAGTATCCAACGTGGTTAGTGCATAAATAAAGATTATCAAATCCGGCATCTTTCGTATTTTCTTTCAACTTTAAAAGAAGTTGCTCACCTAAGGATTTACCTCGATAACTTTCTTCAATATAAAGAGCACACACCCAGGGCCATAAATCCATTCGACTTATAAAATCGTTGGTGATAAGCCCTGCACAGCCGATAATTTCTCCTTTATCTTCTAACAAGTACCAAACTGGAAGACAACTATTTGTCTTTAAGCTATGCATAATACAGTCTTCATAAAGTCTTAAATTCTCTTTACTCGCCCACTTACTCTGAATATATTCAATAGCTTTATCTTTGTACTCTACCTGTTCTCTAATATTAATAATTCGCATAACAAGTGCTCCTCTACAAAGAATAACAACCATCATTTACATAAAGGGTGTTAAAGACACGCTTTTTAATAAAAATGTGTTGTTTCTTTAATTAAAACTTATCCTTAAACCCATTCTCTCCTATGTTCACGAATAAATTTAATATCATTTTGATAATGTTCAAGATGCCCTTCGCCTATCATTTTTTGGAACACACTGTCGCCTTCACTGGCTTTTCTTGTAATTGTTTTACATAACCCCTCTAATCGCAGCAATACCACTTCCAAATAACCTTCTTGTAATTCTTCGCCGTATGATTCAAAAAATAATTTCACTCTTCGGTTTATATGTTGAGCATGCTGCAATGAATTATAATAAATCCTCTCACCTGTGTAAGAAAGATAAAATCTACTTAAAGGGACGCACGTATAAAGAGTATAAGCAATGTCCCAAATTCTTGGACCGGGCCCAGCAACATCAAAATCAATGATGCCTACTGGTCTTTCGTGCTTGAAAATGATGTTGTATATGGCAAAATCATTATGACATAGTATCTCAAATGGTTTAGGAGTGTGATCTATTGATTTCCAGCTGTCATCAAATGAAAAATCACTCACTGAATCATGATAAAGACGGAGCATTTTCCCTATTTCTATTAAAACATCATCAGACCACATATATTTCTTCAAGGGATAATTACCAGCTTCACCTTCAATAAATGACAAGACCTCTCTCCCTTTTTCATCAATGCCTAAAAATTTTGGTGCATAACTAAAACCTTTGTTCTCTAAATGCTTTAATAGTTTATGAAATTTATGACTATCTGATTTTAATTCTCGTCGTACAGTATCTCCCGAGCGATAAACGTTAGAGACATTCCCTCCTGTTAGCACTTCTTCGTCCTCAAAGCTTGACATATAAACCTTCCCCCTGAATATATCCTATTTGTCATCAATAAGTGAAAATGATAAAGCATTCGTCATAAATGAAATATCTCATTTTACTACTGATTTAGAAAAGTCCGTACTTTTTCTTTTGTAGCCCATCAACAATCCTTTGGGACTGACTAATAAAGTGGAGAAAATCGGTTATCGTTATATTACGTTACATTATAAAAAAGAATCTTCATTCGAAGATCCTTTTAACTGCTTGTTTCATACAAAAATCCGCTAAAAAGTGGAAGACCGCTACTGTGTTAAATCACCAAAAGCCTCCATCTGAGTGAATAATTTGTCCGGTAATCCATTCTGATTCTTCACTTGCTAAAAAGATAACTAATTTTGCGGCATCCCGGGGCTCACCAAGTCGACCCATTGGGAACTTTGGCAGTAGCTCTTCCTTTAACTCACTGCTCATCCAGCCAGTGTTAGTTGGTCCAGGATCTACAGCATTAACAGTAATTTTAAGAGGTGCTAATTCAATAGCAACTGATTTAGTAAACGTAGAAACAGCCCCTTTTGTTGCAACATAAGCCAAATTCCCAGGCTCAGGTGACTTATCTTGACCTGAAACCATATTAATAATTCGACCGCCATGCTTACCTTCGATTAGACGTGCAAACTCAACAGTCAAAAGACACGTCCCTCTAATATTCACGTTATAATGAGCATCAAGCATATCAGCATCTATAGAACGAAAATCTACGTCCACGGAATGTGTTGCATTATTTACAAGGATTGATGGAGAACCTAGTTTGTTTTGAACTTCATCAAGCAGCTTTCTTGGTGCATCGGGTTGCGATAAATCCAATTCCATTGATTCACATCGCACTCCCAGACTGCGAATCTCTTCCATAAGATGTTTCGACCATTTAAAATCATCCTCATTAAAATAATCCATTAAACGATCATACTTTGACCAATGAGTGAAAAAAATATCTGCGCCTTCTCTAGCTAATTCCCTGCATATTTCAGTACCAATACCTTTTGCCCGACTAGCACCAGTAACAATTGCAATTTTATTTATTAACTGCTTCATAAAGCATCTCCTCATGAGAACGTTGAATTCATATGCTTATCAATAGCACACGAATTCAGCAATCCCGTATATGTATATTAATCTATCAAGTTGTAATAAATGAAAAAATGTAATTAAAGTTTAAAAGGTATTTTCTCCATAGTAATCATTCATTCTTATTTCACCTCACATAAGTATTTTTCCATACATGCATTCAACTTTCCTGCCTTATCAACATGTTTCAGACAGCAAAAGCTGAATCCCCCTAGTCTCCAACAAGTTTAGGCTCTTTCCTTAGTTACATTTTCAAGAACGTTATATTTTACTTTTTAGTAAAAAGATAAAGAGATAGGTAGAATAATCGATTTCCTAAATAAAATTCTAAAAGGAAATATCCCTATGTTAGAGAACTGAATAAAGGACTGCTTTTCATTTCTCTAACACTTAAAAGGAGGTACACGAATGAATGAAGAGATAATAAAAATTGATAACGTTGAGATTTGTACAGAAAGTTTTGGAAACCCCAAGAATCCTGCTGTACTTTTAATAATGGGAGCAATGTCTTCGTTAGATTGGTGGGATGAAGACTTCTGTCTTCGCCTCGCTGAACATGAGAGATTTGTTATTCGTTACGACCATCGTGATTTAGGGCGATCTACCACTTATCCACCCGGTACGTCTAACTATACAATAACGGATATGGCTGACGATGCAATTGGTGTTTTAGATGCTTACTCTATAGACAAAGCTCATATTGTGGGAATGTCTTTGGGCGGGATGATAGGACAAATCCTTGCTCTTAGATATCCGGATCGCATAGACTCCCTTACTTTAATTGCATCAAGCGTATTTGGAACGGAGGCGGAAAAATTGCCCCCAATGGATCAGCGGATACTTGATTACCACAAGAAGAGTGCTTCCATAGACTGGTCAAATCAAGAGGAGACTGTTCTCTACCTTGCAGGTGGATGGAAAATTTTAAGTGGAACAAAACCTTATGAAGAGAAAAGAATGTATAAGCTAGCAGAAAGAGAAGCTGCCCGCGCCAAACAGCTGCCAAGTAGATTTAACCATGCTTTGCTTCAAGGAGGAGGCCAATATTATGACAGATTGAGTGAAATTACTATACCTACACTGATTATTCATGGAACAGAAGATCCGGCACTCCCATACGAACATGGACTTGCTCTTGCAAAAGCTATTGCTCATGCTAATTTAATAGCTCTTGATCGTACAGGACATGAAGTTCATAGCGAAGACTGGGAACAAATCATCAAATCAATTGTAAGGATTAGCTCCTAAAATCAAAACATGAGATATGCAGACTTCAAAGCGCTTTTTTAAGAAAGCTTTGCGGTCTTTTCATGTTTCAAAGTTCCTTCCTTCTACTTACAGTAGATAAAACTTTTCCTATAGCAAAGGGTATTTTGTACAAAAGTACCTACATCTTTTCAAAACATCATATTTACGATACACTGATAATTCGCGAAATATCCACATAAGGGTATTAAAGTAAGAAAATGGAGGTTTTTATGAAATATTTTAAGGTACTTTTTTGTTTAATCTTATTAATCCTTGTAGGTATAACCGGCTGTTCTTCAAAAGAAGAATTCACAAGCATTAACACTGTTGATGTAAAAGATCTTAAAGACCACAGTGGAACTTATGTTGGAGATAATTCTAACGTAGTAGCTATTGTAAGAGCATTGCCTGGAGGAGAAACGTTTAAAGAAATTAATTTACATAATAAAACACCAAAAATAATGTATGGTACTAAAGAGGACTCTTTATCAGAAGATGAAATATTAAAATATTGGCTCGACGGTAGGGATACACTAGAGAAAAACTTTCTTTATAATGCTATTTATTTAACGATACTAATACCTAATTCTGAAGGGTACAGTTTTAAAATAGATGATCAGAAATTCTCAGTATCTAGACAAGAAATGAAACAATTCATTTCCAAAAACATTCAAACTTTACCAAGTAGCAATGAGTTATTTGATAAAGAAAACGCACAGCAATTTATAGATAATAATAAAGAGAAGATTAATAAAGCAGTTAAATCGGCAACTATTCGAGAACAATTTTTTAAGAATGTTCCTATCGTAAAAGAATAAGAACAAATAAAGAGCCTTATTTAAGGCTCTTTATTTGTTTTCTATTTACTTAACCAAACTTTCAAATTAAATAAAAGCTCCAGAAAGTCACGAAGCAAGGAAGCTTTTCACAGCAGTTAAAAAAGCGGATAAGTTTCCTGCATGCACCTCATGTCCAGCCCCTTCTATCGTTACTAATTTACAATTTGGAATACGCTTAGAAACTTCCTGCAATTTATCTTGAGGAATATGGCTGGATCCTCCTCCTATAATGAGAGTAGGTGCAATTATCTCTGTAAGACTTCCCCACCATTTAGGGTTGGGGTTGTTTAACTGTTGAAGAATTGAAGGTACAACCTCCCAGTCAAACGATAAAGGACCAGGCGGTTTGGCAGGAATTTCGAACTTTTCTCCTGTAAAAGGTGGAGGAGTGTCTTCAACAATCAATCGATCTACCCTTTCTGGAAATGTTTCAGAAAAAAGATAGGACACCGTACCACCCATAGAATGCCCAATCAACGTAAAGCTCTCCAAATTCATCGCATTTACAAACTGAAGCAAGTCATCGCACATAAGTTCAAACGCATAGGTACCGCTTCTTTCACTTCCACCGTGTCCTCGCTGATCTAAAGCTAGAAACCGATATTCCTTCCCTAATACAGCTGCTACTTCATCCCAAGACTCTGCGCTCATTCCCAAAGCGTGAAGTGCAATAATGGCGGGTGCCGAAGCTTCACCCGCCTCTCGATACTGAAATGTTAAACCATTTAGTTCAATTTGATTTACTTGCATTTTCAAATTAGATCAACTCCTAACTCAGATTTCACCAATTAAAATCTAGTTTATTAAGGTTCATCTATATATTAGTGAAGGAATGAAGATTTCCTTCACCTTTTATCTTATTGGGAAAGACATCAGATTATTTTATATATCCTGTGTAATTCTTTAGTCAGCATAATTAACGTACCTAGAGTTTTTCACTTTGGATACCTATATAATTTAAACCAAAAGTACTGCAAGCCAATTGAATAAAAGATTGTAAAGGAAGAGACATAAATTTATCTTTATGCCAAAACATTTGTGTATAAAGAGGCGTATCAACTTTAGTACAAGCCAATTCTTTTAATATGCCTTTCTCAAGCTCTCCTTTTACTACTACTTCGGGCAATATGGCAATACCTAAATCCAGCATGACGCATTGCTTAATAGCTTCCACGCTTGCAAATTCAAATTTAGTTGATGTACAAATACCTGCCTCGCGAAACAAGTTTTCCAATACTACCCGATATGAACAACCCGACTCAGTATATAAAAGAGTCTCATTTTCAAGCTCTTCTAAGTAGATATCCGTTTTATCAGCTAAAGGATGCTGAGGAGAAGCAATAATTTTTAAGTCTTCTGCAACAAGACATTGTGTATGTAAATTTGCATCATGATGCTGAATAGGCTCCATTGTAAAGGCGATATCAAGAGTACCGTCTAGTAGCTGCGCTCTTGTTTGTGTGTGAGAGTAAATGGGCTTAAAAATCATTTTAACCTTTGGAAATTGATCCTTAAACTCTTTTAATATTGGAGGTAACCTATACGTGCACTGGCTTTCAGAAGATCCAATAATAAGTGTACCCGCAGGCTCCTCCACTCCACTTACAGCGTTTTTGGCTTCCTTAGTCAATTGAATCATTTTATCAGCGTATCTTTTAAATTCTCTACCCGCCTCTGTTAAAACTAAGCGCTTCCCTAAACGTTCAAACAAAGGCGTTTCAAGTTCATTTTCAAGCGCTTTTATTTGAGCGGTAACGCTTGATTGAGCAAAATTTAAAACTTTAGCTGTATAGGTAAAATTTAAATTTTCTGCAGCTGTTTTAAATGTAATTAGTTGTTTTATTTCGATTTTCCTCACCTCTATATAATCGGATATTTCGATTGATTCAATCGTAATGTTCATCTGTAATGATTGCTAATTTCATTATAAAATATGGTAAATCAAACCACAACATACTAAATATAAAGAGATAAGGGGAAATCATAATGTCTATAAAAAAAGAAAATACGAAGGAATCAATGAGTCTAGCGAAAAAAGATACCAGCGAAAAAAACTTCAAATACTATTGGAATGAAATTATTCGAGCGCTTATCGTGACTAAATGATTAAAACTAATCTCACACGCAAAAAAAGCTGTCACATAAAAGCGCTTAAATATAAAAGTATAATCCACTAACTCCGTATGTTGCCAGAGTAAGTGGATTATTCGCTTATTTACACTTGAAATCATGTTTATTGTCTTGAATCTAACCTGAACTCCGCAATGTCCTTGTCATCTTGAGAGATAATGAGTGTGCCTTTTAATGCATTAGCCTGTAGCTTTTTTAGTTTTTCTTCAGCTGGCAAAAGAGGTAATTCATTATTTTTTTCCTTTGCTCCTAAGGTATAACTAAGAGTAAATTTACTTGTTCCTTTAGATGGAATTTCTCCTATACTCATACCAATACCTAACTTATTGTTATCCATATTATAAATATTTGAACCAATTGCTTCTTTTACAGCTGATACTAACTCCTTATCTGGTTCTATGCGAATGTTTGTTTTAGCAAAATCAGAGAGGGCCATAATATTATTAGACTTATTTTCCATCGTGAATGTATAGTGTAACTCCGTTGGAACGATACGTTTACTTTTATTCTTTTTATCAGGTACTATCATTTCCCCAACGATCTTTTTATCATCTGTTAACGTTACCTCTGCTTTTTGTAATTTTAAGTACTCAACATTGTTTACATATTCCGTTTTTGAACAAGCGGAAATGATAAACACCACACAAATAACAAACAACCCCAGATAGAACTTTTTCATATTTCTCCTCCAAACATTTTTTATCCTACAACAACAAACATATGTTATCATATTTGTTATATTTTGTATTTTATAATTGTCATATGAGATATTATTAAACGTAAAAACACCAAGGTGCTTTATGTTTCCTTGGTGTCTTTTATTAGTTTTTAAGTGTTTAGTTAAAAAATAGATTTGGAGAAGGAAGTTAATTTGGAAATGAATGCTGAAGATGGACGTAATGGAGCTTATTATACATTTTTTGTATCTAGTAATTTTCTTCTATAAAACGTATCGCTTTGTTTAATTCTGAAGTTCTTAAAATGACTTCTTTATCATTAAAAATAATAAAGAAAGGGCTGCCTTCTACCTTTAAGTCTGGATATTGATTCTTTACTTCTTCTAAAGAGGAAAAATATCGAACCAGATTTAAACCCATTATTTCCTCTGGATGATCGATGTCTTCACCTACTGCCAAAATAGAATATTCTTCTCCATCTGACAATAACTCCTTAAGTGGAGAATCCGCATATTGTTTCTCCCAAGTTAAACTTGAACATGCTGCACATAGAATAGCCAAAGATAGAATAAAAGGTAAGTATAACCACTTTTTCATAACACAGCCCCTTCTTTATTCGAAATATATTTCAAAAGAAAAATGAGGCAACATCTTTATTTACCATAATGGATTTTATAGACACTTTAGCACCTTTATTGACAAGAATATAAAAACCACATAGGCATCTCCGTGTTTTCAACTAGCAGCAATTGTTTATGCTTAGGATCACCTTTAATAGCATAAATAAAATCACCATTTTGTGTTTTACCAAAGGCTCTAAAATATTTCTTAGAGTCATACTTTGTTTGATCAGCCATCTCCACGCACTCATAATTTCCATACGTATCACTTAAAAGCTTTGTGTTAAACATATTCTCGTCTTTCGTTACATAAAACTTATCGTAAGAAAAGAACAAAAAATATATACTTAACGCCCCTATAATTGTTATACAACTAGCTAAACCCCATCGAATTTTTTTATTCACTTTCAACCTCTTAAAATTTTTTTGTTTTACTATAATTAGGTTTTGATATATGTAATACGCTCACATAGAACGTATTTTCTGAAAGATAAAGTAGTCAACTTAAATAATACTCACCTTTTTTGGGCTACCTTTTTCATTAACTGACTTTTATGATCTTTATCTTTAACTATAATATAATCCTCTGTTCCTTTTACTGAATAGATTTCTGAACCAACTGTAAAATAGTTTGATTGATTATTACCTGCCGGCATTTTAGTTGCTTTAGTTTTCTTTTCTATTGTTCCTATTTGGTCTCCTATTTCTTGTGTTTGATCTAATTTATCTTCTGTTCCGTTATATTCCTTATTTTCAACTATCACAATGATAGCAGAGCTCTCTATATTTATTCCTGTACTTTCTTGGTTACATGCAGTTAGAACGGTTAAATAAACTACTGACAGAAAACTAAGTGTTCTCTTCATAATAAGCAGCCTCCGCAAATCATTTTCCTTGCCCTTTAATTAAAATCGACATTAGAGGATATACCAAGTTCAGTAACGTATCATAATGTATTCGAAAACGAACAATCCTAAAAGTTCTATTAAACAAACTTTCCAGGCTCCTCCCCATAAAAATCCACATAACCGCAGCTTGAACAAACATAAGGTATTAACTCACTGTAATTGTGATTGTTGTTTAATACGCTGCTCGGTGTTTTATTTACACCTACTGTACCAGGTGATGATTGAATACGAGCTTTGATTAGAGTTGAATCACATTTAGAGCACTTTTTGCTTTGCATACACATCATCCCTCTCTATTCCATAACATCATTCCTAGTTTCTATAGTACATGCTTACTAGTTTTAAAATTAATAATTAGCCATATAACTTGAATAATCAAAGGGAAAATAAATGCAATTAGCAACACTATAAATGCGAACAATTTTAGCTCTGGTGTTTGGGTAACACCCGCTCCATCCACTTCTCTTGTCCAGACAACAGCTGTGCCTACGACGAAAAGTATGATCCAAATTATATTAGCTATCCACCAGGAAATCCATCGTCTTTTCACATCATCACTCCTTCCATTTTTAAGCAGTATCTTTCTTTTTTAATTCCCAGATAAGAGTAATGATGGAGATAGCTCCACCTACCGCAAAGAGGTAAGAAGAAAATGGTATTGTTTCATGTATGAATAAACCTCTTATTCCATAAAAACACAGGATAATGGTGCTGAGTAAACCAATCATAAGTCGAATATTTTTATTGATCTTTTTCTCCTCCTTAGACTTTTCCCTGCACCTGATCCTTTATCATAAGTCCAAATATAGCGAAGAAGTTTAATACAACCAGCAATCCATAATAAAAGCCAATCCCTTCAAAAAACAAAGAGAGAATGGGGAATATTATAGATTCAAAGCCAAATAACATAATAATAAGGCCAATTCCTTTAGCGAGCTGTTTTTCATCCTTAGGTGTAAATATCTTTCCATACCCAGCAATGAAATTAGTATTACCTTTTTTCCATACACGTTTCCCAATATAAATAATGAAGCAGCTTACTAAACATATAAATAATACGTTCAACATCAGATATTACCCCTTCTTCACACACTCTAATTTAACAATATATAGTATATTTTACCATAAAAATTTACAAATATTATGTATTAAAGGTGGACTCATAAAATATAACACTATAAAATATATACATACTAATTATGGATATCTTAATTAAACAAGAACTCACTGAAGAATATAATAAAACTGAAGAAGTTGTGAAAAACGCTTTTTTAAATGAAGAATACAGCGATAAGAAAGAACATTTTGACGTGCCTGAAGAATTCTTTATGACCTTAGAGTTAACAGAGGGATTATTAAAAAATATGCAAGGTGTTGTGCAGTACTCAAAAACTTTTTCAGAGTAAGTACTAACTGATTAATTAGGTTTTACGTAAAGGCTGCCTAGAAAAAAAATTTATAGTATTTTCTATGAACAGCCTCTTTTTTATTTACCTGATATTATTAAAGCGGTGGGTTTTCCACACCTAAATGAACCCAATCTTCTTTTGGAGGCCCATAAACTCCAGGGGGTTTTAGTCCTGCTTGACGCATCAGAATGGTAATTTGACCTCGGTGATGAACAATATGCTTGATTAGTCCCATTAAGATTGTGGCATTTGATTGGGTTCTTCCGAACGCTTCTTGCGTATGTTCTAAAGATTCATCTGTCCATTGCTGTTCAATGATTTTAGCAGCGTGAGAACTTACATTTTTAAAGGTTATAGCGATTTCCTGTGCTGAAGATGGAACGCTTGCTGTACTTTCTATTCTGTCTATGCTCAGTCCAAATTCAGTTAGATAATCTGGAATATTTGTTGTAAAATGCCAAGCAATTCTTCCTAACGTACGTCCTTCAGGGTAAACTTGTTGTTTCAATGAATCATCTGTTAAGCTATCCAAAACTTTTTGAGTTAGCGTAGCTTCGTTGTTCCATTCTTTGATAAAATCTGAAATGGTATTATACATGTACAAGACCTCCTAATATAAATCTAATCTAAATTAACACTTAAATAATATCATAGAAAAAATCAGTTGGCTTATTTACTAAAGAAAGGAGATTCTATGTTATTTAAAGCTACTGCTCAAAAAACTATTATTTTCATCCTATTATCTTTAAATGCTTTATTATGCATTCAAGCAGTTCAATATAAAGCACTTGATTTTTTACTTCTTTTTGCTATCCTTTGTTCGTTTCTTTCCCTTTTCCTCAGATATGAATTTCAGATAGACAAAGATACTTTAACCTATAGAACATATATATTACGGTTTAAAGTATATGCAAAAACTGTTAAACCAAGGGACATTAAAAAAATTGTATTTAAACGGTTAAGTTGGAAAACAAAATTAGCAGTAGTAAAAGTAGAAAACGGGTGGAATATGCGAATAGCATTATTTAATCCACCAAATGTTTTTAAGGAATTAGAAACATTTGCACATGAATATGATATAGATATTAAAAAAACATCAGATTATAAAATTTTAAATAAAACGCCTTGAATGTCACTGCGTTTTGGATACATGAAACTACACGTAAGTTAAGCCTTATAATCAGCAGTTATTCATTTCTAATTAAGCAGCTTTTGGACCTCTTTACTGCTACAAAGCATTAATAAAGAGGTCCTTTCCTAAACACCTCAAAGTTTAAACACTTTGTCCTCCTTCCTCACATCAACCTCAAGCCCTATATAAAAACAGGCTTCAAGACCATTCTGTTTAACATTATTTGGATATATAATTCGTGTATAACGCTTTTTAAGAGGTGATGATTCTGTATATATCAAAAAAGGTTGGCATTTTAAGCTGGTTTGCTACTTGCTTGTATTTTTTAGTTGAACCTTTTTTTATTTTGACTTCAACTGCTTCCTACAGTTTTTTACATCACGCAATGAGTGATCTTGGCGTAACTTCTTGTGGAACCTACACCTATTCAATTGCACCTCATAAAATTTGCTCTCCTCACCATTTCTGGATGAACGTATTGTTTATTATAAACGGATTAACACTTTCAATTGGTGTTCTGTACATTTCACAAAACCTAAAGAAAACAAAAATAACCCAACTAGCAACAGCTTTTATTCTTATATTAGCTTTGGGTAACATTGTTTCAGGCTTTATACCGGCTGATATAAATTTATTTTGGCATTCAATATTCGCTCAGCTTGGCATGATTACTGTTTTAGCTGGTCTTTGGATATATGCATCCTCTTTAACCAGCGGCAAGTATTGGACTTATGGCTGTTTAGTCTCCTTACTATTCATCCTCATACTCATTATGTTTGTATTTTTTGTTCCTATGCCTACCGGTCTGCTGCAAAGATTATTCTATTTAGTAATCTTTATATGGGGCACCGTGCTTTCCTTTATATTAAACAGGTAATCCATTATCATTCCGTTTCATATGAGCTTACAAGATTACGTTCAACTACTCGTAATTTTAAATAGCAAAAAGTCCATAGGGACATCCCCTATGGACTTTTTATACGATTTTGTTAGATAAATTCTCTTAATAATTCTTTAGATTTCTTTCCGCTAAAACCAAAATAATTGCCAATAAGCTTGACGTATTCTGTGTAGGTAACTTTTCTATTCAAAGCAGTTTCCCACCATCTCTGTGGATTATAATAACGACTTCCACTAGAACAATAGGTTAATTGTATTTGGGTATCCTTAAATTCTTTATTAAAGTTTTTTTCTACCCTTTTCATATGATAGTTGGAAGAAACAACGATAGCGGATTGGAAATGATAGTTCATCATTAGCCTTTTTGTGAATTTAGCGTTTTCCGTAGTACTTGTAGCGTGATTTTCTAATATAATTGAATCCTCAGGTACCCCTGATTCCTTGGCTTGATGATAAAAATTATTCTCTTGACCATTCGAAAGGATTAAATTAGCCGCATAGCCTTTTTTATATAATTCAATTCCTTTCTCCAGCCGATCATTATCACCGCTTAACACAATAATCACGTCAGATTTTACAGGCTTTTCGTTTACGACAAGCTCTTTCCCGGCAAACAGAAAAAAAATAATCCCTAATCCCAGCATGAATATGCTGATCTTTACTCTTTTACCTTTAATTTTTTGCATATAGACCCTCATTTAAAAAGTTCACTTCATATCGTATCATAAAGCTCAATATTCATAAAAATAAAAAGGTACTTTCAAAAAAACTTTGCATTCTGTAAGCAATCACAGCTTTTATATAAAAGTTAACATTAAAAATTTCAATGAACGTTCTTTCTCAATATTTTCGTGAATCAAATGAATTTTATACAAACTTAAATATTTTTTCACTTATTTGTATTAATATTGGTTTTTTCACTTATTTTTCATTTTTCAATGATAAAATTACAAATGATATGAGAAGTGAGCAAAATAACTTATTTATTAACCTTAAAAAACTGACCATTATGGTCAGTTTTTTAGTGTAAAGAGAATTAGTTACATCATTTATATTAAGACCATTGTTCGCTGTTATAACAAAAAGTCCTGACTATATATCAGGACTTTTCACTTTATTTACACAAATAAGAATAAAGCTGCTTAGTTTCAATTGCTATATTTTTTTGCTAGTAATCTATTAGAGGATAGATTTACTTCCTAAATAACGAGGTGCCCAGTAAGAATTGCTTAACGATGCAATAGTTACACCAGTTGAACTGCCAGCATGAATAAACTGCCCGTTTCCAATATAAATTCCAGCATGTGAAGGACCTCCAGTAGTATCAAAGAACACAATATCTCCTACATTTGGAGTAGATGTACTTTTTCCTGACTGATACAAGGTAGCTACTGTTCGCGGTACAGTTACTCCACCTCCATTTTTAAACACGTAATAAATGAAACCGCTGCAATCGAAACCACTCGGAGACGTTCCTCCCCACACATATGGCACCCCTATGAATTTTTTAGAATAAGCAACAATATCACTAGCTGTCGCTTGCGTTGAACTATTGACAGTTGAAGAACCAGTGGAGCTAGTAGGTGCGTTATTTAAGGCATTCAAAGTAGCTGGACCTACTATTCCATCCACGGCTAAGCCATGATCCCGTTGGAAATTCATAACCGCAGTTTGAGTAACTGTACCAAAATAGCCTGTTGGTGTGGCATTAAAGTAACCTTTTTCCTTTAACAATTGCTGGACTTTTTCAACTTCATTACTAGTCATTCCATATTTTAGAAGCGTACTGCTTGTAACCGCACTTGTTGAATTAGCTATTAACGCTTGATATGTATTGGGTCCCACAATTCCATCAGCGGTTAAACTATGAAAACGCTGAAAGCTTAGAACTGAATCTTTTGTAATTGAACCAAAATAGCCAGTCGAAGTAGCTGAAAATATGCCCTTCTGTCTTAAAACATCCTGTAATTCTTTTACGTCTGGATCTGTCATGCCTTCTTTTAATAGCTTGTCTCCTAAAGCTGCATGGCTTATTGTTGGTAAAACAATCAATGATGAGCATAAAGCTAATGAAGAAATTATCTTTTTCACTAAGTATATCCCCCGATGTTATATTTTTCTTGTTCTTGACTATAAAATTTTAGCAGGGAGAAATAGAAAAGAAACAACCTATTTGTGGATTTTTTGTGACAATTTTAAAAAACACTTGATTTATTAGGAAGTAATTATTTATTTTGTCATATAAAGTATAAATATACTTATAATGGTTAAAGTTACTCTTCTTTAATCTTACTCTTCTTTTTACGTATATACCGCTAAATCTTTCATACAATAAAGCACCTTTTTATGGTTGTAACCATAAAAAGAAAAAATAGGATACAAGTGTAAAGAGATAGGAGGAATAATGTGAACAAAATAGTGGTTTTGAAGCGCCGGTTTAAATACTTACTTATTAAACTATTACGATTAAAAGATCATTCACATAAAGTTGCGCTAGGTTTTAGTCTAGGTTCTGTTGTGAACTTTATTCCTACCTTTGGATTTGGCCTTATAATATCCGTAGGTTTAGCTAAATTATGTAAAGGAAACAGCATAGCAGGACTCGTTGGTGGAATGTTTTTTATGTGGGCTTTTCCGTTGATGTTTTATTTGAATACAGTAGTTGGAGGATATATATTTCCACTTGATTTTGATCAAACTTTACTTCAAAGTGCAGATGAAAATTTGGATAATCGACTAGAACTAGGAGCGAAAGTAGGAAAGAATTTTTTAACGGGAATGTTTCTTAATAGCTTTTTGTTTGGAAGTATACTCTATATTGTTAGTTACTATATTATAAATCAGTACAGAGGCTTCCTCTTACACTACATCTCTAAAAAATGGATAGTAAAAAAAACGTACTAAACAAATGGATTATTAGTTTAATTTCAACCTTTATTTCTAATTGTAAATCAATATAATTTATATAAAAATATAACCATTAACCTGAACATTTCTTTAAAAGGCATAGAGATAAATTAGCCCATAATTGATACCTGTGGTTACCAACTATGGGCTAAGATGCAACCTTTGTTTCTGCTTTAAGATGCATATGGAGGAAATAAGGATCTGCTCTCACTCCTTTGTTGAAGATAATACAGTCTGTTTCACCCATTTTTTTCGATTTCTTTGGTCAATTATCCATCGGTACAAACTTTGTATACCTAGTATCAGAGAGATAATGACCCCGCTAGCTGCTAGGATTAATGCAAAGTATTCTACAGGATTGTATGCAAGTATATTTCTCCATTTGATTCTTCCGATAAAATCATTTACTACAAGCCCCATTCCAAGCATTTGACCTACTACGGAATAAAGAGTCAAAATCAGCAATAACAGGCTGTCTTTTTTCGCATTCACGTTTTCCTGGTATCTAAATAAACTCTCTAGAGATTGTTTAGCTTCCTTATATAACAACTCAATATTGAAATTTTCCCTAAGAAGATAGAAAATATCACGACTTCGGGACTGAGATACTATTTCAAGCGAAAAATAATTGGCGGTAAACGAATTAATGGAATAAATTAATTTTCCCATTTCTTTTACGTCTTTTTCAATATTTAGCTCTGCATAGGTATTAGCTAATTTTAATAAAACGATCTTGTGAAAAAGATTTAATACAAGCCCGTAGTAAAATTCTCCATAAAACTGATTAGCTAGATCAGGAGTTGTACGTTCATCTTGAATCGTTATACAAGTAAAAATATGTTCTTCTACCAGAAAATAAGTGCTAGGAGCCCAGCGCTGATAAGCATGTGTTTGTAAATAATCTTGAATGTAAGGAAGGTTATTAGCATGAACATATGGCTCTCCCTCTACAGTTAAGCCACAAAGACTTCCCATTCGATAAACATCAACTACATCGATTTTTTCATTTTTCTCTAATGACACCAAGGATTGGACATACATTCTTTCATCTTCAAAAAAAGAAAAAGTTTCAAAATAAGAATTTTTCTTTGAATCACCTTCAAAAAAGCGGGAAAGCCCCTCAAAAAGGTGGTTAAATACAAATTCTCCTCCTCCCCTGTATGTGTTGCCATCGCATTCAATTTTTGTACTGTTATCTTTTCGTGTTCGTGGTTCTAATACACGAAAGCGATCTGCGAATTCTAAAGAATGAGACAATGACATAGACGTAGAGGGTTTCAATTCAGTTCGAATGGTTAAAAATCCGAGTTCATAGGGACATGTAGTTAAATCAATAGAGTGTATTTGAAAAGGAATACACTCTGTATCCGTCATTAACTCGCCTCTGATATTTAAAGGCTTTGAATATCTATGAAGGCCCTTTTCTTTTTCTGAGTGTGGAAAGAGTATCTTATTAGTAAAAGACAAATAATAAGCCTCCATATCACGATGAGAGACTTTAAAATCGCCGTAATATGCGCACTCATCTTCTAGTTGGTTTAACTGAAATAGCTTAAAACCGTTCTTTTTTTAAAAAAGGGAGATAGTAGATTCTGTTCCTTGCTTTAAGGAAAAAGGGAAAACAAATTGAAAGAGAGCTCTGTCTATCTTTTTTTCTTGAATATCAATTTGCTGCATGTGTTCTAATGTACTCCTTTCAATTATATATATCATTTACCATTTTGTATCATAACGATCCATAGTAAACCTAATATATTTTTTCTTTGTAAGACTACATTCAGTTTAAAAACTTAAAAACAATAAAACAGCTCCACATAAAAATAAGTAGCCATACTATGATAATAATTGAACCCGCAACCCAATTTTTCGGTTTTTCATTTTGAATGAGCTCCTCTGCTTTTATTGTGCAGTCCTCTATTACATTTTTAGGCAGCATCTTCAAAGCAAGCATAATTCCTAAAGGAACAATGATTATATCGTCAATATAGCCTAAAACCGGTATAAAATCAGGAATTAAATCGATTGGACTGAAGGCATATGCAACAACACAAGCAGTAAATAATTTGGTATACCAAGATACTCTTTCATCTTTATAAGCTAAGTATAAGATAAATAGCTGTTTTTTTAACTTTCTAGCCCACAGCTTTAATTGATTAAGCATGTTTCCTATTTTCCTTATGGACGGTTTAATATAATGTGAAAATCGGTTTTATTTTTTGTTTAACTGCATGTTTCTTTTATGAGTAAATTCAAAACTATACGAATAACTGATTAATGCAGTCATCTTGATTTGCAGCTAGTTTAGGAACAGCTCTAACAGGAACCCAATAATAGGAAAAAATTAATCCTTCATCTTCCCCTTCAGAATTCACCTTATATTCCCACCGTTCTGCCGTTTCTTCTTGAACTTCTAAATGAAAAACATGTCGTTCATGATACTGACTTTTACCTTCATGATGATAGACGTATGTTTTTATTTTGTTCACTGATAAAAACTTCATTAACCCAGACTCTTCTTTGACCTCTCTATATAAAGCTTCTTCAATTGTTTCTCCTTCTTCTACAGTACCGGCTGGAACTTGAACTCCTGCTTCTGGATAATCTTTGTGTTCGCAAACTAGTAACTCTGTATAGGGCTCATTGAATCTAGTTATGTAAGCCATAACTTTTGTTATCATCGTTTTATCCTGCATATTGGCTTCCTCTTTTAATAGATACTAATTAAAAAATTTCTTTTTCAACAAACTTCTTTGGTAAATTACACATACATATGTTGGGTTGGTATAAACTCGCTTTTAAAATCTATGAGATAGACAGGCTATGATTTATTTCCAATCGTTGTTTCTAGATTCAAAAAACCATTTATCAACGTGTAAATTTATGGTAATATTTATGTCATACAGCTCAAGGAGGTTAAAAATGGCTATAATGTACTTGATTGTTATAACTACAGTTGCTTGCTTACTTTTACTTTCATACAAACTGGGCAGAACAACATCCTCTTTAAAATATACAATACCTTTAATTGCAGGAATAGTTAGTCTAAGTGTTGTTGTCATAAGCTATTTTTACGGAGGATTAACTGGTATGGGAATTGGAGTAGTTAATTTTGCTATTTTTATAGGATCAATTATATCTATAATCATCATATCGTTAAGTGAGATAATAAAAAGTAAAGAAAGCCCCATGAATAAATCTTGGAGCTTTCTTTGCTTTCTAAATAGATTTATTCATATTGTCCTTCTTAAAAATACCTATCAGAAGAGTAACGACTCCGATTAAAAAGAAAAGCGGCAATAATAACATCATTAAACCAACTGCTGCAAAACCATCTCCTTGATTAATACCAAACAGAATAGAAACAACCCATGGAAAGACATGAAAAGAATGGAGTTATTATTAATATAATAGTCGTTCCCCATACTATATATTTTCTTTTAGCTAACTTTCCTTGGCTTAGTCCATTCGCAAACATAAGACCTAATACTAAAACAGTTAAGGCGATTCCTATTGCCATTTCATCCCCACCTTTCTCATAATGAAAAAGTTTTATCTTTCAACCTAGCCCCAGCTTTTTAGCTCTAATGCTACTATGAATATATTTGTGATGACAAATGAGATTAATCCTTTTTCTATAATGCATAAAAGCCTACTATCTATTCCATTAGACTGACAAGCTATTATTTATGTTAGATACAATCCTTTTTAACTCCTTCAAATCATTTATTACCACATCAGCCTGCGCAAGTTCAGCTTCTTGAGCAAAATCAAAATTGCACCCGACTGCCATTAAACCATTATCCTTTGCAGCATTGATATCAGATAGGCGGTCTCCTACTACTGCAGCGTATTTGATATCGTATTTCTTTATAATCGTTTTGACTAACTCTCCTTTATCGAGAGTTTGGATTTGTTGAATACTAAATGTCTCTGTCACCCAATTATTCAAATCGTAATGGTCTACAATCGCTTCTAAATATTCCCTTAAACCGTTACTTGCTATGTAAATGGAACAATTATTTTCTTTTAAATAGCTAAAGACCTCTTTTACATTGGGATATAAAGCACCCTTCCCTTTTCTTATATTCTCCACTAAGCTTTTCAAAAAATAGTCATCCGTATACTTTCTCATTTCATCTGAATGAATAGGTAATAAAGCTTCCCATACTTTTGGTAAAGGTACACCCATAATCTCACGATACTTATCAATAGGAGTGCCAGTATCCCATTGATTGAGTGCACGCAAATGGTTAAAGGTATCATCAAGTGATAATTCTAAAATCTTATCTGTTTGAAACAGCGTTCCATCCATATCAAAGATCAGTGATTGCAACATTAAGTATCTCCCTCTTTCGGCAGTATTAAATATGTATTTATATATAATACCATAAAAAGGAAAACCTGCAGTTGTTAAAAACCATAATGAATGTTCTCAGCACAAAAAAGCACCTAATCATTTATAGGTGCTCTTTTTAACTTTAATTACTTTCTTTGAAATAATAAATGAAAAAGTCGCTGCTATAATAGAACTTAAAAATGGATAATTAAAAGAAAAAATACTGACCGTTGAGCTACTCAAATGCTGTGAAGTCTCAGGTACATATGTAAGTGTAAGAAATAGCCCAGAAACAATTTGAAAAGCAAACAGTAACACTATAAAACTACCCATGAACACTGCATAATTTTTCAAAATAGCCCCTCCATTACTCTTAATTTATAAATCTGATATTATTTTAAAAATAGGGACACAACGATAAAGCCTATAATCAGTACAGTAATAAGTATACCTAGCCCCTTCCATCCTAAGCTGCCTGCTAAACCAGATAGGTTTCCAGCTTCATTTCTATTAAATGCATCATTCATATTCCCTGCGGGGTTTCTTTTTAACTCTTCGTATTTTAACCTCTCTCTTTTTCTTTCGGGTGTTTCTTTTTCTTCGTTCATTATTACACCACCATTTTTAAAACAATATAACATATTATGGTTAAAATATAAATTAATGGTTTTTTAGATCCCTTTTCTTACACTAACTGTACACATTTCTTTTTTTAATAAGTATGAAACACCACGTTGTAATGAAGAAGTATACAGATCTATTTAATATAATTACTATTACAAACACCTACACCAAAGAGATCCTCTTTATTTAAGGGATCTCTTTAATAACCTTATACTAGATACACATTCTTCAAGTTTTTTTGTGTAAGCTTATTTATGTAAAACATCTTCTTTTGTAATTACTTTTTCATAAATTAATGGTTTAGTTCCTGCTTCCGGCAAAAGATAAATAAAGACAGTAAACGTAAGTTGGAGGGTTGAAACTACAGTCAAAAATAGAAAAAGACGTTCCCTGTCCTTAAACCATATTACTAAACATAAGACTAGAGATATTAACGACAAAAATAAAAAAAGAAAAAAGCTATATGAATAAGGAACACCATAATGATAAGAAATATCTAAAAAGAAAAATACTATATAGAGAAGTATAAAAGCTGACGGTACTACTTTAGTAAACGTACTCAATAGGAAAAAACCCTTTCTGTTTATTTGTTTTAGATTTATAGCTCAAACATACTCAATTTACATAAATGAGTACATATTAAAAGCTGCAGCAAAAATGATTATTACTCATCTTAATTATTCATTTTTTGAACCAAAATGCCTCCAACTTCATCCTTGTCATCTAAAGAAAACTCAATATTGAGTTTATGATTTTTATCAAAATACCCTACTATTGTTGCTCCGGTATCTTCTCTTTCGTAATAATTTTCTCCATACGCCCTAATAACATCTTTTTTGCTGTCACCAGTATGTATTCCCTTTTCCGTACTATACTTGCTGCTAATCAAGTCATACCTGCTGACTTTATTATCTACTATTTTAAATTCAACATCATACTTTTCTGTACTTTTTCCATAAATGTAGGTAGTGTACGGAGGCTGCTCAGTAACCTCTATAAATTTTGGTTTCTTCCTCAAACAACTTGCTACGTCATATTTAGAACTTCCTATTGATACTGTCTTAACGTTTTCTAATTCAAGATTTGTGGTTTTGGTGCTTGAATAATATTTTTCTTTAGGTGTAGAAGATGGATCGCAGCTTGCTAATAATAGTAAAATGAGTGGGAAAATAAACAAAAAATAGCTCTTAATGCGCACTGTTAGACTCCTTTATATCGTTTGTTTTTACTCTGACTCTCAGCCTTTTCTAATCTATTAACTATTTTTCTTTTGCATATACAAGTCAATCGAATAGAAAACACTAACTGCAAAGTAATACATGGCAAGTATAGCTAACGTCTCATATACAGATTCCGCAGCGCTATTTTTCACAAAAGAAAAAACAGTACGCACTACAAAGAAAACGATAGGATAGACTATAAATAGAGAATTAAATTTACGATTCATAACAACATGATGTTCCTTTATTTGGATATTTATGATTATTATAACATATAATTTTCTTTTTTATTTCTTTACTACATATTCTTTAGGTTTTTCATTTACATAATTATCAAAGGTACAACATCAAAAGAAATTCTTATTAGTAGGTCTTCTTTTGATTATCCGTTGTTTTCGATTTCTTATCTAAGATGAATTTTAAATGGCTACTAAAGATGAATAAGCCGCAGATGACCATCAACCAGCGCGTAACCCCTTGATGTATAGGATCAAAAAGGTTTAATAAAACGATTCCTAATCCTGATAACATAGCTAGATAACGAAAAATCAAGCCCCATCCCCATTCCAGAAATGAAGAAGATCTCCCCTTCATACTTAAGTTAAAGCTTCTTACCACACCATGGGCAAAATGAAATTCCAATGATGGATGAACCACCATCATGGATAATTAAACCGTATTCCTTATTTGTTTTATCAAATAAGATAAGATTATTTGGACAATCAAACGGATCACTATGAATATCACACGTAAAGTTCGCATGATAATTCATATAATCGCAGCAATGCTTTTTCATTCGTTTTCTCCTTACTATATCGTCATTATTACTCTCCTCGGTAAGCTGAACAGTGTTCATTGGAAATACGATAATTTTCCTTACCGGTTGGAGCCGCTACCTCAACTAATTTATGTCCTAACCGGTCCCACACCGCTACTGTATGCAAAGATACCCATTTCAGATCTCCTCTAGCAAGCCGAAAAGAATAGTACCAGTTTTCAGTCCTTACTAATAAACTTCTATAAGAAAGTTCCTTTTTCTTTAAATTTTTGATTTCTAGCATAAAATCTAACATATTTTCTTCCTTAGGCACTTGAATAATTCGCGTTATAAATGTTCCGTTAGTTTTTTTTTCGTTTTATAAACTTTTCACTTTCTATTTCCAGCGCTGGTCATCCCCTCATCTTATTTCCCCCTGTGTACTAACACATAATCTCTATGCTAAAAGGTTATAGTTGTTTCAGTATTTCTTCTATCTTCTTTTCAATATCAGCGTCTAAATAATTTTTTGACAAATCATACAAAGTGCCTGACCCTTTAAAATACCCACCAAAGTAATACCACAACTGGATGTAATAAACGTATGCATCTTCTTCCTCTGTAAATCCATCAAAGTTTATTGCAATCTGGGACCGATATTCTTTTTCTAAACACTGCTTCGAACTTAGATTTGGTAGTTGGTCGCCATCAATATCTCGGCACACCCATATTTTTAAGTTCTGCTTACCATCACGTTCAAATTTACTTCTATATTTGTGCTGAAGACTTTTGCAGTATGCCTCTCCTACTTCTTCCAACTTCACTATATCTCTTTTTAAAGTCTCATTTATTTCACTCTCAGGGACTAAAACGTATTTGTCATCTGCTTCCTGATCCTGTTTATCCATAAATAGCTTTTTCAATTTATCAAACAAGCTTTTCCCACCTATCTAAAAAAAGAATATAAGCATGTTAAATTCGACTAAAGGAATCTCATTTCCTTCCCTGAACTGCGTTTAGTCGCCATAACTAATATAATATCAGCTACTTCCTTACAAGTAGATTCTTTTCCTGGAGTGCTGATTTTCTGACATACTTGTAATTCGATATTTTTTACAGTGAGCACATATGTTAAAGTGTAAAGTAGTGAAGCGAAAGGAGTAACGACAACATGGCTCAACGAATCGTCAATATGTTTTTATCTGTTTTAGCTGCTTATGGAACGTTAATTCTAACGAAACACATGAGTATTGCAAATAATATCTTTGTGACACAGATTGTTCGTCTGATCATTTGTGTTGTGGCTGTTATCATTGTGACAGGAATTACTACATATATTTTCAGAAATAAATCTTCTAATAAATAAAAGGGCAGCTATTTAGATAGCCGCCCTTTTTGTTTTCCTTAATTCTCATTTTATTTCACCCTAAAGAAATGGGGATGTCTCAATCAATCATGAGACATCCCCATTAAGGTTATAGATACTTTTATGCGTTTAAAGCACGTACAAATTCTTTTGCGAGGCTGATTGTAGACTGTGGATTTTGCCCTGTTAAAAGTTTTCCGTCTACTTCAATATGATCGCTCCAATTATCTTTTGCAATAAACTCAGCGCCTAGCTCACGAAGCTTTGTTTCAAGAAGAAACGGCATGTATTTATCTAACGTTGTATCTTTCTCTTCTGAATCAGTAAACGCTGTAATACGTTTACCCTTTACAATCGGCTCACCGTTTTTAAGCTTTCCGCCTACAAGAGCTGCCGGTCCGTGGCATACCGCTGCAATTAGCTTGTCGTCTTCAGCAAATTCTGTTAGCAAACGATGTAAGTGCGTATCGTCTGGAAAGTCAAACATTGTTCCGTGCCCTCCAGGTACAAACATACCTGCAAATTCTTGTGAACTTATATCAGCTAATGATTTTGTATTCTCTAAAAGCTTTCCTGCTTCTTTGTCTTCGTCCGTCACATCATCTGTTAAGCTGTTAGGATCCACAGGCGATGTTCCGCCTTTTGGACTTGCTACGACTACTTCGTATCCTTCTTTTTTAAATTCTAAATATGCTTCAGAAAATTCCGTAAGCCAAATACCAGCAAGCTCTCCGTTTTCCATTGTATGTCCATTTGTAACAACCATTAAAATTTTTGAATTTCCTGTCATGATTTACTCATTCCTTTTTCATTTATTATTTACATACATGTATCTTTAATAATTCATTTATCTCTTTGAATATGTTCTCTGGTATTATTTGATGAAAACATGGTAACTTTTTCTTAATAATAAAAAGAACAGGTAAAAATAATGGTTAAATTATACGAAGAAATAGGTGCTTTTTATAGTTTAAAGATTATACAGAGCATTTTATATACAGTGTGAGAAGTCTTCACTTTAAATACTTCCATTTTTTGACATATACATCTAATTAGATGTATATCGAATTAAAGAGAGAAGGTATTCAGCTATGCAATTAGATAAGTTGGTGAATTACCATAAAGCCGTCGGTGATCCTACGAGAATTAGAATTATTTCACTATTAAAAAAAGGACCTCTTCACGGGCAAGCAATTGCTTACAAACTGGGGTTACAGCCTTCAACTATCACTCATCATATTTCAAAGCTAAGAGATGTAGGAATTGTTTATCAAAGAAGACAAGGGAACATTGTTTATTTTTATCTAGACCTTGAAAGACTTGAATATAACTCGAAGGCTATTTTAAGTATTGGAGAGGATTCGATGGAAAATCAAGACAACCATTTACAGGATAAAGACAAATTATCTATTGTTAAAAACTTTATAAATAGTGACAGTACTTTAAAAATCATTCCAAGTCAAAGAAAGAAAAAGAACGTGATATTAGCCTATTTAATACGTGATTTACAGCACGGAAAAACGTATCAAGAAAAAGAATTAAATGAGCATATTAAAAAATATCATGAAGATTATGCAACGATTCGCAGAGAGTTAATTATGCAGCATCTTATGTATAGGCAAAATGGAGAATATGAGTTAAATCCGAAAGAGATGTGGCCCGTTATTTTTTAAAATGAGCGTAAAAACGTTCATTTTTTAACCTTTCTAATTCGATATGTATCTAATTAACATGTGTTATTTCAAATAGAATTAAAGTAAAAATGTAATTTCCAAAATGAAAAAAGCCAACGTTTTGGTAAGCATGTGACATTAATTTCATTCTCCTATATGCTGGCACAGCAGCCATATTAGTTTGCTTACTGCTTACCCTAAAAGCATCTGCTTTGAAAAAAATCATAAAACCTCTGTATGCAATAAGGATTATCCTCTACCAGTTAAATTAGTGAATAACCCTTATCATACTTTATTTATCTTTTAAAAAACTATAAAAGTGTTTTAACCATAATAAAGTCTATTTGTTCTTCGTCTCCCATATAAAACGAGTGAGATCCAGTTTGAACAAATCCCTGTTTCTTGTAAAAAGCAATCGCATTTTTATTTTTTTCCCACACGCCTAACCACATTTTCTTTTTATTAAGTGTCGTTGCTATCTCTACTGCTTTATTAAATAAATGTTTACCAAGCCCTCGTTTTTGAAAGCTGTTACCTATATAAATTCTTTCAATTTCAAGCGCTTCTTCCCCCATCTCTTCAGATTGAGCATCATCCGTATTAACCTTTAAATAACCTGCAATTTCATGATTAACATACATAAAAAAGAATTGCGAGGACGTATTTGATAGTTCTTTTTCTAACTGTTCGACTGTAAATGCTTTTTCTAAATAAGCTTTCATGTTTTCAGGTGAATTTTGATCTTTAAACGTTTCATTAAATGTTTTGTAGCTAATATTTTGAAGGTGATTTACATCTTCAAGAGTACATTTTTTTATATCCATCATCACTGACATGCGCCTCTCCTTTATATCCTCAATAATTTCTCTTATTTCCTTTTTTGACAAACTCCCAGTCTGTTTCTATATTTTTCCTTACTCTTTGAACCAGCTTAAGAATGGTAGCTGCTTCTTCCTGGGTAAAACCTTCTAATGCCACTTTATCAGAATAATCATTTTCTCTTTTTATAAACGGATATACGTTCTTGCCCTTTTCCGTAGGAAAAAGGTTTTTATTTTTTTTATTGTGGAGATCGTCTTTCTTCTCAATAAAACCATTTATTTCAAGCTTTTTTATAGCCCGAGCCGCTGTTGTTCGATCTACTTTTATCATCTCAGCTAACTTTTCTTGAATGATTCCCGGATTTTCACATATTCGCACTAAATACAAGTACTGCCCCTTAGTCAGGTCATACTCTTTAAATTCTATATTACTAATCGAATCCAATGCCCTTGCTATCATTCCAATTTCACGCAGAATTTCACTCATAAATATCTCCTTTGCACATATTTTTATTGCAAATACAATAAAAACAATATACGTTTAATGTACCTTAAAATAGTTGCATTTGCAACAAAAAATAATGAATAAAGGATCTGATTACAGTGAAATATGTTGTTTATGCAGGAGGAATTTTACTATTAACTCTGGGAATTGCTTTGACGATCCAATCCAACCTAGGAGCTTCACCTTTTGATGCACTTTTAGTTGGACTATCCCTAAACGTAGGTCTTAGCGTTGGAAGCTGGGAAATGATACTTGCCAGTGTTTTAATTTGCGTCAATGCTCTTTTAAGCAAACAAAAGCCGGAAGTACTGGGACTGTTGACCGCATTCATTACGGGTCTTGGTATTGATGTATGGCTTTTTTTATTAGAGAGTTGGGCTCCCTTTGAAATATGGTACAGCAAATTATGTTGTTTTGGAATTGGTTTAATCATTATAGGTGTAGGAACCTCTGCCTATTTACATACAAATTTTGCACCCATTCCAATTGATCGCTTAACATTAATCATACAAAAACTAGTTAAAACAAATTTATTTCTCGCAAGAACATTGATTTACTTCACATTTTTACTAGCTGCAATGATTTTAAACGGACCAATTGGTGTTGGAACGTTATTAACCGTGTTTTTAGGCGGCGTGCTGCTTAATTTTTTTATGCCCATTACTAAAAGAGCATTAGACTGCATTTTAACAAACTCTCGTATATCACAAAATCATACTAAAGATCATAAACGCTCCATTACATAACTGAAATAGAACGTTTATGTACAATCATCATTCACATATAAAAATCGGATCTCCAGTTAGAGATCCGATTTTTATATGTGATTAGTTTACACTATTTACTTTGCTTCAACTTTAATAATAAAACGATGTTGTTTTGCGTCAAAGAAACCTTTAGACTGTATAATTCCATGTATGTTATGCAACCCTTCGATACATGTTTCTACATCAAAATTAGGAACTTGCCAAGGAATTACTTTTAAATAAAAGACAAGCGCTCCAATATCATAAAATCTCTGTACAGGAAACTCTTCTTTGCAAGAGATAATGTTAAAAGAACTTTGTTTAAGCTCTTCTATTGCTTTCTTTAAATTCCAATTACAAAACTCTTTATTTATTGGAACCCCTATACATTCATTGATTCGTGAACAGTCTAACCCTCCCACTTGCTGCGTGAAAAACGTGCCTTCCTTTGACAAAATCCTTCTTACTTCTGAAGCACAAAAAGATTCGTGCTGGTTCAAAATCAAATGTATCATCTTTAAACGGTAAGTTTTCGTCTTCAGTTCGTTCAACAACTTTGACACCAAGCGGTTCTAAACGTTTTTTAGCGATTGGAACGTTAGGTTTTTATCCTTCTGTAGTATACATAACGCGAGGAAAAGGCTGTAACAAAGATAAAAATTCTCCTCCTCCTGTTCCCATATCTAAAGCGACATTAGAGTTTTGAATAAGACGAAAAGCTTCACTTCCGTATGACCACGAAAGCATGTCGCTATCCATATGACCAGTACGAGTAATAATAGAAAAATCCCATCCAGTAAAATCAACATTTGTATTGTTTACAGCGTTTAAAAAATGTTTGTCCGTTATCATATTAAACTCCTCCTTTTTATAGCTAGCATTAATCATCTATCCTAAACTAGTAAAAGGCGGACCACGGACATATAGACAGTATTGTTATGTTTCTTGTGCTAGCGTATTCACACTAACCGCTCCTTTATTAAAATTATGTATGCTTCATTTGCTTGTCCATTCGTATGTAATATCGGGTAATTGCTCTTCGTTTTCACATCCTCTTTTTATAATACTGAAGCCGTGTTTCTCGTAAAACCTCTGGGCATTTTTATTACGTTCGAATGTACGTAATATTAATTTTCCATTTGATTCTGTCTTGGCTCTTTCGAGTAAAAGCTGTCCGATTCCTCTTCCTTGATAATCTACATGAACGTACAGCTGGCTAATTTCATCAGCATGATAAGCAATCATTCCTACTATTTGCTCATCCATTAACGCTAATTCAATTTTATAGTGTGCTGACAATATATGATTTAAAAAATAGACATGACAGTCAAAACTGTGCATTTCCATTTGTTCAATCGCTTTTTCTTTACTATCTCTCCACATTTTTACCGTTGCTTCAGCAAATTGAGGATGATAGTGAACAATATCAACATTAAAATGGGCCATACATTTTCCCCCTTCCCTGTCATAGTGCTATTTGTATTTTTAATGTCGTTATCTAAGCTTGAAGCTTCTCAAAGTCTTGCTTTAATAAAGAATACATATACAAATCATCAAATTTTCCACCCGTAAATTCGTAGCTTCTTAATAGGCCTTCTTTTATAAAGCCATGCTTTTTTATTAATTTTTGTGAAGCAGCATTAGCGGGCTCTATTTATGCTTCAATTCTCCGCAAATTAAAATGTGTAAAACCATATTTTATAACGGCGCCCAATGCCTCATTAGCAATCCCATTCCCCCAGTAATCTTTGCTTAGCTCATATCCAATTTCTGCACGGTAATGGTTATGAACTCTATTGAGAAATCCGCAGCTGCCAATAATGTCATCCTGTTCTTTAAGAGTAATACCCCATCTTATTCCAGATTTTTCGTTTAAGATTGATTTATACCACGCAATCTCATTTAAAGCATCTTCAACCGTTTTAAAAGGCTCTAGTCCGTAGTGTTTCATTACTTCTTTATCAGATAAGTATTTTAAAATATTGCTTGCGTCTTCTGTTTCAAATTCCCTTAGGGTAAGCCTTTTTGTTTTAATGACGGGAAAATAATTTGACACCTGTACCTTCCCTCCTATTATCCATTCATTAACTAAACGGATCTTTTCTCACAGCTTTATCTAATTTAAATAACCGCTAGTAAGAAACTTCTTTTATTATTACTGAATTCCTTTTTAATACTAAATATTTGTCGAGAAATGAGTAAAAAAAGCACGTATAACTTCATTTTAAAATCAGAACCTTCATTTCTTTTATATTTGTTAGTTATAAAAATTAAAGGAATGAAAGCTAGTAATGAAGAATTCTTTTCTAACTAGTCTAAATGAGATAATAAGGAGAAAAAGATGAAGCTGTATGGTGATTTTAAAAAAGAAGATTGGTTAAATGTATTAAAGCTATCAGAAAAAGAGCTGCCTAATGCATTTATTATTCATGGTGAATGGGTATTTCAAGATAATATAAATTTATGGAAAGAGATCTTATCCACTGATGTGCATATGCCTAAATGGAACACGGTAATAGGTAAGTTAAATAACAGAAATATAGGATTTGCAAATGTGTATGGCAGTCCGATGGCGTCAAACATCGTACATCAATTTGCCGGCAGCGGAACCGACTTATTTATTCAAACGGGATATTTTGGAGGCTTATCTTCCACTGTACAATATGGAGATATCTTAATTGTATCTGCAGCAAAAATGCAGGATGGCGTATCACACTGGTATTTACCAGAACAAACGCTTGTGGAAGCTGACAAAGAGCTAGTGGAAGCCGCCTGTAGATATTGTGAACAAAAAGGCTACAGCTATATAAAAGGACATACGGTCAGTATGGGTGCCATGCTGATCGAGACGCATGACATGGTAAAGGAATGGTCGCTTGCAGGTTTTCTCGGTGTGGATATGGAGACAGCTACCACTTTGGCCATTGCTCATAAATTTAATAAGCGCGCTGTCGGCTTATTAAATTTATCAGACCACCTTCTTCACGGCGACACTCTTTATTCGTATACAAAGGACAGAGAGTTAATGGAAAGTGAAACTGATAAAGCAATTCGCGATGTAGCTCTTTATTTAAGCAGCACATACTAGAATAGAACAAACAAAACAAGATAACTTTGCAGTTATCTTGTTTTGTTTGTTTTGCAGTTTTTAACGCCTGTATAGTTTGTGTATGAACAGGATTCTCTGTTATCAGCATTTAAACTTTTATTTGTTTATTGTTTAAACCAGCTTCCAACGTATCGTACAGCGCAAGTTTATAATTAATTCGTTCTAGATGCAGGTAGGTTTGCGACATGTCTGCTTCCACTTTCTTTCTATGCTGAAGCATTATGTTTCTACGTTCGCTGATGGTACTTTCTCCTTTTTTATATGACTCTACATACTGTTTAATCTCGACAAGCGGCATCCCTGTTGCACGTAAAGCTAAAATAAACTTGACCCACTCGATATTCTGGTCATTGTATAGACGGTGATCATGTTCATTTCGTTCCACAAATGGTAAAATACCTTCCTTTTCGTAGTATCGCAGAGTGGGCGCAGACAGCCCCGTTTTTTCTTGTATGTCTCTCATTGTATAAGACATTAAGAAGCATTCAGCACCTTTTGCTCCTTTTTTCCTTTTTCTTTAATTAGTAAGACACCTAACAACCCCATCATTGAAAACAAAATGGGAATCATAAAAGCATAATGATAACCAGCATGCAGCAAACGCTCGGGGAATAAATCCAGGACATTTCCGAAAATACTAGGTAATAATACGGCGCTTAAAAAGCCTCCCATATTGGCAAAACCTGATACAACTCCTACTTCTTTTAGTGAGAAAGATTGACGTACTACGGCAAATGTCAAAGCGCTTGCGCCGTTTCCAAAGCCGATGATAAAAAGCAAAATAACGACTAGCATGAATGAAGGTTTCACGCCGGAAAGTAATAACCCAGTCCAGCTAAGCACCACAATAAGATGAATAAGTGAATAAATTTTTTTAATGGAATTTAACCTGCTTGATATCCAGCTGATTAAAGGTCCGCCAATCATAGCGCCAAACAGACCATACATAATAAGCTGACTTGCATCAGCGCGAGATAAATGGAACACATTCATTCCATAAGGAACTCCCCAAGAACCAATAAAACCGATATATGTACCAACTACACCAAAATGACAAAGAAATGTTGCCCAAGCTTGGCGAGTCGTCATCACTCTCCTTAGGATCGCCCATACACTTTCCGGAGTCTTAACAGAGGATTTATTTGCTTTAGCATCATCTTGAAATAATCGTTTAGGTTTTACCACCAAAACGACATAAAGCAGGTAGGATACCGCCATTAAAACTAGACCTATGCTAAGAAAGGGAACTCTCCAGCCTGAAAATGAAATCCACATAGACAAAGGCACGGTAGCTGATAATGAACCTACACTTCCTACCAGCCCAATTAAACCTAATAGCTTTACAAACTCATTTCCCTTAAACCACTGACTTAAAATTAACACTAAATTGACAAAAATCATGGAGTCTCCCGTACCGACTAGTAAGCGAGAGAAAATTAACACATATTCGTTAGGAGACGTGCTGTAGATAAGACTTCCTATTCCCGTTAAAAGCGACCCTATAATCAAAAATCGATTGGGACCGTATCGGTCAGAAAGTAAACCAATAGGAATCTGAAGACCTGCATATGCTAAAAATTGTATACTAGTCATTAATCCTATAACAGACGCTGAAACGTGAAAATCTTTCATTAACTGTTCTGTAATAAGTCCAGGGGCTGTTCGTTGACTGACAATCAAATAATACGCTAATAAAGCGGTTCCAAAAACAACCCATCTGTAGCTACTTTCCTGTTTGTTCATTTTGACAGATCCTCTCATGTATAATTTTTCTGCGTAGAAATGCTGGTGGAAAATGTTTAAGAGATGAAGATATTGATAGAATGAAGGTCTGTTTGATAAATAAGGCGCTATTGCGGACAGCTCTTCTTTTTATCCTTGTTTTTCCTTTCTATTATAATTTTAAGTTTTTAAAGGTGATTTTTCAATGAGGGATGTAATCTTGTAATATACCTTTTGCAATTTCTTTTCACTATTAGATATCCAAGTTAGAGTCGTTCTCGCCATTTTTCGGGTGTAAAAAACCTTAATAATGACCCATAAATAACCTATATTACACATAGAGCTTTTAAAAAAAGCCTTCTTTCACTATTTTGCCGGTGTTCAATAAGTTGGTATAAAACTTGCATGTTCATTTATGAACACTTATTAAAGGAGGAGAACTTTATGAAAAAAGCTGAACGTAAGAAAAGTATTAAAAAGCAGGTCATTACTTGTGCTGTTCTCGCGGCATCTCTTTTACTTCCAATCTCCACTTCCGCTGCTTCTGCACCTTATACGCTTTACCAAGTCGGAAGTACTGCAGACAAAGCTACTAGTACAAGCTTCGGACAAGTCTATATGGGCGGAAGCATCGATGTAGATGAAGCATTCAAATGGATGATTCAAAAGGCAAACAGCGGAGATTTCTTGGTTATAAGAGCGACGGGTACTGACGCCTATAATTCATATATCTATGACCTCGCCAAAAGCATAGGTAAGCCCCTTAACTCTGTTAGCACAATTGTTGTTGATGATTTAATAAGAGCAGGTTCAGACTCTTCTTTAATTGACAAAATTAACAAGGCAGAAGGCATCTTTTTTGCTGGAGGCAATCAAGCTGATTACGTAGATTTCTTTGAAGGATCCCCAGCTCTTACAGCCTTAAATAATCGTATTAATCAAGGCATTCCTTTTGGAGGAACAAGTGCCGGCACCATGATTCAAGGTGATCACGTTTATGACTCTATCTCAGCAGGCTCTACAACTTTAGATTCGAAAACAGCGCTAAACAATCCCTATAGTTCTCTTATTTCTTTTACAGATTATTTGATTCAAACCCCGCATAATAATAACATTCAAACAGACACTCATTTTGAACAACGAGATAGAATGGGACGCTTTTTAACATTTCTTGCACGTAATATCCAAGACGGAGAAGAAACTGGAACAAGCGCCAAAGGAATTGCTGTTAATGAACAGTCAGCGCTTCTGGTAGAAAAAGATGGTTCAGCTAAAGTAGTAACACAGCCAGGCTCTACAAACGCAGCTGTTTATCTAGCTAAAACGAATAAGGCGCCTGCTACTTGTATAAGCGGTCAGCCGCTGACGTTTAATAACATTTCTATCTATAAACTATTTAATGGCAGCACTTTTAATCTTTCCACTTGGACGGGTTCTGGAGGGTTAGCTTATACTTTAAACGTAAACGGCGGTGTTATTACTTCCTCTACAGGAAAAGTATACGGAGGAAATCAGCCGTAAACGCCAAGTCTATGACGACACTATTTTATAGAAAAGGGAAACTTGATTAGTGAAGTTTCCCTTTCTTCCGTATATTAAGGATTGATTAAGTGCTGTTTTGTTTTTAAATGATATAGATAATGCAGTCCTTTTTCTGTTATTTTCGTTCCTGCTCTGCCTCTGCGTTTTATAATATACTCTTTTTCTTCTAGTACATCCAAACGATTTCTCACCTGCTGTTCTGTAAGAGTAAAGCCTTTTAAATGCTGTGTAATCCACTTTCTGCTTGCTGCTTTTCCTGTATCATTACACTGCTTTATCGTTTCTAACAGAGCGTGATTTTCTTGAAGTTCGATCAAGTCAACCGATTCATTTTCAATTTCATGTAAAGTATGCTCCTCCTTTTGACTACTAAGCCTATACTCTACGTCTTTTGCTTTCACTTCGTTTTCATCGCAGACAGTAAGCAAATACTCGATGACTCCTTTTAATTCTCTTATGTTTCCTAGCCATTCATATTCGATAAGCAGCTTCATCGCTTCTGGATGGATATGCGTCCACGTTTTTGATTTAGAAATAAAATGATGAATCAGTAAAGGAATATCGGTTCTTCTATATCTTAAAGGAGGAATCGTTAAAGATAATACGTGTAAACGATAGTACAAATCTTCTCGAAACAACCCTTCTTTCATTTTATGTAGTAAATTGTTGTGAGTAGCTGCTATTATTCTTACATTGATCGGAATAACTCTTGTCCCTCCTACCCGTCTAATTTCTTTTTCTTGAAGCACTCTTAAAAGCTGAGTTTGTAAACGCGGACTGATATCACCAATTTCATCCAGGAAGATCGTACCTTTATCAGCGCTCTCAAACAGCCCTTTTTTGCCACCTTTTTGGGCTCCTGTAAAACTGGCTTCTTCATACCCAAACAGCTCACTTTCTAGCAATGTATCAGTCATGGCACTGCAATTCACGGCAAGAAACGGTCCGTTTTTACGTGTAGAATGATTGTGGATAGCCTGAGCAAACAGCTCTTTTCCTGTACCGGTTTCTCCTTGAATTAAAATAGGGTACTCAGTAACCGCCATTTTCCGGGAAATTTCAATCGTTTTAAGCAAAGCTGGGTGTTCTCCGATAATATCTTGATAATTATACTTAGCAGAAAAGCCGTTTTTTCTAAGTTCTGACTGCGCTTTTCCTTCTATTTCAACAGCTTGATTCACACTTTTAAACGTTGCTACCGTAGTATTGCTTTCCTGAATCATAGACTTATAGATAACCATTTCGTATCCGTTTACGTTAAAGTACTGACTTTTCTCGTCGGACGATGTAATAAACTCCACAAGGCCTTCGTTAGAAATGACATGTTGAATTTCACGATCTACAACATCAGAAGAAGATAGCTGAAACAATGATTCTAACCTTTTATTAAATAACGTAATTCTTTTATTGAAATCCACGGCCAGGATCCCATCTTCTACTACATTTACAACACTCTTTACATGGAGGTGAAGTTCTTTCATTTGCCCTTCTGCTTCTATTAGCTTTTTTTGCAGCTCAATAATATTTCGTAAATAGCGATCCCAAATAATTGAATGATTAGACTGATTAAAACCAAATGATTTTATAAGTTCAAAAATGGTCGCCATATCAAAAAGCCTAACGCCTATATCAATTACATGTTTTACATATGGCGGACATAAGTGAATCTCACCTGGAGAAACAGCAACTTCCACACCTTCGTAATAGGTCTTTTGCTTTTTAAAAGGAATAAACTGAACATGATTAATACCTACTTGATAGAGAGATTCTATTAATTTAAGGGTTTCTTTATCGTCATCGTTTACAATTAATACTCTTGTATGGGCAGGGATTTGCAGCAATTCATTTATATGTTTATGGTGAATTGTTCTATTTCCTACAATTTCATGTGCATGCTGAACGTCTAATCTGTCCTTCATTTCGTGCTTTATACTTTCTGATGAGTAGAGTACAACATCGCCATCAATTTCACCCGGTAATTCTTCGTCAATCGCAAAGCATTCAATAAAAATGTAATCGTCTAGCAGCTCTTTTAATTGATTGTGCAAAATGATTCTAGTTTGCTTGCTTCCTGTTATTAAAACTAATTTCTTTTTCATCGTATGAACACCTTTCTACAGGCCTTTAAATTTGCTTGCCTTCAGAGATTAGTCTTGGAATACTGTACCTATCATTTTATACGTTGCCCTGCATTTCATCTAGCGGACGTTTGTCCCTATTGTAAATAAAAACAAGTAGAAAAAAGTGCCTCCGCTTTAATAGGTGGAGGCACAATATGCTAAAGTGCTAGATGCATTGAATTACTTTCTTTTTATCTAATATCTACATCTATTGGTTTGATATCTAAGGCTACCTTTACAATGGAATAATCGTCTTTTTGACCGTCTGTATAAGCCCAATAACCATTGCTTTCAGCACTTTTTCGGAAGGTAAGCTCAAAACCTTTGTTTTGGTTAAACGCATAGCTCTTTATTTCTTTACTCTGAGCGTTATCAACAAGATCGTAAGCTAAAAACTTTCTTAGTACACCGTGCGGAGAGAAAAGACCTATATTTGATCCAACTTTTTCACTGTAGTATTCATTTTTTCTAGTAGATGTTTTAGCTGGGTTTATGACGATTTCTTTTGTTGTGAGATTTACTTTGTCGCCTGGAGTGATACAAGAGATAAGAATATTTTTGTAATCACTCGGAAATTTGTCATTTGCCTGTACCTTCGCTAAGTCAACTAGCGTAATACCGCCTCTTCCCACAACTTCTATTTGTTTTTCTTTATTATTTACCACCATAGCAGTATCTTCATCAATTCCGTATGAAAGCTGATTTTTATTTCCTTTTTCATATGCTGTTGCAATAAGACGTCCGAGTCTTGCTTTGTTGTCAAAATGCTGATCTACAAGACCGTATTGGAAAAAGCCAAGACCTTTTTCCAAATAAGCAGGCCCGCCTTCTTGCTGATTCATATCATCATATGTGTTTGTAAATCCGTATGAAAGCGCTCCGTAGCTATCTCCGCCTGCGAGCATAGTATTACTCATAATTGCCGCGCCGGCGCTCGTACCGCCAAGTACTGCCCCGTTTTTATACGTATGCCATATAGCTTGTAAAACTTTTGAGTCCGAACCATTTTCATTACGCAAGGAGCCCGTAATCAAGGTTTGATCTCCCCCTACAAACCAAATGCCCGTTAGCCCTTTAACTTTTTGCGCTAGTTTATCACTGTTCATATTTGTTTTCCAAGTCGACTCATTTTCAGAAGTTCCTTTAAAGTCATGGTTTGAAATAGGTAAAATCTCTATATTTTCTGCTTTCACTCCGTAATTAATTAAATCACTTTTAAACTGATTAGAAGAGTCGAACTTAGTACTCGCTGCAGGCACAATTCCTATTTTGGCTTGTTTTCCTCCTGCAAGATCAATAAACTTGTTATACACGCTTGAATTGCTGCTGCCAAGCGCTCCGCCTGCAATTAAAAGATTACCTTTGATCGAATCGTATGCAGGACTTTCAGATGAAGAAAAAGTAGGTTTTTTATACGTTAAACTAGTTTTTCTATCCGATTGGAATTTGACGGTTTTGGGCGTAATATCCATTCTTACATTTACAATGGAATAGTCATCTTTTTGTCCGTCAGTATATCTCCAGTAGCCGTTTGTGTCATTATCCTTTTGAAAAGCAATTTCGTAACCAGACCCTCTACTGTCATAAACATAGCTGCTAGCAGATTTCATCGATTTATTGTCAACAAAAGAATATGATAAATAAGCCTTTAATCTTCCATAGGGTGTAAAAACACCCGTAGCAGGCAGCGCGTTAAAGGAATTATATTCAAATCCCTTCGTTTCTACTTTATCTTTTGGAAATTCAAATGATTTTAAATGATAGTCAATTTGATCTCCAGGAGATAAGTAACTAACTTTTATGTTCGCTAAGCCTGAACGCGCTTTTTGCTTAGATGTATAGCTTGAAGCTGATTTTAGCTTAGTTTCGCTCATATCCAAGACAGCTACTCCGCTTCGTCCAACAACTTCAATTTTTTGATCTTTATTATTAACAACCATAGCTGTATCTTCGTCCACACCGTATGCAAAGTTTTTTTCTTTCTCACGTTCAGAAGTATATGCAGCTACTGCAAGTCGCCCAAGTCGTGCTCGTTCATCCATATGCTGATCGATTATGCCGTGTTGGAAAAAACCCAGCCCCTTTTGAACTGATAAAGGCTCGTACTCTTTTTTACCATCTTCCCCTTCATTTACATGCTTATTTGCCTTGTTTCCTATACTTTCTTTTAAAGCTCCTAGACTGTCTCCCCCCGTAATCATGACGTCACTCATAATTGCAGCTCCTGCACTTGTACCTCCGATTACTGCACCTTTACGGTATATATCCCAAATAGCTTTTAACGCTTCAGAATCACTTCCATTATTTTGACGAAGAGAATCCACAATTTTGGTTTGATCTCCTCCAACAAACCAAACTGCCGTTAGTCCTTTAATCGTACGGGATAACTCCTTATTATTTACCTTATTTTTCCATGTTGATTCATCCTTTTGTGTATCAGAAAAATCGTGATTTGAAACGGGAAGAATTTTAATAGAATCTGAGTTTGCTCCGTATTTTACAAGGTCTTCCTTAAACTTTTTAGAAGACTGCAGCATTGTGCTAGCAGCTGGAATAATTCCTACTTTTGCTTTTTCTTTTCCTCCAGCAAGGGAGAGAAATTTTTCATATACATCGTAATTAGATGTCCCTACACCTCCGCCTGCAATAACAAGGCTGCCTTTAATGTCTTCAGTATTTTCTTGTGCTTTTGCAAGCAGCGGTGTACTCAAAGAAGAAAGTAATGTAAAGCTGATAAGACATGAAACAAGTTTCTTTTTCATTTGAAAGATCCTTTCCACGCAAATTTTAATGCCTTTCTCTGACTAGCTCGTATCCTTCCTCGATACTTTTGTTAAATGATGTCTAAAACCTGTTATTCAAACGTTCCTTTCACAACAGGGACACCGTCTTTTACCATTACTTTACCTTGAGCAAAAACTGTTTTAATTGTTAGTGTCTCTTTGTCTAAAAGGACTAAATCTGCATCTTTTCCAGGTTGAATATGCCCTTTATTGGACAGTTTTAATACTTTGGCAGGATTAGAAGTAATGACTTGAAGAGCTGTTTCTAACGGCACTGATTCTTCTAATACTGCATCTCGTACTTCTTGAAATAAAGAAGACACTTTTCCAACTTGAAGCCCTTTATAGTCCCCGTTATCATCAAAAAACGGCAGGCTCGCTTGTCCATCGGATGAGAACGTAATGCTCGAGATTGGAACTTCTTCTTCAAGCATGATACGTAACCCTTTGCTGCACTTAACTTCGCCTTCTTCTAAAAAATATGGAATGGTGCTAGTTGTAAAATCTACATAGCCACCTCGTTTTGCAAATTGAATTCCTTCTTCAAACAGTTCTTCATTTCGATTAATATGTGTAGGATGAAACTGACGAATTGGCAGATCTGTTTCATCTGCGATTTGATTTAATAAAGATAATTTCCGTTTTCCATCCCCTACATGAACTTCTAATATTCCGGCTTTCCCTGATAAAATCCCTCCATTGCGGGCAGCAGAAGCCGCCTTTACCAGTTCTTCAAATGTCGGTTCAGAGGAACGGTGGTCAGAAATGGCAATTTCACCTACTCCGATAATTTTATCAATTAAAATAAGATCTTCTTCGATGCCGGTAGTTAACGTTTTTACTGGTATTTGATAAGAACCTGTGTGAATAAAGCAGCTAATTCCTTCTTCTTCTAATCCTCTTGCTTTAGCAAGAAGACTTTCCATTCTTCTTGTTGTACCGTCTGTTCCAAGTACACCTACAATAGTTGTAACACCGGCAGTCGTTGCATCGGTTAACATTAGTTCAGGCGTGCGTGTTTTATATCCGCCTTCTCCTCCTCCGCCAATAATATGAACATGTGAGTCAATAAAGCCTGGAGCTATAATATCATGAGCAGCGTCTACAACATGAATAGGAATGGACGTATTTACATGATCAATACAATCCTCTATAAGGATGATTTTGCTGTCTGCAAGCAATACGTCTTTTTTTCCTAAATACTCTGGTGCATATACTTCTGCGTTTTTGATTAAGGTTAACAACTTCTATTCCTCCTACTAGTAAGCTCAACTTACGAATAACATTTTTCTATATAATTTTAATGCTTAAAATGGTCCGTAATTGATAAAATAAGCAATCACAACGGCAATTAAACCAATGACATATTGAATAAGGACTAACGGCAACACCCATTTGGCCCATTTTGTCCATGAAATTCCCGCAATCGCTAAACCAGCCATTAATGTTCCAGCTGTCGGGAAGATAATATTTCCAATGCCATCTGCAAAAGAAAAAGATAATACTGCTGTTTGCCTTGTAATATCAAGTAAATCTGCAAGAGGCGTCATGATTGGCATCGTCAGCATCGCATGACCTGTTCCAGATGCTAAAATAAGATGAATCAGCGCTTGGAAGTTATAGATTCCGATGACGCTTAAATATCCCGGAATATGCTGAATAGCTCCAGATACTTGATGAAGCATAGGGTCTACAATATGTCCTTCATTTAAAACAACAAGAACAGCACGAGAAACTCCGATAACAAGCGCTCCTCCAACTAGTGCTGCTGCCCCGTTTGTAAATGACTTAACTGTATTTTCAACAGAGAGCCTTCCAATAATCCCAATCACAACAGTCAAAATGACAAATAAAGAGGCAATTTCAGTAATGTACCACTTATACTTAATAACGCCAAAAGCAAGAATTACGTAGTTAACAAGAAATGCTGCCATAATCCATTTATGCTTTCTAGTTAACTTGGCATCCGAGTTTAAAAGTTTATTTGCGCTGGTTATGCTGTATTTTCCGTACGTCCCAATAGAAGGACTTTTTTTCACTTTCATCGCATATCGGTAGACAAACCAAACTGAAACAGCGTAAACAACTACAAACAAGATGAGCCGAAAGCCCATTCCAGAAAACATAGGAAGCTCTGCTACTCCTTGCGCAACACCAACTGTAAATGGATTCATAACTGCCGTAGTAAAACCAGCCGATGCTCCAATTAACACAATAGCAGTCCCTGTTAATGCATCGAATCCAAGAGCAAGTGCCAAGGGAATTAAAAGAGGAATATAGGCTAGCGTTTCTTCCGCCATCCCCATTAAAGAACCGCCTACTGCAAAAAATAACATCATAACAGGAATTAATAATTTTTCTCGGGTAGCAAGTTTTTTAGCCATCGTTGTAATCAATACATCTACTGTCCCCGTAGCGCTTAGTACACCAAAAAAACCGCCGATAATTAATACAAAAAAGATAATGTCGGCTCCTTCTACCATTCCTGTATGTATTGCTTTGACCATATCAAAGAATCCAACAGGTGTAGAATCAATCCATTTAAACGATTGAGGATCTACCGTTGTTCTCCCGTCTACTTCTACACGCGCATATTCTCCAGCTGGCAAGATATACGTTAAAATGGTAGCAATCACAAGAAAGCCTAACAATAAAGCAAAAACGTTTATTTTCCTCTCTTTTTTCCGTACCTGATTTAATGAACTCATTTCCTTTTGTGGTTCACTCATTCTTCTTCTCCCCTTCATTGTGAAATAATAGCTTTAGACAAACATCTCTTTCTTTAAAAGCAGCTTCCTTATCTGCGACTACATATTGCTCCTTTCTTTTGTATTCCTCATATACAGTACAAGCAATTTTCGTGCCAACGTAGAACCGTCTAATTTTCTGAATTATGATATAATTAAATCGTATTTTAGGCGTTAATTGGGTGTTTTAAAAAAATTAACAGCGCCAATTAAGAAGCTGTTTGATAGAAAATCTGGAGCACGAAGCATTACCTAGTTCTTTTTTAAAAAAGCATCAAAAAGAAAGATAAAAGAATTTAATCTATAAACATAAAAAAATACTATTTTATTATTGTCTTTTCTTTAAGTAGATTAATACTATAAACCTTCAATCTATTTATAAAAACATTGCGCATAATGAAAGGGTGTTCAAAACAATGACTGTTTATCGTATCGGGGTATTGGCCGGTGATGGCATCGGGCCGGAGATTGTCGATGCCGCAGTTAAGGTAGTTAAAACTGCTTCTTGCAAAGCAGGAGCAAAAATGGAATGGATTTATCTGCCGATGGGATGGGAAGGAATTAAACAATATAACGATCCTCTTCCAGAAGTAACGATAGATGCTTTAAAACATACGCATGGATGGATACTTGGCCCGCATGATTCTGCGGCTTACCCTCTTGAACACAAAGAAAAGCGTAATCCTAGCGGAGAGCTTCGTCACAGTTTAGACCTTTACGCAAATATTCGCCCTGCTAAAACAATGCCAGGTATTAAAAGCGTCGTGAAAGAAGCTGATTTAGTGATCGTCCGGGAAAATACGGAAGGATTCTATGCTGACCGAAATATGTTTTCTGGACACGGCGAATGGCAGATTACAAAAGACGTTGTGGTGACATCGGGCGTATTTACGCGAAAAGCCGTAGAAAGAATTGCGCGTGAAGCTTTTGCATTGGCTATGCAGCGTCGTAAAAAAGTAACAATCGTACATAAAGCAAATGTTTTACGATTAAGTACCGGACTATTTCTAAACGTTTGTCGAGAAGTAGCTGAGCAATATCCTGAAGTAAAAGTGGACGACTACCATATCGATGCCATGGCTGCTCATCTCGTACGTCGTGCAGCCGATTTTGATGTCATTGTGACAGAAAACATGTACGGTGATATTCTTTCAGATTTAGCCGGCGAGCTTGTAGGAAGCTTAGGCTTAGCCCCTTCTCTTAATGCAAATGAACATATCGCTATGGCACAAGCAGCTCATGGTTCTGCGCCAGATATCGCAGGTTTGAACATAGCAAACCCAACCGGTATTATTTCTTCAGCAGCCATGCTACTGAAATGGTTGGCTGAAAAACATGCGGATCACAAACTTACAGAAGTGGCTGCTACAGTAGAACACGCACTTTATCAAATGCTCCAAGCTGAAGTGAAAACGAAAGATTTAGGCGGACATGCCTCTACGTCGGAGTTTACAGAAGCCATTTTAGAAAAAATAAAATCCATGTAAAATTAACAGGAATTTATCCATTCTATAGAGGTGATCATAATGAAAAAAAGAAAGATTATTATGGACTGTGATCCAGGTCATGATGATGCTATTGCTATTATTTTGGCTGCCGCACGACCGGAATTAGATATTTTAGCGATTACAACTGTTTCAGGAAACGCAGAAATTGAAAAAACGACGTTGAATGCTTTGAAAGTGTGTGATTTAGTATCGTTACATAACGTGATTGTTTCAAAAGGAGCAAGCGAACCAATGATGCGCAGACGTGAAAACGCGCCTAGTATACACGGGGATTCAGGATTAGACGGCCCTGAGTTCCCGGCTCTCTCTCGCAGCTGGAGCGAAGAACACGGAGTAGATACTATTATACGAATGGTCAAAGAGTCAGAAGATCCCGTTACGCTTTTGCCTACCGGTCCTTTAACGAACATTGCTTTAGCTTTAATAAAAGCTCCAGAAATTAAAGAAAACATTGAAGAGATTATCCTTATGGGCGGCGGAACCTTCGGGAACTGGACGCCAACGGCTGAGTTTAACATTTGGGCAGATCCAGAAGCGGCTAAAAAAGTGTTTGATAGCGGTATTCCACTCGTAGTAATGGGGTTAGATATTACGCATCAAGCCGTTGCAACAGATAATGTTATTAACCAAGTGATGAACATTGATAATAACGTAGCAAAAAAGGTGGGTGAATTATTAGCGTTTTTTAAATCTGCCTATAAAGAAACGTTTGGCTTTGATGGTCCGCCTGTTCACGATGTATTAACCGTTGCTTATTGCATAGCTCCCGAACTATTTACGCTCAAAGAAGTTAATATTGTAGTAGAAACACGCGGAGAATACACGGCTGGAACGACTTCAGTTGATTTGCTTGGAGTTACAGGAAGGACAGCAAATGCGAAGTTTGGTTTAACCCTTGATGCAGATGGTTTTTGGGATTTAATGATTGAGGCTCTTAACACATATTCGGCTTCGTAATGTTCATCTAGAAGATAGGTTTTATAAAGTCAGCACCAGAACGTCGAGTTCGCAACTCGGTGGTGCTGACTTACTTTTATTCATACTATCTAGCTGTTTTTTTCGCTTTTTGATTGAGCATTACAGTAATGATTGAAGCAACAGTAACACTTCCTTACTTTCTGTTTGCAACGCCCGTTAAAAAATTCAAAAACACGTGTACGCCTGCTTTCACGGTAATTTCTCCTACATCACGCAGCGGATCTAGACATACAATGTCCATTGCTTGAACAAGCGGATGACTCCCGGCGGTGTATACTGCTTCAAACAACTCATCTGTCCTCATTCCGCCTGTCGTTCCTGCTGGCACTCCCGGTGCGTAAGCGATATCTAACACGTCCATATCAACGGTTAAATAGATCATGTCTACCTCTTTGCTCAGCTGTTTTAATGCTTCTTTCACCGTATGAGTTATTCCTGCTTTTCTTGCTTGCAGTAACGTTACATAATGGACGCCTTTGCTATCTGCATATTCCTTTAACGATTTTGAATTATAAAACCCGTGAAGTCCGATATTCCATACATGAGCTGCATCAATCGTGTTGCTTTCGATTAAATTACGTATAGGGGTTCCATTAGAAGGACCGTTATCTTCTAAGCTGCGTAAGTCAAAGTGCGTATCAAACTGTAAAATCCCTATTTTCTGTTCGGGATATGACTCTTTCCACCCTTTTACTAACATAGCTGTAATAGAATGATCTCCTCCAAGCATAATAGGAAGCGCATGCGGATGGCATTTCCGCATAGACATCATCGCTTCTTTTATATACTGATGAGACTTCCCTATATCCGTGACGTGCTGCTTGACGTCTCCTAAATCCAACACTGACAAGGAAGTCAAATCCGTATCATACTCAATATGATACGGGTTAAAGGATTTCCAGAGCTTCCTCATGGCCATTGGCGTCTCACTGGCTCCAGAAGCGCTAATGGAAGATCTTGAAAGAGGCACGCCTAAGACCGTAATATCTATCGATGTAAAGTCGACGTTGCTCCCATCTTTAACTGTCTGAATCCAATCACTTACTTTGGGGTCAGAAGTACTTTGACGCTGCCAGCAAAAAGGCGGACGATCAAGCTGTGGGTACGGATAGTTCATGCAAAACACCGCCTTCAACCACTACTTTTCCATCTTTTAATACCGTGTCTACAAGATTTACCGCATAGTTATACTGCAGCGTTTGATAATTTGGAGCGTCAAATAGCACCAAATCGGCTCTTTTCCCTACTTCAATACTTCCAATTTGATCGCCTTTGCAAATGGCATGAGCTGCATTAATTGTACAGGCCGTTAAAACTTCTGCTGGCGTCATCTTCATCGTTAAACAAGCTAAATTCATAATAAACGAAAGTGATTCCGTAGGAGAAGACCCTGGGTTTCTATCTGTTGATAACGCAACCGGCACTCCTGCTTCGATCATTTTTCTAGCACGCGCCGGCTCTTCCATTAAAAAGAATGCAGTACCCGGCAATAGGACGGCTATAACTCCGCTTTCAGCCATTTGCTTAATTCCTTGATCCGATGCTTTTAACAAATGATCCGCTGACACAGCTCCCACTTTAGCCGCTAGTTCTGCCCCGCCAAAAGACACAATTTCGTCGGCGTGGATTTTAGGTTTTAGTCCGTATGCTTTTCCAGCTTGTAAAATACGATCTGACTGTTCAACTGTAAACACGCCTTCTTCACAAAATACATCACAAAACTCCGCTAGCTCTTCTTTTGCAACGATTGGTATCATTTCTTCGATAACGTAACGAACAAACTCATCTTCATTTCCTTTGTACTCAACTGGCACCGCATGAGCTCCCATAAAGGTTGAAACAACATCTACCGGATGCTGTTCATTCAGTTTCTTCGCTACTTTTAATTGTTTGATTTCATCTTTGAGATTTAAACCGTACCCGCTTTTGGCTTCGACAGTTGTAACTCCGTACTGCAGAAATTTATTTAAACGTTTTGTAGATTGCTTGATTAGCTCCTCTTCTGTTGCTTGTCGTGTACTAACGGTTGTTTGTAAAATTCCTCCTCCCGCTTTTAAAATATCAATATACTTTGCCCCGTTTAAGCGCATTTCTAATTCTTTTTCACGACTGCCGCCAAACACAAGGTGAGTGTGTGGATCAATCAACCCAGGCGTTACGATTTTTCCTTCGGCATCAATTATATTAATAGGTTCATGAATATGCTCAAGGTATTCCTGCGCTTTGACGTCAGGCCCAACAAATACAATTCTTCCATTTTTCACGAGTACGCTGCCATTTTCAATGATTCCTAGCTCTGACATTTCCTCCGATCGTCTAGGCTGACTTCCTCCTTTAACCGTAATGACTTGTGCAGCGCATTTGATATACGTAATAGTCATACGTATCCCTCCTTTTTTATTCATTTAACGCCGGAATTTGTATTCCTTTTTCTTTTGCAGTTTGAATGGCCTTATCATAGCCGGCGTCTACATGACGAACTACACCCATGCCTGGGTCTGTTGTTAAAACACGTTCTAGACGTTTGGCTGCTTCTTCCGTCCCGTCTGCTACTACAACCATCCCAGCGTGAAGAGAATACCCCATGCCTACTCCTCCTCCGTGGTGAACAGATACCCAGCTTGCGCCTGCTGCCGTATTTACTAATGCATTCAAAATCGGCCAGTCTGCTACTGCATCACTGCCGTCTTTCATCGCTTCAGTTTCACGGTTTGGCGACGCCACAGAACCGGCATCTAGATGATCTCTGCCAATAACGATAGGCGCTGACAGTTCTCCGTTTGCTACCATATCATTAATAATTTTTCCAAAGCGCGCTCTTTCTCCGTAGCCTAGCCAGCAAATACGAGCCGGCAATCCTTGAAACTCAATTTTTTCTCTCGCCATTTTAATCCAGTTGCAAAGATGCGTATTATCCGAAAACTCACGTAAAACGACTTCATCTGTTTTATAAATATCCTCTGGGTTTCCTGACAAAGCGACCCATCGAAACGGTCCTTTTCCTTCACAGAACTGCGGACGGATATATGCTGGGACAAATCCCGGGAAATCAAATGCATTCGTGATGCCTTCATCAAGCGCCACTTGGCGAATATTATTGCCATAGTCAAAAGCAACCGCGCCTTTTCTCTGCATCTCTAACATGGCTTGCACGTGGATAGCCATACTTGCTTTTGATTGTTTTATATATTCATTTGGATTTGTATTCCGCAATCTTTCTCCTTCTGCTAAGCTGACTCCAATCGGCAAATATCCGTTAAGCGGATCATGTGCCGATGTTTGATCCGTCACAATATCTGGGATAAATCCTCGCTCTATCATTTCAGGAAGAATCTCGGCTGCATTTCCAACTAATCCAATGGAAAGCGCTTTGCCCAATCTTTTTGCATCTTCAGCTAACGTGATTGCATCAGCTACACTTTCGACTACCGTATCGCAATATTTTGTTTCGATACGTTTTTCAATACGCGTGCGATCGACATCAATTCCAATTACAACGCCGCCTGCCATCGTAACGGCTAGTGGCTGTGCACCTCCCATTCCTCCTAATCCAGCTGTTACCGTAATCGTTCCTTTCAAAGTTCCGTTAAAATGCTGGTTGGCACACTCAGCAAATGTTTCATACGTTCCTTGAACAATGCCTTGGCTTCCGATATAAATCCAGCTTCCTGCAGTCATTTGTCCGTACATCATTAACCCTTTTTTATCAAGCTCATGGAACGTCTCCCAATTTGCAAAAGCAGGAACAAGATTCGAATTCGCTAATAAAACACGCGGTGCATCACTGTGGGTTTTAAAAACCGCAACAGGCTTACCGGACTGTATGAGAAGCGTTTCATCTTCTTCTAACTCTTTTAACGCTGCGACAATACGATCGAACGCCTCCCAGTTACGGGCTGCTTTTCCGATTCCTCCGTATACGACTAACTTTTCCGGATGCTCCGCTACTTCAGAATCTAAATTGTTTAGAAGCATGCGAAGAGCAGCTTCTTGTACCCAGCCTTTTGTCGTTAGTTCCGTCCCACGAGGTGCTTTCATTCCACTTTGTTTTGTCTCCATTTTGTTTTCCTCCTCTATAAAAATGAAAAACTGTTAAACGAACATTTTTATTACAGCGCTAGTTCATAATTAGTATCTTGCACAAAGGTTTTGAAATCAGCTGCTAACGCTTCAATATCACGTGAGAAAATTCGATCTTTAGTAATGGTTGGTACGGTTTTTCTAATTCTGGAATAAATTTTTCTTGTTTCCGAAGCCAGTTTATCCACTCCTTGAATATCGGCTGCTTGAGCCGCACAAATTGCTTCAATCGATAGCACTCTTCGTGTATTTTGGATAATTTGATAAGCATGACGTGCAGCAGTCGTTCCCATGCTGACATGATCTTCTTGATTCGCTGAAGATGGGATAGAATCGACACTTGATGGATGCGCCAATACTTTATTTTCGGAAACTAATGAAGCAGCAGCGTATTGAGTAATCATAAGCCCAGACTCTAAACCAGGATCTGCACTTAAAAATGCGGGAAGCCCGCTAAGCTGAGGGTTTACTATTCGTTCAATGCGCCGTTCAGAAATATTCCCAAGCTCTGCCACTGCAATTCCTAGAAAATCCATAGCAAACGCAATGGGCTGCCCGTGAAAGTTCCCTCCAGAAATTACTTTGCCGCTGTCGGCAAAGATGAGCGGGTTATCGGTTGCTGAATTAATTTCAATTAACAGCTTTTCTTTTACATAATTTAAAACTTGATAAATAGCACCATGAACTTGAGGAATGCAGCGCAATGAATAAGCATCTTGCACTCTTATTTGACCTTGAGAAGTAGTTAATTGACTGCCTTCTAAATACGAAAGAATTCGAGCAGCTACCTGCTGTTGTTCCGGATAAGGTCTTACTGCATGAGACTCGGGCATGAATGCATCTAAAATGCCTTGCAGGCCTTCTAACGTCAGTGCTGCAACCCCGTCAGCAAGATCAGCTAGCTTTTGAGCTTCAAGGTACGAAACTACTCCTACAGCTGTCATTGCCTGAGTGCCGTTGATTAAAGCTAGCCCTTCTTTTGCTTGTAATTGGATAGGCTCAAGCCCCGCTAGCTTTAAAGCTTCTTCTCCTTGCATTCGCTGACCATTATATACAGCTTCTCCTTCTCCAACTAACAGCAGCGCTAGATGTGATAATGGAGCTAAGTCACCGCTAGCTCCAAGTGAACCTTGACTTGGGATAACCGGCACTACATTTTGGTTTAAGCAATCGATAAGCAGCTGCAAGGTTTCCAGTCGTATGCCTGAATACCCTTTAGCTAATGCGTTCGCTCGTAAAAGCAGCATCACTCTGCTTATCTCTAACGAGAATGGCTCTCCTAGTCCGCAGGCATGACTGCGAATCAAGTTAATCTGCAGATCAGCTAAGTCTGTTTTTGAAATAACCGTATCGCTAAACTTTCCAAATCCCGTGTTGACTCCGTAAATGACGTTGTTGTTCGTAATGCTCTCTTCAACTAACGTTCTGCTTTTTTGTATATGTTCAACTGCGTGATCGCTAATTTTCACGGAGTATCCTTGGTAAATAACTTTGTAAATTTGGTCGAACGTCAGTGAATTTCCATCAATTTGAATAAACATCATACCCGCTCCCTTGTTAAACTGTAGACTACCTTTTCTTTTTGAACACAAAAAGGGGCTATATCAAAGAGGAAACAAGCTCCTTTTGATATAGCCCCCTATAAACTAACCTACTTACACTATGGGCTTTTATTAATAATCGGCATTTCAACTTATACATACAAACAATCGCTAAATGACTAAATCACTATACACTTTAAGCTGTACATCTTAAAGCAACTAGAGTATCTACACTAAGTATTACGCTAAATTAATCATTTGTCAATTATTATTTAAGAAAAATTTAAATAATCTGAAATAAAATGGTTTTTTCTTATAACAGCGATGATTCACGGCTGCATAATTTTATTTTTTAAACGTTATCGGACGTTCATGTCACTTGGGTGCGGACCCTTGCGGCGGTTGCTGTTTAACCCATTAATCTCTGCCATATCATCGGCAGTTAGTTCAAAATCAAACACGTTAAAGTTTTCTTCTATTCTAGACGGTGTAACTGATTTAGGGATGACAATTGTGTTGTTCTGTAAGTGCCAGCGCAATACAACTTGAGCCGGAGTTTTGCTATGTACTTCAGCAATTTTTTGAATAACCTCGTCTTGTAACACTTCTCCGCCTTGATCAAGAGGACTCCATGCTTCCACAAAAATATTATGTTTGGCACAAAACTCTTTTAATTCGTTTTGAGCAAGATACGGATGGCACTCAATTTGGTTTAAAACCGGTGTTACATCACATTCGTTTAACAAGCGCTCTAAATGCTCAATTTCAAAGTTGCAGACGCCAATTGCTTTTACTTTTCCGTCGTGATAAAGCTTTTCTAATGCTTTATACGTCTCCACGTACTCATCATATTGAGGCGTAGGCCAGTGAATTAAATATAAATCGACATAATCAAGTCCTAATCGTTCTAAGCTTTCATCAAATGCACGTAATGCATTTTCATAGCCTTGGTCGCTGTTCCAAACTTTTGTTGTAATAAACAGCTGTTCTCGAGGAACAGAAGATTCTTTAATCGCCTGGCCTACTCCTTCTTCATTTTTATAAATCATAGCTGTGTCAATAGAGGTATACCCAACCTCAATTGCTTTTGACACTGCAGCTGCTGCTTGGTTATCTTCTACTTGCCATACGCCAAACCCAAGCTGAGGCATTTTTAAACCGTTGTTTAATGTAACAATATTCATTTTACACGTCTCCTTTTTTGTTAAAAAGTTCAAAGTTTTAATGATGGTGCCAGCCGATCAGCATAGCAACCTGTCCCATTATAATGCCGACTGGGATTCCTATAATCATGGCTCCAAATCGAAATTTAAAAGACCATGCGCGCGGCACAAGGGAAAACAAATAAATCATACTCATCGTTGCCATACATGTACTGCTAAAAAAACTGACGACAGTGTGTAAATTTAGCATTACTTCTCCTCATTTCACTAGAACGTTTGCGCCTTTTCAATTTCATCATTTATCTTTCGTTCTAATGCCTATGTTTTCGCAGCCGACATAGTTACATTCGTCAAAGGGTTCCGTAATCCTGCTTTAATCAGTTAAAAATACTTTACCTACGTAACTTTTTCAATTAAAACGAATATGTGCTTTTAACTTCAAAGTTATGTATAATTTCTGTATATTAAAATAATAAGATTTTTTCACTGTAAAGAACAACTGCACGTTCTCTGTAAGGCAATCATACATATTTTCAAGAGTTAACGAAAGGAATGGATATAAAAAATGGCGATTGAAAAAGTAAAAGCATATTTTAAACAATACGGTATGGAGAATCAAATTATCGAAATGGATGAGTCCAGTGCTACTGTAGAACTAGCAGCGCAAGCTTTAAAATGCGAGCCGAAACGGATCGCAAAAAGTCTTTCTTTTAACGCCGAAGGAACTGTTCTATTGATTGTGGCAGCAGGAGATGCGAAAATTGATAACCGAAAATATAAAGAAGAGTTCGGAACCAAAGCAAAAATGCTTGGAGCAAGTGAAGTAGAAACGCTGATTGGTCATGCTGTAGGCGGAGTATGCCCGTTTGCCGTTAATGAAGGTGTTCACGTGTATCTAGATGAATCTCTGAAACGTTTTGTCACCGTTTTCCCTGCCTGTGGAAGTGGAAATAGTGCAATCGAATTAACAATACCCGAACTAGAAGAATTTTCGAAATGCTTAAAGTGGGTTGATATATGCAAAGGGTGGAATGAATAATTTAGGTGAATTACGGTACAGCTATACATAAAATAAATCAATCAGCACGCCAACAAGCTGAAACAGTTTTTGTTTCAGCTTGTTGGTGTATCTAAACGAATTTATGAAACAGCTTAACCCAACCTAGGTAAGAAACCCCTAAGAGAAATACAAAAAGAAATAGTAAAGGAATGTTCCTAGGGATAAAAAGCCAGCCGTCTAACGTATTCCACAGAAATTCACTTTTATTTGCTTTTCTCATCATTTTCACCTCAAGCAGATTTACTATTTTGTCTTCAAAAATTCTTTTACATAGTTATATACAGTATCTTCAACTTATGACCTTTTTTCAAGAAAAACGTGCACGGAAAATTGATTGAATGTGAATCTTTTTAATTCATACCCGCTATGTACTCATTCATCACCTTAGTTTCATCTGTAAAAAAGAAGAAGCCTACATGTTTAGATGCAGGCTTCTTCTAGTTGATTCAGTCTTTCCTTTGTTTGCCTAGTCAGGCCCTTTCGTTACGTATATCGGTTCATAACCAAAGTGCCTTGTGTCAGATACGAATATCTGCTTTCAATTTGCGGTAATACATTTGCTGAAGTCGCTGTTAAGCCTTTCAAAACTAATCAGTCCCTTCATACGCTAAGTATTTAACCTTTCACAACAACCATTTGCATGATAGCTGCTGTACTATATGTGTACCCCGTATTTATATAGTAAAACCTAAAAAAATAAATTTTTAGAATTTATAGCAAAGAAAATTTAGATACTATAAGCGAAAGAAGCTCGCCAGCTATTAGTCCCTCTTTTGCTTATCCTCACGCAGGCAAAGAAAAGCATTCGCAGTGAAATTGATCAAATTTATTTAATGTATCATTTGATCAATTTGTTGAAATGCATCTTCAAGTGAAGCATATCCATTTGTTTCTCCGTCGTTACCTTGAAGAGTCCATTCTTGCTTTTCTACTGCTAGTTTCCCGTCTTTATCTTTTATATAAGGTTTGTTAACCATAAACACATAATCATTCTTTTTTACTGTGTAGCCCAGATAATAGTGATTCCCTTCTCCTTCTTCTTCATATACAGAAACGCCTTGAAGGTTATATTTGTTTAAAATGTCATCCATATGATGAGTCAGTTCACTTACAATCGCTTCTCTTCCTACATATTCCACATTTCATACCCCTTTTCATTTTGATTTATACTTAGCATTCCCCTGAGCATATTCAATTACACTATCTTTCAAACGTTGTATAAACAAAGCGACTCAATATGAAATTCATTCATTACACAATAATAAAAAAGCTACCTCACTATTAATACAATGAAAAAACATTGCTAAGTGAAGTAGCTTTGTTGTTACCGAGATCTATAGAGAAACTTGATTATAGTTCAGTTAAAATAATCGGTTCACCGTTCGTTACAACAATCGTATGTTCACATTGTGCTACAAGACTATTATCAGGTGTAACAAACGTCCAGCCGTCGTCTCCGCGTTCAATGATATGATCAGCTTTCATAGAGATAAACGGTTCTACAGCAATAACAAGACCTTTTTTCAAAAGTGCTTTATCCATTGGATCATAATAGTTTAAAATGTGGTTAGGAGCGTCATGCAAGCTGCGGCCCACACCGTGACCCGTTAAGTTTTCAATAACAGCATATCCGTTTTGGTGTGCAAAGTTAGAAACAGCACGACCAATTTGGTTTTGTTTTGAACCAGCTTTTACTTTTTTCATAGCTGCCCAAAATGCATCTACTGCAGCTTGACACAGCTTTTCTTTTTCTTCGTCTTGCCCAATAACAAATGAAATACCGGTATCTGAATAATAGCCATCAAGTACGGCAGATACATCCACATTTACTAAATCGCCATCTTTTAATACGCGATCTCCCGGAATACCGTGAGCCACTTCTTCGTTTACACTAATGCACGTTACACCTGGGAAATTATATTCTTTTTCAGGTGCAGAAATAGCACCGTGTTCATCCAATATTTTTTTACCGATCATATCAAGCTCTTTTGTTGTCATGCCTGCTTTTGCTTGTTTTTTCATCTCTTCGCGCGCAAGTGCAACAATGCGTCCAATTTTGCGTAAACTTTCTAAATCTTGTTCGTTACCAATAATCATAAAAAAACACTTTCCTTCCTCGAAATATATATCCTATCCGATTTTATCATATTTTTATGAGGATTTTTCAAAAGACCTTTTAAGAACTAAAATGTACGATTAATTAGATTAGTAAGATATTTATCATATGCTAAACTTTCGGTTCTTAACCAATTAAATCCACAAAAAAAGAGGTTGAGACATACCTAAATCAAAAGAATCTAAAGACAGATAAATTGGATACATGAGCTGAACCGCTTGTTACACCGCAACAACAAAAAATCCGAACGATTAATAAAATTTATTAATCGTTCGGATTCACCTTTAACTAAAATACTTTTATTGGGCTTCTTTCTACATGATCGGCCTTACACCTTCATCAACAAACTTATTTCCAGGTCTTTTAAGCTCCAAATGGTCTCTTAATGTGCTTCCTTCATAGTCTAACCGAAACAAACCTCTCTCTTGTAAGATTGGTACAACAAGATTTACAAAATCATCTAAGCCAGATGGAAGCAAAGGACACTGCAGCATAAATCCGTCCGCTGCTTTTTCCTGAAACCATCTTTCCATTTCGTCCGCAATTTGAATGGGGGTTCCTACAAAGTTATCTTTCCTTGCAGCACCGAAAAATCGCGTATAAAGATCTCCTACCGTAAGTTTTTCCCTTGCTATAATTCTTAGCATCTCATCAAACTGACTTTGAATGCCATTCACGACTGGAAATTCCACCTCTGATGCAGGAGTATTTAGGGCATACTTGGTAAAATCCACGTTCCCCATATACCCAGAAACGAACTTTAATCCTTCATATGGATTCACTAGCTTTTGTAAATCGCTATATTTTTGAACTGCTTCTTCTTCTGTTCCTCCTACAATAGGGGAAATACCGTGAAGAATATGTAAATCCGCTTCTGTTCTATTGTATTCAGAAAGCCTTGATTTAAGGGATTTATAAAAGCTTTTGGCTTCTTCTATGTTATCTCGGTGAGCAAATACCACTTCTGCCGTTCTTGCCGCTAAGCGCTGTCCCGGCTCAGAAGAACCGGCCTGAACGATAACGGGCTGTCCTTGGACGGAACGAGCGATATTTAACGGCCCTTTTACAGAAAAATACTTACCTTTATAGTTAAGTTCATGTACCTTTTTAGCATCAAAAAACGCTCCGTTTTCTTTATCATATAAAAAGGCAGCATCTTCCCACGAATCCCATAACCCTTGAACAACATCAATAAATTCTTCTGCACGTTCATAACGGTGATCGTGTTCCCAATGAGTATCACGGTTAAAGTTTAACGCCGTTTCACCTGTTGCATCTGCTGTCGTCACAACATTCCAGCCCGCCCTTCCTCCGCTTACATGATCGACAGAGGCGAACTGACGCGCTAGTGTATAAGGTTCATTGTAAGTAGTTGAAGATGTGGCAACAATGCCAATTTTTTCAGTAGCTGCTGCCATTGCTGTAATGATTACAATAGGGTCAAATCGATTTAAAATCTGAGGGTGCGACTCTGCATTTACTGCTAAACTGTCGGCAATAAAGGCGATGTCAAATTTTCCTCTTTCAGCGGTTTGTGCAAGCTTTTGATACACAGAAGCATCGATGCTTGCGTCAGGCTTTGAATCAGGATGACGCCATGAAGCTACATGCATACCTGTGCCAATCAAATACGCGGCAAGTTTCATTTTTCGTTTCTTGGTCATTTCCCCATCCCCTATTTAGTACTTATTTTGTTTTATACGTGTCTTTGTACGTATTCAATTCTTTCAAGCTAATAAACGTTGGAATATAGTTTCCTTTGTATGTTTTTTTAATAAAGGCCGCCGTACCTTTTGATTGATATACTTTTACTAGCTTCTTGAAATACGTATTATCCTGATTTTTTTTCCTTGCAGCGATGACATTAATATAGGGCTTCGCTGTTTTATTTTCATGAATGAGTGCGTCCTTTAAGCTTAGACCCGCTTCCACAGCTACACCGTTGTTAATAATGGAAGCCGCGGTATCTTGCATGACGCGGGGAGTGCTTGCCGAATCAACGGGAACAATTTTTAAGTTTTTAGGATTGCTTTTAATTTTGTCCTCTCCTCCGTTACCATCAAAACCTTCGACCACTGTGATTAAATCTGCTTCCTGCAGCAAAACTAGTGCTCTTCCCCAGTTGGAAGGATCATTTGGAACAGCAATTTGAGCACCGTTTGGAATGTCTTTTAATGATTTATATTTTTCAGAATAAAGACCTAGAGGGGCAATGATGGTCGTTCCAATTGGCACAATATCCGTTCCGTTCTTTTGATTAAATGAGTCTAAATAAGCAACGTGCTGAAACGCATTTACATCTATTTCTCCTTCAGCTAAGGCTTGATTAGGATCGTAAGCTGAAGAAAAATTCACAAGTTCTATATCCAGGCCTTGTTTTTTTGCTTTCTCTTTTATAAATTCCCACGTCCTAAGTTCAGAACTTCGAATGCCTACTTTAATTTTAGCTTCTTTACTATTGGCACTGGATGAGGAATTAGAACATCCTGTTATGACGAGGATGAACAACAGCAGAAGCAGAAATATCGGTTTTTTCATTTATAACTCCCCTTTTAAAAAACTTGCTTCTAATACGTGTTTACACTCTTCTAATCTTGCGTTCTATGATGTTCCCTAAAGATTGAATACCTTGAACAATAATGATAAGAAGCACAACGGTGACTACAATCGTAATCGTGCTGAAGCGCTGATAGCCGTAAGTAATAGCTAAATCACCAAGCCCCCCGCCTCCGATAGCACCGGCCATTGCCGTTGCTCCAATTAACCCAATTGTGACAGTTGTTAAGCTTAAAATAAGAGAGGGAAAGGCCTCTGGAATTAAAAAACGGAATACAATTTGAGTTTTAGAAGCACCCATCGCTTGCGCTGCTTCAATAATACCTTCATTTACTTCAAGCAAAGAATTTTCAACGAGTCTAGCCATATAAGGTCCAATATGTAAAACCAGCGGAACAATAGCCGCCGTTGTACCGATAGTCGTTCCGACGATGAACCTTGTAAATGGGATGATCGCTACAAGTAAAATAATGAACGGAATCGAACGGAAAATATTTACAATAGGATTTAAAATTGAAAAAATAACTCGATTTTCAAGAATATGACCCTTGCGTGTTACAACAAGTAGAATTCCTAAAGGAATTCCAATTAAAGCCCCAAAAAGCAGGGAAGCACTAACCATGTACAGTGTTTCCCACAAAGCCGCTAGTATCAACTCTTGGCTTACTTCTAACATTCTCAACCACCTCTTCTATTTTTATATTTTGCTGGAGTGCATATAGTTCAGCTCGATCTATTTCTTCTTGTGTGCCAATTAATTCAATAATTAAGTGCCCAAATGGAATGCCCTGTAACTCCGTAATGTTTCCCAGTAAAATGTTCACCTGTACATTAAAGCGCTTTGATAAGGTTGAGATCACAGATTGACCGGAATTGCTTCCGAGAAAGCTAATCTTAAAAATCTTCTGATTTGAATTTCTAGTTTGTACTAATTCATACACGTTTTGCGGAATATCATCTCGAACAACGGACTGAACAAAATTTTTAGCAATTTCAGTATGTGGATTAGAAAAAATATCAAATACATTCCCTGTTTCAATAATCTTCCCGTCCTTCATCACAGCGACACGATTACAAATTTGCTTAATGACTTCCATTTCGTGTGTGATTATTACGATCGTAATTTGATATTCTTCATTAACTTTTTTGAGCAATTTTAAAATAGATTCTGTTGTATGGGGATCTAATGCCGAAGTTGCTTCATCACATAATAAAATAGAAGGGTTTGTGGCTAATGCACGCGCAATGCCCACTCTCTGTTTTTGACCTCCCGACAGATGATCGGGATATACACCAGCTTTGTCTTCCAAACCTACAAAATGAAGCAGCTCTTCTACACGTACCTTGATGTCTTTTTTTTGTTTTCCACTTAATATAAGCGGCATTGCGATATTTTCAAACACCGTTTTTGAATTTAATAGATTAAAGTGTTGAAAGATCATGCCGATTCTTTTTTTGTTTTTTCTTAGCTCCGTTTCAGACAACGTTGCTAAGTTTTCTCCATCTACGATCACTTCACCTGACGTCGGGTACTCCAGCAGATTAATCGTTCGAAGCAGTGTACTTTTCCCCGCCCCGCTTAATCCAATTACCCCAAATATGTCTCCTTTTTGTATCATTAAGTCAATGTCTTTTAGAGCTTCAACCTTCTTTGAACCACTCTCGAATACTTTTGAAACGCGTTGAAACTTTATCAAAAGAAACCCTCCTTTTCTTTCAAACTGTGATTCCTATTTCTTTTTTATTTATATAATTAAAAAGCTGGAACGACTGCTCCATCGTATTTGTCGTTAATAAATTTTTTAACCTTATCGGTAGTAAGTGCTTTTGCTAAACGTTGAATATTTTTATCATCTTTTTTCTCTTTCGTAGTCACTAAAATATTCACATAAGGAGACTCTTTCTTTTCAATAATTAACGCGTCTTTAGTTGGTTTGAACCCGCCTTCAAGAGCGTAATTCGTATTGATAGCTGAAGCTTCTACATCATCAAGAGAGCGGACAAGAAGCGGACCATCTACTGCCACAAAATCTAGCTTTTTTTTATTCTTTGAAATATCTTCAACCGTATAAGAGCTGCCGTCAGGTTTCTTGTTTAATTCAATGATTCCATTAGCCTCGAAAAGCTCTAGTGCACGTGAAAAATTCACCGGATCGTTAGGAACAGCAACCTTTGCTCCTTTGGATAAATCGCCAATTGATTTTATTTTTTTAGAATACACGCCAAACGGTTCAATATGAACATTTGTCACGCTGACAAGATTTAATCCACTGTCTTTATTCGTTTGCTCTAAGTATGGCGTATGCTGAAAATAGTTGGCATCTAATTCTCCATTTGCTGTTTGTTCATTTGTCTGTATGCCGTCTTTAATATTTACAATATCCAACTTTATACCTTCTTTTTTCAAATCGGGTTCCACATACTTTAAAATTTCGGCATGCGGGGTGGAAGCTGCTCCCACTTTAAGAACTACATCTTCTTTCTTGTCGCTATTTTGGCCCGATGCTTTTTCTTTATTTCCACATCCTCCCACAACAGTAATCACTGCTAATAATGCAAAAAGCCATACAAATTTCTTCATTTCCCTCTCTACCTCCACCATTTGTGATGCATTAAATATATAGTGTTAATCTGCTGCCACTAAAAAAGACAAAAACTCTGAGGGAATCCTCGTCATTTTTGTCTCCATTCGTCTGGTCGACTGTTCTATTTCCACTATATGTTTAACAAACATTTTTAAATCCGATAATTCCTATAAGAATTTTAAACCTTTTGAAAAATATACCAAACATCTTTTTAACTGTCAATTTAGTATTCGTAAACTTTGAGATTACATATTTTATTTGGGCTGGTTGTACTTAGGTGCTTCAATCAAGCATTAGATAAAAAGTCTAAAAAATTTAACCAAAATGTTTATACTGCCCAAAAATAATACTTTACAAATCGGAATAATCAACCTAATATAAACTTCATATTAATCATGCCGTCTGGTCAACCAGAGGCTCTTCAAACGTATCGATAACGTTTGAAGAGCCTCTTTTGTTTTATAGACAAGTAATAAAACTTTAAGATGAAATGAGGAAAATCCATTAAAACCATTCAGCAATCAACAGAAATAGTCTGAACACTTGCCGGTCATTCACCCGTTAGTTATAGAAGAACTAAAGATTTGTTCCATTTAAATAAGAAGCTCACGCACCTAGAATGCGTGAGCTTCTTATTTTTATAGTCAGCTGTCTTTTTTTAACTTCCTTGCTGAATAATTCCCTAGGGATTGTATCAACTGAACAATAATAATCAAAATTAAAATGGTTGTATACATAACAGTCGGCTCAAAACGTAAGTGTCCGTATTGAAAAGCTATGTCTCCAAGCCCTCCTGCTCCAACAAGCCCTGCCATCGCCGTCGCTCCAATAAGACCAATAGTAGCTATTGTCAGCCCAAGAATGATACCTGAACGTGCTTCTCTAACAACAACACACCAAATAATTTTTGGAGTTGAGATTCCCATTGATTGATAAGCTTCTATGATACCTTTATCTACTTCAAGTAATGCAGATTCCATTAACCTAGCTATATAAGGGGCTGTATACACAACTAAAGGGACAATAACACCTTGTACGCCAATTGTAGTACCAGCAACTAGTTTAGTGAATGGAAGGATGAAAAATAATAAAATGATGAAAGGAATGGATCTAATAATATTAATAATCCAGTTGCACGTTCGATATACCCACACATTTTCAGCTTGACCACCTGGTCTTGTCATTACTAAGAAGATTCCCATTGGTAAACCAATGATGATGGCAATAATTAACGAGATAATGGTCATCGTAGCAGTTTGTACTAACCCTTCCCAGATTACACTTCCCCACTCATTAAAGAAAGCAGCCATTTAGTTTACCTCCTCTACAATTACGCCTTGATTTGTTAAGTATGTAATCGCTTGTTCATATTCTTCCTTTTCACCGCGTAAATGAACGAGTAACTTACCAAGAGTGTGGTTTTTTAGCTGTTCAATTCCCCCTGCTAATATGCTTGGCAATACATTGAATTTCCGAGAAACTAAAGCTAAAGCTGGTTCTTTTGAAAGCTCATTTCCAACAAAGTGCAAAGAAACCAGCTTGCCGGTACTGCGATAAGACGCCATTATTTCAGACGGAATAGTGAAGGTATTTTCAGATTCTACAAAGCGTTTTGTTGTCGGATGCTTAGGGTTAGTAAAAAGGGAAACGACTGTACCTTCTTCTACGACGTGTCCATTTTCCATAACGGCAATTCTGTCACAAATGCGCTGTACCACATTTAACTCATGCGTGATTAAAAAGATTGTTAAGCCAAGCTCTTTATTAATCTTTAACAGTAAGCTCAAAATGGCTTCGGTCGTTTCGGGATCAAGCGCACTAGTTGCTTCATCACTTAATAAAATCTCAGGTTCATGCGCTAACGCACGAGCAATAGCAACACGCTGCTTCTGCCCGCCGGAAAGCTGTGAAGGATAATGATTTTGTTTATCTAAAAGTCCTACGATTGATAAATATTTTTCTACGCGCTCCTGAACTAATTTTTTGTTTACTCCTTCTAGCTTTAATGGAATCGCTATGTTGTCGTAAACTGTTGCCGTTTTTAATAAATTGTAGCCTTGAAAAATCATGCCGATTTTTCTTCTCGTTTTCTGCAGCTCTTGCTTACTTAGCTTTGATAGATTTTTTCCATCAATGATGACTTCTCCAGAAGTTGGTTTTTCCAATAAATTGATGCAGCGGATTAATGTGCTCTTTCCAGCTCCGCTATAGCCAATAACACCGAATACTTCACCTTTATTAATCGTTAACGAAACATCTTTAACAGCTTCTACTGCTTTTCCGTTCACTTTATAGGCTTTAGAAGTTTTCTTCAGTTCAATCATTCTAGCCCCTCCTTAAAATGCCGGTACAACGGAACCTTTAAATTCTTTTTCTATATATGCACGAATTGTATCTGAATGATAATATTTTTCCAATTCATCAATAATGTCATCTTGTTTATTCTCTGTACGGACAACAAAATAGTTTGGATATGGATTATTTTTTATTTTTTCATGATAGATTGCATCATCATTAATCGATAATCCCGCTCCCATTGCGAAATTTGTATTAATGGCTGCTGCAGCTACTTCATCCAACTGAGACGGAAGTTGAGACGCCTCTAACTCTACGATTTGAAGATCAAGCTTATTTTCAGAAACATCTTTTTTAGTAGCCGTTGTTTTCACACCATCTTTTAACTTAATAACTCCTGCAGATTCAAATAGTTTTAGCGCGCGATATTCATTGCTCGGGTCGTTTGGTACTGCAATTTTATCTCCTTTTTTGAGCTCACTAACATTTTTAATACTATTTGCATAAATACCCATCGGAAAAGCTACTGTTTTGAACACATCTGTAATCTTATAATTTTTATCTTCCACTTGCTGCTTTAGAAAAGGTAGAGTTTGATAGTTGTTACTATCTAAATCATGTTGATCTAATGCTGTATTAGGAGTGTTATAGTCGTTAAAGACTTTTACCGTAATATCAATGCCATCTTTCTTGGCTAATTTTTTCACCTGCTCTGTAATTTGCTGGTGAGGTCCACCCGTTACACCAATTGTAATTTTTTTCGAATCTAATGCTTGTGCTTCTGATTTGCCGCAGGCTGCTGATACCAACAGCGATGCTGCTACTAAGGTAAGGCCAATTGCTTTTGTTACTTTTTTCATGTTTTTATTCTCTCCTTTATTTTCTCCATAAAAAAACGCCTCCCTCAAAGATTAAGAGAAGCGATAGTTTACGATCGGTTCTCTTATCTTTCAATGTACAGTACATACCATGCACATTGCTGGATTTAGCACCAAAACAATACATGTATTGTTAGGTTGCCGGGCTTCAAAGGGCCAGTCCCTCCACCGCTCTTGATAAGAGTTGTTTTTATAAAGTTTTATTTACATTAATTTAACTTTATTATCCGAAAATTGTCAATGTTTATTTTTAATATAATTTTTAGTATAGGAATAACAAAAGATTCGTATGATAAAAACTCAATTAAAAGATGATTTGTATAACTTATGATTTCTCTTTTCTTATTCTTATATAGTGAATAGCCTTCTATTACTTAAGCAAGAAGGTTTTTTTGTATTTATGATATTGACAAAAATAGGAATACATCGGTATAATTCACATTAATTCTATCGGTAATATATATATTATGAAAGTTGTAAGGATTTTATTTACTAATTTTTCACTGTTAGAATATACTTCCTCTACCGTGGTAGTAAGTGTATATGTTCACCGCCTACTGGATCACCAATGGCACCGAAAAAGCTTTTTAGCAGCTTTTTCGGTGCTTTTTATTACTCGTCAAACAGAAATTAGTATTAGGAGGAATAAAACGATGAAAAAATTATGCTTTACTTTAACTTTAGCAATTGGACTTATTATGGCTTTAGGAGGATGCTCTCAAAGCTCTAGTTCAGAAAACCGAGATAAAAAAGTAGTCAAAGTTGCTTTGAGTGATGAAGTAAATCCGCCTTTTCTATTTACGGACGAACAGAATGAACCTATTGGATATGATATGGATTATTTAAAGCAGCTTGAAAAAAAACTTCCAGAGTATGAATTTGAATACACCCTTGGAGAAGAAGAAACAAATTTGGTAGGTGTCTCGACAGGAAAATATGATTTCGCCATCAACTGGTTCTTTAAAAACCCTGAACGTGAAGAAAAGTTTCTTTATCCTGCACATGAATATGGTTATTCTTTAACGGCTTTAGTGACGCAAAAATCACGAAATGATATCAAAACACTTAACAATATGGTAGGTAAAAAGTTTCCACCTGTATCGGCTACGGGTGGATTGCGCGCTATTTTAAATGCTTATAACAAAGAACATCCCACTAAGCCTCTAAAATTAGAAAGCATGGATAACCCTTCTACAGCAGAAAACTTAAAGTTGGTGGATAAAGGTAAAGCGGATGCTATTTTTTTAAACGTAACAACATTTAACGAAGTACAAAAACAGCTCAAATTAAATTTAAAAGTAGGAGGCATTGTATCAAAAGAACCAACTTGGTTAGTCTTTAATAAAAATAATCAAAAACTTGCTGATAAAATTGATAAAGCTACAGTCGAACTACAAAATCAAGGGACGCTAGAAAACTTGGCAAAAAAATGGTTTAAAGTAAACTTCTTTAAAGACTTAAAGTATATTAATCAACAAAACTTCAATTTTTAAGATTAAATGAGTATAAGAATTCATCATTAAGGCGGGGTGAGATATGATTAGTAGTGATTTTCATGATTGGTTAAAACTATTGTGGCAAGTGGTAGATAAACTTCCTTTAACGCTATTTATGTTAGGCCTTTCTCTACTTTTTTCGTTGCTTTTAGGTTTCGCGATTGCCCTGATACGCATTCAAAAAAAGCCTGTTCTTTCTAAAATGGCTACCATCTATTTATCTTTTATGCGCTGTACACCGCTGCTTGTTCAGCTGTTTCTTGTATACTTTGGCCTTCCTCAGCTGCTGCTCCTTGTCCATATCGACATTAACAGCTGGAGTCGCATCACTTTCTTGGTGATTGCTTTTTCCTTACATACTGCCGCTCCTTTATCAGAAGTTATTCGTTCAGCATATTTTTCGATTGATAAAGGGCAGTTCGAAGCAGCGTATAGTATAGGCATGAATTATTTTCAATCCTTAAGAAGAATTATCCTTCCTCAAGCGTTTGTAGCAGCACTACCTAATGTAGGAAATGCTACGATTTCATTATTAAAAGATACTGCACTTGCTTTTAGCATTGGGATTATTGATATTATGGGGCAAGTTCGCCTCATTTTGGGCAACAACTATGGAATAGCTATGTTTGAAATCTATGTTACGATTTCACTTGTTTATTGGAGCATATGTATCGTAATTGAAATCATAGTCAGTTATTTAGAGAAACATCTTAAAAAAGGCAGGGTCAGCATTTCTAAATAACCTGCACTAGTAAAGGAGTGAACATGATTGCCTATTATTGATTTGCGATTTGCTTTGGAGCAAACTCCTGAAGTCTTAAAAGGTGTGCCTTTAACACTAACAATATCGATCATTTCAATGGCGTTAGGAAGTATTTTTGGTCTTTTCATTGCGGTATGCAGAATATATAAAATTCCACTGCTAAAGCAAATAGCTGTTATATACGTCTCATTTATGAGAGGCACTCCATTGCTCGTACAGCTCTATGTATTTTTCTACGGAATCCCTATTTTTATAGAATTTCTAAACCAGACTCAAGGATGGCACTTAGGTGGGGATACTATTTCACCTTTAATTTATGCTTTAATTGCGTACACATTAAATACCTCTGCTTATCAATCAGAGGTATTCCGTTCTTCTATTCAAACCATTGACCGTGGTCAATTTGAAGCTGCATATTCAATAGGAATGACTACTTTTCAAGCTATTAAAAGAATTATCTTCCCCCAATCTTTAGTAGCCGCTATTCCTAACCTTGGAAACATTTTTATTAGTTTAATTAAAGCCACTTCTCTTGCTTTTGCGGTAAAAGTAGTTGAAATTATGGCGATATCTAAGGTCATCGCCAATGATGGATATAGATATTTAGAAATGTATCTGGTCGCTTCACTTATTTACTGGATTCTTTGCTTTTTCTTTGAAAGGCTGTTTGTAGTCATTGAGAAAAAGCTTAGTCATTACGAATTAAGAGAAGAAGTGCGTTCAGCTTCTTAGCCCCTGTAGAAAAATTATTATAAATTGATCAAGAAAGCTGCCTTAGTAAACGGCAGCTTTCACAATCCCTTAATCCGCTGTTTCAAACTTCACTTCATTAAACAAACTAGTAGAATTCCACACATTCAACCCGGCATAGCCTTCTGAAAAGGTATGGTCCACTGCATCAATCACAAGCTTATCATCGAGATAAACTTGAATGTGTTCTCCTTCAGCCGTTACTTTCAAGCGATAATCCGTATTTGTTTTTAAATCCAGCTTTCCCCCATCATCGTAAATAATGAGATCCTTGCCTATTCCGCCTCTAAACGCAATGAGTTTCACTTGATTATTAAGCACATCTACATTCGCAGCGTAAGCGTTATTTGCCTGTTCACCCGAACGGAATACTAGCGCTCCTGCTCCTGTAGAATTTGAAACAGGATCGTCTAATACCTTTATCTTTGCCTCATATATAAAATTCTTTGCTTTTTCTGATGATAAAGCAAAGGCATCTTCTTTGCTTCGTCCTTGTTTTCCATTAATCGTATCGGCCCATAGTCCGCTAATGCTTTTCCACCCTGATAAGTTTGTCTCAACAGGACTTTTATTCCAAATAGATTTTAATGGATACATCTTCAGGGAATTCAATTTCACAGCTCCTCCTTTGCTATAAAGCCTTATTTTATTGCTTGAAAGCGTTGGAAAGAGCTGATCTGTTATTACTTCCGTGCCGTCATTACCAAATACTTCTACAGATGACTGGTCTACAAACATATGAAGCTTAACCTTTCCATCTTTTGGAAGCATGGAAGCAGAGTGTTTGCCTTTCACATCTTCACCAAAATCAAAATTTCCAGAGTTTGTTCGGTCAACAAATAATCGCTGCTTGTTTACGTTATAGCTGACTTTTGTATTTTCACTGCCTTCTTTTTGAATTTGAAAACCAAATTCTTGTGCATCTGTATTAGAAACATCGAATTCTGCCATAATTTCATATTTATTTTCCGGTATGCCTGAAAGAAGATTTTTATTTTCAACGACCATCAGATTCTTCAACACCTTTTTTTCTTGCTTATTGCGAATTGAATCAATTGAAACAGGTATTTGTTTTAAACGAAGTCCTTTTGCTGTGTTGGTGAGTTCTATTTTTCTTGGAATTGACATAGAGCTTCTCCAAGTAGTAGTTGGGGTATTGTTGGCATATTGCCAGTTGCTCATCCAGCCTAGCCAATACTTTTCTCCGTTATCTCCTTCAACTCCGCTCCAATCTACAGCAGCATAAAAGTCGGCACCATAATCTGTCCAAAGCACTTTCTCTGGCGGGTTTTCATTTTTAAATGTTTTTCCGTCAAAATCACCAACAAAGTACTGCATACCTGAACCTCCAGCTGCCGCTCCATCATTGATGCTGACCTGCAGCACCCATTTTTTCTTTGTGCTGTCTCCATCAACCGGCAGTTCGAGTAAAGTAGGACACTCCCAAATCCCTCCGTTGCTTCCATGAGTTGATTTCACCCATTCTCCTGACACAGTATTCCAATCTGAAAGCTCTCCGCCTTCCCTTTGTTTAACTTCCTCCGGTTCTTTTGCTACACTGTCTACTTTATCCGGCATTTTTTCTGTATTAAATACATTAACATCATCTAGATTAATATGCCCCCATCCGCCTACAGCTTGATCAACGGCTTTAATGTACAATACTTCTCCTATATACTTAGAAGCATCCCATACGTAGCGCTGATACTTTTCATCTGCAAACTTTGTATTCGCTTGACGAATCAATTCTTTATCGTCAGAGGCCCTGACTAAGGAGACATAGCGGTTTGCGGGGTCGTTTCCGCCTCCCATTAACAAATTGATTTCACCTGATCCGCTCAATTTAAAATAAGATGAATGTAATTCTCCAGTAGCATTATCACCATCTTGCTTATCGGAAAACCCCCATAAATGATACTTTCCTTTTTGTTCAAAGAGACCGCTCCAATTTGCGGTTGCATCCGTTACATGATCGTTTGTGAATGCATTTCCTTTTATCGTTTTCCAGCCGGTGAGATCGCCTGTTTCAAAACTTTTATTTTTAATTTCTTTTTCATCTGTATCAATAAACTTGGTCATGTTAACGTCTTGAAACCGGACTGAAGATTGATTAACGTGTAGTCCAAACAATCCTTTTGAAAAAGTTTCATCTTTTGCAGTAAGGGTGAAGTTATCGTCTATATACAAATCAAGTTCATTTCCAGATGCAGTTACTTTTACTTGATGTGATTTGCTCGTATCAATTTTTTCATTTGTTTCGGCAAGGACAGTTGAAATGCCATTTTGAAGCTTTACTAGTTTGATTGTATCCTTAGAAGCATCCACGCTAGCTATATATCCGTTTTTGGCTTCCGCGTCTGCCCGAAAGAGTAGTGCACCTGAACCAGGGTTTTCATCTAAAAATGTCATATTTGACTCGTAAATAAACTGATCTCCCTGTTCTTCACTCATAATGTATCCGTCGCTGTCAGATTTACCGGTTTTTCCATCAGCAGTATCATTCCATGTTCCCGTAACAGGTTTCCAGTTAGATAGATTGGTTATGAAATTAGATTGATTCGTAAATTTAACATGACGAAAGACAGCTGTGGAATTCCATGCTGTTAATCCAAACTGACCATTTTCAAAAGATGCATCACTGCCTTCTAGAACCTGTTTTCCATTTAGCAGTACCTTAAAGTAGTGACTGTTTGCTTCTACTTTTACATGATATGCTTGTGATGTATCAAGCCTCATTGGCTTTGAAACAACAGTCGTTACGCTTCCTTTCTCTACTTTGTTAAGTGTTAAGAGGTTCTTTTCTGCATCTAAATTGACGGTATATGCGTTTGTTGCGTCTTTATTAGAACGAAAAACAAGACCGCCTGCGCCTGCGCGTCCATTCTTTTCTACAAGCGTAATTTCCCCCTCTAGAGTAAAGGATTGACCTTTTTGTTCGGATAAAGTATATGAGTATGCACCGCTTTGACCGTTTGCTTGGATGCCTCCATCAGGTCCAAACTCACTTGCGTATTTCCAATTTTTCAAGTCAGGTGATGTATAAAACATAATTTTATCTTTAGCAGCTAAAGACATCACCCACTGCTTGGTTTGGTCATGCCAAAACACTTTTGGGTCGCGCCAGTCAGGAACTGGGGGATTCGGCATAATAGGGTTTCCTTCATACTTGGTCCACGTTCTTCCCCTGTCCTTGCTGTATGCTAGACTTTGCACTTGTCCTTTTCTGCCCAAGTGTGTAAAGATAGCTACCATTGCTTCTTTTCCAAACCCTGCGGTATTATTCCAATCGATAACGGCACTTCCGGAAAAAATCTCTCCGTTCTCGTCTGGAGAAAGAGCAATCGGCAGGTGTTTCCATTTCACTAAATCTGTACTAACTGCATGCCCCCAGTGCATAGGCCCCCAAGTGGTACCGTAAGGATAATACTGATAAAAAAGATGATACTCTCCGTTATAATAGACCATTCCATTTGGATCGTTCATCCAGTTCGCTTCTGGAGAAAAATGAAATTGATTCCGGTATTTTTCTTGATAATACCCTGTATTATCAGCTAATACAGGGCATGCAGAAAACAAGCTTATGGAACAAGCGACTCCAATCATCAATAACTTTTTAACGGTTCTTTTCATCTTCCTTTCCTCCTTTATTTGCATACTGGTTATGTAAAACATTTTCACCAGCAGATGCTAGAAGAATAGATGGCTCCTCTTATTTATCATCCTAAAAAGCCTATCCAATAACCCCCTATACCAATTAAGAAAATACCGAAAATAATAAGCAGCGGATTTGTACCTTTTCGAAGCATCCATGCTACTAATAGAGTTAGTGCTAAAGGAAGCAGCCCCGGTAGAATACTATCAAGTACGTCTTGCACGGTTTTTACCACAACTTTACCAGAATCATCTTTGATCCTAGAAACAACCACTGGTATATTAATAGTGGTCCATTTCGAAACCAACGCTCCCATTACGAAGAGTCCTAAAATGGATGCACCTTCCGTCAGTTTTTGAATTCGATTGCCTACTAAATCTTTTAAAATTTCTGTTCCTTTTAAGTAGCCATATTTTAATCCATAATATTTTGTACTTAATCGAATTGCATTAATTAAGATGAAAAACAGCAGTGGCCCGGCAATATTACCGCCTAACGCAAGCGAGGCGCCTAGGGCTGCGAGAACTGGTCGAAGCGTTCCCCAGAAAATAGGGTCTCCTACACCAGCAAGCGGGCCCATTAATCCAATTTTCATTCCGCTGATAGCTTTTTCATCAAAATCTTTTTTGTTTGCCATTTCTTCTTCCATTGCTGCCGTGACGCCGAATATAGGTGCGGAAATCCATGGGTGTGTATTGAACCATTCTAAGTGACGCTTTAATGCTGCATTTCGCTGAGCTCCTGGTCCATATAAGCGTTTGATTGCTGGAATCATAACATAACAGTAGCCCATTGCTTGAACACGCTCAAAGTTAAATGAACCAAGTAAAAAATTCGAACGAATGAACATGCTAAAGATATCTTTTTTCGTTAATCTTTTTTCATTTTCCATCTCTATCCCTCCCTTAAGTTCGCCGTTTAGGCATCTAAATCATCGTCATCATCATATACTTGTTCGCTCCCTGTAGCTGCGGGAACGCCTGCCGGCTGCATTTGATTTCGCTGCTGCATTACTTGCTGATAAAGAAGTGCTAAACAAAGACCCAGCGCTCCAAATCCTACCAGGTTAAACCCTGTAAATGCCGCCAATAAGAACCCGATATAGAAAAAGGGCTTTAAATGAGGAATGTTCATCATATTGATAACCATGGCATATCCTACGACCACGATAATGCCTCCTCCAATTTGCAGGCCTTTTGTAATAACTTCCGGAATATTTCCGAGGAAAGTTTGCACGGCGCTTACGCTGATTAATGTAACAATTAAAGTTGGAATCATAACGCGGAGAGCCTGAAAACCCATAGCAGTAATATGCATAATTTCAATTCCTTTAAAGTTTCCTTCTTCCGCGTACTTATCAGCTCGATGAATTAAAAATACCGTAATGGTACGAACAAAAATGGTGAGTACTTGCCCTGCAGCTGCTAAAGCTATGGCTACCGCAATGCCTTCACCAATCCCCTGACCAGCTGTGATAACTAAAATAGTTGAAATAACAGAAGCAATAGCCGTATCTGGTGCCATCGCCAATCCAACATTCATCCATCCAAGAGCCATTAATTCCAGTGTTCCACCTAAAATAATGCCAGTTTTTAAATCTCCAAGCACCAAGCCTACTAACGTGCAGGCAATGAGAGGACGATGGGATTGCCCTTCGTCCAACACGCTTGCGATGCCAGTTACTGCTGCAATGACTAATAATAAAATAATTTGTATGGAAGACATAAACTCATCTCCTTATTTGATTTTTGTTTCGTTTCTCAGTAGTTGAATAAAATTTTCACTAGAATCTGAAGGTAATTGGCGCAGCTCAAGCTTTACGCCTAGTTCCTGCAGTTTCTCAAAAGCATCGATATCTTTTTCGGTAACGCTTACAGATTTAGTGATTTGTTTTCGGTCATTAGCAAAACGCATGCCCCCTACGTTTACTGTCTCAATAGGTACGCCCGCTTGAACAAGAGCGACAATGTCTGCGGGGTTTTCAAACAGCAGCATGGCTGTTGTATCCTGATAACGAGGGCTGTGAAATGCTTTTGTCATTTTAGAAATCGAGACAGCGCTCGCTTTTACATTCGAAGGAGCCACAGAAAGAATAAGCGTTTTTCGCATTTCATCCGCTGCCACCTCATCTGAAACAATGATAATTCGATCTGCTGCATTTGTTTTGATCCATCTTGTTAATACCTGCCCGTGAATAAAGCGGTCATCAATTCTTGCTAAAACGATTTTCATAATAATCCATCCTCTCCGATTTGGTTCGCTTGCTGGATTTTCTCCAAATGTTCACTGCACACTTGAAAACTTTCTTCATTTACCTGCTTTAATCTTCCTAGCATCTCTTTTAATGTAACGTGTTCCCTCATGGCTAACACTTCTAATAGCATAGGCAAGTTAACTCCGGATACCATATCCGCTGTTTTATTTTTAAGGATATATGGAGTAGCCGCATTGTAGGGTGTACCTCCGAAAATATCGACTAGAAAAAGCACTTCATTTTCTAAGGGCATTTCCTCTAATGCCTGCTTATATTTTTCTTCAAGGGTTTGGATACCCTCTCCTTTTAGAAAAGGTACGGCTACTACGTGATTCTCTTCACCAAATATCATTTTGGAAGACCCCTCTAACGCTGGCGCGAAATCACCATGTCCACTAATAATGACTGAAATCATGTACACTTGCTCCTCTCTTTTACGTTCTACACTTATTTATTGCAAGTATCGTGCCAACAAAGAGTATTAAGCGCTTTCATTTATTTTTCCATACCTTTTTCTGTGTTGTTGATACAGGTTTCTTAAAATAAATAAACCTGTATCAAAACGTCATGCGTTTTAATACAGGTTTTTCTGTTATTTAAAAAATGGGATAAAAAAAGAAACTAGTGGCATATAAATCAAACTAGTTTCTTAGGATTACAATATGATTTTTACATTTCATCCGCAAAAATGGTGGCAATAAATAATTTTTCATCTCTTGTTAAGGTAAGTTTCAGTTTTTTTTCGACGGCTTGTAATGTTTTTTCCGTTTTTTGATAAATGTTTTCTAACTCGTCAGTGATTTCTTCATCCTCGGGAAAAGTAAGAGGTTCATTTTTTATCATTCTTTCTAAAGCAAAGGCTGTATGCATCACAATTCGAATCATAACAGTGTTGCTTAATTCCATTTCTAACTCATCTTGTACATGACTTAACCATTCTAACAGAATTTCACTTATGAGGTACGGATTAATAAATAGAAGATACTTTCGCAAGTTTTCTTCGCAAAGTTCACGCACTACAATATTCGCTTCGGTTTTCTCCTCATCATAGCTTATCGTTTCTTTTGTAATTGCCTGTTGAAGTATTCGCTCTCCCTGCCCTTCAATGAGGACTTCTAATGATACATGAGGCGCATCAATCCTTGGATTTTTAGTACCTGCCGTTGCAACAATTTCATATTCTTTTTGAATTTCTCGAATGTTTGCTGCTAATTTAATAGAAGAAACGGTTAGAATTTTAATAGGTTCTTGAGATACTTTGCGTGAAATAATCGTTAAGATTTTTTCTAATTGTTTTGCTGTACCGCTTCCTGTTGTACAAATAGAAACAAGTGCTTTCTTTTTTCCAAACACGTGCTGCTGCTTATCTATAAATTCCATAAAGTCTTTTTGCACCGAATCAAATATGGCATATAAATTTAAATCTAAATAATTTACTTTTCTAACGGTGTCTAATACCATAGACGTCGTCACATTGCTGATGGTTTTAATTTTAGTCCCTGTTTTTTGTTCCAACTTGCTTTCTAACATGGCAAGCGAACCCATGTCCACGAGCATTAATACGCCTTCTCCTTCATCTACTTTCTTAATTCCTTGGATTAACCTGTCTACAATTTCAACCGGAGATACCGTCAAAGGCACATCAATAGCTATAATAGGAGTGCTTCCTAAAAGCTCCGTAGCAACTTCAACCATAGAAGTTGCCGTGCTGTTTCCATGGGCAGCAACTACAATCCCTACTCGTTTATTTTCTTCTAACGTCCGAATTGATTGAATAACCATTGTGAGATAAATGACTTCTATTTCTGGCACGCTAATGTTAAACCACTTTTCAATTCGATTTTTAAAAAGCAGTGCTACCGCATATTCTTTTGGATATGTTTCGCGAATTTCATCTATCTCCTTTGTATTTAATACGTCTACTTGTTTTTTTCGTTTTAAAAAGGATTCCATATGCATACTTAAAAAATGAATAAACCTGCGATCAAATTTACAGTTCAATTCTTTTTCAGCCAACTGTTTTAATTCTTTTGTAAGCTGCATCACATCGTCTTCTACGAATTTCATTAAATTAGAGCTCTGGCCATTTTTTTGATTAAAAAAGCTTCGAACATTCAAATGAATGTCAGTAAGAATATACTGATTGATTTCTTCTTGAGATAAACCTTCTTTTGTTAAAACATCTACTTTTTCTTCTATTAACTGATATAAATTAAATGATACGTCTTCCTCCATTTTTATTTCTTGGCTCTCCATAGCCGGGGAGATAATCGTTTTAAGGTTTACATATTCAGAAATTTTTTTGCTGCGCTCCATATTTTGACTATTTGAAATCCAATCTCGTTTAATATCGTCAGGCAGATCTCGCACTGTAAGTTCCACCATATGTTTACTATCAAGGTTATTTAAAAATCCGTGTGCGCAAACGAGCTGCACATTCGACTTTAACTGCCCTACATTCCCGAATTTTTCAGTGTGGATTAAAGCATTTAATACATCAATGTGAACACTTAGCTTTTTACTAATTCGTTTAGCCTCTTGTTCTAAAAGAAACGTGGTGAGGCGAATTTTTTCTTTTAAAGACCTCTCTTCTAATGAGGGAATATGGATAGTCATTGGAATTCTTCTTAAGAAAGTTTGCAGTAAGGCTGAACCGGGATTTTCAGTTGTAGCACAAATAATTAATACCTTAGACGTTCGCTTATGATCTGTTTCCCCTAGGCGATTGTACGTACCTTGATCAATGAGGTAAAAAAGCATTTCTTGGCCTTCAGGAGGAAGCCGGTGTACTTCATCCATAAAGAGAATCCCTTCATTTGCTTGTTCTACTAAACCTACCTTACTTTCAGTTGCTCCGGTGAAACTCCCTTGCTTATGACCAAATAACTGAGAAAGAAGTAATTGAGGATTATGGTAATAATCAGCGCAGTTAAAGGTAATGAACGGAGCATCTGTTTTTAGCCTCTCTGAATATAAGGCAAATTGATAGATTCGTTTTGCAAAAAGAGATTTTCCCGATCCCGTGGGACCTAATAGCAGCATATGTAATCCATTAGGCGGGTAAAGAACAGCAGCTTTTGCTTGAGAAATCGATTTTTTCAAACTTCCGGTAGCTCCAATCATTAATTCAAAAGGATTAGCAGGAAGAGCTTCTTCTTTTCCCCCATTAGATAGCTGCTCTAGTTTTTCTACTTCCATCTTATTCGTATCCCACTTGTGACGGCAAATGGTTTCAACAACCTCTAGCGGAACGTAGCGAACGGGGAACATTTTAATTTTGATTACTTTTTGCAGGCGGACAAGTTTGTTAAGTTCAAGGCTTACATTAGATCTCTCTAAATCTAACTGTTCAGCAATTTCAATCGCTGAGCTTCCTTGTTTATGTAAAAGTTCCACTTCTGTAAACTCTTGAAAATTACTCAACAGCTGATTGTATACCTTATCAATTCGTTTCATTAGAAGCACCTTCTTTATTTTCAGTTCACGATTGGAATTTTCTCTTTCAAAGAAATGATCATTCCCTACTACTACAAGCTATTTCATCTACAAGTACCCTCATGTGATACTAATCTATGAAAACGTTTCAAACCATTATATGTAAATATATTAAGTTAGTCAAACTTGCATGTCAACCGGTTTCATTCTTGAAGTTATAGTCTGTCTGAATGTTTCATTTTCTTTAAATAACTATCAATGTATATACTGCTTTTTTATTTTAATCAGCACTGCGTTTACAGCACATTTTTGATTAAATAATAAAACGAAAGAAAACAGCAGCAGTTACCGCCATCTTCTTTCGTTTTTAAAAATTATTTATCCGTACTTAATTGCCCTTGTGGTAAAATACTGTTTTTCACAACAGCTGTTTTTGATCCTTTAATATTTAACAAGAAGCTAGGAGCAAAAGTAGAATGTTCCTCTGAATAAAAGCCTCTGTTTGTCATGTAACTTGTGATTACGACATTGTCTCCTTTCACTTGTGGAACTGCAAAATGTGAATACGTAAACGTTTTGTCATTAGGATCGAGGTCCATATGTAAAACAAGTCCTGTATCATTTAGCGGCTTGTATTTTCCTGTCAGCGTATTTGATACGTACCCTAGCATATATACGTCATCTTGGCCGATACCATCAATCGTCATTTTAGATCCGCGAGAATCTGTGAATAAGTACCATTTCCCATCTTTTTTAAATACATTTGCGCGTTCAATTTCATCTGTCACCGTGTTTGAAGTAATCAGTGGATCCATTACTTTTTTCAAGGTATAATCGTTATTTAGTTCAACAATGCCTAATGCACCGTTTGCTAAAGAGGCTTTCTTTTTATTAGAGCTCTGAAGTAATTTCTCTTTTTCTGATTGGAAAAATGGATTATTTCCACCGTAGTAAGCTCGATTGTAAAGGGAATCTTCACCTTGATAACCATCTTCAGTTCCTGTGTTTGCTTCAAATACAAGGTATTTATGCCCTTTATCCTCTACATAGTGAGGATCTCTCAACGTATGATTATCTCCTGAACCATATGCGCCTTCGTCAATAAACTGCTGAATATTTTGATACTTTTTACCATCACCATCAAAAATGGATTTATGATCTTCAACACCATCAATTTTTAACGTATCTCCACTTGGCTGGGATACATTTACTTGAGCCGTTGTTATGGTTTGTTTTCCATAGTTTGTACCTGAAAAGTTAGTATAGAATAAGCGTATTTTTCCGTCTGATGTTAAAGTAGCAGATCCTGACCATTCTTGTGTTTGCTTTTTCAAATGAGCATCATTCGGTAAAAATTTGTCACTGTCTTTGAACACTCTTCCTGCATTTTTCCAACTGTCAATCGAATCTTCACCGATTTTTTGATAAAACACATAAATAGATGTATCATCAGCATCTTTCGGATCACCTGCTAGTGCAAATACAACTTGGTAACCATGATAGTTGGCTACTGTTCCGTCAGCATTTTGCAGAGGCCAGCTGTCCCATACGTCTAAATCAATTAAATTGCCCGATTTATCGTACCCTTTTGCAGAGGCAATATTTTTAATTGTTGATTTATCAAAAGCTGGAACTTTAAACTGTTCGCTTTTTTGCTGCTGAGGAATTTTCAGCATGTTATCACGTGTAATATGAGAAACTCCATAATTATTGTTGGTATCTTTATGATTGCTTTCAGCAGCCCATGTTTGAGATCCAGCACCTACTAACAGAGCTGTAGCAAAAGATAAGGCTGTAGTTTGCTTTGCGATTTTCTTAATATTCATCTGTTTTTCTCCCTTTTGTATAATACCTTTTCTTGTGTCACTCACAAGCAATTCATTTTCTATGTATCGAGAAGTCATATCAATCTGGCGAAATAACAGAACCGGTTCCATTACCTTTCCAAGATTACTTGCATAATATTGAAAAGTCAAATAGGTAAAATGGAGTAATTATCTCATTTTTCTTCTCTTATATCTTTCATTTGGTTATAAAGTCTTAAACCTTCAACTTTTTAATTAAATAAGCAAATTCACCATCATATTTAACCTGCTATTTTTTATAAGCTCTTCTACAATTGTTAAAGTAAGCCATTTTCAAAAAAATATTGTTAATGTATTTTTTGTGAATTAGTGGAATAATTTATTATATAATAGTTCCTATTGGAAATAATAAGAGACAAAAGAATTAGATAATCGCTTTTCAATTTGATTCTTTTATCCTGTTAAATTTTATGTAGCTTTTCACGAGAAATCGCTATCATTTTAATGAATCAATAATACATTTTTCAGAAAATCAAAAAGAGCTCTTTATAAAGAGCTCTTTTTGACATCATTTGTGCTGTTTTTAAATAGCAGTTCTTATTTAAGAATCAAGTTCCGCAGTACGTTTGATAAGGCTGATTAGACGGAGCAGACGGTGTACAATACTCTGGCTGACCCGGAGATTCATATGGGCTAGAAATCACTTCAAGAAGGGTTTCCATGACGCTGTAGTCTTTTTTTTGTGCTGCGTCTAACGCTTCTTCCACTCGGTGATTTCGAGGAATGACAGCCGGATTATTATTTTTCATAAGCTCTTGTGACTCCGCTTTAGATTGTTTTTGTCTACCTAATCTTTTCTGCCATAGCTCATGCCACTGTGCAAATTCTTTGCTTTCAAACAGATCACTGTTTTCTAACTTTTCAGCGGTTAATGCACGAAACGTATTTGTGTAGTCAGCTTTATAGGTTTTCATTATTGTAAGAAGGTCTTGGAATAATGCTTCATCTTCTTTTTCTTCGTTAAAAAGCCCAAGTTTAGCCTGCATACCTGCCAGCCAGTTTTCCCGATAGGATTTTGGGAATTCCGTCACAGCGCTTTGCGCTATTTCAACTGCTTTTTCTATATCTTGATCCAATAGCGGTAATAAAGCCTCAGCAAACCTCGCAAGATTCCACCCTGTAATGCCTGGTTGATTTTGATAAGCGTAGCGCCCTTGTACATCAATTGAACTAAATACAGTTTCTGGATCATAGGTATCCATAAATGCACATGGTCCGTAATCAATTGTTTCTCCACTAATTGTCATATTATCCGTATTCATGACGCCATGAATAAAACCAATAAGCTGCCATTTAGCAACTAGGGTAGCATGACGCTTAAGCACTTCTTGAAGCAATGATAAATATTTTTTTTCATTCTTTTCTATGTGGGGAAAGTGACGTTCTAATGCATAGTCAGCTAAAGCTTGAAGGTTTTCGACCGTTCCCCATTTTGCAGCGAACTGAAATGTTCCAAAACGAAGGTGACTGGAAGCTACACGCGTCAAAATCGCCCCCGGCAGTTCTTTTTCACGAACAATGGATTCGCCTGTTGTTACGACTGCTAGGCTCCGAGTAGTCGGAATACCAAGAGCATGCATGGCTTCACTAATAATATACTCACGCAGCATAGGTCCTAGAGCTGCACGGCCGTCTCCTCCGCGGGAATATGGTGTTCGGCCTGAGCCTTTAAGCTGAATGTCTACTTTCTCACCCGAAGGCGTAACTTGCTCCCCTATCAGCATAGCTCGGCCGTCTCCTAGCATGTTAAAGTGGCCAAATTGATGCCCCCCATAAGCTTGTGCAAGCGGGAAAGCACCTTTTGGAAAACTGTTTCCAGCCAAAATGCTAACTCCTTCGGGGCTTTGCAGCTGTTCTTTTTGTAACCCTAGAGATGCGGCTAAAGAGTCGTTAAATTTAACTATTTTAGGTGAACTCACTGGATTAGGATCAAGAGGCGTAAAAAAGATGTTTGGTAACTCCGCATAACTATTACGTAAATTCCATCCTGTTTCTTTTTGATTAGTCATCGTATCTCCTTTTCTTTTTGTGTCTTAAAACATAATTCTTTCTTTACTGATCGTTGTTTTATAAGCGCAGTAGCCTTGCTCTATCCTGCTTTCTTCTGGGCATCTTAGAGCAGGACAGTTTCTCTTTCATTCATTATCTCTTTTACTATTATATCGTATTTGCCCGTACTTTTAATCTAAAGTGCCTTATCCATTTATATACCTCCACTTTGTTGACGAGCTATTAAATGCTCAAAAAAGAAGAAGTATTAATATACTTCTTCCTCTGTATTTTACCCCCAAATATCTTTTAAATTCCAATACGTTAACTCTTTTACGATTACGTTTCCTCCTTCAGTAAATAACTCAATTCCAAGCCTGCTTTCTTTTGGATAAATACGGCTCGTCATGGTCGCTTGTCCTTCGTTTGCAAATACTTCAACGGAAGAACGGTCCATAAATATTCGTAAAGCTAGTGTCTCACCTGCTTGTAGCGCTACTTTCCTCACTCCATCTTCTTTTCCCGAGTGAGTACAGTCAAGCAATAACTTTTGCTCATTAAGGTTGTAACACATAAGCGTTTCTTCGTTGTTTATTCCACGAATTTTTATTCCTACCGATGAAGCTTGGCAGTCCGCTAAATCAAATACAGCTTGTATCTCTAGCAAGTCTTCATTTACTTCTACTACATAGCTGTTAGAAAGAGCTTTATTGGTTAGCATATTATACTGAGTTTTCCGAAGTGATGTAAGCTCTTGGACGGGGTTCATTAACACTTTATCCTCTCTTAAAGTTAGTTCTCTCGGAAGCGTTAGCGCACCGCACCATCCATCCTCTTTCGTTGGCATATTAGCTTCCCACATGTCCATCCAGCCAATTGCAATTCGCCGTCCTTTATCATCTAAAAGTGTTTGAACAGCATAAAAATCGTGGCCGTAATCTAATTCAGTAAATGACCCATGATGAAATGTATTGGTTCCATAATTATATTCTCCAACTAAATATCCCGTTTGGAAAAGGTTGTGATAGGAATCACCTTTTGCTTCTATCCCTTGAGGAGAAATCATTAACACATGCTTTCCGTCTAACTCAAAGAAGTCTGGACACTCCCACATGTATCCTAAATCTCCATCGCTTTTAGCAAGAACACCAACATATTCCCATTTTTGTAAATTTGAAGACCGGTATAAGATAACACGGCCCTCTTGTTTCTTTGTTGAGTTTCCTAGAATCATATACCAGAAACCTTCGTGCTTCCATACTTTAGGATCCCGAAAATGATGAGAGCTATCTGCTGGCGGCTCAGCAATAACTGGGTTGGCCTCTGCTTTTTCAAAGGTAATGCCGTCTTTACTAACAGCTATATTTTGGTTTTGAAAAAAAGTATCCAGCTCTTTGTCTATATAATTATGTCCTGTATAAATTAACGTAAGCTCTCCTTCGTTATCCACGGCACTTCCAGAAAAACATCCATCTTTATCAAATGAATCTCCAGGAGCTAAAGCAATCGGCAAGTGCTGCCAATGAACAAGATCTTTGCTTTTGACATGTCCCCAATGCATTGGCCCCCAATTTTCGTCATAAGGATGATGTTGATAAAAAACATGATATTCTCCTTTATACTGAACCAACCCATTCGGATCATTAATCCAGTTCGCTGGCGCCATAATATGATACCCTAACCGATATTGATGATTCACCTTTTTCTCTGCTTCATTTAATGAATGTTGAGCTTGCTCGATTTTATTTATCGTTAACATCATCATATCCCCCTATATAATCTGCGTGTTTTCTTGTACATCTTTTCTTATAAATCTATGTTTTTTAGAGTTTAGTAGTGTAAACATCGAAATAACGTTAAATACCAAAACCATACCTCCCATAATTAAATAAGTACGGGAAAAACCTACGCTATCATATAATCCTCCCGCTATGGGTGAAAGAACTGAAGCACCTATTTGCGAAGCAAATTGGAATCCAACCAAATAAAGGATAGAAGATAGGCGCGTGTCAAAGTTAGCTGCCAAATATTTGAAAATGGCAATGAGCATAATAGGAAGTTCTAATGCATGAATGAGTTTCATTGAAGATATTCCGATTGGACCAACAACAAGCCCTGACCCAATAATACGAAATCCCATTAGAAATCCTGCTAAAATTAAACTATTTTTTGCACCGATCTTATTTACAATAAACGGTGCTGCGAACATCATTCCAGCTTCTAAAAATACTTGAAACGAATTTAAGTAGCCAAATACTTGGTTACCTATCGATTCAGTAGGAAACAAAGATGCATAATAGATAGGAAATTGCTGATCGTATACCCCATACACGCATGTGACACCAACAACATAAATCATAAAAAACCAAAATTCCTTCAATAAGAATAAGCTGCCTACATCTCTCAGCGTGACGGATTCAGCTTTTTCCATTTCATAGCTGCTCATTTCTACCTTTACAGAAAAAATAATAGCCACTAGGATAATCGCTGAAACAGATGCCACCCAAAAATTAATGTGAGGATTAATATTAAATAATTGTCCTGCAAAAAACGTAGCTGCAGCCCAGCCTAATGAACCCCACATTCTAGATTTTCCGTACTCAAATTTATATTTCCGGCTGACTTTCTCTATGTAGGTTTCAATCGCTCCGATGCCCGCCAAAAACGCCACTCCTAAATATAATCCCCCAATAATAGCTCCTATCAACACATTGTATTGAAGCAAAGGTCCATAAACAAAAATATAAAATGGTCCTACAAACACTAAAAGACAGCTAATAAAAAATAAAATGTGTTTCTTTAAACCTATCCTGTCAGATATATATCCGTACAAAGGCTGCATACACAAAGCAAAGATAGCGTTTACAGAAAAGATTAAGCCTGTTGCTGATCCATTCAACTTAATCTCTTGCCCTAACCAGATAGAAAATAAAGAGTAGCTAGACGACCACGTAAAAAAGAAGAAGAAAAAATATGCACTCAGCTTCCAATATAAACTTTTTGAACTTTTCATTTTAGTTACCCCTTTAGCTTAAGATATAAAATCTTTTATCTAACAAAATGAAAGCACTTTCAATTTGATTTTATGTCAACCGGTTTCACATTTTATATTTTAAAAAAAGATTGTATTAGGTGTAAAAGTGGGCTTTGTGGTATGTTTAAATTGTTTAATAAACCGTTTACACTCTTTACATAGATTTTTATTGGTCAAAAGAAAACGTAACGACTGAAAGCTATTTGCTTGATTGCAATTTATTTTAAGGCTTTTACATGTCTGATATATACTATAAAAGCAATGTTTTGGAGAAATTAGGAGGAAACTAGATGAAAGCCAAGATTAGTGATGTAGCAAAAATTGCAGGTGTTTCACCGACTACCGTTTCTCGTGTATTAAATAACCGTGGTTACATAAGCAAAGAAACGCGAGAAAATGTTTATAAAGCAATGAAAGAAATTAATTATTTCCCAAATGATATTGCACGTTCATTATTTAATAAGCGAACAAATTTAATCGGTATGATTGTCCCGCAAACGAGCAACCCTTTTTTCGGAGAGTTAGCCTTTCACATTGAAAGTATATGTGCTTCTCTTAACTACAAAGTACTTCTTTGCAACAGTCTTAATCGAATTGATAAAGAAAAAAAATATGTAGAGATGCTCATCAGAAATCAGGTAGATGGTGTGATTGCTGTTACTTATAATAGAGGTATTTTTGATTCAGAAAGTCAAAGTCTTCCTGTGGTAGCAGTGGATCATTATTTATCAAAAGATATTCCTACCGTATCTTCTGATAACTATTCTGGAGGAAAACAAGCCACGGAATTGCTCATTTTAAAAGATTGTAAGCATATTATTCATATTAACGGCCCCCTTAAACTCGAAACTCCAGCTAACTTAAGAAGGAAAGCTTATGAAAACGTGATGAAAAAGTACGGAAAACAGCCTATCACGTATGAAATTTCAAATACCTTCGACCGCAACATCCAGAGAGAAACTATTTCTAAGGTTTTTGAAGAAAATCCGGAAGTAGATGGTATTTTTGCAAGTGATGACTTACTTGCAGCTTTAGTAGTTGCAGAAGCACAAAAAAGAGGAAAAAACATCCCAAGAGATTTAAAAATCGTGGGCTATGACGGAACGGAGGCCAGTCAGACTTTGTTACCTGGTCTAACTACAGTTCAACAGCCCATCGAATCGATTGCTCAAACAGCCATTGATATTTTACTAAAAGAAATTGAAGGAGAATTCAGCAATATACCTCGTGAAATCTGCCTTCCCGTTAAGCTTCTAGAAGGACAAACAACGTAAAAATACGTTTTTTATAAAATAAATATCAGTTTGTTGCATATTCTTCTTCCTTTATTCACACCTTAACGTTACAGAAAGGAGTTGAATACAATGGCAAACAACAAAAGCAGCAATAATAATGAATTATTAGTATACGGAGCTGAACAAGCAATCGATCAAATGAAATATGAAATCGCTAGCGAGTTCGGAGTAAATTTAGGAGCTGACACTACTGCACGTGCAAACGGATCAGTAGGCGGTGAAATCACAAAACGTCTTGTACAATTAGCTGAGCAACAACTTGGCGGCGGACGTTTCTAAGATAATTTCATACACACCATGACTTAAGGAAGAATGGATATCCATTCTTCCTTTTCATATATTTACTTTCCATCTTTATATAAAAATTATTATTTTTCCTCCTCTTTACTGATTGATTTTGTTTTTCCTTTCTTTAGTACAGCGCTGATTCCTAAACAACAGACGGCTGCTATCCATCCGGAGATGAGAAAATAAACGGAAGTATTTGCAAAGAGTGTGCCTATTAAAATAAACAGACCTCCGAGAATAATAAAAAAGACGTGGCCTTCACCATTTTTTTTCACCTTCATCACCTCTCCCCTACCTATACAAACGAATGTCCAGATACAAAAGAAACTTCTTGATAAACAAGAAGTTTTCTTCGTGCGTTCCTTTTTTAATAAAAATTAAAGGTGTTTTCTTTTTATTTATTCAACAAAGCCCCTCAATATTCTTCTCAATTACATGCTATTCAATAATTTCTGCGGTTTTATACTCTTTCATAAATACATCAATAACATCTCCTGCTTCTTCGTTCTCCTCCTGCATTTGAACGAGTATTTCGTTTTGTGCATTTACCGAAAGGATTCTGACATCCGACATTCGGTTTATATCCAGCTGCAGTTCCAAATCTCGGGCAACTTCATCAGCTTTTAGTGAATCTTTAATAATATATCTGTGGCTTCTCATAACATTCGCTCCTTTGCGTTATATGAACGAATATAGTTTATCCAAACTATCAGCACACAATGACATTTTTCTTGTATCTTTCATTTAAACAAAACAAAAAAACGGCTTTTCTCAGCCGTTTTTTGTTTTGCCTTTCACTTATGAAAAAGCATATTTATTTCTTTATTTGACCGTTCTCTGTATCAGGTATCATACGCTTATTTATTCCGAATGCGTAAAAACTAATGACAACAAGAGCAAGGAAAATAATTCCTACGATAAGTGAAATACGCGTTTCATCATTAAACCACATGCCTACAAGCACCATTAGTAGAAAGGCAATAGTTACATAATTCGTTACAGGTGCAAAAGGCATTTTGAAAGGATGACTATCCATTTCAGCACCTTTAGCTTTACGGAAACGAATTTGGCTGATAAGAATGATGAACCAAGGAATCATTCCCGGAAGCACGCTCGCACTGTATACATAAACAAATACATTCGGTGGAGCGATGTAGTTTAAAACAACACCAATTACCAATCCAATCATAACAGCGAGTGTGCTATAAATTGGAACGCCGTTACGAGAAATTTTTGTGAAGAATTTAGGTGCTTGACCGTTTACGCCAAGTGTATAAAGCATGCGTCCTGCACTAAAAATTCCACTGTTACAGCCTGACATAGCTGCTGTAATAACAACAAAGTTAATGATACCTGCAGCTGCCGTAACACCAACTTTAGCAAATGTAGATACAAATGGACTCCCTAAAGAATCTAATTCATTCCACGGATATACCGTCACGATAACGAAAATAGCTCCAATATAAAAAATTAAAATGCGCCAGATGATGCTTTGAATTGCGTTTCTTAACGTTTTTTTAGGGTCCTTTGCTTCACCAGCTGTAATACCAATTAGCTCGACTCCTTGATAAGCTGCAACAACAAGAGATAGTGCAAAGAAAAAACCTGACCATCCGCCTGCAAAGAAGCCGCCGTGTGCCCAAAGGTTTGATAATCCAATAGCGTCTCCCCCGTTTCCAAATCCGAAGAAAATCAACCCGAGCCCTGCAATAATCATCAAAATAATCGTTACAATCTTAATCATCGCAAACCAAAATTCAAACTCTCCAAATGATTTCACTGAAACTAAGTTGGCTGTGCCTAAAATCAACATGGCAATAATACCTGGTACCCAAGCAGGTAGATGTGGGAACCAGTAATGCATATATGCTCCTACCGCTATAATTTCAGACATCCCTACGATTACAAATTGAAACCAGTTGCTCCACGCAGCCATATAACCTGCTAATGGATGAATATATTTGTGGCCAAATGTAGCGAATGAACCTGTGCTTGGTTCCATGTACAGCATTTCGCCCATGGCACGCATAATAAAGAAAATAAACATTCCGCAGATTGCGTAAGCAAGCAATACCGATGGACCTGTCCATTGGATGGTGCTTGCTGATCCCATAAATAATCCAACGCCAATTGTTCCGCCTAGCGCGATCATTTGAATGTGACGGGATTCTAAGCCTCTTTTTAGCTGTTTGTCTGCCATTCCATTTCCTCCTCCTAAACTTGTTATAGCTCTGTTAGGAAAGATACTTTTTGTGTCTGATGGAACAGCTATCGTTTTTAAAACCTTCCATTTTTATCTAGTACCTTTACAACTAAACTATTTTTTCTATTTTTAGCTATTCGACTGTATAATTACTTATTTTATAATAATAAATTTCCCTCAGAAATACAATTGTTTTTTTCAGAAAAACACTCAACAAAACCTTTTACCTTTATTAAATCAATCATCTTAGTGAAATATTTTTTTATTTCAGTATAATTTAAATTTTATGAATATTTAAAATAAATATAGGCTCAGGGTGCTAGAACACTCTATTTTTTAAGGCGAACGAAATGAAACCACTACTTAATCGAAAAAAATCCTTTCTTCTCCTTTTACGTTTCTTCTTTCTCTTCTTAGGGAAAGTATCCATAGAAAATAGAGATGAGGAGGGATTTTTCATGTGGCAAGCTGCGATGTGGGGCGGAATTTCAGGATCAGCTGTCCTTCTTGGTGCTTTGGCAGCAGTTTTTTTGCCTATCGGCAAAAAGATAATTGGTTATATTATGGCTTTTGGGACAGGTGTATTAATCGGAGCATCTACCTATGAGCTGCTTGGAGACTCGGTTCATAACGGCGGGTTAAAAGCTACTTCTCTTGGTTTTCTTGCCGGGGCTGTCGTTTTTACTTTTTTAGACTATCTAATTTCACGTCAAGGAGCGAATAAAAGAAAGCGGTCTACCAAACAAATGGCTGCGAGTAGTTCTGGAATTGCTATATTTATAGGAACCGTAATGGATGCAATCCCAGAGTCCATTATGATTGGGGCTAGCTTAATTGAAAATGCAACCGTTAGCTGGCTTCTTGTTATCGCTATTTTTATAAGTAATATTCCTGAAGGACTGTCCAGTACGACCGGTCTAGTGAAAAGCGGATTCTCTAAAAAGAAAATTTTTTTACTATGGGCAGCTGTTTTGTTCATTTCAGCTTTTAGTTCATGGACAGGATTTGTTTTTTTAGACCATGCATCTGAGACACTTATGGCTGCTATTGCTGCTTTTGCCGGCGGTGGTATTATTGCTATGGTAGGTTCTACAATGATGCCAGAGGCCTATGAAGAGGGAGGGTCTATTACAGGATTGATTGCTGCACTTGGATTACTTGCTTCACTCATACTGGATCATTTTTCTTAATCGTCTTCATACTACTTCTATCGTTTCCAAGTAGAAAACAGACAGCCTTCTACTTGGAGACATTTATCCTCATCACATTATTATGAATGTGTCTTATTTAATAAGTAAAGTCGTAGTTTTCTTTTATTTCCTGAGTAAAAGTTTTCCAATCCGTAGCTTCAAATTCTGCATTGCGTGCTTTTAACTCTTTTTCCATTCCTTGAATCTCTTGAACAGCTTCTATAGTTCTTTCACTTCCTGGCCCTACTCTCCAAATTAATTCTTTATATTCTTGTATTTTCCGTCGCAGCGAAGCGGTATCCATTTCTACATATTTTGACATGTTTCTAAGCTCCTTTTTCTTATTTCTCTTAACCATATCATATTTTATATAAAATTTTTTAAGATTAATTTCAACTTAATAAATACTGCTATACAAGGCTTCGTGGTCTGATAATTTTGAGAAAAATCTAATTTTTAGAAAAAATATAAAATAACCAGTTTAATCCTTTTTTGACCGGGAAGATAGACTATGAATTCAAATTTATTAGGAGGGATGCAAGATGGCAACTAATAAAAAGAATGAAAAAATGAGTCGTGAAGAAGCAGGAAGAAAAGGTGGAAAAGCTACTTCCAAAAATCATGACAAAGAGTTTTACCAAGAAATTGGTGAAAAAGGCGGAGAAGCTACTTCCAAAAATCAAGGTAAAGAATTTTACGAGGAAATTGGAAAAAAAGGCGGCAGATCCAGCAGCCAACGTAATAATTAACTAGTATTTGAAGTATATAAACAACTCGAAGAAGAAAAGTTCCTTATAGTACAAGTCACAGGAACTTTTTTTCTTCTAACTAATCTTCTCCATCTCTTTATGGTAATGGGCTAACGATTGATCTTTTATGAATGAGAATAGTTCTGAATTAATAAAAGGAATCAATTTCTCTCCTATCTCCCAAGCATTACATTCAATTCGATACAAAAGACCTATATCGTCTGTTTGATCAAACTTTGCACTCAAAGATAAAAGGTCTTCATCTAGCGCATGACCTAATTCGTGAGCTAAAATAATCCATTGATAAGATTCTAAACACTCATTTGAACCAAATAAGTGCTGACACTGTATGTTAATATCTTTTTCATATAAAAAAATAGAATGTGTGCTAGGAACGTACTTTCCACCTACACACCGCGTTCCAGGAAACTCATCTTCAATAACTAGCTTTATTGTTGGATCTACTCCATGAACAAAATCATGTAAATTCATAAAATCCCCCACTTCTTTTCTCAAAAAATACATGTACAGGTTTACCATTATACATACGTTTATCTAAAATACCGTATGTATGTTTTTTTTTCAATATGTACAAGGCTATACATACAAAAAAGCAAGCATAGCTGCTTGCTTTTTTTGTATTAAAGCGGTGCTCCAACTTTTATATTGCCCGCTTATCCTTACAGTTTTATATGTAGAATTTTATTAACGATATCGACTCGAATATTCGAGAATGCTGCGCAGCATTTGACGTGTACTCTGTGATTGATTTGTGCGTTCTTTATATTCAAGAGGACGACTAGGCGTTGACTTATTTTCTTCTTTATATTGAGAACTTTTGTTTTCTGACACGTTTTTTCACTTCCCTATCTCTATTTTATCAAGAGCAGCTCAAAGCTGCTCTTTTGGTTGTCATTCTTTTATTTGTTATGACGGCTTACTTTTGCTTTTTGAAGCTCATCCGTATGAATATCGTTTGATAAAATACTTTTATTCACATTATCGACAGCAGCTGCACTGCTGCTGACTCCTTGGTTTTTGCTTTTATTTTGTTTACTCATTCCATCCACCTCCATGTGTAACGTCTATATTTTATGGAGTTATAAAAAGAAAATAAGAGGTAGTATCAGGAAAATGACCTTCTTTTCTTTTTACTTGCATCCCTCTTATTAAATAAAAATAAAATCTCCATATTTAACAGAATGCACCAGAAATAAATGTTCATACTAAGAGTAGAAATTCTGCATATTGATTTTGAAAATATAGGAGGAAATAAGTGTGAGTACAAATAGAAACACACTATCCATTTTTGCTTTAGGCGGCATTAATGAAATAGGAAAAAACATGTATGCCGTTCAATATGATGATGACATCATTGTAATTGACTGCGGCTCTAAATTCCCTGACGAAAGTTTATTAGGAATTGATTTGATTATACCTGATATTACATACTTGCAAGAGAATCGAGAAAAAATTCGAGCACTGGTTGTTACGCATGGTCATGAAGATCATATTGGAGGTATTCCTTATCTTTTAAAACAGTTGAACCTTCCAATTTATGCAACAAGCCTTACCCTTGGATTAATTGACATTAAACTCCAAGAACATCAATTATCTGCAGAGACGGAGCTTATTGAAATCAACGAAGAGTCAGAAATTACATTAGGCAATATTCCACTTTCTTTTTTTAAAACGAATCACAGCATTCCAGATTGTCTTGGCATTGTCTTTCATACCCCTGAAGGAGCTGTTGTGCATACCGGGGATTTTAAGTTTGATTTAACTCCTGTTAACGACCAATATCCAGATCTTCATAAAATGGCGAAAATCGGCAGTGAAGGTGTACTGGCTTTAATATCAGAAAGCACAAATGCTGAACGCCCTGGATTTACGCCTTCAGAAAAGCTAGTTGGCAAACATGTAGAAGAAGCTTTTCGTAAAGCAAAGAGAAAAGTGATTATTTCTACTTTCGCCTCGAATATTAACCGCGTACAGCAAATTGTAGATGCAGCGATTAAAACGAACAGAAAACTTGCGCTGCTAGGAAGAAGCATGGTTAACGTTGTATCAGTTGCGTTAGAGAAAGGATATTTAACTATTCCTGAAGGGATGCTAATTGAACCTTATGAAGTACATTCACTTGCGCCTGAACAAGTCGCTATTCTCTGCACTGGAAGCCAAGGTGAGCCGATGGCCGCTCTATCTAGATTAGCCAGCGGAAATCACCGACAAGTAGAGATTCTTCCTGAAGACACGGTCATTTTATCAGCAGGGCCTATTCCTGGCAATGAACGTAATATCTCTCGTATTGTCGACAGCCTTTTCACACTCGGGGCTCATGTGATTTACGGTTCAGGAAGCGCAACAGGTATGCACGTATCAGGACATGGCTATCAAGAAGAGCTAAAATTAATGGCTACATTGATGAAGCCAAAGTATTTTATCCCCATTCACGGTGAGTTTCGAATGCTCCATCACCACAGCTTATTAGCAGAATCCGTCGGGGTGGAAAAAGAGAACATTTTTATTATAAATAACGGTGATATTGTTGATATCAAGGGCGGAGCAGCTGTTCAAACAAGAAAAATCCCTGCAGGTAATGTATATGTAGATGGGTTTGGCATTGGAGATGTTGGCAACGCGATTTTACGTGACCGCAAACAGCTTTCAGAAGATGGTATGCTGGTTATTGTTATTACTCTGAATAAAGCGGAAGGGAAAATTGTGTCTGGTCCAGATACCATTTCACGAGGCTTTGTTTATACCAGAGATTCAGAGCAGTTATTAAAAGATGTTAACCGACAAGTGACTAAAATTGTAAATCAATTACAAAAAGCTCATGTTCACCAATGGAGCATTATGAAAAAAGAAATCAAGACAACGCTTGGCCAATTTTTATATAACCAAACCAAAAGAAGACCTATGATCCTTCCTGTCATTATTGAAGTTTGATTACTCCACTAAAAAACTGCCTTAGTCCCCACTAAGGCAGTTTTACTTTATAAATCCGAAGCTTAACCCAAAGTTAGAAGTTGCCCTTTATAGTTTATGAATAAGCACTCCCTTTATATGTATGGTTAAAAGTGTTAGGTGTATTTCTTCTTTTTTATCCCATTCTATAAGAGAGATATTTCACCGTAAATATCTTGTGAAAGTATCCTATCCTTGAGGTGATTATGATGAATGATAAAAATCAAGTAGATCAGCATTCAGAACTATTCCGCCACAACTGGACGAGACCGAAGCGTTCAAAGTCCCAAGTAAATGGACATACAGAGATGTCTCAAACGAACATCATCTTGCGAAGTAATGCAAAAGCTCATCGTTGGTAAGGATGATACACTTCAACAAAAAAAGACGCGAACGCGTCTTTTTTTGTTATTGGCCGTCGGCTCCGCTTTGAGTTATCTTGCGAATATGACCATCTTCATAATTATTTTCTCGTAGCGCTTTTGCTTTGTCATCTACTACTTGTTTTTGATCTACTTGTGAAGAAGGAGTTTGCTTGTTTTTTGGCACGATCATAACCACCTTTTATTTTTGTAATTGTACAACGTGCATAGTGTCCCTCATAAAGATTAAATATATGTTAGCTAGCGGCTTCTTCTTCTTTCCACTTATGGCGCAGTTTTAAAATAACAAGGCTTATAACAATTAGAAAGCCTAAGCTTGCAAAAAAGCCCGGCCTGCTTGCAGATTCTAACAGCGTACCGCTTACTGCTAGCAGGATTAATAAGAGGCCAACAGCTTGTTTTACTTTATCCCAAACGGTTTGTTTGATTAAGCGATGAAAAGAAATTAAAATAAAGAACCAGTTATAAATCAGCATCAGGCCCGCTGCTGTTGTAATGTACTCATAAATTTTCCCGGGCAATAGCAAGGAAAGAACAATAGAAATAATTAATCCTGCCGTTGTTAAAAGCAAAGCCGGTAAAGGAAACTGCAGCTTTTTCTTTTTTTGCTTTGAAAACAATGCAGGAGCATCTCCATCTTCTGAAAGAGTGACAATCATCGTCGTTACAGAAAAGAAAGAAGCCGACATTGTTGAAAATCCAGCGATAATCATTGCTCCATTAAAAACATGAGGAAAAAATGGAAGATGGTATGTTTCTAAAGCCGTTATAAATGGACTTTGATTTCCATGAAAATCATGAAATGGCACAATTAAAATAGCTAAACTCAGTGAAGCGATATAAATAATTCCAAGGAGAATAAGCATACTTCTACCTGCTTTCGGTGCGTCTTCTTTTTTTTCTAAACGAACCGTCATGATCCCCATGACTTCGATGCCGCCGAAAGCATAAAAGGCATAAAGCAAAGCGCCCCATAAACCTAAAAACCCGTGGGGAAATACTTCACTTATCGTTCGTGGCATCCCTTGGTTGGCACCTTCGTCTAAAAATCCAAATAAAGCGAGACTAGCTAATACAATAAACATTAAAATGGCAGCCACTTTTGTGACAGCAAATACATTTTCCAATCGTTCAAAGCCTTTTGTTCCTATTAATACAACAGCAATGCCTAAAACAGCATAAATAGAGGCAAAGACCCACAGCGGAATACCGTCAAACCAAAAACGTGTAAAAAGAGATAAAGCAGTGAGCTGACTCCCCATGATCAGCATCTCTGAACTCCAGTATACCCATCCGCTGCTAAAGCCTGCCCATCTTCCATAAGCCTTTTTAGCATAGGAGCGAAACGAACCTTTTTGAGGATCCTGAGCACTCATTTTAGCAAGAGCGTCAAATACAATAAATGTACATACTGCTGCTAGTAAAAAAGCAATTAATACAGAGGGACCCGTGGCTTTTATTGCAATACTTGATCCTAAAAAATAGCCAGTACCGATGATGCACCCTACTCCGATTAAAGACAGCTGCCACCATTTTAATTTCCCTTCAACCTGACTTCCGCAGCCTATTTTCTTTTTCATACTATCACTCCTTACACCTCGATGTAGTGTGTGATAGTTTGAAAAATTTATGCGCAAAAAGAGGCAGCTTTCTACTATTTTTCAGCAGATAGAAAACGCTTTAAATTCAATTCTGCTTTCTCCCCTTTTAAATAATGAATTGCTGTACAGCTTGCCAGCCGAAATATATACCAAATCCTATTAGAGAAAGGCCGGATATAACGGAAACTGCAGTCAAAAACGTGGCTGCTAAATACCTGCGAAAAGTGCTTGCTAAAGCTGCCATAGCAATATCCCAGCATAAAATCCCTGTAAAAATAGCACAGCTGTATAAAATAAGCTGTCCTGTTTCGTATGTATTAGCTGTTTTGGCTAAAACAGAGCCATAAATACCAAGCCAAAAAAGAATAGTAAGCGGGTTTGTTAATGAAATGAAAAAACCTGAAAAAAAACACTTTACGACCGAATCTCCTTTTGCGTTCCGATGCTGTGTAATTTTCCCTGCGCTCATTAACCCTTCAATACCGGTATAAATTAATACGAAGCACCCAAACGAAAAAAGAAACGTTTTCATAAAATCGCTGCTTAAAAAATGAACGGACCCAAAATAAACTACAAGCATATAAAGAGCGTCAACCGATGTTGCTCCTATCCCTAAGAACCAAGCATGTAAAAAACCATTTTTGATTCCTTTATCAAGCTGAGCGGCGTTGATAGGACCGATTGGTGCGGCTAACGATAGCCCTAATAACATATAGCTGAAAAAAGCTCCCACATGCATCCCTCCCTGCTTCTGAGGTTTTATAAATTGAACTATGATAAATGTATGCAGCCTGCTTAGCTTGTACTACGTAATTTTTATTTTATTTCTAAATCCGTTTGTATACCTGCGAAAAACTAGCGCATGTTAACTGTAAATACTATACAGAAGGATGCGAGGCATGAATTCATACACTCATATTAAAGAAGCACTACAATTAGCTGAACAAGCTGTTTATCAAGGACAGATGAATTTGAATGGAGCTAATTTTCAAAATGCTCAAATGCATTTGAATATCGTTCAGCAGCAAATTAATGAACAAAAAGAAGCAACGTCTGGCGATAAAGAATTAAGACGAATAGAAGAGCATTTAAGACATTTACGCGAAGCCCAGCAGGCTATTCAGCAAAATTTTTAATAATAGTAGTTATAACCATTTTTACTTTTATACGAAAAACTAAAAAAGCTCTACGAACTCACTGAGTTCGTAGAGCTTTTGATCTTCACCTGCAGCTTTTAGGAGCTGCGTAAAGAGTAACATTTTTTCTTTAGCCCTATACATACTTTCCGTAATCAGGACGAGCAATTTCATCGAAATTCTTCGTAAGCTTCAATAAATTAGTTGAAAGCCATTCTCCGGAAACTGGTTTTCCATGTCCGGTCACCGCCACAGACGGATGCAGTGACTGAAGCACTTCAACTGATCTTTTGGCAGATGCCCAGTCCGTAGTTAAATAACGAGGAGGGCCGCTAATTTCCAATTCTTGCTCTAGTACATCCAGTAAATATTCTTGCTTAGTGGTAACAAAAGCATCTCCTGCGATAAGCGCCAGATCCTGCTTTCTAAAAAGAGAAATATGTCCTGGAGAATGACCAGGGGTGTGAATCCATTCCCATTCCGGCATATGAGGTACAGAGCCGTCGGCTGGTAAAGCTTGCACGTGAGAGCCTAAATCAATGGCTTCCGTTGGAAATAACGGAGAAAGCTTTGCTACAAGTCCGCCTTCGACTGTGCCATCCGGTGTAGGATAATTTTTTTCACCCGTCACATATGGAAGTTCAAGTGGATGTGCATATACCGGTATGTTCCACTTTTCCACTAGTTCAATAATAGATCCAATATGATCAAAATGTGCATGTGTAAGAATAATTGCTTTTGGTTTTTTTTCTTTTCCAAACCTTTCCTCTGCCTCTTCGATAATCATAGAAGCCGAATTAGGCATTCCCGCATCCACAAGTACAAAACTATTATCTTTGTCTGGATTTCCTATAAAACATATGTTAACAATCTGTGTAGTGTAGCTGTAGATATCCGGTGCCACTTCGACTCCTTTTCCACTGGCTATAGAGCTCATAGGAATAAAACTTTCCGTTGATGAACTTCCGTGCATCTCTCTATTCAATTTATAATTCCCTCCTTTAACGTGTCACTTCATATATGTGATACACGTTTATGCTATCCACCTTTGCTTTGGTTATTCTTTTTTTAACTGGCTCTCTTTTATGTATCCATAAAAAAAGAAAGGAGAAAAACTCCTTTCTTTTTTTACACCAATTATACTTTTGCCGGAACTTTAACGCCCATGATCGCTTTTGGCTCTAGATATTCTTCGATACCAAATGCTCCCCACTCGCGTCCAATACCAGATTGCTTAAATCCACCGAATGGTGCAGCTCTGTCTTGCTCGGCATCGTTGACGATGATTTGACCAGCTCTAATATTTTTAGCAACATAGTCAAGTGTTTCTTGATCTTTTCCGACCGCATAGCCTGCAAGTCCATAAATTGTATCATTCGCAATTTCAAGAGCTTGCTCTAGATCATCATACGTAATAATAGTTGTTACAGGTCCAAAGATTTCTTCTTGTGCAATAACCATATCATTTGAAACGTCAGTAAAGACTGTCGGTTTAACAAAGTATCCTGTCTCTAAGCCGTCTGGTTTGCCCGTTCCGCCAGTAAGAAGTGTTGCACCTTCGTCCATTCCTTTTTTAATATAATCCTGTACGCGATCCCACTGTTTTTCCGCTACGAGCGGTCCAGTTACGTTGTCTTTATTTAATGGATCACCAACTGGGAATGATGGTAGAACCTTCTTCACTGCTTCTTCAAATTTTTCTTTCATAGAGGCAGGAATGATAATGCGCGTTGCTGCCGTACATACTTGCCCTGTATTCATTGCAATGTGTGAAACTGCTATTTTAGCTGCTTCTTCTACATCCGCATCCTCTAATACAACTAGCGGTGATTTCCCGCCAAGCTCAAGCGCTACTTTTTTGATTGTTTTAGCCGCATTTTGCATAATTTTCTCACCTACAGCACCTGATCCTGTAAATGATACAAAATCAATGTCCGGGTGAGAACTAATACCGTCACCGATTGTACCTCCCGTTCCGTTTACAAGGTTAAAGGCACCTTTTGGTACACCAGCTTCATCAATGATCTCTGCTAATATCATCGCTGCATACGGTGTAAGTTCTGATGGTTTTAATACCATTGGACTTCCTGCTGCGATAGCTCCTGCAATTTTAGTAGACGTCTGATTTGTTGGGAAGTTCCATGGTGTAATAAGTCCGCTTACTCCAATAGACTCCTTCACGACCTTGTAGCTTCCATGATCTTTTTCAAATGTATAATCTTCAAGTGCATTAGCTGCTTCTTTAAAGTGGCTAAGTCCCATTTCATAGTGAACTTCTTCTGAAATCTTTAAAGGAGCGCCAAGCTCTTCAGTCATAACTTCAATAAGCTCCTGTTTACGCTCTTCATATCCTTTTGCAATATTGCGAAGCATTTTAATTCGCTCTTCTTTTGTTGTTCTTGAAAATGTGGGAAGAGCTGCTTTAGCTGCTGCCACGGCTTTATCTAGATCTTCTTTTGTACCTAAGCTAATTTTACCAATTGATTTTTCAGTAGCAGGATTGATCACATCTGACGTTTCGTTTCCTGTTGATTCAACCCATTCTCCGTTAATAAAGTGTTTTAAATTTGTACGCATTGATTTGATCTCTCCTTTTAGTTTGTTAATTATTGAACTATGTCATCTAGTTTTTGTCTACCCGCCCGTCTGCTTCTCAAACACCGCCTCTATTATTTTTTGTTTCTTTCACTGCCTTATCGCTTTTCCGATCCGCTTTTCACAGCTGAAATTATTTTCCCCCTGAAGCTTTTTAGTTCTTTATAACACACAGAGATTGAGTCATAACGAAATCAATCCCATCTAAAGATGAACAAATTGGATAAATGAGCTAGTACGGATTATTTGTGATACCGCTGTGGATTTTCGTGCAAGCCTTCGCTTTCCGCAGGCGGTCGATGAGTCTCCTCATCACTTACCCTTCTGCGTGATCTCACTAAATGCAACCTACATTCACCATAACCACAAAAAAATCCGAACGAGTTTGATTCTCCATCAAGAATCTCGGTTCCTCGTTCGGATCTTCCTTTAACTAAAACACTTTTGTTTCCCCCTCTTTTGTATTAACGTACTTCTTGTAAACGATGTACCGCTCTGCTTTCAATTAACGGTTCTGTTTGCTGTCTGTATTGTTGATAGTGAGGTGTTTCAATGTGAGCTTTAACATCTTCTTTGCTTTTCCATTTCTCATAAAAAACAAATGTGCCTTCTTTGTCTGTATCCTGGTGGAGAGTATATTGAATACATCCTTTTTCTTCTCTTGATGGTTCAATAACTTTTACTAACTCTGATCGAAGCTCTTCTTCTTTTCCTGGCTTGGCTTGCAAAATGGCGTTAATAATAATTTCTGACATCGTTTTTCCTCATTTCTTTAAAAAATATTCTCCATAAAAAGCTTCCCTCTTTTTGAATTTATTACACTGACCATCATATTTTTTGTATGATGGTTGATTTCTCTAGTCCAAGACAGCAAAACATCCATGCTATACACATCGGTCTTTCTTGATGTGTTCATAAAAAAAGCCTGTAGGCTTGTAGCCTACAGGCTTTTTTATATCTTATTTCAATAAGTGCTGCACGACTGCTTTTGCTACACTGATTGTTGACTGAGGATTTTGTCCTGTTATTAGGTTGCCATCTGCTTGTACATTATCTGTCCAGTTTGGAGCAGTTACTACATTTGCCCCAAGTTCACGCAGACGTGTTTCCAAAAGAAACGGCATGAAGCGGTCCAATGTTGTTTCACGTTCTTCATCATCTGTAAACGCAGCGACATCCTTTCCTTCGACCAACGGCTTTTCATCTGATAATGTAACACCTACTAAGCCTGCGGGTCCGTGGCATACAGCGGCTACTACTTTGTCTCCTTCGTATAGTTCACGAATTAAAGCGTGGAGCGTTTGATTATCTGGCAGATCAAACATTGTGCCGTGACCGCCTGGTAAGAAAACAGCATCGAATTTAGCACTGTCTGTAATTGTATCAAGTTTTAGGGTATTCTCTAGATGCTTAGCTGTATTTAAGATTTCTTGAGAAGTCTCCCCTTCAAGGCTGCGAGCATCCACCGGCGCTTTTCCTCCTACAGGACTTGCTACAGTAATCGTAAATCCAGCTTTTTCGAACTCTACGTACGCTTCACCAAATTCTGAAAGCCAAAGGCCTGTTGGATGATTTTCTTTCATTTTGTCAGCCGTTGTTACGACCATTAATATATGTTTAGACATAGTAACGTCCTCCTGTAAATAAAGATAGTATTTTCTGTTTCCGCCTTACACACCCTATTGTAAGAGAGGATTTACTATAATACAAATTAGAAAATATATGCTTATCCATAAATATTTTTATAGATAATGTGTCTTTGTTAATAAAGCATCTGCGAAAAAACAACCATATAACATCTGAATTTATTTTTTATACACTCAAAAAAACCGCCCTTTTGAATAAGCGCGGTTTTTCCAGAAAAGCATAGAATCTATCTTTTATTTTAAAGAGCAGATTGAGCGTTCATTTGTTTCACTTTCTTTTCTCCCGTTCTTTTAAGACTTACCATAAAAATAAACGAAATACAGTACAGCCCCGCCAAGTACGTCATCGCTACTGTCATATCATAGCTTTGCAAAAGATAGCCGACAAGAATGGGTGATAACCCTCCGAGCGCTCGCCCAAAGTTAAAAATGGTGTTCGTTGCAGTGCTGCGCACTTCTACTGAATAGTGGCTGCTGATCAACGCTCCGTATCCCGCGAACATTCCGTTTGAGAAAAATCCGACCACAGCTCCTCCTATAAGCAGCCCTGCACTTCCTTCGGCATACGAGTATAAAAATACCGCACAAGCTGAAGCAAGAAGAAAGATTCCAAAAGTACGTTTCGATCCAAAACGGTCCATAAATTGACCAAATGTTAGCATGCCTATAATCATTCCAACGGCTGTACTGATTGTCCAAAGAGCTGAACTTGAAACAGAGAGGCCTTGTGATTGCTGAAGCATAGACGGAAGCCATATCATAAGGCCGTTATAGCCTGCAATTTGGACTGTAGCCATCACTGCCAGCGAAATAGTCGTCATCGCCGTCCTAGGCGTAGCGAATAATTGACGAAGCTTACCATTATTTTTAACAACCGCTGTTTTCTCTTTTTGAGCTTGTAGCCACTCAGGAGATTCGTTTAAATTTTTTCGTACCATAAAAGCAAAAATGACGGGGATGATTCCGACAAAAAACAGCGCTCTCCATCCGAAAATCGGCAGGATCAGAGAACTTAAAAGCGCCGCAAGGATCACTCCAAATTGTGCGCCAATACTAACATAGGATGAAGCTCGTCCTTGCTTATGTTTCGGCCACGCTTCTGCTACAAGAGCCATACCGATCCCGTACTCTCCTCCAGCCCCAATTCCGGCAATAAATCGCGAAGCATACACTTGTTCAACATTTGCTGCAAAACCTGTTAATGCCGTTCCGACTGCAAATAGAAGAACCGTGTAGGTAAAAACCCGCACTCTTCCAAATTTATCTGCTAAAATTCCGAAGATGACTCCACCTATCAGCATTCCTATATTCGTAATAGAAGAAATAAGTCCACCTGTTGCTAAATCAATGTGAAATTCAGCAATAATCATTGACATAGCAAACGAGATAAACATAATGTCCATCCCTTCTAACGTCAAACCTGCTACTGATGCTACAACTGTCTTGTTACGATAATTCATGTTGTTCCACCCTCCAGTGTATTCTTTCTGTATCAACGCTCTTTCTTTTTTGAAGGAATGGATAAATAACATATCTCCATTCTCTTTTGAAGCCTCTCTGGACTTCGTTTAAAAGAAGTAAGTAACACATAAAAGCCCTTTTGTCGCAGAGGGCAAAAGGGCACAGATAGGCATAGAAGCAGTAAATGAGTGATCCGTCCTTTTCGGCCTCTCTGGACCGTCTTAAAGGCAGTTATTATATTAATCATTATGTTAACACGCCGCACAGAACCTTTCAATAAGAAAAATATCTTCTTTAAAGCAGCTATGTACATCTCTCACTTTTTACATTCATACTATTTCGTTCATTATTTTTTAAATGTGGTTAAAACCAAAGCCTAATGTATCATGTTCAAAGCCTTTTTTAGGCGCACCTATCGTTCCATACACACAAACGCTAATCCATTCATCGCTTGATCCTGAAAACTCAATTTTTCCGCGCACGATTGAAAATGTGAGCCCTACCGTTCGTAAAATATCACCCAACTGAAGCGTTCCTCGACTAACTCCTTGAATGGCTTCAAGTATAGCATGATAAAGAGCGTGAACTTCCCGGTACGACTGGGCATTAATAATTTTGTTTGTCTTGGCGCTCGTTTCAATTGCCGCCACGACTTTAGACAGCTCCATCGCTCCGACTTTTCCTACTGTATAGCTGTATCCTCTCTCATTAATTTCCTTTTCAATACCTTCAGCTAGTTCCGTATTATGTAAAAGAACGAGTAAAGACGTTAATCTTCCCATTGAAAAATCATTAACTTGTTGAAATTTATTGCTCAACTGTCATTCCCTCCCTTCTATCCCCTTATTATTTTAACAGACGGCACCTAAAAAGGTGCTGATTATTCAACGAACGAGCGCTCACTTAAAGGATCAGGAGATCTATGTGTACTGTCCACCACTGTTACGAAGTAGAACTTGCATAAACAAGTAACCTACCTTTTAGTAAGCGCTTACTTTACTTTCAAGGAAGAAATCATTTTTCTCTACTTACGTTAAGACAAGCTGCGATTCAACTTTTAACTTTCCCAGCATCTCTCTCGTCATTTTTTCTAGGTTATATTCTGTTTTAAATCCCCACTCTTCTATCGCACAGCTGGAATCTATATGGTTAGGCCAGCTTTCAGCAATTGCTTGTCGAACAGGATCTACTTGGTAATTCAGAACAAATTCCGGAATCGTTTTTCTGATTTCAGTCGCCATTTGTTCTGGATCAAAACTCATGGCAGAAACGTTAAATGAATTTCGGTGCTTAAGCTTAGAACCGTCTGCTTCCATTAGTTGGATAACAGCATTCAATGCATCAGGCATATACATCATATCCATATATGTTCCTTTGTCAATATAGGACGTATATCGCTTATGCTTAACGGCTTCATAATAAATTTCAACAGCGTAGTCCGTTGTTCCTCCACCTGGAGGCGTTACGTATGAAATTAAGCCTGGAAAACGCAGCCCTCGTGTATCTACTCCGAATTTATGGTGGTAGTAATCGCAAAGTAATTCACCCGCTACTTTATTAACACCATACATCGTGGTAGGACGTTGAATTGTATCCTGCGGCGTCCAGTCTTTTGGAGTCGTTGGACCAAATGCACCAATTGAACTTGGAGTGAAAAATTGACACTGAAGCTCGCGTGCTACTTCGAGCGCATTTACTAATCCGCCCATATTTAGATTCCAAGCTAGAAGCGGTTTTTGCTCGGCTGTCGCTGATAACAGCGCAGCCAAGTGAATAATCGTATCAACTTTATGCTTTTTAGCGATCGTAAATAACGCAATCTGATCCGTTACATCTAAAATCTCGAATGGACCTGAAGTCACGACATCGCTCGTCGTTTTGCGAATATCGGTGGCAATAATATTTTCTGAACCATATATCTCTCTCATTTTCGTCGTTAACTCAGAACCGATTTGCCCTAAAGAACCCGTTATTAATACTTTTTTCATGTCAATATCCTCCTCGTGTACTGCCTAGATTAAACGTTTAGATTAATTTCATTTCCTTGCCTACTTTTTTGTAGATACGAAGTGCTTCATCTAACATTTCTTTCGTATGAGCAGCCGTCGGCATATTGCGAACGCGTCCTGTCCCTCTTGGAACGGTTGGGAAAACAATTGATTTAGCGTATACCCCTTCTTCTATTAATCTCTCACTAAAAATCTGCGTTTGGTTTTCATCTCCTATGATGCACGGAGTGATAGGTGTTTCACTTTCTCCAATGTTAAAGCCTAGTTCTTTTAATCCTTGCTTTAAATATCGACTGTTTTCCCACATTTGCTGCTGCAGCTCTGTACTTGTGCTTAGGATTTCAATTGCTTTCATACAGGCAGCAGCCGTGCCTGGTGTAATAGCAGTCGAAAACAAAAACGGACGGCTTCTTACTTTTAACCAGTCGATTAAGTCTTTTTTTCCGGCTACGTACCCACCTACAGCTCCAATCGCTTTTGATAATGTTCCAATCTGGAAGTCTACTTTTTCAGATAAGCCAAAATGTTTGACTGTGCCCATGCCGTTCCCTAATACGCCCGACCCGTGAGCATCATCTACGTATGTGATTAAGTCAAATTCCTCTGCGATTTCTACCATTTCCGGAAGCTTAGCAATGTCTCCATCCATTGAGAATACACCATCGGTAATTACCATTATTTTATTATATAAACCGGATTTTTGTGCTTCGCCTGCTTTTGCACGAAGATCTTCCATATCTGAATGCTTAAAAGGAATAATTTTTGCTTTTGATAGCCGGCATCCGTCAATAATTGAAGCGTGATTCAGCTCATCTGATAAAATCGCATCATGTTTATCCATAACCGCGGAGATGGCTGCCATATTACAGTTAAAGCCAGACTGATAAGCTATAGCTGCTTCTGTATGCTTAAACTCGGCTAGCTTTTCCTCTAGCTTAATATGAATATCTAGAGTTCCATTAATCGTTCGTACAGCTCCAGCCCCCACTCCGTATTTTTCAGTAGCTTCGTTGCACGCGTTAATAAGCCTCTCGTCTGTAGCAAGACCCAAATAATTGTTGGATGATAAATTAATTAATTGCTTTCCCTCAATTTGAATCACAGGTCCGTTTGGCCCCTCTACCGGATTAATGACATTGTATAATCCTTTATCTTTTAAATCTTCTAAATTACTATTCAAGAATTCTTTTAAACGTCTGCTTGTCATCTTCCATACCCCCTCATCGTTGTTCAATACGTCTTATAAACCTCTCTTTTCCCCATTAAAAGATTAATCTAAGCACTTACAGTATATGAATTAAAAATCAAGTGTATTCCTGATAAAGACAAATGTTTCTTTTGGAAGCGCTTAAAATTCAATACTTATAGAATTCATAATAATAAACAACTAGGTAAATGTCCATACTAAAAAAACAAAAATAAGAAATTTTCGTCAATAATAAAAATTCTTCCTCCTGTTAACGATTTTTCCGGAACGTTATTAGACAATATCTTTTTTTTCTCTCTTTGATAATTCTTTTAAAAAAGAGACTGATACATAACTGAATCAACAGCTAAAAGCACCTCCATACATGAAACCTACATTCACCATACCAATAAAAAAATCCGAACGAGTTTGGTCCTTAATCAAACTCGTTCGGATTGTCCTTCAATTAAAATACTTTTGTAGCAATCTCTTCCTTTACTTTTGCATAGAGATGTTCTTTATTTTTTTATGTCCGTTTTTTACTAATAAGCATGAAACAGCAAAGCTTAGTAATGCAGCTAAAAACGTTCCACTGTAAATAATGTGAACACCTGATGCAAGAATTTCATGCAGCTTTGACAGTTCTTCTGCTGGTACTCCGCCTGTCTCAAACGAAGCATTTAAATTTTCTTGCCCTAATTTCTTTGCTTGTGAAAGTGTCACTAAATTAAAGATTGTACCAAACACCGCAGAACCTAGCGTTTGACTAAATGTATTTGTAAACGTATTAAGAGCCACCGCTACTCCTCTTTTGCTAGCCGGGACCGCTGATTGAATAACTAGCATAAAAATAGGCGTAATAATCCCCATTCCTAACCCAAGGACCCCAACGGCTACATAAATTAAAAATACGGGTGAGTGGGTGGAAACTAAAAACAGCATAAAACAAGCTGTACTTACAATTGCCGTGCCCAGCGTAAGGATAGAGTGCGTTTTAAGACGCCCTACTAAATTCCCTGAAAGCAGTGAACCAATCGTCCAGCATACTGGCATAGGCATTAATACAAAACCAGCAGCGGTTGCACTTTTCCCCAGCACTCCTTGACTCCAAATTGGAAGGTAGACCGTAATACTAATAACTACTGATCCCACAAGAAGTGTTAATAAGTTTATAACAGATACACTTCGAATGGAAAACAGTTCAAGCGGGATAAGAGGTTCGGGAGATTTCTTTTCTATATAAATAAAGCCAATGAATGTTAGAACAGCTAGAACAAATAACCCTATAATGGTCGGATCTCCCCAGTTTTGATGCTGACTTCCGGTTAAAAGCGCGTATAAAAACGCAATTGTTCCCACTGAAAAAGTTACCGCTCCAATATAATCGATATAGCGTTTTTCTTTTACCACTTCTTCTTTATAGTTTACTAAAAGAACAAAAAAAGCCATTAGTCCAAACGGTATATTTAAAAAGAAAATATAGCGCCAAGACAGCGTATCCACTAAGAATCCCCCAAGAAGAGGCCCGAGAACTCCCGCAACTCCCCAAACTGCGCTAATCCACCCTTGCGCTTTGGCTCTTTCTTTTGCTTCTTCATACAAGTCCCCAATAATAATCATTGTAAGCGGCATAACGACCCCGGCGCCCAGCCCTTGGATAGCTCTATAGACAATTAATTGTTGCATCGAAAAGCTAAGTCCGCAAAGTATCGATCCGATTAAGAAAATAATGATTCCAACAAGCATAACTTTTTTGCGGCCGAATAGATCCGCTAACTTTCCGTATATAGGTGTAGATACAGCAGTTGTCAGCATATAAATGGCATATACCCAGCTAACTAGCTCAATGCCCGACAAATCACTTGTAATTCTTGGAACAGCCGTACTGACAATGGTTCCTTCCATTGCAGCTAAAACAGTGACAAGCAGCAGCGCTGTCATGATTCGTTTCCTCATCTTTCTCTCTCCTTGCAACTGCGGGCATACCATGGTTTTTCTTATAGAAGATAAAAGCGGTTTCAATATACGGATACCCTTTTAGCCTTTATATGTATGTGATGCCCCGCATATAGTTGCTGCCATATGCAGCCAAATAATTATTTTACTATAAATTTTTTCAAAGCGATAGATAATTTCAAAAATATGACTTTCATCTCATTGATAGAAACATGCGTACATGATGTTTTATTTCCTTTTTAAATTGCAAAAAAACACCCCGTAACACTTGGTACGGGATGCTTTTACGTATTTTGTATGATCAACTTAATCGGGGATCTTTTAATAAACGTTCCATTTCTTCCATATGATTTGTTTCATCTGCAATCATATCTTCAAGCTTTACAACAAGCTCTGTTAAACCTAACTCTTCCGCTTGCTTCTTACGCTCTTCGTAGCGCTGGATAGTTTCTTTTTCAGCCTTGCTCGCTTCTTTAAGCATTTCCGTCACGTTTGAGACGTGCTTCACCTCAGCCGGCTTTGTTGTTGGCTCACCGCCAAGGTTTTTGATTTTTTCTGATAAATAAAGGGCATGTCCTTGCTCATCAGGAATTTCTCCTTCAAAGAAAGGTTTTAAAATTTGATATTCTAGGCCGGTTACTGTAGACGCATAGTAAGTGTACTGAATAACCGCCGAATATTCACCCGCTAAATCGGTATTAAGTCCCTCTATTAGTTGTCTCATTTTCTCTTCCATTTGAATAAACACCCTTTCATTTGCTGTTAGTAGACATGTACCCTTTCTATCTAGTCCTAAACCACAATAAGGCGATATTCTGCTCCTTCTTTTTAAAAGTAGGGAAATTACTGAAGAGAGCGAAGATGTTTGATTTCTATATTTTTAAAGAGAGACGTTCCTCCTTGAGAGAAAAGCGTAATTCCTTGGTCGTTGTGACGCGGAAACACTTCGCTAGAATGCACGGTTTTTCCATCATCAACAAAGACTTCAATGCTTGTTTTATCTACCAATATCTTCAAATGAACATTCTTCTTGCCTGCATTAAAGTAATCACGGCTTTCCACATACTTTTTGCTTTGATCAGGCTGATTGCTATAGCTTCTGTTCACATATGAGACGTTATCTTTTGCAAAAATGCCCACATCAATGTGCCGCTTTTGATCTGCGGACTCTCGAAGTCGTAAGCCTACATTTTCTGCATCTGACCATGAAATATCTGTATCAAGCTGATAAGCTTCACCTTTTATCTTTAACTTTTTCTCTCCGTTTACTTCTACTTGTTCAACAGAGTTTGTTGAATCAGTTAGCTGATTTAATTCTTCGACAGGCTTTGATAACAGGCTGTACTGATCGTCGTCTTGTTTTGAAAGCGTAATTTCACGGGTTACTGAATCGAAGCCGTTAAACCCTTCTTTCATCGTTGGCGTCTTATCTGGATAATCCCAGTTGTTCATCCATGCAAAAGCGTAGCGTTTTTCTAAGGAATCTTTATTTTTACCGTCTTCAAACGTGACTCCTCCGTACCAATCGAAGCCATGATCGAGCCATTGCGGCTCGTCCATATCGGGAGTGAATGTTGTTCCATCGTAATTTCCTGTCCAATAAGCATAGGTGTTTGGCTTTCCGCTTTCTTTTCCATTTGCACTTGTCCCGAGAACCCACTTAACTGTCCCGTCATCTGCCTTCATTTGAAAAAGATCTGGACATTCGGTAGTGCCAATATCTTTAGTTACAAATCCTCCCGTATACGTCCAATCCTTTAGATTAGAAGATTCATAAAATCCGATTTTTTCACCTTCTGACATGACGAGAACCCACTTGTCATGTTCATTATCCCATATGACTTTGGGATCTCTAAAATCTTTGGTGCCTGGATTAGGCATGATAGGATTTTTGCTATACGATTTAAAGGTTTTTCCTCTATCGGTACTATACCATAGATACTGTTCTTGCTTTTGTCCATCGGCAGAAGGCTGGGTCATAATCGCTACAATTGCGTCTTTACCAAAGCCTGCTGTGTTATCTTTATCCTCTACAACGGATCCGGACCATATATCGCCATTTTTATTTGTATACTTTGGAATAGCTACTCCTTCATCTTTCCAATGAACCAAATCTTTAGACGTTGCATGTCGCCATTCCGTCCCGTTCCCTTTAGGATAATCATGATTATATAAGTAATAGTAATGATATTTCCCGTCAAAATAAATGGGCTTTTGAGGATCATTTTTCCATTTATCAGGCGTACTAAAGTGATACACCGGGCGATAAGTGGATTCACTTTTATTCTCTTTTTCTTTTCCTTGGTCTTTTGTATCCTCTTTTTTGGATACGGCTGCTATAATGAGTCCGGCTATTACAACTAAAACAACGGCAAGCGTTATCCATTTATAAGCACCTTTTTTCTTCAAACAAACCCCACCTTTCTCTTTTTTATCTACATCGAATAAAACAAAAGAAAATGGTGATTACAATCACCATTTTCTTTTGTTGCTATTGCAAAGCGCTCAGTCTTCATCTACTGTTAACTGACCTTGCTCAAGAACACTATCTTTTACAACAGATGTTTTTGAACCTTCAATGTTCACTAAGAAGCTTGGTGCAAATGTAGAGTGGTTGTCTTCATAAAAGCCTCTATTTGTCATGTAGCTTGTAATAACGACATTATCGCCTTTTGTTTGAGGTACAGCAAAGTGAGAATACGTAAATGTTTTATCATTAGGATCTAAATCCATATGAAGAACTAATCCTGTATCATTTAAAGGCTTATATTTTCCTGTTAACGTATTTGAAACATAGCCTAGCATATACACATCATCTTGTCCGATTCCATCAATCGTCATTTTAGATCCGCGAGAATCGGTGAACAAGTACCATTTTCCATCTTTTTTGAAAATGTTTGCACGTTCAATTTCGTCTGTAACTGTGTTTGATGTAATAAGTGGCTTCATTACTTTTTTGAGCGTATAGTCATCATTTAACTCAATAATGCCCAAAGCCCCGTTTGCTAAAGAAGCTTTTTCTTTATTAGATCCTTCAAGAAGCTTTTTCTTTTCAGATTGGAAGAAAGGATTGTTTCCTCCGTAGTATGCTCTGTTATATAGAGAGTCTTCGCCTTGATAGCCATCTTCTGTTCCTGTGTTAGCTTCGAAAACAAGGTACTTATGTCCGTTGTCTTCTATATAATGAGGATCTCTTAGCGTATGGTTATCCCCTGTGTCATAACCGCCTTCATCAATAAACTGCTGAACCGTTTGATAAATCTTTCCGTCACCGTCAAAGATTGACTTGTAATCTTCTACTCCATCAACTTTTAACGTATTATCGTTTGGCTGAGACATGTTCACTTGAGCTGTCGTTAACGTTTGTTTTCCGTATTGTTTACCTGAATAATCCGTGTAGAACAAACGAACTTTACCATCTTTTGTTAACGTGGCAGAACCAGACCATTCTTGTGTTTGATTTTTAAGATGCGGGTCATTCGGAACGAATTTATCGCTGTCTTTAAACACTCTTCCAGCGTTTTTCCAGCTGTCAATTGATTTGTCTCCAGCTTTTTTATAGAAAAGATAAACAGACGTGTCATTCGAATCTTTTGGATCACCTGCTAGGGCAAACACAATTTGATATCCATGATAAGTCGCTACTGTTCCATCAGCATTTTGTAATGGCCAGCTGTCCCATACATCTAAGTCAATTGTATTTCCTGATGCATTTTTTCCTTTAGCAGAAGCAATGTTTTTAATAGTTGATTCATCAAAAGCAGGAACTTTAAACTGATCACTGTTTTGCTGCTGTGGAATTTTCACCATATTATCGCGAGTAATATGCGAAATTCCGTAGCTATTATTAAAGTCTTTGCTGTCGTTTCCTTTAGCAAATGTTTGATATCCCCCGCCTACTAGTAGGGCTGCAGCCAATGTAGCAGCAGTTGTATGCTTAGCAACTCGTTTCATTTTCATATGTTTTCTCCTTTTGTGTTAGTAAAGAATATAAATTTATTAATTCAGTTAGCTATCAAAAATCCGAAAACAGAACCGGTTCCGTTCAACCAAAAGATTACTTGGATAAATGACGAAAGTCAAACATGCCAAATGTAGCTATTTCTCATTTTTATCTTTTTCATTGAGCTGTAACTAGGACCAAAGTTTACGTGTAAGAGCCTTTTTTATGTAACCGTTTTTCCAACAAAAGTGTACGACTTTTTTACATTTCAAACCACGATTTCCAGACGTTGCGTTTGATACTTTCTACATGATTAAACACTTTATCTTTCCAGCATTGAAAACGCTATTCCGTTTTTTATACTTTCCGACCATTCTGTTTTTATCAATCTCTTGAAAAATCAGTACCTTTTTTTTATTAGCCGGACATGAAAACGTTCTAATCTTTTTCCTTTCTAAAGATTAGGATGATAATAATAAAGGTCTAAAGTATGTTTTCAGAAAAAAATATTCCTTCTTTTTACCTACTCATTTTTATCTTTTTTAATGCATTATACGCTCTCCCTTTTGTAAAAAGAGAGAGCGTATAATGCATTTTTTGAATATTAAGAGTCTAAACCAGTTGCTTTTCCTTCACGGCTGGAATCAGCTGCTCCAAATAAACGGCCGGTTTCTTTATCAATTTGAATACCTTGAACATTTCCGATTGGGAATGGCTCATCTCCAAAATTAAACCCCATGGCTTCTAGCTCTCCTTTTGCATTCATATCCACTCCGGCTTCCCAACCGATAAGTGATCCTGTACTATTAAAAATTCTTGGTTCTTCAATGGCTTCTTTTATATCCATTCCATAGTCTAAGACATTAATAAGCGTTTGAAATACAGACCCTACAATCGTTGGTCCGCCTGGAGACCCTAAAGTGAGTACAGGTTCACTGTCTTTAAAAACGATGGTTGGGCTTTTACAGCTAACCGGACGCTTTCCTGCATCCGCTTGATTTAACCCTCCAGGAATAGCATCAAAATCAGTAAGCTCGTTGTTGAGTAAAAATCCATGGTCTTTAACCATAATTCCTGTACCAAAAGGATGTTCCACAGTTGATGTACAAGCGACAATATTGCCCCAGCGGTCAACTACCGTGAAGTGAGTTGTTTCACTAAGCTCACGTTCAGGTTCATAAGGCTGACGCACAACGTTCACTTTTTGGCCTTTCTCATAATCCCACGGGTTGCCAAAATCAACTTTCTCATTTTTATGCTTCCAATTAATTAATTTTTGACGTTCCTTTATATATTCGTCATTTAAAAGTCCTTTTAATGGAATGTCACTGTAGGCTGGATCTCCAGAGAATGCAATTTTATCTGAAAATGCAATGCGCATAGCTTCTGCAAACAAATAATACTTTTCCCAAGATTTCACGTCGTACTGAGACACATCAAAGTCCTCTAATAGCTTTAAGATTTGCAGCACGGTGGCTCCTCCTGCACTAGGCATGTTAGAAGAAGCAATTCGGTATCCTTTATAATCTCCCCACACGGGCTCATCGATCTTAATCTCGTATTCTTTCAAATCCGACAGTTCCATAAAACCGCCGTGCTCTTTTATCGTTGAAATAATGGCTTCTGCAATTTCACCTTCATAAAAAGCCTCGATACCTTTTTCTTGAAGAATGCGGAATGTTTTAGCAAGATCTTTTTTATTAATCATATCTCCTTCTTGCATAGGCTTGCCGTTTGGGGAATATAGCTGCTTAGCATGTTCTCCTAGTCGGTAGGCATATGTTTTTAAAATATCTCCAAGCACCCAGTTTGTTTCCACACCTGCTTCTGCTGCTTGGGCAGCCGGTTCAATTAATTCAGCAAGGGGTTTTGTTCCATATTCTTTACGAGCTGCTTCCATCGCCTTTAAAATCCCTGGAATTCCAATTGCCGTTGCATGAGTAGAACGCTTTCTAAACGGAATAACTTCTTTATTTTCATCAAGAAACATTTCAGGATAAGCTGCTTTAGGAGCCTGAGAATGCCCGTCAAAAATTTTAGTTGTTTTGCTTTCATTGTGGTATACCATAAAAAAGCCGCTGCCTCCAATACCGGTCATCATCGGTTCTCCAACATTGAGCCCAAACTGAACGGCAATTGCTGCATCAATTGCATTGCCTCCAGCTCTTAGTACCTGTTCTCCGGCGTCGGTTGCAATTGGATGAGCACTGGCTACCATTCCTGTTTTTCCAACCGCTGTTTCTCTTCTATATGAACTCTTTCTTGAACGAGATAAACTTTTGCCATTAATCATCTTTTACGACCTCCTAGTTACTTACTTTATCTGGGATATTGGTAAAATACCCTATTGCTTTTGAGATAAAACTGTTTAAATTTGTATTGATTACTTTAACCACCCTATTTATAGACCAATATCCCTAGCAGATTTTAAGCCTTTGAAAGCCGTAAAATAGAAAAAGTGCCAACCCTTTTTGTTTAAAGAAAAGGTTAGCACTTTTTGCGTTTTCTAACGTTTATACACTTTTACACTTGTACCGAAGCTACTTCATTATTTACGTTCAGCAGGATATAAAGCTCTTGAAGCCTTCCTAGTTCATAGGTAGAATTCCAATTTGTATCATTCTTTTTTTTCTGCGGATTAAACCAGCACGTATCAATACCGGCTAGCTGCCCGCCTTGAATGTCTGCACTCAAAGAATCTCCAATAATTAATGTTTCATGTACGGACAACTCTGTTATACGTGAAAAAACATAATCAAAATATTCCTTCATAGGCTTTTGAAAGCCCGTATCTTCTGAAACAAATACTTCTTTAAAATAAGGATATAGACCTGAGTCCTGAAGGCGTTTATATTGCGTAGCCGATACGCCATTTGTAACAACATATAACTCATAGTGACAGCTCAGGTTTTTAATTACCTCAAATGCTCCGTCAATTAGCTGATGGCCATTGTTCAAATAGGTTCGGTACTCTGCTTCAAGTAGCTTTCCGTCTTTTTCTATTCCATATTCTTTACATAGAGTAGAAAAGCGAGTATTTACAACTTGCTCACGGCTTATTTTATTTTCTTCAAAAGCTGTCCATAACCCCTGGTTTATCAAACTATAACGTTTTTTGCTTTCCTCAGTCAACGGAATATCGTGGTTAGCAAAAAGAAGCTGTAAAGCCTGCTCTTCGGTTGCGTTAAAATCTAAAAGCGTATTATCAATGTCAAATAGAAGCGTTCGGTATGTTTTCATTCTTCTCTCTCTCCTTCAACTAATCTATTACTTTGTCTACTCGTATATATTGTCGTTTGCTAGACAGCTCAGTTTTTCTTTATCTTTAAGAATAATGGAGCCTTTCTTTTTTTCAATAACTCCTTGCGCTACGAATTTCTGAAGGACACGATTTAAATGCCGGTAAGTCGTTCCGATTAAATTAGCTATATCTTTTAGGCTTTCTGTTTTTTGGTTCATAACCAAATGTGATTCTTCACAAAAAATAGAGAGCAAGTAGCTAGCCAGCCGCACTTCAACTGGGTACATTAAATTAAAGCTTAGCGAGTTCGATTTTGCGCAAAACTTTTTTGTGAGCATTTCCAGTAAAAACGTCAGCAGCTGTGGATCATTGCTCGCATGCTGCTTTAATCGTTTGTATGATATACCGATAACAACTAAAGGTGAAACGGCTTCAACCGTATTCATAATATCAACATCTTGTACATACTCAATATCGCCTATTACTTCAAGGGGCTGCTTAAAGGAAAGAACAAGCGTCTTGCCTTCGGGCGATATGGTATAAACTTTAACCTTGCCTTTCACCAATATGTACAAACAGTGAGACGCGTCTCCTTGAGAACAAAGACGTTCTCCTGCCTCAACATCATACAGTGACAAATGCGGTAGTAACTCTTTTTTGAAAACCGACTCTAATTTATAAGTATTTATATACTCCATCAGCTGTTTCTCACTCGTAATTTCCCTCATGTTTTCCTCTCCATCATAACGGTTTCTTTTATTAAACAATAACATTTCCTAAAATAAAAAGGACATATGTCTCAAATAAATTTTTACGTTATATTCATAGCTCACTTTCAAGATAAATATATACATAAAAAGACTCTAGCTTGTTCGCTTAGAGTCTTTTTTTGCTAAACGCTATTTTTATTTCTACCGTATCCAACGTAAATAAAGACGCCAATCAGCATCCAGCCGATTGAATACATCCACGTTTTCATTGATAAGTTGAACATAAGAAAGATACAGCAAAGAATAGCAATAATCGGAATAAATGGTACAAAAGGTACTTTGAAACCGCGCTTTAGGTTAGGCTGAGTTTTTCGCAGAACCAAAATCGAAAATGAAACGGCAGCAAACGTGACAATCGCTAGCATATTCGCTAAATCTGCCAGCTGTTTTAAATCAACAAAACCAGCTACAACAGCGCCTAACGCGCCCACAAGCCATGTGGATATGACAGGTTCGCTGTTTTTTCGGTTTACTTTCGCAAAAAGAGACGGCAATAATCCATCATGGCTCATTGACATCAGTATGCGAGGCACGACAAACAAATAAGCAAATACGACGGCCATAATACCAATAACCGCTCCTATAGATAAAATGAGCGCTGCCCATTCTTGTCCTACACTATTGAGCGCATATGACAACGCATCGCCTACGTTTAGCTCTTTATAAGAAACCATTCCCGTTAATACTAATGCAATTACTACGTAAATGACTGCACAAACACTTAGTGCAATCAAAATGCCTAGCGGCAAGTTTCTTTGCGGATTTTTCACTTCTTCTGCCGAAGTAGAAATGGCATCAAATCCGTTATATGCAAAAAAGACGGAAGCTGCGCCTGCAAAGATTCCTTTCACACCAAAAGGAGTAAATGGGTGCCAGTTATTTGTATGAATAAAAAAGACGCCGACGGCTACAAATAACAGAACAATACCTATCTTGATTAAAACCATTAAGTTATTTATTTTTTTACTTTCTTTTACCCCTCTTGTTAATAAAAACGACATGCACAGGACAATAAATACCGCAGGAAGATTAATAATACCTCCACCGCTTGGTATGGCCGTGAACGATTCAGGAAGTCTAATACCAAATTCAGTAAGCACATTATTCACATAAGATGACCATCCGCCCGCTACGGAAGCTAAAGATACCGTATAGCATCCTACGATGGACCATCCTATCAAATGCGCTACAAATTTTCCTAGTGAAACATATATGTATGTATATGCGCCTCCCGAACTTGGAATAGCTGAACCAAATTCTGCATAACACAGCGCAACAAGAATACAGGCTACTGCAGAAATAACAAAGGAAATGGAGACCGAGGGCCCTGCATCCCTCGCGGCAACTAACCCTGCTATAACCAGAACTCCTGTCCCAATGGTTGCTCCTACTCCCATCAAAATCACATCAAATAACCCTAGTGTCTTAGTTGATTCTTTTGCCGCATTTTCCTCTAATAGCTTGTTAACATCTTTTTTTGCAAACAGATTACTCATGATGACTAACCTCTCTTCATCTCATTACGAATGACTACTTTTTAGTGGTAGATCTTTCTATATATGTAACAGTGAATTATTTTACTACATTTAATTTTCTGTGTAAAATAATTTAGTTTTTTAACTTTTTAATGATTAAAATAAATTTGCTAGTGATGTTTTTTATAACATCATTATGATGTAACCGAACAGACTAAAAATATGTGTTAACAACTTTCTCAAAATTGGCTTCATTCACGATTGCTTTTGTACTATACTAAAGAAAAACTTCTTAGGAGCAACTTAAAAGATGAACTTATTTTATTTTCTAAAGGGGTTAGTGATCGGCTTTTCCGTTGCTGCACCCGTCGGTCCCATCGGTATTTTATGCATTAATCGCACGTTATCTAAAGGGAGATTGCATGGGTTTGTATCCGGGCTGGGGGCAGCTACAGCAGATGCTCTTTATGGATGCATCGCTGCGTTTGGCCTAACGTTCATTACAACCTTTTTACTAACCCAAAAGATTTGGCTTCAGCTGATTGGAGGATTATTTTTATGTTATTTAGGTGTACAAACTTTTCGTTCTCAACCTGCAGAGCACGCTGCTGCTGCTAAAGGAGAAGGTTTGCTTCGTTCTTATACATCCGTTCTTTTTTTAACGGTTACGAATCCAATGACGATCTTATTTTTTATTGGCGTGTTTTCTGGTGTAGGCATTAGTAAATCAGCATTTGATGTTGCTTCTGCGTTGACAATGGTTGCAGGCGTATTTTTAGGATCGGCCTGCTGGTGGCTTTCGCTCAGTTTTGCTATTAGTCTTGCCCGGTCGAAGTTTACGAATAACAGCTTGATTTGGGTAAATCATATTTCGGGAGCGGTTGTACTGACTTTCGGGATATTTGCGTTATACAAGTTGCTATAAAAAGTAATTTATCTCCTTTTCTGGGGACAAGTTGCTTTTTAAATAGAAAAGAATAATCTTAAAAAATACCCTAAACGCTGTGTTTTCTGTATAATAGATAAATAGAAAAACAGAAAAAGTATAAAAAATGCTTGAAAACTACATATTCAATCATTAGTCTTCAAACATAATAAGGGGAAATAAAGCATGACCATTCTTCTAGTAGATGACAATCAAGTCAATCTATTTGTGATTGAAAAAATTTTAAAAGGCGCTGGCTACGATAACTGTGTGTCTCTTACGTCTGCCCATGCCCTTTTTGACTATCTTAACCTGGACGATGAGAACTCAAAAACGAATTCGGTCGATTTAATTTTACTTGATATTATGATGCCCGAAATCGATGGAATCGAAGCCTGCAGGCGAATCCAGCAGGTAGAACGCTTAAAACATATTCCAATTATCTTTGTCACAGCTCTAGAAGACAGCAGCAAATTAGTAGAAGCTCTAGACGCCGGTGGAACAGATTACGTCACAAAGCCGATCAATAAAGTGGAACTGCTGGCTCGTATGCGGGTAGCCTTACGCCTTAAAGCAGAAATTGACTGGCACACGGAACATGAAAAGAAAATTCAAACTGAGTTAGATTTAGCTACGCACGTACAGCAAAACTTACTTAGTCCCCCTTTACGAGAGAAAGATATTCAAATGGAAGTTTCTTATTATCCTTCTTTTAAATTAGCAGGTGATATGTACTATTGGCACAAAATTGACGAGCATCGGTACGGAATTATTCTTTTTGATATGATGGGGCACGGCATCTCTGCCTCACTTGTTTGTATGTTTATTTCGTCTGTGCTCAGAGAAGCTATCAAGTCCCTCGTAGACCCTGAGCAGGTTATTACAGAGTTGAATCGCTACATGGAATTATTGCACAGCGAAAAAGATGAAATCCCTTACTATTTCACTGCTATTTATTTAGTGATTGATACGGAAGCTAAGACAGTAGAATATGTGAATGCCGGGCATCCAGAAGGTTATATGTTAGTGGATGAACATATGCTCGTTCCTCTTCAACGAGGAAGCTGCCCTGTAGGGTTTTTTGAAGAAATGGACGTTCAGAAATCTGTTGTCAGCTTTGAGAACGATGTGCAAATTTTGCTATTTACAGACGGAGCTCTTGAATCAATGGGCCCTTGCGAAAATGAATCTGCTCTTCGTCTTCAAAAGCTTACTGAACAAAAATGGACAAATCCGCAGACATTTATGAATGAAATTTTTTCAGAAGAACAAAAGTTAAATCAGCCTGATGACATGTGCGTGCTTATGATTCAAGCACAAGCACAATAAAGAAAGACCTCACCAATGAGGTCTTTCTTTTTTTATTGCTTTTGATAAATGCGCTCGTTCCCTGCAAACTCGATATAAGAAGCTCCTCCTTCAGCAAAGCGAAGCGTTTCTTTATCACCAAGCCCAAGAAATCCTTTTGCACACAGGCTTTCTGAAAATAAATTATACACTTGATTTTGCAGCTGAGCTGTAAAATAAATAAGGACGTTTCGACAAATGATGACGTGAAATTCATTAAATGACTGATCCGTGACTAAATTATGCTGAGCAAAGATAATATTTTTTAACAGCGACGGATGAAAATATGCATAGTGATGGTCCGTCTGATAATATTCTGAGAAGGCGTTCTTTCCACCGGCTTGAATATAATTTTTTGTATATGACTTCATTTTACGTAAAGAAAAAGCACCTTGTTTTGCTTTTTCTAATACATCTTCGTTCATATCGGTTGCGTAAATGACCGTTTTATCCATTAACCCTTCTTCTTCTAAAAGAATCGCCATAGAAAATACCTCTTCGCCCGTTGCACAGCCAGCGTGCCAAATGCGAATTTCTGGATAATCCTTTAATACCGGAATCACTTTTGTGCGAAATGCTTTAAAAAAGCTTGGATCACGAAACATCTCTGTTACATTTATCGAAAAATCATTTAAAAGCTGATTCATAAATTCTTCTTCATGAATCGCTTTTTCTAACAATCGAGATACAGTTGGAATACGTTCAATTTTCATTCGATTATAGACCCGGCGACAGATAGAAGATTTAGCGTACTGTCTGAAATCGAATCCTGTTAATCGATAAATAGCCGTCAGCAGTAAATCAATCTCTAAATCTGTTTTTTTATTCATAACTAAGTCTTCACTTAAATCTAGGTGCTTCATATCCATTTATGTTTCATACCCCGCTTAATTTACTAGCCATACACGCATAACGGAGAACAGCTGATTTAAATCTAAAGGTTTGCTGATATAATCTGATGCTCCAGCTTCCAAGCATTTTTCACGATCATTTTTCATCGCTTTAGCGGTTAATGCAATAATAGGCAAATCAACAAGCTTTAGCTCTCCTCTAATTTTCTGCATCGCTTCATATCCGTCCATTTGCGGCATCATAATATCCATTAAAATGAGATCAAATGGTTCACTATTCTTCATCATTTCAAGACACTCTATTCCGTTATGAGCTGTCATAATGGTCATACCTTGTTTAGCTAGCGCAGTTTTTAAGGCAAAGATGTTGCGCTGGTCATCATCTACGATAAGCACTCGCTTATCCTGAAACACATTTTCATCATCTTGCAATGAAGGTTCAACTGGTTGTACAGGATGGTCAATTTCAGTTATTTCTGCTTCAGGTTCAGCTTCTTCTACAGATACTGCTACTTCTTCATATGCAAAATTTACTTTTTCATAGTCAACAAGACCGTTAGAGAGACTAGGAAGATAGAGTGTAAACGTACTTCCTTTTCCTACTTCACTGCTTAGGGAAATCCAGCCGCCCAATAATTTTGCAAACTCACTGCAAATAGATAAGCCAAGTCCCGTTCCTCCGTACTTGCGAACCGTAGCTCCATCCGCCTGCTGAAACGCTTCAAAAATAAGCTGATGCTTTTCTTTTGGTATACCAATCCCTGTATCAGCTACAGCTATTTCTAGCCAGCAATCCGTATCCACTGTACGCATAGCTGTTGTAAGACGATGGTCAGCTACTCGTTGAATGGATACTGTGACAGATCCCGATTCCGTAAATTTAAATGCATTTGATAAAAGATTTTTCACAATTTGCTGGAATCTCTTTTCATCTGTGTGAATGATGTCCGGTACATCTTGTGCTTTATTAATTTTTAATTGTACTTTTTTCTGTTCAGCAACGTGGCTGAAATTACGTTCAATTTGATCTGGAAGCTCACTCATATTCATCTCAGCAAGCAAGACATCTAGTTTTCCAGACTCTACTTTTGATAAATCCAAGATGTCGTTGATTAACGCCAACAAGTCTTTTCCTGAAGAATGGATAATACGAGCATATTCTTCTTCATCTTCAGATAGCGTTTTAGCCGCATTTTCCTCAAGCATTTCAGACAGAATAAGAATGCTATTAAGCGGTGTTCGAAGCTCGTGCGACATATTAGCAAGGAATTCAGATTTGTATTGAGAATTCAATTCCAGCTGATGCGCTTTTTCTTCTAAATCTTCTTTTGCAGCCTCTAATTCAAACGATTTTTCTTCTGCATCTTTTGTTCTTTCTTCTAGCTGTTCATTAATCATACGCAGCTCTTCAGACTGCATTTGCAGTTCTTCTGATTGTGTTTGAAGTTCTTCAGACTGAGCCTGGAGCTCTTCTGTCATCGCCTGAGATTCTTTTAATAGACGGGCAACTTCCATACGTCTGATTACACCATTGATAGTGAGACCAAACGTTTCAATCACTTGACTAATAAGTTCTTGCTCTAAAACTGTAAATTCGTGCAGCGATGCCAGCTCGATAACTGCAATTACTTCATCTTCAAACAAGACGGGTACAATAAAAATACTCTTAGGTTTTACGTCTCCTAATCCTGAAGCAATGAGCTGGTATGTGTCAGGTACATCGTTTATGACAAGGGTTCTTTTTTCTAAAGCAGCTTGTCCAATAAGCCCTTCGCCTATTAAAAAGCTCTCTCTTCCCGCGTCGCCTTTTCTATCTGCAAAAGCAGCTTGTTTGACGAATAGATCTCCTTTATCATTTTCTTCTCGAACATAAAATGCTCCGAAAGAAGCTCCTGTCATTTCTGAAACCGTAAAGAGAAATTTTTCCGCAAGCTTGTCTACAGATGCTATGCCTTGGTACATCGTTACAGCATGAGCAATGTTCGTTTGCAGCCAGTTTCGCTCTTCAATATTTTCTAACAACGCGTTCGTGGCTATCCCTAAATCTTTAATTTCATCATTAGATCGAACTTTAATTCTTCCTTTTAACTCGCCTTTTGAAGCCGTAATTCGTTTGATCGTTTGCGTAACTTCTTTAATCGTATTCACAATGGAATTGGACAAAACAATAGCAATAGCAAGTGAAATAAGCGTAACAAATAACAGCAAACCGTAAAGTCCAATTTTAATTTTTTGATTTTTCTCGTCTAACTCTGTTGCTCTTGTTTCAGTCGATTTTTTCTCTACATTTCTAAAAGAAGTAAACTGGCTGCGTATATCATCCATATACTGGCGCCCAGGATCTTTCTCAAAAAACTGCTGAAGCTCTTTTGTATTATTTTCTTTTTTTAATGCAATGGTTGGTTCACCAGCGGCTTCAATCCAGTCTTGAATGCTTCCTTTAATCTTCTCCAGTTTCTCCTGCTGATTTGGATTATTATTTAGAAGCTGATACAGTGCATTATAATCTTTTTCCCAACTTGATGCTGCGCTGTTATAAGGTTCTAAGTAACTCGCTTCTCCTGTAATAATATAGCCTCTTTGTCCGGTTTCCATATCGAGCAGGTGTTTTTCAATTCGATTGGTCAGATCATGCACTTCAATATCATGATCAATGATAAAATTTCGTTCTTTTTGCAAAGATGAAATTTGACTGTTTAAAACAATAAATGCAATAAATAAACAGACAATAACAATTAAATATCCAATAATAATTTTGGATTTGATGCCAAACCTCATTTTCTTTTCCATAATGTTCCTACTTTCATTCTAGATATTCTTCTAGAAGCATTCGAAAAACATGTTTATTTTTGCCGCTGGACAATTTTACTTTCAGTACACACTCTCCACTCCATCTTCCTTTACTTGATAGGGCTGCTCTCTTTTTCCTATCAATTCAACATTCCTATTATACACTCTATTTTTGTACAGAAGAATATTTATTGTACAAGAGGGAAAGATTAATTTTCCAGTTTGGAAATATCTATTTTCAAGCTGTCTATAAAAATAGGCCCATGCTGTTAAAAGCATGAGCCTATCTTACACTATTTTTGTACACAATAAGGTAATGAAAAGTAATTTATGCTTTGGGGAATCACATAAATTATGACAACATAGGTGTAAATAAATACTTACATGCGAAACGTAAAGCATTCATTATTTAAATTGTACTTGGATAGTAGAAAGCAATGCCACTTTTTTTAATTTAAATATATTTTTTTAATTTACATATCAGGTTAAAAAACTTTCATTTATTGAGCTTTTACCGAACTTAATCTGTTAGAAAAGCTGCAGATAAAAAGTTCTCTCACAAAAAAACCGTCTCTAAGTTAATAGCTTCACTTATGAGACAGCCTTTTCTTTTCCTTCTATTATTTTACCCAGCTTTCCGTCACTTTTTTATTTTTAGAAATCCAGTTTTTCACACCTTTTGTTTCGTCTTTTGCACTGTTAATTTCTGATTCTAAAGATGCTAGTTGATCGGCACTAATAGAAAAATTTTTCAGCCACTTTGCTGCTTCTGGATAATCTTCTTTAAATGCCTTTTTGCTAATCGACTGTATTTTTTCAGGTCCAGTTGGATTCATCGTATTTTTGGGATCTTTTAAGTATCTGAGATTATACTTTTCAAAAGCCCAGTGCGGGCGCCATAACGTAACAACAATGGGTTCTTTATTAGCAATGGCTTTATCTAATTCCGATAACATGGCGGCTGTGCTGCTTTCTACTAAGTTCCAGTCTTTTAACTCATAGCTTGGCATCGTATGATCTTTAGTAAGACCGTTTATTCCAGATCCTGGTTCAATACTAATAATCTTTCCGTTAAACTCATCTTTTTTATTTTTTAAATCAGCTAGTGACTGCGCGTCTACGTAGTCGGGAACGGCCAATCCGCTATCTGCTTGATCATACCAAGTACCGAGCACGTCAACTTGTTTTCCAAACCTTTTCATATAAGAGCTATGGGTGGTCGGCATCCATACATCCAAAAATAAATCAATGTTTCCTTGAGCAACTCCTGAGAAAAGCGGAGCTACGTCGCTTTGAACTGCTTTAACTTTATAACCTTTTTCCTCTAATAATTCCTTCCATAGAAACGTAACAGCTACGGCTTCGTCCCATGGTATGTATCCAATTGTAATTTCTTTTTTAGTCGTCGCGCTGCTTGCCGTATTGCTATTGCCGCATGCGGAGACAAGCAGCATAATGACGATTGTTAGCATAATAAAAAGAACTTTTTTTGATTGTTTCATATACTCCCACCTTTATTCATTTTATTTACTTGATTGAATACCTTCTCTTTTTTGAGTAGAAAGGTGCGTCAGACGATCTAAAATAACGGCAATAATGACAACTGCAATCCCGCCGATAAATCCTAAGCCTACATCCAACATACTGATGCTTCTTAATACCTCAGCACCCAAGCCTCCTGCACCGACCATTGAAGAAATAACAACCATCGAAAGAGATAACATAATAACCTGGTTTACACCCGACATAATCATAGGCAAAGCGAGCGGCAGCTGGACTTTAATTAATTTTTGCCATTCCGTCGCTCCAAAAGCTTCTGCCGCTTCTAAAGTGGTTTGGGGAACTTGCTGAAGTCCAAGCAGCGTCAGACGAACGGCAGGCGGCATTGCGAAAATAAAAGTAGCAATAAGAGCTGTAACATTCCCTAATCCAAATAAAAGTACGGACGGAATTAAGTAAACAAAAGCAGGCATTGTTTGCATAATATCAAGAATGGGCTTTATCACTGCTCCAACTTTGTTAAAGCGGTGTGATAATATGCCTAAAGGAACGCCAAATAGAAGTGAGATAATAGTAGAAGCTAAAACGAGAGATAAGGTCAGCATCGATGCTTCCCATAAATTCAAGCTAATAATGAGAAGTAAACCAAAACACGTAAATACAGCTATCTTCCAATCTGTTAGCCATAGCGCTAATAGAACAAAAACAACGACCGTTACTAACGGAGGAGAAGCGGTCAATACCCATTCGAGACTGCTTATTAAGCTGGTCATTATCTGGTTGATTCCAGTAAATACACCTGAAAAACTATCAATCATGTAATCAACAAATGAGTTTGCCCATTTATCTAAAGGGATACGAGGAATCGTCGCGGAATTTACCATCATATTTATCGGACCTCCATTTGAAATGACTTAACTTCTTGTTGCTCAGTCACTGCAGTACGTTCAGTGAGATTTGCAATAAGAGTGCTTGGGGAAATCATACCTTGTAGGCGATGATGATTATCAACAATGACTACAGGCGAATGACTGTCTGTAAATAGAGGAATCATTTCTTGTAAAGACATATCAGGATTGACGCAATGCGGCTTTATCATTGCCGTTCCTTTTAAATCATGCTTATGAGCTTCGATAAGCTCCATCACCGTATAAATGGTCATTAAGCCTAATAAGCGGTCAGAACTATCAAGAACAAAAATCGTAGATAAGTGATTGGTTCTCATTCTTCTTAGTACGACTTGCGGTGATTCGTACTCGTAGGCAGCAGTTTCTACTGGAATAACAGCGTCTTTAGCAAGGCGGATTTTACCGTAATTAACGTCTTGAACAAGCAGTTTTACATAATCTGTTGCCGGTTGACTTAAAATATCTTCAGCGGTTCCAAGCTGTACAATCTCTCCGTCTTTCATTACGGCAGCCCGGTGTCCTAAAGTTAATGCTTCATCTAAATCATGCGTTACAAAAATAACTGTTTTTTGTACTTCCCCTTGAATATCAAGAAATAGCTTTTGCATATCTCTTCGAATAAGAGGATCTAAAGCTGAAAAAGGCTCATCCATCAGCAAAATCTCCTGTTCAGAAGCAAGAGCTCTCGCTAGTCCAACCCGCTGCTGCATACCTCCTGATAATTCATAAATTCTTTTATAAGCTTGTCCATTTAAGCCCACCATTTCAAGAGCCTTTTTCCCTCGCTTTTCTCTTTCGTTTGCTGATACACTTTGTATCTCTAGACCGAACGTAATGTTGTCAATCACGGTGCGGTTTGGAAGGAGGCCCACATTTTGAAAGACCATCCCAATTTTATTTCTCCGGACTTCCTGAAGCTGTCTTTTTGGCATATGAGAAATATCTGTGTTTTCTAGATATACCGTCCCTTCTGTCGGTTCTACAAGCCCGTTCAAGCATCGAAGTAAAGTAGATTTACCGCTTCCTGACAATCCGATTAGCACAAAAGTTTCTCCTTTTTTCACTTCGAAATGAGCATTATAAATAGCAACGGTTGTCTTAGTAGCTTGTTCAACTTCATATTTACTTTGTCCAGACTCTCTCAGTTTAAGAGCCTGTTCTTTTTGACGGCCAAATACTTTTGAAACATCGGTAACGCGGATAATGGGTTCTGTTAGTTTAGAGCTTGTACTCAATTTATTTCCCCCTTATTTTAAAGTAGATTGTTAGAAGTGGTCCGACACCTTGAGATAACGGGTCAGACCACTTCTATTTACTATTCGACCTTCATACCGATTGCTTCTAACACATAATTGTAAAAATGCGAAACGTGCTGTTCGATAGGTACTAATATACCTCCTTCTTTATAAGATTTTGAGCTCATATTTTCCTGACACCACTCACATGCTTCAAAGTCTTGTAAATTAACGCGGTGAAATAACTCCACCGCATCTTTTGGATCAAAATCAGGTTTAGCCATTTCCTCAGGGTCGAATAACCATTCACAAATCACTTTAGATTTTTCCGCACTAATTGGAATAATACGATGAATAATAACGTGATCCGGTGTTAAATTGATAAATACAAGCGGCAGAACGGTAATGCCAAAATACGTGCGGTCGTCTTCAGGAAGCAATCCTTTTAACATGGGACGACTTCCTTGCCCGCTGATTGAAAAAGCTTCTAATTCATCACCAAACTTAGCTCCGCCTCCCACTGAACTTTGAGTACCGACTCCTGAACGAAATTCAGGCAGCGTTGCTGTAAGTTCAGGGTGAATGGAGGAACAGTGATAACACTCTTGAAAGTTTTCTACAATAAGCTTCCAATTTGCCTCGACTTCATATTCTTCACGATGAGCAGATTTTAAGTTTTGAATTTCATATCTAGCAAACGTATAGAGCTCTCCAAAACGATCAAGAATTTGTGTATCTAGCTGATATTCAACAGACATAGGATTGTCTGATAAATTAACCCAAACCATTCCGTGCCACACTTCAATGTGAACAGATGTTAATCCATAATGTTCGTTATGCACAAGCTCTTCTCTGCAGTGGCTTGTATTAGGAACACCTACTAAATTACCATCTAAGCTATAGCTCCACGAATGATATGGGCAGCGAATGACGCCCGTTTTACCCGATGCTTGGCTGCACAGCTTAGCTCCTCGATGCCGACATACGTTCAAGAATCCACGCAGTACATGATCTTTTCCTCTAGTAATGAGAATATTTTCCCCTTCAACTCTCGTCGTAATATATTGTCCTGGTTCTGCTATTTCATATTCAAATGCAACTAAACTCCATGATTTAGAAAATATATGATCTTTTTCTAACTTAAAAATGTCCGAAGATGTATACAACTCTCCTTTCAATGTGGGTTCAAGTCTCCCTTTATCATTCACTAAACCATGTTCCATAACCATCTTCTATTCCTCCTTCGCTTCTTTAGAAACATTTAAATAGAACCATTGGCAAGAGCTGACGACGATTTATACTATTTTATTAGTTGCAAAACGCTTCGGCGTAAACAAATCGATTGGATGATTGGTTTTTCCCTCTATCACTAAATCTGCTAAAATTTCTCCTACTACGCTCGCAAACTTAAACCCATGTCCAGAAAACCCTGCTGCAATCGCTACTTGAGGATATTCAGGATGCAGTGAAATGACAAAATGTTCATCTGGTGTATTGGTATACATGCACGTTTTCCCTTGTAAAAATCGACCGTTAAGCTGTGGAATACCTTGAGCTAGATAGTGCCGCATCATGTTCACTTCGTCTTCATATATATTTCGATCAATCGTTTCCGGCGTACACGCTGTTCCTTTTCGAAAAAACGCCACTTTTGCTCCTTCAGCCTTTAATCCAAACGAAGGGAAACCATACAACTGTACATAATCATCTGCTTCCCAAATATAAATCGGCTGTTTTCCCACTGAAAAAATATCTATTCCTTGTGTTGGTTCAAAAAACATTTGCACATGACGCTCTACTTGTAAGCTAACACCCAAATCCCGTAATAAATCAGGTGCCCAAGCGCCTGCAGAAATAATGATTTTTCCAGCTTCATATATTCCATTAGCTGTTACAACGCGCACGCCTTCACCAGAAGGATGAGCTTCCCACGACACCACTTCCTCAAAAAAATGAAGCTCAGCTCCGTACTTTTCTGCTTGAAGAAGGTGAGTATATACGCTCGCTTCCGGCCTAACGAATCCAGCTCTTTCTTCATATAGAGCAACCGTAGCAGGTGAAGGTGTAAACGCCGGAAACCGTTTGTAAATATCCTTTGCTTCTAGAATCTCATACGCAAGATTCCACTGTTTAGAGCTTTCGATGCTTCCAGAAACCGTCAAGCTATCAGGAGGTCCCATCATAAGTCCACCGGTAACCGTAAGAATTTCTTGACCGCTTTCTCTTTCAATTTCATTCCATAATTCGTAGGCGCGAAGCAATAATGGAACGTAAGCAGGGTCTTCAAAATACGACTGTCGAATGATTCTAGAGCCGCCGTGACTCGATCCTAGGTCATGAGCGGGACCGTATTGTTCTAACCCCAATACCCGCTGACCTTTTTTGGCGAGCTGATAAGCAGCCGTACTCCCCATAGCTCCTAATCCGATAATAATGACATCATAATGTGTTGACATCTGCATTCCTCCTGTCTTTCGATTGATCAATTAAACTACCGCTGGGGAGTGTGTCATCATTGTTGCTTTATAACTCTGACCAAAGTATTCAACTTCTAAAACCATTTCTTCATGTACAGCTTGAGATAATAAAGTGTGTACAATTCCTTTTCCTAAGCTGTATGAATAGCCGGCACTTGTCACAAATCCGAGGGCTGTTTCTCCATAAAAGACCGGTTCATATCCCATTACTATCGCTGAAGGATCATCTAATATGAGCGTCGCTAATACTGTTTCAGAATCTTTTCGCTGACGATCAAGCAATGCCTCTTTTCCAATAAAAACTGGTTTTGTTAAATCAACCATTTCATGAAGGTTAACTTCATATGGATGATGCTCGCTCCAAAAGTCTTTCCCGCTTTTTAACGAAAAAGATTCAATTCGAAGATTTTCAAGAGCTCGGTCTCCCGCGGCAATCAGCTGATAAGGCTGTCCTTGCTCAATTAATACATCCCATAAATTCAGACCTTGATCAGAAGTCGTAATCAACTCCCAGCTCTCCATTCCCCCGTAGGAATCACGCAGAGCAAGAACTGAACTCTTTTCAATAAACAAGGTTTTCGCTTGCCCTTCAATCCAAGTGCTGCTAAGTTCTGAGCATTGAACCACGGACTTCATTACTCCTGTAGCTTTAGGACCAATTAATGCTATACTGCATGTCCCTGACGTTACATCTTGAAAAACAACTTGACCGTTTTGAGGCACGTGTTTTTGAATCCAGCTTGCTTCTACGGCTCCCGTACAAACAATCAAGAAAGTGGATATATTTTTGCGAATAACCATTATTTGATCTTTTATGCCGCCTCGCTCATGCAACATACACGTACGTATGCTTTGCCCTACTGTAATGTCTATATTTCCTGTCGTTAGCTTCTGTAAAAACTGGAGAGCTCCTTCCCCTTTAATTTCCAACCTTTTCTTTGCTGCCGTTGTATCGTAAATCGCCGCGTACTGACGAGTATGCAACTGTTCAGCCTCGATAATCGGTGACCAATATTCAGCCGACCACCCCTTTCTTATAACCATCTTCTTTTCATATGTGGATATAAGCGGATAGTTAGCTTCATACCACTGCGGCTGCTCCCACCCTGCTTTTTCGTTAAAATACGCTTTTAGTTCTTGCTGACGCATATAAAATGGACTTACGCGCATGTTTCGCGATACTTTTCGCTGCATAAATGGATGATGAATGCTATAAACCTCTTCATATTCTTCAATAGACCGCTGTTTGTAATAAACAGGGCTGCATGCATACGTATCGAAACGATTAATATCGCATAGCTCCAAATCCACAGTCGGTGCACCATTCATCAGCCATTCAGCCATTTGCCTAGCGACACCTGCAGAGTGCGTTACCCATATGGCTTCGGCTACCCAAAATCCCCCTACTGCTTGTGATTCGCCAAGCAGCGGCATCCCATCAGGTGTGAAGGAAAAAATGCCGTTCATTCCTTTTTTTATTCCTGGCTGTTTTAATGCCGGAATTAGTTCCAATGCATCTTCCCACGGTTTTTCAAAATCTTTTGGTGTAAAAGGTTTAACAGAAGGCATTTCTTTTGTTTCTCCGTATTTTGTAATGTCACTGAGTTCGATTGGAAACGGCTCATGCTGATATGATCCAATCCCAAGCCCTTTGTCTACCTGACGAAAATAAATTGCATTATCTTGATCTCGAATAAGAGGAGTCGCGACTTCTTCCGTTTCTCCGTTTAATTCAAGTAAATCATTTGTAAACACATATTGATGAGCCATCGGCTGAAGAGGAATTGTTACACCGACCATTTCTCCGATGCGAGGTCCCCAAAATCCGGCACAGCACACGATTACATCTGCTTCAAATTTTCCAGCGCTCGTGTACACTGCTTTTACTTGACTATTTGTCACTTCGATATTCGTCACTTCTGTATGACCGTAAAATTCTACTCCGCACTCTTTAGAAAAACGAGTCATTTTATCAACGGCATGCAAAGGTTTGGCAATACCGTCTGAAGGAACATAGAGACCTCCGCAAATACGATCAGGACAAATCAACGAATTTTTTTCCGCGCATTCCTGCGGTGAAAGAAGAAGAGCTTCGATTCCCCATGAGCTGGCAACACCAGCCTTTCTCTTTAGGTCTTCTAATCGCTCTGGTGTACGGGCAACTTCTAAACTGCCGACAGGATAAAACGAGCGCTGTTCATCTGTACTCAACTCTTTAAAGGTCTCGACTGTTTGAGAAGCTAGTGTTGTCAGGACTTTTGAAAAGCTAAGCTGAAATACAAGCCCCGGAGCGTGAGAAGTAGATCCTCCCGTTTCGAACAAAGGGCCTTGCTCAATCACTGTTATGTTTCTTTGCCCCATTTTACTTAAATAGTAGGCAATGCTGCACCCGACAATTCCAGCTCCTATCACTACTATCCTCTTATGTTCCATCACTTTATATCTCCCTCCTTTTTTGGTTTGAAGATGTTAAATATTGTCGATAGTTAATTATATTTTTAAGATTCATAATTTTCAAAGTATTTTGTTAAAAAGTGTGACATAGATTTTTTTAGACTTTCTTCCGCTAATGTTCGGATAACGTTTTCTTAACTTTAAAATATCAGAAAAACTGCCGTCTTTTTCTTTCGAATAACGAATTTTAAAGAAACTATCTATCTGTCAAAATGACACTTATCAATGAATGGTTATATCAAAAATGACGGAAAGAAGATAGCTAAAATAACTTAGCTATCTTCTTTTTAAACCATTTACCGATTAATTAATTTTGAAGGCTTAAATACTTTTGCTTATTTTTAGACCAAAGTTGCTTGTTTGACTACTTTTTTCATTTCTTCTGCAACGTTTCTTTTGTCTTTTTCACTTGTAATCCCCCCGCCTACAATCACAAGATCCGGCTGTGATTGCACGACTTCAGGAAGTGTATTCAGTTTAATACCTCCTGCCACCGCTGTTTTTGCATGTTTTACAACTCGTTTAATCGTTTGAAGCTGCTCGAACGGGGTTTCTCCTTCAGCTTGAAGATCATACCCTGTGTGTACACAAATATAGTCAACACCGAGCGCATCGACTTCTTTTGCACGTTGCTCAAGGTTTTTTACATTAATCATATCAACAAGAATTTGTGTTCCTTGTTTTTTGGCCTCTTCTACAGCGCCTTTTATAGTCGAATCATCAGTAGCGCCAAGAATCGTAATAATACTAGCACCCGCTTCAGAAGCTTTCATTACTTCGTAAGCACCTGCATCCATAATTTTTAAATCAGCTAATACCTTTAAAGACGGAAAGGCTTCCTTGATTTCTTTGACTGCTTTTAGCCCTTCGTTAATTACAACTGGAGTTCCAATTTCTACAATATCGATATACTCTTGAACCTCCTGCACTACTTCTTTTGCCTCTGAAATATTTACAAGATCCAATGCTAATTGAAGTTCCATACTTACTTCACTCCTTCATTAAATGGGGTTGTCTAGCATGAATTCATTGTAAAACCGTTACTTTCAAAAAAAAAGTAGGCACTTTTAAAACATATAGTCACTAAAAATATACTATGGACGCTTCAATGCAGCATATCATTTGTATTTATTTTAGAAAATTCTGAATAATAAGAGTGGTTTTATCCTTCTCACCAAAAGATTTTAACCCATATGGCTGGAATTATTCATTTCAGGCTCTATAACGGTTTCCATATAATTTTTTCCCCACTCATCCATGCTCTCAAGGATGGGCATCAAGCTTCTCCCGTGTTCAGTCAAGGAATATTCAACTTTTGGAGGGACAACCGGATAGACTTTTCGGTGAACGATTTGATCTTCTTCCAATTCTCGCAGCTGACTTACTAACATTCGCTGAGTAATTCCCGGCATCATGGACTTTAACTCCCCAAATCGTTTCGTCCCTTCTTTTCCTAGGTGCCACATAATCAGCATTTTCCACTTGCCTCCAATAATCGTTAACGTTAATTCCTTTTCACAGTTAAACGTTTTGCTAAAAAGTCTGCTCAATCCTTTTTCCTCCCTTTTTATGCGTAATAGTATAGTTTTAGACACTATATGAAAATAAAGTGTCTACTTATAAAGGAAAATTGTACCTGCTATACTGTAATCTGTAAAGGTGGTAAAAGACTATATTCACTGCAATAGACCGTTAAAATAAAGGAGGAGATCAATTGGGCAGTGTAGCTCGTTCACGTGATAATTGTCTCAAGTCTCATTCACCACAAGCGTTAGAAGTGGATTCCATGACCTTTATCTTATTTGGAGCAACAGGAGATTTAGCTAAAAGAAAAATTTTTCCTGCGTTATATAATTTATTTTTAGATAAAAAGCTTCCTTCTTCCTTTTCTATTGTTGGTACAGATAGAAGCAACTGGTCTGATGATGCCTTTCAAATATATGTAGAAGAATCAGTAAAGACTTTTTCAAGGCGCTTTAGACAAGGTGAATCCAAGATAAAAGAATTTCTTAAGACAGTTCGCTATCATAAAATGGATGTTACCAATAGTGATGGATATGACCAGTTGCTGCATGCTATTCAAGAAGGCGAAGCAGAATTAAATATTCCTGAAAATCGTCTTTTCTATTTATCAGTGGCTCCTGAATTTGTAGACGTTATTGCTTCAAATATAAATAGCGGCGGATTGGGATCTACAAAAGGCTGGAAACGTCTTATTATCGAAAAGCCTTTCGGACACGATTTACAATCTGCTCAAGTGTTAAATCAAAAGCTTACTGAAACGTTCAATGAAGAAGAGATTTATCGTATCGACCACTATCTGGGTAAACCAATGATCCAAAATTTGGAGGCTTTAGCATCTGCAAACCCTATTTTACAAGCACTATGGAATCATCACTACGTTGCAAATGTCCAAATTACAGCTAGTGAAACAGTTGGTGTAGAAGAAAGAGCGCCTTACTATGATCAGTCCGGTGCAATTAGGGATATGTTCCAAAACCATATGCTTCAAATGCTTATGATGACTGCCATGCAGCTGCCAAAGACACTTAACATCGCAAAGACTCGCCAACAAAAGATAAAAATTATGAAAAGCCTTCGCCCTCTACAAAAAGAGTTTATCCATTCGAACGTCATAAGAGGTCAATACGAAGCGGGGAAAATCCAAAATCGTTCCGTTATAGGATATAAAGATGAGCCCGGCATCAATGCTGCTTCCGTTAATGATACATTTATAGCAGTGCGGGTATGGATTGATCATGAGCTTTGGAAAGGAGTACCTTTCTATCTTCGCACAGGAAAAAGAATGAGTAAAAAATGCACGCGTATCGTCATTGAATTTAAACATCCTTTAAAGGATGTTTATACAGACGAAGAAGTTATTCCCAACCTTTTGGTTGTCGAAATCAGCCCAAATGAAGGTATATCACTGCAATTAAACAGCAAAAACCCTTTGAATGACAATAAAATCGAACCTATTTTTATCAACTTCTCAACAAATCAAAGAGAAGTACCCGAAGCTTATGAACTGCTGTTAGTTGATGCTTTACAGGGAGACTCCACATTTTTTGCTCATTGGGAAGAAGTTGAATTATCTTGGAAATGGGTGCAACCTATTTTAGAAGTTTTTAATGATGAACGCTTTCCTCTTCATTTTTATCCTGCGGGTACGATGGGACCAGCTGCTTCAAATCATTTGTTAGAAGACGACGGGTTTAAGTGGTGGTGATTACTTTTAATCTCGTTAAAAAGAGGCTGGGGTAAAAGCATTTTATTTGAAGAAAGATCCGAACGATGAAGCGAGATTCTTGATGGAGAATCCAACTCGTTCGGACTTTTTCATTGTGGTCGTAAACGTAGGTTTACTGCATGTAGTTGCTTCTAGTTGTTCGTATTTTCTTTATTTAATATCAGCCATTTGATTTTTCGATCTCGCTCTTTTCTTTCTTGTTCATCAACCAAATCGTATTTCTTCAGCAAATGAAACATCTCGTTTAATGTTGTTTGCGAAGGATTTCGTACGAGAAACTCATGAAATAACGAGCGAATATCTTCTGGCAGCCATTGTGACTGCGAGTTAAACTTCTGCTGTACATCTTCTACCGAGTGGTCTAAATTACATTTACCCATACCTTTTCCTCCCTTTTTATGTAACTGTTTTGCATTTTTTAGTCTTCTTTTCGTTTAAACGTACTTGGCATAACAACTGCTACAACTTCTCCGGTCGCAACAATGATGTCACTCGCGTATACTTCTGTTTTAACTCTCCATTTCTTCGGGTGAATTTCTTCAACCGTTCCTATTGCTTTTAGTACTTCACCCTGCGGCGTTGGTTTTTTAAAATCCACGTGGAGAGAACCGGTAACAAATCGCGGCGGCTCTGCTGAATCTCCTATTTCGTAGCCATTTTTACGGTATAGAGCAAGAGAAGCAGAGCCTGTTCCATGGCAATCAATCAGTGATGCAAGAAGTCCTCCATAAACAAATCCTGGTATAGCTGTATGTTTAGGCTTAGGTGTATAAAGGGTAATGGTTTTTTCTCCTAACCATCCTGTCCGAAAATGATAGCCTTCCTGATTTAATCGGCCGCATCCGTAACACCATGCAAAATCATCCGGATATTCGTCTTGAATCGCTTTTACTACTTTTCCCATGGTTCACCACTCCTTTTTTCGGAATATTTTAACACATTTTCTTCTACAATCGTTAGAACTAAACGGACTATTTTCAAGCTTAAATAACTAAAAATCATAATAGAAGAAAAGCCTCACTTAAAAAGTAAGTGAGGCTTTATAATTAAAATTCTTCATAAGCAGAGGGGTCTTGATTATTAAGTCTTCCATCCTCGCGATTTAATTCTGAAATCATATTCATCTCAGTTTCATCTAAAGAAAATGAAAAAATGGATATGTTTTCAAGCTGCCGCTTGCGAGATGACGATTTTGGAATTGAAATCGCCCCTAGCTGATAATGCCATCGCAAAATTACTTGTGAAACTGTTTTATTATGACGGTCGGCAATTTGTTTAATTGTTTCATTTTCTAAAACAGCACTTGCTCGCCCTAGCGGACTCCAAGATTCAATTTGAATGTTTTTCTCCTGATACCAATTTCGATATTGATGTTGATTAAAAAAAGGATGCAGTTCTATTTGATTGATACTTGGTAAAATGCCGGTCTCTTTTTCCAAGCGCTCAACATGCTCGGGAAGAAAATTACAAACACCAATTGAACGAATTAAGCCCCAGCGCTTCGCATCAATCAATGCTTGCCAAGCTTCTACATAATGATCTTGTTTAGGATTAGGCCAATGAATAAGATACAAATCGTAATAGTCTAAATTCGCGCGATATAAAGATTCTTGGATAGTAGGAATTGCTTTATCATACATATGGTAGCGCCCTGGGAGTTTAGATGTAACGAATAGTTCTTGTCTAGAAACCGGTGTTCTTCGAAGAGCTTGGCCCACGGTGCCTTCATTTTCGTAATTATAAGCCGTATCAATTAGACGATACCCTACATCAATCGCACTCGTTATAGCGTTGACTCCTTCATTTCCGTTAAGCTTATATGTACCAAAACCTATAGCAGGCAAGGTTACCCCGTCATTAAGGGTTATTTCAGGAATTACTTTACTCATTATTATCCACTCCTTTCGATCATGCCCTAAGGTTAGCATATATTATCCAATACTTGAATAAATTTGCACCACTCATTTTCACAAAGGAGTGATGCTTTCAAACAATCAAAAAAGTGATTACGGAGAAACCTCCGTTTTAAACTCATTAACTTCGCACTTTTCTGTTTCTTTCTTGTTTTTAGTTAACGTAAAGAAAGCTACAAAACCTAAAAGCGCCGTACTAAATAAAATAGCAGCCATCGGAATCGCTGTGGTTTCGTTAATACCCACTAAAGGAGAAACAATTGATCCTAAAGTTAGTGGAAGCATGCCTAAAACAGCACTCGCACTTCCTGCTCTATGTCCTTGATTTTTCATTGCCAATGTCACCGAGCCTGTGATCGTCATTCCTATAGAGATCATGTAAATAAAAATGGGAATAACAATCGTAGCTAGCGGCCCTTTAAGCATGGTCATGATAAGAAGTACGCTAGTAGCACTTACAGCCGTAATCACGGCAATGCGAAGCAGGCTTCTTTCATGAAGAATGCCGCTAAAGCGCCCTATAATAAAGCTTCCAGTCACAATGGCCAAGCCGTTAATCCCAAACAAAATGCTGAAAATTTGCGGAGAAACATGGTAGATCCCTTGATAGACAAATGGAGTGCCTGATACATAAGCAAAGCTTCCTCCGTGGACCAGTCCGACAATTAAGGCATACCCAATAAAAGAACGGTCTTGTAATAAACTGCCCATCGTGCGAACGGAATGACCAATTGAGCTTGGCGTTCTATTTTCAATTGGCAAAGTTTCTTTTAAACGCATTGAGATTGTTAAAACAATTAAAAGACCTATTAAACTTAAAAACAAGAAAATAGTATGCCAGCTTGCAAAAGGAAGAAGTAAAATAGCACCTCCAGCCATTGGTGCTATCATTGGCGCAAAGGCATTAATAACCATTAACAGAGCAAAAAACTTCGTAAGCTCTCTTCCACTAAAAACGTCTCTGACAATGGCTCGAGAAAGAACAACTCCTGCCGAAGCCGTAAACCCTTGTAAAAAGCGTGCGATGACTAAAGCCGTAATAGTAGGAGCCAAAGCACAGAGCAAGGACGATATCATAAATAAAGAGATGGAGATGAGTAAAGGTCGTTTTCTTCCCTTCGCATCACTGATTGGACCGATCACGATTTGACCAATGGCAAGGCCTAGTAAACACGATGTTAAACTAAGCTGAACAAGTGAAGCTCGCGCATCTAAATGATCAGCAATAGCAGGGAAACTTGGCAAATACATATCGATATTAAGCGGACCTAATATCGCAAGCGTGCTGAGGAGAAACGCCAATCCTAGACGTTTTTTTCCAGTTGGGTTATGAAGCATAATAGCAGAACACCTTCCTTACCTAAATATTGTATTTTCACAGATAACCTTTAGTCTAGTTAAAAGCACCTCTTATGTCTAGGACATTTGTCTAGGGATGCAGGTAAAGTTTCCACTCGTAAAAAAGGAGGTATGAGTAATTACATGCGGTTGATAGTCAAAAAACAACGCTTGAAATATCCTTAAGATACTTCAAGCGTTGTTTGAACGTTTGTTATATACTATCTAATGCCTGCTGTAAATCTCTCATAATATCTTCCCATGCTTCCAGTCCAACTGATAAGCGAAGGAGTTCGTTTGAAATTCCCATTTCTTTCCGAGCTTCTTCCGGCACAACTGCATGCGTCATCGAGGCAGGATGCTGAATAAGTGTTTCAGCATCTCCAAGACTCACCGCAATGGAAATGAGCTTAAGCTGATTAACCACTTTTACGGTTTCTTCATAACCTCCTTTCACTTCAAAGGAGAGAAGCCCCCCTCCTTTTTTCATTTGCTTTTGCATGAGAGAATAAGCAGTGCTTTTTTTATCACCTGGATAATAAACGGCTTTCACCTTGGGGTGGAGACTTAATTGTTTTGCGATATGTTCAGCATTTTCACAGTGACGATCCATTCGAACGGCCAGCGTTTTTAAGCCTCGGAGTAACAGCCAAGCATCAAACGGTGAAAGAATGCCTCCGATATCTTTTTGCGTCGTTTTGCGCAGTACGGAAATAACCTCTTCGTTCCCTACTACAATTCCTGCTACAACATCTCCGTGTCCACCAATAAATTTTGTTGCGCTATGAATGACTAAGTCGCACCCAAGCTTCAGCGGCTGTTGCAAATAAGGAGTTGAAAAGGTATTGTCTACTACCACAGGAATTCCTTTTTGTTTGGCGATAGAAGCAACTAACTCTAAATCTACTAAAGTCATAGTCGGGTTAATCGGTGTTTCAATATAAATACATGCTGTATCTTTTCTGATAGCAGCAAGAATTTCTTCCTCAGTTTCCAAGTTGGAGAAAGAATGATGGATTTGATATTTTTCCTCAAGCATTTCTAAGAGACCAAATGTGCATCCATACACTCCTTTAGAACATAAAATATGATCGCCTGCTTTTGTAAGTCCAATCAATACAGCCGATACTGCAGCCATTCCCGATCCAAATGCCAAAGCGGCTTCTCCTTCTTCAAGCTGTGCCATACGCTCTTCTAAAATGGTGACCGTTGGATTCGATAACCGGGAATATACATAACCACCTTCTGCTCCGCTAAACCGGTTTGCACCTTGTTCTATAGATGAAAATGTAAATGTAGACGTTTGATAGATAGGCGGAGCTAAGCTATCAAAATGATGTTTTGATTCATACCCTGCGTGAATGGCTTTTGTTTCAAACTGATATTTCTCTTTTTCCTTCATACGGCTTCCCCCTTATGCACACAAGCACTATGTCATTTTTTTAAAAAAGTGTAAGCGTTTTCTTTTATTATATTTCTCTTTTCTTTTTTCGTTCCCTGCCTCTCCATGTCGATAATTCCACCGTAGAGAAAGAAGCGACATGCACCCTGCACCTCGCTTTACTTCATCATTTGTTTAATTAGTGCTGAATTACGTTTTTTGAATACTTCATTATGAGAAGAAACCATAGCCCCCTTAGCAGCAGAGGGCTGAACGAATTTTTTTGCTTTGTTTACGGCATTAGCAGCGTCTTGAAAAGCACCTGTAATCAAATGGACTTTTCCTTCGTGCATGAGAATGTCTCCCGCTGCATACACGCCTTCTACCGACGTTTCGCTTGCTGCGTTACCTGCAACATAGCAGTCATCAATGGTTTTAATATGTAATTCACTGTTTTTTAACAGCTCTGTATCTCTTTCATAACCGTGATTAATAATGACTTCGTCAATTGGTAAATAAGAAATTTCACCGGTTTGATAATTAGTCAGCTCAACTTTTTCAATAAATTCATGCGTCGCATCAGCCACTAATTTTGTAATAGATGTGTTAAGCAGACACCGAGCTGAACTGTTTATTAATTGTCTCACTTGTGCTTCATGACCGTTTAGTTCACTGTTTCGGTACGTAATATATACTTTTTTAGCAACGGACTCTAGCTCATTTGCCCAATCAATGGCTGAATTTCCTCCTCCGGAAACAATCACCGTTTTATTTTTAAAATGCTGCAAAGATTTAACCGTATAGTTTAAGTTTGATATTTCAAATCGTTCTGCCCCTTCAATTTTGAGCTTTTGCGGGTTTAAAATACCTCCTCCGACAGCAAGGATAATGGTTTTAGAGTAATGATATTCACCTGAAGAACTCATCAGCCGGAAAATACCATCTTCTAAGCGAGAAATCGATTCAATCTTCTCATTTAAAACAACAGTTGGATCAAACGTCAGCCCTTGTTCAACAAGCTGTTCAATAAGCTTTGCACCAGCCACAGGAGTTTGTCCGCCCACATCCCAAATCATTTTTTCAGGATAAACGTGAAGCTTCCCGCCTAGCTTTGGCTGATATTCAATCAGCTTTGTTTTCATTTCTCTTAGTCCACTGTAAAAGGCCGAGTAAAGGCCAGCCGGTCCCCCGCCGATAATTGTCACATCAAAAAGTTCATGGTGTGTCATGCACGTTCACTCCTTATAATCAACCGTTATTGATTATCATTCTCATTTAAATATACATCTTCTTCACCGTTTTGACAATAAAAATAACTATTGACATACGAAAACGTTCGAATTATAGTATGTAAAGAAAACGATATTGATAATCATTATCATATATTTGTTGTATTAAATATAAACGGAGGTTCAGATATGGTTCGCCTATATACAGAGAAATTACATATTAGTTATGGTGAACGTCTAATAGTAAAGAATTTAAGCGTTAACATTCCAGACAAAAAGATTACAACGATTATTGGTTCCAACGGATGCGGCAAATCAACGCTTTTAAAAGCCATTACCCGCATTATTTCTCATCAATCTGGTTCCGTTATTTTAGATGGGGAAAACATTTCAAAAGAACATACAAAATCACTCGCTAAAAAAATGGCCATTCTCCCTCAAACGCCGGAAAGTGCCAGTGGGTTGACTGTTGGCGAGCTCGTGTCTTATGGGCGCTTTCCCTATCAAAAAGGTTTTGGACGTCTATCAAAAGAAGACTATCAAACGATTGACTGGGCGCTTGAAGTCACCGGCATAAAAGACTACAAGTTTCGTCTCGTTGACTCTCTTTCAGGCGGTCAACGTCAGCGAGTGTGGATTGCAATGGCTTTAGCTCAAGAAACAGATATTATATTCCTCGATGAGCCGACTACCTACTTGGATATGGCTCATCAGTTAGAAGTGCTTGAGCTGCTTCAAAAGCTAAACAAAGAGCAAGAACGTACCGTCGTAATGGTGCTTCACGATTTAAATCAAGCCGCTCGTTTTGCAGATTATATTATCGCTTTAAAAGATGGAGAAATTGTTAAAGCCGGAACGTGTGACGAAGTCATTACGCATGACGTTCTAAAAAAAGTGTTTCATATCGACGCTGAAATTGGACGAGACCCGAGAACCAATAAACCAATGTGCATCACGTATAACTTATTAAGAGGAGATAACTAAATGAAAAAATTACTGCTTCCATTCATGCTCATATTCGTACTACTTATTAGTGCCTGCAGCAGCGGTTCAACTGAAAGCAAAAACGATTCTAATAAAGGAAACAGCGGATCCAAGACAATCACATATCAATCTGAAGACGGTCCTGTAAAAGTTCCGGCTAACCCGAAACGTGTCGTAGTGTTAGGCTCTTACGCAGGTAACGTCATGTCGTTAGGTGTCAATATTGTCGGAGTTGATTCGTGGTCTAAAATGAATCCCCGCTTTGAAAAGAAATTAAAAAGCGTTGAAGAAGTATCAGATGAAAATTTAGAAAAGATCATTAAATTAAAGCCCGACCTAATTATTGGCTTATCTACTACAAAAAACGTTGATAAATTGAAAAAAATTGCTCCTACCGTTACGTATACATACGATAAAGTAGATTACCTTACTCAGCATGTAGAAATCGGAAAACTATTAAATAAAGAAAAAGAAGCACAGTCATGGGTAAACGATTTTAAAAAGCGTACGGCAAAAGCTGGTTCTGACATCAAAGCTAAAATTGGCGAAGATACCACGGTTTCAGTTATTGAGAACTTTGACAAGCAGTTGTATGTGTTTGGCGATAACTGGGGACGCGGAACGGAAATTCTTTATCAAGAAATGAAATTAAAAATGCCAGAGAAAGTAAAGAAAATGGCTTTGAAAGATGGATACTATGCGATTTCGCCAGAAGTTCTTCCTGAATATGCCGGAGATTATTTAATCTTCAGCAAAAACCAAGATGGAGATACATCATTTGAGAAAACAGATACGTACAAAAATATTCCTGCTGTAAAGAATAATCACGTATTTGAAGCAAATGCAAAAGAATTTTATTTTAATGATCCAATCACATTAGATTATCAACTAGATTTCTTTACTCAAAAATTTCTTGGCAAGTAATTTATTCAAGAGGAATTCTTTTTAGAATTCCTCTTACTTTGTTTTACTAAATTTATTCTTATATGAAAAGATGGGTGTTTTATGAAAATAGACAATCAACAGTTCATTCCTTTCTTATATAAATTAATAGGTATGCTGCTCGTATTCATCGTAATGTTTGGTCTTTCCATGGTTTTTGGTGCTGCTGACATATCGATAAAAGATGTGTGGCTAGCACTTTCATCAAGCAGTGTAAACGAACAGATTTCGATCATCCGAGATATTCGCCTACCTCGTGAAATCGCCGCTGCTTTTGTTGGCGCTGCTTTATCAGTATCAGGGGCAATTATGCAAGGTATGACAAAAAATCCTCTTGCAGATCCAGGACTTTTAGGCTTAACTTCTGGCGCAAATGCAGCTTTAGCTGTAACCATTGCCTTTATCCCTTCTGTAAATTATTTAGGTATTACGATTGCTTGCTTTATTGGAGCTGCGGTTGGCGCAATTTTGGTGTTTGGAATTGCCGCTATAAAAAGAGGCGGTTTTTCTCCGCTTCGAATTGTACTAGCCGGGGCTGCCGTTTCAGCGTTTCTTTATGCGATTGGAGAAGGCGTCGGTATTTATTTTAAAATTTCAAAAGATGTATCGATGTGGACTGCTGGCGGAATGGTAGGCACTTCTTGGGAACAGCTTCAAATCATTGTTCCCTTTATTGTCGGAGGTATATTCATTGCCCTTTTGCTTTCTCGGCAGCTTACTATTTTAAGTTTAAATGAAGAAGTTGCTGTGGGGTTAGGTCAGCAAACAACAAAGGTCAAAACCATTTTATTTGTTGTCATGATTCTTCTTGCAGGTGCTTCTGTTGCGCTAGTCGGAAACATGGTGTTTATCGGCTTGATGATTCCTCATATTGTACGAGGAATTGTAGGAACCGGCTATCGTTATATTATCCCTATGTCGGCTATCACTGGCGCAGCGTTTATGCTGCTCGCTGATACGTTGGGCCGAACCGTAAGTGCGCCTTATGAAACACCAATAGCAGCAGTTGTATCCATGATTGGTTTACCTTTCTTTTTAATCATTGTTCGTAAAGGAGGAAAAGCATTCTCATGATCCACCCAGCCCTTATTAGAAAACAACGAATAATTATGATGCTGCTCACTGTTTTGATTCTTGGAACGATTGTGATAGGAGTGGGGCTTGGTGATGCCTCCCTTCCTTATAATAAAGTGTTTCCTACTCTTTTTGGCAAAGGGAATTTTGCGGATGAGTTTGTTCTTTTTTCAATTCGACTTCCGCGAATTATCATTACTCTTTTAGCAGGAATGGCTCTAGCTTTATCAGGCGCTATCTTACAAGGTGTTACGCGCAATGATTTAGCGGAACCTGGAATTATAGGAATTAATTCGGGAGCAGGCGTCGCAATTGCCGTATTCTTTTTATTTTTTCCAATTGAAGCTGGCTCTTTCGTGTATGCTCTTCCGTTAGTAGGGTTTGTCGGCGCCTTGTTTACAGCTGGCCTTATCTACCTTTGTGCATATAGTAAAAGCCAAGGGCTGCAGCCTATAAAGTTTATTTTAACAGGCGTAGGTTTTTCGATGGCTCTTTCTGGAATGATGGTGGTGATTATGTCATCAGCTGATCATGCTAAAGTTGATTTTATTGCTAAATGGATTGCAGGAAACATTTGGGGGACAGACTGGCCTTTTATATGGGCACTTCTGCCTTGGCTTCTTGTCTTGATTCCTTTTATATTGTACAAAGCAAATTCATTAAATATTTTTAACTTAAATGAAGCTGCAGCTATTGGAGTCGGCATCGCTATAGAGAAAGAACGTGTAACATTGCTTTTAGCAGCGGTTGCATTAGCGGCAGCCGCAGTTTCAGTTACAGGCGGGGTTGCCTTTATTGGGCTTCTTGCTCCTCATATTGCCAAAGGCTTAGTCGGACCGAGAAACCAGCTTTTTATTCCCGTTGCTATTTTACTTGGCGGCTGGCTTTTGCTGATTGCAGATACAATAGGACATAACATTGCCGATCCTAACGGTCTACCAGCAGGAATTATTGCTGCCGTAATCGGTGCTCCTTACTTTATTTATTTGCTTTTGAAAAGATAATAAACGAGGCTGAGAAATAACGAACCACTAATCAAACATTTCAATTAGTGGTTCGTTTTTCACTTGGGCTAAAATACTTTTATCTCAGCTTTATTTTTGCTTTTTTTGTCTCTCATCTGCAGCGTTCGCTCTAGCCTGAGCTTCTAAATCGTCTTGGTCTGCTAATTCACGAGAAAACTCTTCGTCTACTCCATCTGCTTTAGATGCAGGATAATCCGCTACCTTTTTTAATTGTTTTTTCAACTCTTTTTCATTCATTATAAACACTCCTTTATTCTAGACTGTTACTAGTATGCGTTTGTCGTTTCTGCACTATGTGGAGAAAGAAGGAATTTTACCAATAAGACCGAAAGCATACGTAATAAGAAAAAGAAAGGACGTTTTATATGATCATCATTATTACACTCTCTATTATCATTGTATTTGTTATTTTACTGCTATGCATAGTTACTACTTCGAAAGCTTATGATTACAAACATACGGTAGATCCGCTTACAAAAAAACAAGACGAAAAAAAGTAGGTGCGCTCGTTTCACACCTACTTTTTGTATTAACCTTGCAGTGTTTTTAAATCATCATCGTTCAATTGAAATGCTTGCTTAATTTTGTCTTCCAAGTTTTTTGTTACTCTTCGCTTCCCCACTTCAACCAGTGCAATTAAAGAAAAGCTGCAGTTCACTGCTTGAGCAAAGTTTCGCTGATTCATATTGTAGTTTTTCCGAATGTTTTTTACCATTTCTTTATTCATTTACACTCACTCCGCTTAACTCAATATACTTTTTTCTACTCAAGTTCAAGTCACATGTTCATCTAGCTGTCGACAGAGCGTGAGAAATTGCTGCTGTTCTTCTTCTTTATAGCAAGCAAACAGTTTTTCAACCCCTTGCTGCATGTCTTTTTCAGCAGCTTGAATCACTTGTTTCCCTTTGTTTGTAAGCTCGACCATAACTTTACGCCGATCTCTTTTTGAATGGTAGCGCTCCACAAGATTCAATTCATACAAACGTGTAATCGATGCTGTAATAACACTTGGGCTCGCCTTTATCTCGTCTGCCACTTTGGTGACAGGCATTGTACGTGCACGTTCAACAATCAGTAAAATATGATATTGAAAAGGGGTAATTCCGTAATGATGTAAAAGGCTTTTTACATTTGTCATTACTTTTTTGTTTAAAGATATTGAAATTCTTTGAATTTCTTCACCAAATATCAATGGATCCATCCACCTCACCACCCCTTTCTCTCCAACATTTTTATGAGGAACTTTTGATTCTATAGCACCTTATGAATTTATACTTTTAGGAGCTGGAAGCATACGAATATCTTCCTCTTGAGCTTCTGATTTCTTTTCTTGGACTACTTTATCTTTACGTACGTCACGAAGGAAGAAACTTAGAATTAAACCGATAACAGAAATTGCTGTTGCCCAGTAAAAGGCATCGTTAATACCTTGGATCGTACCTTGCTGCGTCATTTTTCCAGATAAAATCGTCAGCGCTTGCTGCTGAGCCGCATCTTGTGATAAATGCAAAGTAGCAGCTACCTTTTGTACAAATAAATGAAAGCTGTTCATAAAGAATGGATCAGACGTATTCATGGAACTGCTGATTTCATTTACATGATACGTTGTACGATTCGTAAAAATGGTCGTCATTAAACTAATACCAATTGAACCACTTACTTGACGAAGCGTATTAGACATTGATGTTCCGTGACTGCTTAGTCGCTGCGGAAGCTGATTCAAACCGGCTGTCATAATCGGCATCATTAAGAGTGACATACCGAACGAGCGGATAATATAAATCGCTAAAATATGAGTAAACGGTGTATCCATCGTCAGCTTCGTAAATTCAAACGTTGAAATAGATGTAATGAGCATACCAACGATTGCTAGCGGACGAGGTCCAACTTTATCAAACAATGTACCTGAAATCGGCGACATAACCAGCATAACAAGTGCGCCAGGAAGCAGCAGCAGCCCTGAATCAAAAGCAGAATATCCGCGGATATTTTGCAAGTAAATTGGAAGCAAGAACATACCTGCGTACATACTGATTGTAATCGCAATACTAATAATATTTGATAGTGAAAAAATATTATATTTAAACACGCGCATATCCAATAGCGGCTTTTCAGATTTAATTTGTTGAAGAACAAATATAATTAAAAGAACTGCCCCGCCAATGATTGTAGAAAGAACAACTGAATCCGTCCAGCCGTCATTTCCAGCTTCACTAAATCCGTAAAGCAATAATCCCATACCTGCAAGTGATGTCACAACAGAAGGCATGTGAACTTTTACATCCTTTGGAGGCTGAATGTCTTTTAATTGAAAGAAAGCAATAATTAATACAATGGCACCTAATGGCACCATGCCGTTAAAAAGGATGTGCCAATCATAGTTTTGAATAACCCATCCCGATAACGTTGGTCCAATAGCCGGTGCGAACATCATGGCTAAACCAAAAATCCCCATCCCTTTTCCTCGCATGTGAGGAGGGAAAATAAACACAATAATGGTCATAACAAGAGGCGATAAGACACCTCCGCCAATAGCTTGAATTAAACGGCCGGTAAGCATAATCGAAAACGTAGGTGCAATTCCGCAAATCAATGATCCTACTGTAAAACAAAACATTGCAAATAAGAACAAGCGACGCACACCAAATCGTTCAATTAAAAAAGCTGAAAGCGGAATTAATGCCCCGTTCACAAGCATATATCCAGTTAACAACCACTGAGCTGTATTTGCCGTTACGCCAAACTCAGTAATCAAATGCGGGATGGCTACGTTCAGTAACGTTTGGTTTAATATCGCAAGAAACAAACCAAGCATTAAAACAATCAATAGCGGAATATGCTTTTTGATGGATCCATCACTTGTGTTTTCTATACTGGCTGTCATCATATTTCCTCCCTTCTTGAACTGTTGTAGTAAGAATTAGTCTTTCGAAATTTTTACTTCGGCGTTCATACCTGGCAGTACATGCTCTGAATAATTAGAAATAGAAATTTTTACAGGAACCGTTTGAGATACTTTTGTGTAGTTTCCATCTGAGCTTGAGTTCGATGTTAAAGATGAAAGTGAATTGGTTGCATATCCAATTTCTTCGACTTTGCCGTCGATTTTTGCACTGCTGTCTCCGTCTACCGTTACATCTACATCGTCGCCTTCTTTAATATCCTTAAGCTGATCTTCTTTAATATTTGCTACGATAAATAGGTCTTTCATATCTACTTCGGTTGCAATTTGCTGTCCAGCTTGAACCATTTGATTTTCTTTTACGTTTGTTTGAATAATTTTTCCATCTGCTGGTACTGTAGCAGCTACAGAGCCTTTTTCAGCTTGAATCTTAGCAATTTCAGCATCTTTTGATACATCATTTCCTTCTTCTACTGTCCAGCTTGCTACTTTACCTGCTGCAGGTGCCACTACATTGTATACATCTCCAGATACTTTAGCGTTATCCGTTGTAATATAGTTGGATTTTTGAACGTAATAATATCCTCCTCCAATTAATAAAGCTAAAATAACGATGATTCCAATAAAATTTGTTACCATTAAGCGACTTCTAGACATTCATTACTCCTCCTTAATACTTCACTAATAAAATTACTTTTTTATATAGCTTTTTCATAAAGATATTATCTCCATCTATTATGAGATATGTTTCTTTACAATCATCCATTTGGTTAACCACCTAAATAACTTTATCATAAAGATATTTTTTCGTAAAGGTATTAATTTAAAAATAATAATGGTGGTTAAAGATAATCATTGCCATCCTTTACAATTGTTTCATTTTATTTTAGAGTTAGTTTATATACGTCCGTAGTGTACAAGGAGATGGAAGCTAGCATGGATAACAATTTAGATTCAAAAATTGAACACCTTTATCAAATTAACACATCTTTTTTTCAATATATGCGACATTTAGTCGAAGAAACATTAAAAACACAGCCTTATCACTTAACACCCACTAAATTTTATATCTTAAACTACATTGCCAGCGGCACAAAGTATATGGTAGCAGATATTTCAAATAAACTTCACTTAACCTCGGGCGCTACAACTAGCTTATTAAATCAATTGGAAGAAGAATCTCTCATTCAGCGCGTGCGAGACGAAAAAGACCGGAGAGTCGTGTGGGTTTCATTGACCGATGAATCAAAGAAACTTGTTTCAATGATTACAGAGAAGCGAAATGGATTTTTAAAAGATATGCTAGCAGCTCTAAGTGTAGAAGAACAAGAAGAATATTTTCGCTTATTAAATAAAATGGATGCCCTTTTAAGTGATAAATATGGATTTTCGTATTAGATTATCCAAAAGAGCTCCGCTTCGAATTGAAGCGGAGCTCTTCGCTATTTTAGAAAGCAGAACTCATTAACGCACCTGCTTTGTCAGGAAAATCGATAAAAGGATTTCGGTTGCCTTGCAACTCAAAGATTGCTACATTGCGATGTTTTTCATAAAGTGAAACAGTAAATTCTTCATGCCATTTTAGTAAAAGAGGAAGATCTACTCGCGAAGAGTCAATTTTATTATGATAGCGAATTAAAAAATAAAGAGTTGATCGAGCCACAATTCCTTTTCCATATTCAGGTTCAAACTTACCTTTTTCTGCTTTGCCACATCCTTCTTTCACATCTGATTGCTTTACTTCCGGCGTATAATCCGCGAAGTCAATATAAGAAGAATTACCTCTTCGGCTGTTGCAAGAAGGTTCACACGCAAATAAATGATGCAGGTCACCTCTCATAGGCTCGTGTTTTCCAAACCAAGATTGCGGGACAACGTGCTCACAGTTTAGCAGTATGTCATTGCTTGAAAGAGAGGAGTTACTAAACGATTGAAGTTGATCAATATCTTGCTGTATAGTTTCTAACGGATCCATCCCTTTCCCTGAGTATAGACTTTTCAGCTCCCCATTCTCCTGTAGATCCACCCATGGATATACATATTTATGCGGCGAATAACTTAGCAAATGCTGATGCGTTTCCGTTAACAAAGTTTGCATGGCTTCTCTTTCAAAGAGCGTATCTTGATAATAAAGATTTTTATTTTCTTCATCCGTCTTTTCATCATAATAACTTCGATTGTTTACGTATTCGTGATAAAGAGCTTTTGCCTGCTGCTTTTCCATCATTAACATATCTAAACTGCTTGTCATCTGATCACCTCTGAAGTCATTTGACTTTGAATTTCACGCAACAGCTTTTCAACAACGGTCAAGTGCACAAATCCGTTTCCTACTTCTCTTGGTGATTCATTTAATGGAAGGGTTCTTCTGATTAACTGTGCATAAAGCTCTGGTTCTGTAAGTTCTCTTCCAAACATTTCATTTGAAAGAACTTTTATCAATCCTAAGGCCCCTGCTACGTGAGGTGTTGCCATAGAGGTTCCGCTCAGTGCGGCATACTTTCCATTCAAGTAAGTTGATACGATCTTCTCTCCCGGAGCTACTACATCTACTTCGTTGTTTGAGTTGGAAAATACCGAAGATCGTTTCTCTAAATCAACAGCTCCTACGGTAATCACTTCATTATATGAGCCAGGGTACGCAAACTCATCTGTGGAGCCTTCTCCATCTCCTTCATTTCCCGCTGCGCAGACAACTAAAATATTCTGATCAACAGCATCTTGAATCGCTTCATGCAGCTCAGGCACATCCGACGGACCTCCAAGCGACATCGAAATGATATCTACTTTTTGCTCGATGGCGTAGTTAATACCTTGAATAATCCACTCGTATTGACCTGAACCATTTCCATCAAGTACTTTTAGGATAAGTAAGCCCACTTCAGGAGCCACTCCTACAACACCCGTTCCATTATGCGCTGCTGCAATTGTGCCTGCTACGTGAGTGCCGTGACCATTATAATCTTGAAAAATATCTGGATTTTGCTGATCATCTTGTGTAAAGTTTTTTCCTCCAATAATTCGCTCCTGCAAATCTGGATGTGTAACATCACAGCCGGTATCCAAAACCGCTATGGTTATTCCCCGTCCCTTTGTTTGCTTCCATACTTGCTCTGCTCCAATTAGAGCGACTCCTTCTGGGACTTCATTAAATTGATTCAATTGTTCAACTACTTGAAATGGGATAATGCGCACTTTGCTTTTCATTCAGATTCCCCCTGCAGGATTAAATGGAAGCTAGTTCATGGTGGGATCACTTTTAATCGCTTATTTTTGGAGCTTACTCATCGAGGTTTGTTGCTTCTAAACTTATTATAACACAAAAACAGAACGTGTGTTTGTATTTTTGTGAATTTTTTTGCAAATAAATAAAAAGCAGAAGCGAAATTTCCGCTTCTGCTTTTTATTTATTGTTGGTTTTTAGAGGAATCAGGAACGGCACATTGACCATCTGCACAAAAGGCATCATCTGCGCCTTCTGGAGAAAGGCTCTTCAAAGCGGGAGTCGGATTTTCTTCTTCCCATACTTGTTGGAGAGCTCCTACAAATGTTTCGACTGGCTGTGCACCTGAAATCGCATATTTTTGATTAACAACAAAATATGGAACACCGCTAATGCCATATTGCTGAGCCGTTGCTTCATCACTGCGCACTTCATTTGCGTATGCGTTTTTATCCGCGAGAATTTGACGTGCTTCTTCTCGGTCAAGACCTGCATCTTCTGCAACAGCAACCAGCGTCTCTTCTTCACCTAGATGTTTTGATTCAGTAAAGTATGCATATAAGAGTTTTTCTGTAATGGCTGCTTCTTTTCCTTGAGCTTTTGCAAATTTAGCTAAGCGGTGAGCATCAAATGTATTAGTTGGCTTCATATCGTCAAAATTAAAGGATAAGCCCACACTAGCTGCCTGCTGCCCGATACCTTCATTTGCTTGTTTTGCTTGTTCAATGGTCATTCCATATTTAGCAGCAAGAGCTTCATTAATCGTTTTGCCAGTATTAACTGGGGCATTTGGATCTAGCTCGAAGCTTTTAAATTCAACCTGCACATCATCTTTGTGTGCAAATTGCTGAAGCGCTTGTTCTAATCGGCGCTTTCCAATATAACAAAAAGGACAGACAAAATCTGACCAAACTTCTATTTTCATTGTGACACCTCTTCAATTCAAGATAATTCTTATCGTAGCATACCTTTGAAGAAACTCCATCATAACTTGCTCAAACAAAGCAAAAACACCGTGTTGATTTACATACTAAGTGTATTCAATCAACACGGTGCTTTTATCTCACCTATTTTAAATTCATTGCTTTTAGAAGAGCATCATGTAAATACGTATTTTCATATACTCCGGTAAATCTTTCTGAGCCGGCACCCATTGCATTTAAAGGAACGTCTGATGACGTATGCTCTTCAGTTGTCCAATCCGCAACGAACTGCTCTTTTGAATGAGCGATTGCAAATGGCCCATCTTCTTTTGATACTTCATCTCCACCGTTATCTTTATTGTCTACTTTTTCAATTGCTAAACCTCCGGTTGCATGGTCAGCTGTTACTAATACGAGAGTGTCTGGGTGTGTTTTAGCATAAGCTTTAGCCATCTTCACCGTATCATCAAGCTGCTTACCTGCTTTAATCATGAGTTCAGCATTATTATTATGAGCCATTTCATCAATGGCCTCCTCTTCTACTACAAGAAAGAACCCTTTTTTATTTTGTGATAGCGTATTGATTGCTTTTTTTGTCATGTCTTTTAGAGATACTTGAGGGTTGTACACATCACCTTGGCCTTCAGGAGCTTGTTGAAACATTTCTTCATTAGCAAACAGACCAAGCAATTTTGTTCCCTTAGCATATTTTAATTCATTTTTGTTATTAACGTACGTATACCCAAGTTTTTGTGCTTTGTTTACTAAGTTTCCGTGCGTTCCTTTGCTTCCTTCAGTTTTATCTTCTGGCGGGGCATCTGAGTGTGCACCTTCATTTCCTTTTGTGTACCAATAATCTTCTCCGCCACCTAGAATCACATCTATCTTACTGTTTTCAAGATACTGCTTCGCGATGTCACTTTGAGCACTTCGATCTTTAACATGTGCGCCAAAAGCAGCTGGAGTTGCGTCTGTTACTTGACTTGTTGTCACAAGCCCCGTCGTTTTCCCAGCTAATTTTGCTTTTTCTAAAACTGTTTGAACAGGCTTTCCTTTCATATTTACGCCAATAGCGCCATTATAACTTTTAACTCCTGAAGCCATGGCTGTAGCAGCTGCTGCAGAATCCGTAACAAATGAATTTCCTGAAGATGTATGGACTCTCCCTACTGCCGGCATATCATCCATTGCTAACTTTCCATTTGCTCCTACGGCGGCCAGTCGGATTGCATCACGATGGTCGGTACCCATACCGTCTCCAACAAAAAGAATAACATTTTTAGCTTTTTGGTTATTTACGCCTTTAGCTGCTTTAGCATCTGTTGGTGAATTTGTTCCAAATGCCAGCGCTGCTACAGTTACCGCTGATAATACTGCCGCTCCAATTGCACGTTTTTTCATTGTTTACACCCTTTACTGTTTATTATTGACATAACTTAACTGTACACGCAGTCTGTTAAATCAACTTGAATAAAAGGTTAAAGGTGTGTAAAGATATATAAACTTCCATTTACAATGCATGAAAGAGGCTTTCATTTTAGCTAATCCATACTTGGCGGAACTTCAAGCCAGCCTTTTTTAATCATAATTTCTGTTGCTTCGCTTGCATATTGAAACGCATCTTCTCCTATCAGCATCATTTTAGCCACAATATCTCTTCGAAAACTAAATGCTGCTCCAAACGCCTGACTTCCGATACTGAAGTTACTTAGTAAAATATCGCATGTCAGCATCAAACGATCCGAAAAAGCAGGCGTTTCAGAAGTGGTTATGCTTCCTGTTGAGGCAACAGAAGGTGAAATATCGTCTTGTATAATTATTTCTTCAAGTCGCGTAATAATTTTTTTACTGACCTCTTTTCCTTTCAAAAAATGCTTTTTCACTTCGGTATCCTTAGCCGTTTGAGAAAAAGCCTTCATTAACTTCATCCCGACAATGTTTGTTTCGACTCCATGATAAATCTGCGCTAGCTCCATCGTATTTAGTACTCTTTTGTCCGCAAATACATTTAAGCCGCTCAGATATTTTCTATCTGAAACAAACTCAACGGTAGTTGGCATTGGAATATAGGGTGGGCGTGATAAAATTCCTTTTCTCAATAAGTACTGCGTACAGGAATCGTAGCACTCTTGCGTAATTTTTGTTAAATCCTGATAAAATTTCACCACATCTTCTCTGTAGGCCTTGCCTAAACTTAATGTATACATCCCCATACTAATTTCTTTGATGACACGAAGAAACATAATATCAAATCCATTAGTAAATAGTTTTGGAGCCTGTACGTTTACGTCTTGAGATGAAAGCCCGGTTGGCACTACGGCTCCTTCTTTTTCAAATATTGTTTTTATTTTTCGTATGTATATAATAAGCTGCTCACGCAAGTCCGTCATAATTGTTTTAGCATCTTCATCATCCGCATGTTCAATCATATAATCTAACAAGCAAATAATTAACGTTTTCTGCTGATATGTCATCCACAGCGTTCCAATTTCACTTGAGGTAATACTAGGTTTGTCAGGCACTGTTACTTCCCTCCGCTTCTTCAGCTTTATTGAGTGCTTTTATTGTTCAAAAGAGAACATACTCATTGTACGTTTACTTATCATTATGCTATCCAACATTCTTTTTTTTATTTAAATCTCTAACAAACAGCTTTTCAGGCAACAAAAAACAGCTCCGATTACAGAGCTGTTTTTACGTTTAATTTGTATAGTTAAGATTCTAATTAATATGAAAAGGCTCGTTTTTTATTAAATCGTTGCTACAATAAAAGTTAATTGACCAGATAGTTTGTATTCTCCAAATTGGGTGAGGACAGTGAAAATTGCTCTTTTAATATTGTCCATTTTCTTTTAGCTGTTCCTCCAATGAAATTGAGCTGTGTATCCTCATCTACTTCTATTCCTAGCTTTTTAAAGATATCTTTATTACGGATGCGGTATACAGGTTCACTGTCGACAATTACGCCATCCATATCAAAAATAAAAGCTAATTGATTCATCTTTACCCCTTCTTTCGTTTAAAGATTGTCACGAAAAACTTTTACTTTGTCCATGAATTTTTTTACACGATCAACATCCACATGGTTTTCAAATTTGCCGTCGTATTTAAATGTTGTACCTACAACTGCCCCATCAGCAATGGATAACTGTTCTTTGAAATTAGTGAAATTAACTCCTGTATTAACAAGTAGAATTGTATTGGGAACAGCCTCCTTTACGCGTATTAATAACTGCACGTCCGTCTTGGCCCCTGCTGTTAATCCAGATACACATAGTGCATCTGGTCTATTATTAAATACCGTAGATGCAACAATACTTTCAATTTCCCGCTCAGCCAAATACGCAGCAGATTCAGGGACAACATTATATAATAATTTAACGTTTTGTGCCCCAATTCGATGCTGATGTCTAATTGTTTCTCCAACGTTGGTATTCCAAGTACCAAAATCACTTGCATATACGCCTGTAAAAATTTCTCTAACAAAATTAGCCCCTGTAGCAGCCGCTAAATCCAAAGATTTCTTAGCATCCCACAATACATTTACCCCAAAAGGCACTTTAATTTCCGACATCAATTCACCTATAATTCGGGCCATCGCAGCTACAGTTTCCGTTTTAACATCCGTTAAATATGGCATGCTAAACTCATTTGAAAACATAATGGCATCCACTCCGCCTTCTTGAAGAGCATGCAAATCCTTTCTTGCCATTTCTACCACATAGTCCATGCCTTTTTCATTATTAAAATATGGATCTCCGGGCAACGGTAACAAGTGACACATAGCAATAATAGCTTTTTCTGTTCCAAGTATTTCTTTTAACCAGGTCATATACATTGCCTCCTTATTCTACAAATACTATATTTCAAGTCAACTAGTAAACCTCCTTCCAAAATAATCAGAAGGAGGCAATTTTTAAATAAAAACATCAAATAATAGAACGCCTCCAAAAGCAATAAACGAAAGCAGGGTTTCTAGTACCGTCCATGTTTTAAACGTCTCTTTTACTGTTAGACCTAGATATTCTTTTACTAGCCAAAAGCCTGCGTCATTTACATGAGAGAACATTAGTGATCCTGCTCCTGTCGCAATAACCAGCAGTTCCAGATTGACTCCAGACATATGCACAATGATTGGTGAAACAATGCCCGCAGCTGTTGTTAATGCAACGGTTGCCGATCCTGTAGCAATACGAATTAATCCTGCTACCATAAATGCTAAGACAATAGGAGAAAGCGATAATTGCTCAGACATTTGAGCAATTGATGTACCTACACCGCTATCAATTAAAATTTGTTTAAATCCCCCTCCAGCTCCAATAATTAAAATAATAGATCCGACCGGAAGTAAAGATTCTTCCACTAATTTTTTAATCACATCTTTCTTCATTCCCTGACGCATGCCCAAAAGATAAAATGCGGCAAAGCAAGAAATTAAAAGTGCGATGACAGGGCTGCCGATAAATACAAAAAATTTAGTTAAAAAGCTAGAAAGCGGTATATACGGAGCCATAACAGATAACACCATTAATAACACAGGTAATAAGATAATGAAAAATGAAATACCTGTGTTAGGTAATTTTTCAGATGAAGTGCTGACACGAATTAATTCAGGTTCCCCTTCAGGAATCACACGTTTATGCACCCATTTTGCGAATACAGGACCTGCTACTATTGCTGCTGGAAGAGCAATAACCAATGAATAGAGCAAAACTCTTCCTAAGTCTGCATTATATATTCCAATGGCTGTCATCGCTCCTGGATGGGGGGGCACCAGACCGTGTACAATCGATAGTCCTGCAATTACAGGCAGTGCAATTAGTAGAATATTCTGTCTTGTTGTTTTATGAATAGAAATTACTAACGGCAGTAAAATAACAATTCCGACTTCAAAAAAAACCGGAATGCCTATTATAAAGCCAGCAAAGAGCATCGCCCACGGCAACTTTTTGATTCCAAAAAACCTAATAAAAAACTCCGCGACCTGCATGCCAGCACCTGAGTCTGACATCATTTTTCCTAAAATCGTTCCAAGCGCCAAGATTCCAACAAGGTGACCTAAAACACTGCCGACTCCTGTTTCATAAGCTCCCACAATTTTGTCCATTGAAAGCCCTGACATAATAGCCAGAAATAAACTGGCAACGGTTAAGCTGATAAAAGCGTGCCACTTCCACCAAGAGACCCCTAATACAACAATAACAATGGCTAGGCATGTCACAAGCAATAGATACATATCCATACTAAATTCCTCTTTTCACCCATTTAGTAAACGCTCTCATTTTTTCAGGCGAAAAGAATATGTATTCTTCTCGCACTTCTTAAATATCGTAATTCACAATGTATTGCTGCATCTCTGTATTATAATAGCCCTCACTGTATTCGATGATATTTCCTTCTTCATCATATGAATACCGTGATCTTTTTAATAGCGCTTCTCCGGCCTGCACATTCAGTCTTTCGCCTACATAAGAATCAGCTTTTGCAACAGCAAACTGATCTCGAAATTTCTCCAATGTAATATCCTGTTCTTCAATCAAATCGTATAACGATTGTGCATTTAAGTGTGTTAATTCTATCCCTTCCATGCGCTGCATGGTTAAATAATGCGTGTAATGAATATAAGGTTCATTATCTAAATAGTAAAGACGTTCTATTCGAATGCATTGCTCACCGAACAGCTTATATAAAGTTGTTTCTGGTGCATTTTCAATTGTCTCTGCCCCAAGCAGCCTTTTTTGAATGATATGCCCTTTTTCCACCAACACTTCGGTAAAGCGTTTTCCTTTTGACAGCCTTGAAATGGATGTATTTCGAATAACTTTTGTTCCTTTACCGCTTTTTGTTTCTAAATATCCATCTTTCACAAGTTCTTTAATAGCATTTCGAACCGTAATTTTACTTACTTGAAATTCCTCTTCCAGCTGCGGTTCAGAAGGAATATTTGTTTGAATGGGATACACGCCATGCAAAATTCGATCTTTTAAGATATTTTTTATTTGCAAATACAATGGTCCTTTTTTTCGAGATACGTTCACTATTACATCCTCTACCTTTCTACATCGCCTACTGATTCTGTCATCGCTTTTTGTATATCGTACTGGGATGACATAGGAGTATCGCCTACGATTGTATGAGCAAGCATTCCCGCTGTTACAGCGAATGCAACAGTCTTTTCTATCGAAAAGCCCTCTAACTCGCCATATAAAATGCCGCTTGTATAGGCATCTCCTGCGCCTATTCTATCATAGACAGAAAAAGTAATCGTATCAGAAAATGTAAATGTATGATTTTTATATATAAAACCGCACAAAGAGTGCTTATTGTCCTTATTAATAGATCGGTGCGTACCGGCTACGACAGAAAGATCGTACTTCTTTGCCACCTTTGGAATTAGTTTCATCAGCTGCGCTCTTCTGCTTGTTTCTTCTGTTTCCATCTTAAGAATGTGCATAGCATCTTGTTCATTCATCATTACGATATCTGCAAGGTACAGCATATCTTCATAATGAGGTTTTGCACTTTCATATCCTCCATCTCCCCATAGAGATGGACGGTAGTTACAGTCAAATACGACCATACCACCGCGTTCTTTTACCGCTTTGGCAAATGATTTCATATGGAACCGGACGGAATCATTCATTGCCAGAGAGATTCCGCAAAAATGCATCACATCTACTTTCTCCGCAATATTCTCAAAATCATATATGCCTTCAGGAGCTCTGTTGAAGCTGCTTTCTAAACGGTTGGTATATGTAACCCGGCTAGATCGGGACCCAAACCCATTTTCTAAAAAATACATACCGACATGTTTTCCGCTGCGTTTAATAAATGACTGTGAAATACCTAACTTTTTAAGATAAGATACAGCCGCATCTCCCACAGCGTTATCCGGTAAAGCAGAAATCAAATATCCCGTATATCCGAAGTTAGCTAACCCCGCCGCTACATTTACCCCTGTACCAGAAAACGAATAGCTTAATGTATGAGCTTGAGAAAGTAATTCATATCCTGGTACTTGTAAACGCATCATTACCTCTCCAAATGCTGCAAAATTCTTAGCCATGCTGATCAACTAACTTTTTCATCTTTTCAAGAAGCTCACGTACATCATTTACTTTTGTCTTTCCTGTTTTCTGATCAATAATTGACGAATAAACATGCGGAATAATTTTTGGAACGTCTGCTTCCAAAGCAATACGCAAAATTGTTTCAAAGTTTTCTTTATCAATTCCGCCAGTTGGCTCTAAAGCGAATCCTTCTTCCCCGCAAGCGTCTGCCACAGCTCGGAATTCCTCTTCATAGCTTAACCCTTTCATAGGAAAATACTTGAGCGCGTTTCCTCCCATGTCACGTACTAGGGAAATAGCTGTTTTGACCGGTACAATAGCTTGTTCATCATGCGCTGCACTAACTGGGCCAGTCGAAATATTTACGTAGCCGACTTTGCCGGTTGGGGACACTAAACTATTAATCCAGCTATCCTTTTCACTTAGATTAGCACGTGTTGCTCCAACAGCAGGAAATACTTGATTAATATGACTGCCAGCATAATTCTTTGCAATTTCTGCTACTACAGCTGCCTGACGATTGTCTCCAGCGCCTAAACCGATTGATACTGCTTCTTCAATTTCTTTTCCGTATTCTTTCATTGCTTTTACTGCTTCTTCGACAGTAGAATAATCCTTGGATAACACGCCTACTAAGACATGCCCTTCTGCAGCCTCAAATACTTCTTTGGCATTTTCGATACTGTTTGCTAATACGTTTAACGCTGCGCGCTCTTTATAAAAACGTTTTGTAATGTTTGACATGTCACTTTCCTCCTACAATTTCGCGTATTCTAGACTCAATTACATGTATATCGTCGCCCTTTAAAGGTCTGGGATCGATATCAAAATATCCTTGTCTTATCCCATAATCGCGTGTATAAATAGCAATTTCACCTTCACACAACTCTTTTACAACCTCTTTCGCAGTTGTATTAGCCCGTTCTGGACTGATTTGAATTCGTGCACGGAATATAGCTCGACCTGCTTCATCTTGTACAATTGTCACATTCACGCCTTCTATATCTTTTAATGACATCAATGCTTGTAAACTTTCTTTTTCTTGTTCACTTTTATCTTTTTTCTCGCGATACTCATCAAGAGCTTGAAGTAATCCAAACGTTGTTTCCTTACCAACTTTCATACTTCTTCCAATGCAATGTAATTGAACTTTCAACCATTCAATGTAGCTACGTTTACCACCAACAATTCCAGATGTTGGACCTTCAATTGCCTTTGAACCACTATAAATCGCAAGGTCTGAGTATTTTACATACTTTTGAAGGTCTTCTTCTGCCGCGGCATCCACAATCAATGGAATATTATTTTTCTGTGCAACTTCCCACGCTTCTTCCACAGAAATCATATTTTTTTGAACAGTGTGATGAGACTTCACATAAAGGATAGCAGCTGTATTTTCGGAAATCGCTTCTTCAATATGAGTCGCTCTACCCTCATTAGCATAGCCAACTTCAATAAGCTTTCCGCCACCTAAATAAACCATGGTTTCAACTGGGGCCCCGTACTGTACGTTATGACCTTTCAGCATAATAATTTCATTTTTGGAGATGACCTCTTGATGAAGGCGCTCGCTTTTACGGCGGTTTCCTTGTGTAACAAGAGCAGCAATAGAGAGAGCAATTCCACTTGAAGCTGAGTTAACAACCACAGCTGCTTCTGATCCTAGAATGTCAGCAATATAGTCACCTGCTTTACCAACTAAATCAGCAATCTCAACGTAATTTTGTCCTCCTTGCTTCATTGCATCCATTACTGTATCAGTTGGTGCTGATACTCCTAAGATGCTCATTCGGCCGCTCGCATTAATTACTCGTTTCAAGCCATATTTAGCATTCAATGAACGTTCCATTTACAACTACTCCTTTTGCTTTAATTATTTGCTTACCTTCTCTCTGCTCTCCTTCGGAATCAATAAACAGAACAGGCTCGTCTTCTATAGTAAAGAGAGTTAAATTGGCACGGTCTCCAACTTGTATCCTTCCTAACTCGGGTCTGTTAAGCCATTTTGCCGCATTAACAGTAACACCATTAACTACTTCTTCAAGGCTGTATCCTAAATAAAGAAATTTAGATAATACATGAGCTAAGCTATATACAGGCCCATTTAGTCGGTTCTTCCGATAAATGTCTGTACTGATTGTATCGAATTTAACATTATGCTTTTTGGCAGCTTCTGCTACTTGAAACGAAAAGCTTGCATTTCCATGCCCTACATCCAAATGAACACCTCGTTGGATGGCCTCCATTAGGAGTGGAAGCGGCTTTCCTTCATTATCAAATAGATTATTAGCTTTTCCATTCAAATAGTGAGTAATAATGTCTCCTTTTTCTAGAATCGAAACAACTTCCTCAATAGCAGGAGGGCCAGATCCGATATGAACCATTAATGGAAGTGAAATTTCACTAGACATTTTTCGAGCAAAATATAAAGGCTCAATACCCCTTTTACCTACTACACTTTTACTTATACGGGCTTTTAAACCTACAATAATGCTTCTATATGCTTTCATGGCTTCCAAAATTTTTTCCGCTTTTAGCCACTCCATATTTGAAAGCTCATCTGTGCGTTTTAGACCAATACGCGAAATATTTAAAAACGCTAACAAATTAGTTTTTGCTGCATATTGGCTTTGAACTAAATCTGCTATTTGATCAGCACCGCAGCTACCTGCATCTACAAGTGTTGTTACTCCTTGTTTCACTCCTATCTCGTCTATCTCATCTCCATACGGCTCGAAATCTGGAAATGCATGAACATGTAAATCAATCCATCCGCTTGATATGTAGGTTCCTGAGTAATCATAAACAAGCGGTGCTTTTCCTTCACCAGCTTTTGCTATCTCAGAGATTTTTCCATTTTCTATAACAATATCAAACTCTTTTTCAGTGACCGATTTGACATTCCGTAATAGAAACCGATTCTCCATTTCGTTCACTCCCCTTATGATGACGCTTACACTAATGTTAATTATTTTTCTGCTTTTACAAATGTAGAATAACATAAAGAATTAAATAAGTAAATATAACGTTATAATGTTTTGATTCAAAAAAAGATAAAAAGCGACCAATAGCCGCTGGTTTTTACCTTTTCTTGAATATATATGTCACTTTTGTTAACTCTTCCGATGCGCTCCATAGTTTTTCTGCTACGTCCGGTTTAAATAAAACGTCTCCCATCATATCTTTTACAGGATATCCTTTTTTAGCATCTTTTCCGTCCGGCCCAATATACGCACCGCCTTCTATTGCTTCAGTGGCTGCGTAAAGGGTAGGCAGCGCGCCCATTTCTGCAGATTGACTAAATAGCTTGACCAAAAGCTTCAACAAAGCGTTTGGCTCTTTGCCTGAACCGCGTGATAATAGGTTAGTATTCGAAATGCCTGGATGCACCGCCGCACTAATTGTCGTTGATCCCGCTGCTTCTAAACGTTTTTGCAATTCTTTTGCAAACAACAGGTTGGCGAGTTTACTTTGTCTATAGAACTTCATTGGACTGTAGCCTTTTTCCCCGTCTAGATTATCAAAATAGATTTCTCCAGAATTAGCAGCTATACTGCTTACCGTTACGACTCGTGAATGTGGAGTTTCCATTAGCAAAGGAAGAAGCAAACCCGTCAATGCAAAATGCCCTAAATGATTACAGCCAAACTGCAGTTCAAATCCATCTTTTGTTTTACTGTGAGGCGGCACCATCACGCCTGCATTATTAATGAGAAGATTCAAAGACGAGTATTGTTGAAGAAATTGATTGGTGAAATGTCGAATAGAGATCAAGTCACTGAGATCTAATGACATAATCGTCACTTTAGCATTCCCGTTAGCCGCTTTAATTCTCTTTTCAGCCTCTTTCCCTTTTGCTTCATTACGTACAGCAAGAATGATTTCTGCTCCGCGCGCAGCTAGAGCCTTTGCAGCTTCAAATCCAATACCGCTGTTTCCTCCCGTTATAAGGGCTGTTTTTCCCGTTACATCGGGCATTCGTTCAGCTGTCCATTTTGTTATCATATAAGTTCTCCCTTTCAGCTATAGCTGTTTTTCTAGAATTTACGCGTCTAAGTCACACTAAATTAACGTTTTTTAAAATTAAAGTATGTATAAAGTATAATGTCTTCAAAACAAAAGGAACAAGCTTTTTCAAAGCTTGTCCCTTTTATATATTTATGTGGTTCGCGGAGAATCGTAGCGCCCAAACCAGTCGTACCGGTTTGTGGAGACCCACTTGTATAGCGGGCTAAAGGCTTTGTTCATCAATGGTAAATGCAAAAGCACACCTATTGGAAATGTAAGAGGCAAAACAGCTAAAAGGCGTCTGACCGTTTCAAATCCTGCTAGAACTTCTCCTTTTTTGGTCACCATATGAATTTGATCATATAAGTCTCTTCCTTCTTCTTTTAAGTAACTATACTCCGTTCGTTCAATGTATTGAACTGGAATCCACTGGATTCGGTTGGTCCAGTCCAGCGCTTTAATTATTTTTTTTACGTTGTAACATAAAGGACATTGCGCATCAAAAAATACTTTGTGTTTCATTGTTTCCACCTTTCTTCTTTTGTTTCTTTTTCCTTAATTTATAAATACCCTTTTCTCCTTTTTAATAACCACTATTAGGAGGCACTTCTTGTGCAGCCTGGCTTTAAAGTGAACATTTTTTGCGGGTTTCTTTTGTGAATCCGCAAAAGAAGACAGGATTTTTTTATAAAATATCACTTTTTTGGTTTAAAGCACTAAAAACATGTTAGAATAGATTTCATATTGATTTGAAGCACTGGGCATTTAGTCACATACTAAAAAGGACGAAATAGATGTAATGATAAAAGATAAAGGTAATGTCTTCATAAACTTATCATGGAAGTAGGTTTATAAATAACGAAGAAAAAAGGAGGAACGGGTGATTACTTTTATCCAGTTCATATAAGCTTTTTTACGTAAGGATGTGTAAACGATGAAAAATAAGTACATGCTGTCAGCTTCAGGTATGTATATTAACTACTTTCTACTGGGCATGGTCAATATCATGCTTGCATCAAATATGTCATTTTTGACAAAACAATTAAATACCGACGGTGCTGGAATCAGCTATATCATTTCTGCTATCGGAATTGGAAAATTGCTTTCGTATTCTCTATCAGGCGTCTTGTCTGATAAAGTTGGACGAAAGCCTTTGATTATTGTTTCGTCTCTGACGATGGCGATTTTTTTAATTGGCATTCCATTATCGCCAAATTATCAAACAGCCTTTATCTTTGCTATTATCGCTGGTATTGCAAACTCTGCTATGGATGCTGGAACGTACCCTGCTTTGATTGAGGTCTTTCCTAAATCTTCAGGTTCAGCCAGTGTTCTTGTAAAAGCATTTATTTCTGCAGGAGCGGCACTTTTGCCGTTTATGATTGCCTTTTTTGCAGATCGTGATTTGTTTTATGGGTATGCTTTTTTTCTTCCTGCTCTTATTTATTTACTAAATATGATCTTTATGTTCAAACTGCCTTTTCCCAATCATAAACGCGAACAGAGTACAGTTCAACAGCTAAATACAGCAGAGAATAAATTTATCTCTGCTCCTAAAATGAAACAAGAAGGAATTGCTCTTATTGTGATTGGATTTACTTCTACAGCGCTTTTTACGGTGGCTCAAATTTGGCTCCCTACTTATGGTCAACAAGTATTAGGTATGGCTGAAAGCAGCTCAGTCCGCCTTTTAAGCTACTACAGCATCGGAGCTTTAATCTCTGTTTTAGTATTAGCTGTATTATTAAGCAAAGTGCTTCGTCCTGTAACGGTTATTCTCGTTTACCCGATGATTACCCTTATAGCCGTACTTACGCTTCTTTTTGTTAAAGTACCTGCTATTGCAATTGCAGCTGCTTTTTTCATGGGATTTTCTACGGCTGGGGTCTTTCAATTAGCGATTACTGTTATGACCGAGCTTTTCTGGAACAAAAAAGGAACGGTTACCGGAATTGTCGCGACGGCTGCTGGATTAGCTGCTATTTTATTGCCTTTAGCAACAGGGCTCATGTCTAAAACGGGACATATTTCAATTATCTTTATTTTTGATGCGATGCTCTCAGTAGTAGGTATGGCAGCGGCAGCTTTTGTTAATTACCGCTACCGCAAAATCTTAAATAAAAATCGCAGCGAACAAATTCAAGAAACAGCCTCATAAAAAAGAGGCGGGGGCAAAAATATTTTAGAGAAAGTAAAAAAAACGAACCATTAATCAATGGTTCGTTTTTTTTTGTTATGGTGAACGTATGTGTCATTTGTTTAGGTCCTTCTAGCAGTTGATTGGAGAGCAAGGCGAAAACTCCTGCGGGAAAAGTGGAACAGATGAGACCCCGCAGGAGCGCAAGCGACGAGGAGGCTCATCCGCCACCCGCGGAAAGCGAAGACTTGTACGGAAATCAACTGCGGTGGCACAAGCAGTCCAGCTCATGTACACTATTTGTCCGCCTTTAGATTGAATTAATTTGGTAATGTCTCAACCTCTTCTTAACTTTTCTTTTAAACTCATTTCCTCAGCTGATTTTTGCTTCATAAACAGGAACATCACACCTGAAATAACCGAGAAAACAGCTAAAATGTAAAAAGTAGAAGGCAGCGGAATCACGCTGACTAGCGACCCCATAGCTAAGCTACTGACAACTGCTGAAGTTTGTATAGCGGTCATATATGCCGTTGTGGCTAGTCCAATTTGATGCGGAGAGAGTGACTGAGCATACACCATTCCCACTCCCATTGTAGCGGACAGAATAAAAGCATAAAATACTTGAAGCACAATTAACCCACTCAGCGGTAGATGAAGGCTCGTTAAAATAAAATAAAGCACTTGGCAAGCAATTCCAATGATAAAGAATCGTTTAACTCCGATCTTATCAGAAAAATAGCCCCCTAACGGCATAAATACTAGCTCAAAAACAGATGTAACAGTAAAGAGAATCCCTACAATCGAAACGGATTGTTTTAACGTATCCGTTATGTAGAGTGGCAAATACATAGAACGCCCGGAATCACCCGCAAAAATGAAAAGAGCTGCTACGAATACAGCTATTAATACAGAAGGTATACCGGCCGCTTTTGAAGATCCATGAACTGAAGTTTGAGGCATACTGTCTTCTTTAAGCGCAAAAAGAACCCACCCTAAAGTTGCTAGCGATAACAACCCTGATAATAAAAATAAAAGAGTATACCCTCCATGGTCAATAATTAAAGCGCCAAGCATAGGTCCAAAAATATAGCCTTGTGAAAAAGCCATTCGCACGGTACCAGTAATCGTACCTGCCTGCGATTTGCTTTCTTGCTTTTTAACAATAAAATCATTCAGCAGGGCAAAGAAAAAAGAGAACGCATTAAACCCTCCTATAGCAAGTAAAACGAGTGCTATTGTATAAGAATGCGTAAACGCTAACGGCATTCTTGAAATGGTTCCAATCAGTAACGCCCAAATAATAAATGGCTTTCGTTTCCCCCATTTGTCTGATAACGAAGCTAAATAAAACGATACGACTAAACCAATAATGCTCATTGGCACAAATAAAAATCCTGCTTGAAAAGAAGTGGCATGCAATGTATTTGTTGCCCAAACCGTTAGATAAGGCATAAAGCCGCCAACAGATAATCCAATAATAAATAATGAAATAAAAATCGTTCGAAAATCCCGGTCTGTAAATACAATCTTTATGCCTGATACAAACGAATTTTCTGTTTTCGACATAAACTCATTTCAACCCTTTCTATCCAGCTGTCAAACGTTCCATTTCCGCAAAAAAATGCACCTTTCTTCAAGAAAAATTAGAAGAAAGGTGTGTAAATGAAGGTTATTTCCCAATTTGTACAGCAATTTTTTCTTTTTGTTCTTCTTTGCTGATAAGTTCTTTGAATTTGGTCAAAAGAGGTGCTTTTAATTCTTCATCTTTTAATGCAAAAGCAAGAGTCGTAAAAATAAAATCTAATTTTTCTCCTGCATCATAACGTTCGCCCTCGAATTCGTAAGCATAAATAGAACGGTCTATATTCATACGCTGAATAGCATCTGTCAGCTGAATTTCCCCGCCTTTTCCAGCTTCCTGCGTTTCAAGATAATCAAAAATGTCAGGTGTAAATACATAGCGTCCAATAATTCCTAAATTAGACGGAGCTTCTTCGAATGATGGTTTTTCTACAAAACCATTCACTTCGTATAACCGGTTTTCATTTGCTTTTGGATCTATAATCCCATAACGGTGAACGGATTCTTCCTCTACGCGCTGTACGCCGATAACCGATGATCCCGTTTGGTTATACTGGTCAATCAGCTGTTTTAAACAAGGCTGATCTGGGTCTGTTAAATCATCTCCAAGTAAAACTGCAAACGGTTCGTTTCCAATAAACTGTCGAGCACAGCCAATTGCATGGCCAAGGCCCTTCATTTCTTTTTGACGAACGTAATGAATATTCGCTAGTTCAGAGATATGCTCCATTTCTTCTAATAGTTCAGTTTTCCCCTTTTGATGAAGCAAGTGCTCCAGCTGAATATTGTGATCAAAATGATTTTCAATTGCTTGTTTCCCGTTTCCTGTAACAATTAAAATATCTTCGATTCCTGATTTTAAGGCTTCTTCTACAATAAATTGAATTACGGGTTTATTTACAATTGGAAGCATTTCTTTTGGGATAGATTTTGTAACGGGTAAAAAACGAGTACCTAACCCTGCTGCTGGTATAACTGCTTTTTTTATAGTCTGCATATTATATTTACTCCTCTCTGTTAGTTATCTAGCTGCCTTACATCTATTACGCTTTGACAGGCACCACATTGAAAATTTCTTTCACTCCTTGCTTGTATCCTCCCGCTGAGCGAAGTGATTCTCCAATTTGTTGTGCATGCTGTTTATATGTGTGAGTAGTTAAAACGTCGTTAACTGTCTTTTTGATTAGCTCAGCAGATACATTATTTTTATCTAATTTTACACCTGCTCCTAACTCCTGCACGCGATCGCCAACCATAAATTGATCCACTGCCATTGGAATAACGACAAGGGGCGTATCGTAGTATAACCCTTCACTGCTGCTGTTCATTCCGCCGTGAGTAATGAATAAATCCGCACGTTTTAAAATTTCTAGCTGCGGTACGTATTGTTTCACAACGAAGTTTTCTGGAATGTGTGCTAATTCTTCAGGTTTTGTATTTTTACCAATAGATAAAATAACTTTACCCTCAAAATCTTTTAATGCTTCTACACATAAGTTATAGATTTCTAGCTGCTGATTAAAAATAGTTCCCATAGAAACAAAAATAATTTTTTCATTTTCATTTTGTAAGTAAGAAGGATCTTCAATGTCTAATCGTTTAACAATTGAAGGACCAATAAACTTGTACTCACTCGTAAATTCAGATACGTTTGGCTGAAAGAATTCTGACGTAAATACTAGCGTAATATCCCCTGGATTCGACATAATGTCAATGGAATCTTTTAACTGAGTATTATATTGGTTGTTGAACTTATTTAATGATTTTTCGAATTGAGGATAAAAGGAAGATTGGTCAGGTTCTGTTTGACCACTTGGCATCATACAAGTTGCTAACTCCTTATTTAACGCAAATGTTGTACAAAGAGAAACCTTCGGAAGCTGAAGAAGGTCGGCCACAGCGGAACCTGCTAAAAGGTGATAATCATAAAGTACATAATCATATGTTTCATGTTTCGTTTCACTCATAATTTTAGTAATAATATTTTCAGATTCATTTAAAAACAAATTCATTATTTCATAGCGGTCATAAGACTCTTCGTTTGTCATCCGGTTGCTCATATCAAGACTTGGACGAAAATCTTCGTATTCACGAAATTCCGCGCCTGATTTCCGAATTTTTTCAGCATAGTCTTCAATGCCGTAATAAACGACCTTTTCCCCTTGAGCCATCAACTCTTTTACAATTCCTAAAGAAGGATTCACATGCCCTTCACCTGGAAAGCCTATTACTAATACTTTTCCCATAACATTCATTCCTTTCACTTAGTTAATAATTAAATTACTTAATTGTTCATTTAGTAAATTTATTGTATAGAAACTGAATTTACTATAAATTATCTTTATCGTAAAGTCATTAAGCGTTTCCAACTAAAAAAAGGTTAAATAGGCTCATTTTGGAATATAGTTATAAATTAACTCAAGAAAAACAAATATTGTAAAATTTATCTCGTTTGTAAATAGATGTATACGCTTCATTATGATGCAAATAAAAAACACACCTCACTAAATCAAGCAAGAGGTGTGTTTTTTATTTAAAAGTTGTATAACTCCCATATATCTGGGGTTTCTGAACCAATATACCAAGCTGCCGCCCCACCTAAGTGATAGTCATTAATTAATTTAACCCGGCGCTGCATAGATGCTTTGTCTTCGAGCCATATTTGATGCTTCGTACCATTTTCCGTGTATTCTACATAGTACTGTGAGGCTTGGCTATCCCATTTTTCAGCTAACTTTTTAGAAGAGATAACAGCTTCGGCTTCTTTCATCGTTAAGTCTTTGGTGACAACTTTTTTGGTCGATAGGTCCGTTTTCCATTCTCGCGTATAAAAAGGAACTCCCAGAAGGATTTTGTGTGCAGGTACATCTTTCATAAGAAGTTGTGTGCCTTCTTTCACCCAAGGCAGTGAAGCAATAGATCCTGGAACCTGACTTCCTCCCCAGTGTTCTTCATATCCCATCATAATGACATAGTCTGCCACTTGACCGATCTGTTTCCTATCAAAGCTTCCCGACCAAAAAGGATCATTATTTTCTCTTGTTACGTCTACTGAAATAGTCATACCATGAGGTTTTAACGCTGCTTTTAATTCTTTAATAAATAAAACAAAATCTTGTTTGTTTTTGATATTAATGTTTTCAAAGTCAACATTGATCCCATCGCTGTTTGTTTTTACTAGCGAACTTTCTATTGATAATACAAGCTTTTTCCGCTTTGCTTTATTGCTTAGCACTTCACTTGTAAGTACATCATCAAAATTGTTACCAATAAGCGGCCAGACTTTTTTGCCGTTTTTATGGGCCGTTTGAACATATGATTCATTTATAGAAGATGAAACAACTTTGTCATTCGACGTTAGCGTAAACCAACGAGGTGAAACAACGTCTAAATTCTTTTGCTTCATCGATTCTGTATATCCTGCTGTTTTTTCATTAAAGCTCCAACCCATAACTACAGGCTGATGCTTCTTTTGCACTAAATCAGATTTTTTGATCCAGCCCTTTTTCCCTTCCAAAAGCTGTACTTGTACATAGTAATCAGGAATAATAAGCGTTTGTCCGGGCTTAATATTTGTTGAGGATAGCTGATTTAACTTTGTTAATTCATTTGCTTTTACACCGTACTTTACGGAGACTTTCCAAAGCGTATCTCCTGATACTACTTTATGTAACAAGCCTTTTGGTGGTATTTTCAGCGTTTGCCCTGGAATCAGCTCCGTCTTTTTCAGCTGATTTTGTTTTATTAGATCACTGACTGTTACACCGTATTGCTTAGCTAGTAGCCATAGTGTATTTCCCGGCACTACCGTATGAGTAATAACCTGAGCTGCATCTCCAGCTTCAGATGAAATGACAGGAAATTCTTCTCCTTTTTTCACTGTCTGCATAACAGAAGAACGTAAGGAAGGAGAACGATATACGTTTACGTTGTCACCTTTGACAGTGCCCATTGAAGAAGCAGCGGCTCCTTTACTCATCGGGGCCAATCCTCCACTGAAAAGACAGAGAACGATCAGGCTCATACATATTTTCTTCATTTTATAATTTCGCCTCCCCACTTTTTGACATCACCTGTCTAGTTTACTACTCCTATAAGATAGAATCCTAGAGGTACATTGTGGTAAAGAAACGTCTGGGTATACGTAAAACTCAAATAAAAAAGCTTACCGTCCGATGACGATAAGCTTTCGTTTCTTATGCATTTCCCACTACATTTTGATCCTTAATATCCATATCAATTGTATTAGCGGTACTGGCACTGCTTGTAATATTCATAAAATTTCCTGTGTTCCCGCTGCCAGAACCGACTGTTGTAAAAGCTGTACTCTTTGGCTTAATAGCCAGACAATCACCAAACTCCACTGAAGATGAAACCAATACATTCGAGATATTTACGGCTCCTACTACCGATGGCATCTGCCTCTCCTCCTGTTCACTATCTATCTGTTATATGATATGAGCAGAAGGCCAAAAAGTAGCTTTTTCATCTTTTTAATTTTATTAAGGATCAATTCGTTTATACCTTGATTCTGCAAACATATATACTCCGTATGCCATAAGCCCGATTGATACGATAGCCAGCAGTACAGACCCAAAAGGCCGCTGTGCTACTTCAGCAAGGGCTCCATCTAACCCTTTCGTTTCGTCTGGGTCTGCTTGAAGAGCCGTGCGAATCAGAAAGAAGCCAATAATGCCAAAGACGATACTTCGAGCAATAATACCGGCTTTTCCAATATGCCCGCTCCATCGCCACTCTTCTTTTGACATTTCGTTTTTCTTTAGTTTTTTTAGGAAGCGTCCTGAAAGAGCCCAATATACTTGTCCAATCCCAAAGATAATAACGCCGATACCTGTAAGCGCAATGATGGTTTGCCCAAAGGGATAAGATAACAACTTGGCTGATACCGTTTGATAATGCTTACCTGACGTATGAACGTGAGCATGAAGCAAAATTTTTACCGAACTCACACAAAGACTAATATAAAACGTGGCTACCACTAAATAGCCTAAACGAGTAAAAACGCCTTTTACCCCATGCCCAACGTGGTGAGGATCAAAAATAGCAGAAATGATTTGCCAAAACGCATATCCACTTAAACCTACTGCCAAAATAATTAAAATTAAAAATCCAAACGGCTGCTTTGCAATGGTGTGTAGGGCTCCTTGAGAAGTAACTAAATCGCCTTTTAATCCGAAAGCTGTCTGAATTGCTAATATACCTATGATAAAATAGACCACACCTTGAGCCACATGACCAAACCGTGAAAAACGCTCGACAAATGGCTTAGTACGTTCTTTTAAGCGATGTAACTTTCGACCAAACGTATCTTTTTTAACAAATGGAGATTCACCCATACGTTTCCTCCTGCTTTTTGAAAACAAACTTTATTTTATAAAACACCTGAAAATAAGCGAGCAAATGATTCTTTCGAACGTTCTACTAAGCTTCGCTTGTAAAATGCTACTGGTTTGATCAAATGACTGTCTTCAATATCTTCTTCGTAATTTTTGATGAGCGTTTGAATCGTCTCTCCTTCAATTAAAAATGCATTAACTTCAAAGTTCAGATGAAAACTTCTCATATCCATATTTGCAGTACCGACCGAAGCCATGTCTCCGTCTATAATCACAATTTTTTGATGCAAAAACCCTTTTCTATACGAATATACTTCAATTCCACAGCGAAGAAGTTCAGCAAAATATGACCTCGTTCCATATTGAGTCAGAAAGCCATCATTAATTTCTGGTACCATAATCCGTACCTCTACACCTTTTCTAGCCGCAATACGAAGGGCGGTTCTTATGGCTTCATTTGGAACAAAATAAGGAGTTGAAATCCAGATTGATTTCGTCGCGCTTGTAATCATAGTATAGTAATAATCACTCATATTTTCCTGCGTATCCGGCCCTGTCGCCACCACTTGCACAAAGCCTTCTCCTTCGACAGGATGAGGCTTTGTATACGCTTCATTGTTAATTAAGCATTCTCCAGAAACGTATTCCCAATCGAACATAAAGATCGAATGCAAAGTTTGAACAGATTCTCCTTTTAGCATCAGATGAGTATCTCTCCAAAAACCAATTTTTTTGTTTTTTCCTAGATACTCATCCCCAACATTCAATCCCCCTACAAAACCTACTTCCCCGTCAATTACGACTATTTTACGGTGGTTTCGAAAGTTAAATTTTTGATTGAAAAATCCATACTTAATAGGTAAGAAAGGCTGCACTTCTATATTCGCTTTTTTCATTCGTTTAATATCTGAACCCGATAGTGTAAAACTTCCCATTGTATCGAATGTAAAGCGCACTTCTATACCTTCGCTTGCTTTTTTTATTAAAATATCAATGATTTCTTTTCCTAGAGAATCTGAGTGAAACATATAGTATTCCATATGAATAAACTGTTTTGCTGATTGCAAATGCTTTTTGATTTCATTAAACGTTTCTTGCCCGTTCTTAAGGACGTAGGTTTTTGTATGAACATTCATCTTCGTCAAAGATACACATTGAAGATACTGAGCAAAGTAACGCTGGTGAGATTGAAGCGGCGATAGATCAGGCGTCGTTTCTTTGTCTGCCATCTTTCTAAGCATCTCTCGGTTATGCATACGCTTTTTTTTAAACATATGCCCCTTTAAATAGAGCTGTCCTGAATACAAATAAAAGAAAAAGCCTGCAACAGGGAAGAAAAAGAGGACATACATCCAAACCAACGTACTTTCAGGCGTTCGATTTTCAAGCATAAGTGAATACATACAAATGAAAATGATGACCCCATATAATCCAACTAAGGCATACTTCCAATGAACATCAATAGAGGTAAAAAAGAAAGCATAAATGGAAAGTAAAATAATAAATAAAAAAATAAAGTCCAACCGGCGTTTTTTCATAAAAGCTCTCCTAAAAACAAACTGTATTGTATCACTTGTCTATCTTTCATATGAGGTAGTATATGGAATACACAGAATTCTTATCATGCACGCTACATAAATTGTACATATATTTGCACAAAAAGCAGTTTAGCCGCTTAAGCAACTAAACTGAACTACCTCAGACAAGCATCATTCATATACCTATACCCTGGATGGTAAAACAAAAAACCTCCTTACGGGGAGGTTTTTTGTTTTACACGCATGACGATGTCTTTTTATGAGTTGGTATAACCGGACTCTTTTTCTTTTTTAGGCCAAACGAAATTAGAAAGAGATAATAAGAAATCAATTCCTACAATAACTGTCCAAAATTCCACTACATTTTGCAGCACGTTGGTTTTTCCATCTGGTACTATATACATCATCGCCGCTAAAAGAGCTGCTCCAATAGCGTAAGCAACAAGATGCTGTAGCCATGACTTAAAATAATGCTTTGCATATTCTTTTCCATAGCGCCTATGAGGTTTTTCTCCGCTTTTCATCACATAATATTGAAAGCGTTCGTCTGCCCATTGAATCATACTTTTTCCAAAAGCGATCGAAATTCCAATATACACGGCTGCAATAGCGTGAGCATACGTCGCTGTAGCACCTCCGTAAAGGTCTACGCTCGTCACAATCAGAAGAAAAAAATCAACAACAGGTGTTAGAGCTAAAATAAAAAAACTGAGCTTTTGTTTTTTAAACATATACCTTGCTGCTAATCCTAAAACGATGACTATCCAAAAAGCGATTTCACATGCAATAATCATCCAGGCTATTAAGTTCAAATAATCCCCTCTCTTCCTCTCCTTCAACGAATAGACAATTGGTTTTAAGTAAAAAATTTTTATGCATAAATTTATTTTTATGTATATACATCCTGCTTCATAACCTTACGGCTTATTCCATCCTCAGCTGAGTTCTAAGATTCGTTGAACCGTATTTGCTAGGCGGATCTTTTAAATCGATGTCTATAATACTCCCAGCTCATTCCTACCCCGACTCCAATCGAATAAGCTAGTATATCGCTCCATAAGAAGCCATACCCCAGAATGAGCCCTCCTAGCGGAGTCTTTCTTATGTCATCAATCCACCGAGCGTGATACAGCTGTGTAAATTCAATGAAGTAACAAAACACTATAGCAAACATACCAATCATTTTTGTCCTCCATGCAGGAAACAAAAAACCCGCGCTGACAAAAATCATTAAGGCCCATAACGAATCTCCCGCATATATATTTACGATGTGAGGAAGATACGCGGTAAGTTTTCTTGATAAAAGGCCTGCTCCCATGATCACAAAAGCTAGAAGAAGATATACCCATCTATTTCTTTTATTCATTTCAAACTCCTTTTTTCTTCTTAAATACTCCGTAGCAATAAGCCTTCACTGTATAATTTTATCAGAACTGCAGACTGTTAAATACCGCTTTTTTTCATTTTTTACAGCTTCCCCCTACGTATATATGACAACTGTCATAGTTTCTATATGACACGTATGTCTTAAATAGTCAGAAAAATCTCTTTATACTGAGGGTAATATACGGTGATGAAAGGAATTTCATATGACTATACAAAAACAAAAAAATTTACGAAAACAAGTTGCACCTTTTGAAAAAGCAGTAATGAAAGACAGCATAAGACAATTGATTAATACTTTTTTACCTTTTTTCACACTGTGGTTTCTCGCTTATGAGAGCCTTTCAATTTCTTATTTTTTAGCATTTCCGCTAACTGTTATCGCAGCAGGATTTTTAGTAAGAATATTCATTATTTTTCATGACTGTTGTCACTACTCTTTCTTTAAGAGTAGACAACACAATAAAATTCTCGGAACCATTACCGGTGTCTTAACGATGTTCCCTTACAGTCAATGGGGACATAGCCATGCAATTCACCATGCAACAAGCAGCAACTTAGATAAAAGAGGTACGGGTGACATTTGGGTGTTAACCGTAACAGAATATAAAGAAGCTTCTATTTGGAAAAAAATCGCTTACCGTATCTATCGCAATCCGTTCATTATGTTCGGCGTGGGACCTATATATGTATTTTTGATTACAAACCGATTCAATCAAAAAAATGCGAAGAAACAAGAAAGAATGAATACGTATCTTACAAATGTATTGATCGTTGCATTAGCAGCAGCGACCTGCTGGTTGGTAGGTTGGCAGGCGTTCCTATTAATTCAAGGACCGATTTTCTTCATTTCAGGTTCAATTGGAATTTGGCTGTTTTATGTACAGCATCAGTTTGAAGATTCTTATTTTGAAGAAGATGAGCACTGGGATTATGTAAAAGCAGCCGTTGAAGGAAGTTCATTTTACAAGCTTCCAAAACTATTGCAATGGCTAACAGGCAATATTGGGTTTCACCATGTACATCATTTAAGCCCAAGAGTGCCCAACTATAAGCTTGAAGCTGTTCATCAACACACACAGCCTCTTCAAAATGTACCAACCATTACACTCGCAACAAGTCTTCGCTCTCTTCGATTCCGTCTATGGGATGAAGAAAACAAAATGTTTGTGAGCTTTAAAGAAATAAAAACACGCTCAGCTACACCAAAAGCAAGCAGAATTTCATCTCAAACAAAAGCAGAACTTTAATAAAATAAAACAAAACAGTCAAGCTTTCAAAAGCTTGACTGTTTTATCTATCTCTCTAAACTTATTTCGTTCTACTTTGTGGTAAACTAATAGTGTATTTTAACAAGTAAACGAGGTTCTTTATGAAAAAATATACGTTTTTCCAAAAAATCACTGGGCTATCTCCTTACATATGGACGGTATTTGTCATTCTACCATTTTATTTTATTTTACAGTCTTCATCCATGAATCACATTATTGTTGGTTCGTTACTCACCATCTTATTTTTTATTTTCTATCGTTTTGCGTTTGTTTCAACAGGCAAGTCCGTTTACGTATGGACGGCTTTGTTAATCGTTATTTCCTTAGCCCTGACAACTATTTTCAATTATATTTACTTTGCCTTTTACTTTGCTTTTTTTATCGCTTATTTTATTGGAAATATCCAAAAACGACTCGCTTTCTTCACTTTGTATGCTGTTCATTTAATTAGCACCGTTATTTCTGTAAACTTTAACGTTGTTATGCAAGAGGAGATCTTTTTAAAACAGCTGCCTTTCATTTTTGTAATTTCCATCAGTGTGATTGTACTGCCATTTAGCATTTATAATCGGAAGAAGCGAGACCGTCTGGAAGAACAGCTTGAAGATGCAAATAAACGTATTTCTGAGCTTGTAAAACAGGAAGAACGCCAGCGGATAGCTCGCGATCTGCACGATACGTTAGGACAAAAGCTGTCTCTTATCGGTCTAAAAAGTGATTTAGCAAGAAAACTTATTACAAAAGATCCTGAAAAAGCAAAATCAGAATTAAAAGATGTCCAGCAAACAGCGCGCACGGCTCTTAATGAAGTGAGAAACATGGTTTCTCAAATGCGTGGAATCCGCCTTAGTGAAGAACTAAAACGCGTTCAAGAGCTTTTAGAAGCTGCCGAAATTAAGTTTGTAGGAGAAGAGGCCATTTCATTAGAGAATGTATCGTTGCTCATTGAAAATATTCTTAGCATGTGCTTAAAAGAAGCAGTAACCAATGTGGTCAAACATAGTCAAGCCACCGTTTGCACGATTACTTTACATCAGTCTGCAAAAGAAGTAGGCATAACGGTAGAGGACAATGGAATTGGTATCAATACGAAGAAAACCTGCTGGAAAGGAAACGGTCTTTTAGGAATGAAAGAACGGCTGGAGTTTGTAAACGGCCATCTTGATATCTCCAGTCAAGGGGGGACGATTATTCATATTACAGTTCCAAACATCGTTAAACATATTAAGGAGGAACAATTATGATTCGAATTGTCATTGCCGAAGATCAGCAAATGATGTTAGGGGCTTTAGGCTCTTTGTTAAATTTAGAGGATGACATGGAAGTTGTCGGAAAAGCTTCAAATGGGGAACAAGCCGTATCACTTGCTAAGCAGCACCAGCCAGATATATGCGTAATGGATATCGAGATGCCTCTTAAAACTGGGCTTGAAGCTGCAGAGGAACTGAAAGATTTAAACTGCAAAGTCATCATTTTGACAACATTCGCTCGCTCCGGCTATTTTCAAAGAGCTTTGAAAGCCGGCGTAAGCGGATACTTGCTAAAAGATAGTCCGAGTGAAGAACTCGCAAATTCCATTCGAAGCGTGATGGCAGGCAGACGCCTCTATGCTCCAGAATTAGTGGATGACTTATATAGTGAATCTACCAGTCCTCTTACAGCTAGAGAGAAAGAAGTATTAGCTCTAGTAGCTGATGGAAAAAACACAAAAGAAATTGCTGACGAACTATCTATTAAGACTGGAACGGTGCGCAATTATATTTCTACCATTCTAGACAAACTTGAAGTAAAGAACCGCATTGAAGCCATTACTCGCTTTAAGGAAAAAGGCTGGTTCAAATGAAAAAAGCATGCATCAAACCGAGATGCATGCTTTTCAATCATTTGGCAATTTATCGTACCCTAATTTGTCGATGATCACAACATGCTCGGGGAATTCATCAAGCAGCTGCTGTTTTGTGAATAATTCAAAGTCACGGAAATCAAAACCTGGTGCGACCATGCATCCAACGAGAGAAAACGTATTCTCATTTGCCACAGAGGAACCAAAAATCGTATCTCTTGGAACTAAAAATTGAGGAACTTCTCCATTTTCTAAGTTTGTACCTAGTTTTACTTCTTGATAGGTTCCGTCGCGGTAAATAATATGAATGGTTAAAGGACTTCCCCCATGATAGTACCATAGTTCATCTGATTGCAGCCGGTGGAAATGCGATACATCTTGAGACCTTAATAAAAAGTAAATACTCGTGTATAGAAAGCGTTTATCATCAAACTGCGATGACACTTCTTTATCAGAAATTTCATCATTGGAGCGATAGGTTTGTTTATAAAACCCTCCTTCTGGATGAGGCTGAAGCCCGAGCTTTGAAATCCAATATTCCCACTTATGTAAATCCATTACGTTCCTTCCCTTCCTTTTTCTTTTATCATTAACTACATCATAGTAAATCATTCTTTCTAACACAACAAACGGCTTCATTATTCCATCAGGAAAAATGAAGCCGCTACCACTGGTATCTTATCATTACATCCTACCCTTTCTGTTAGCACGGTTATATCTATACCTGCTAGGATGGCAGCGATGAAATAAATATGTCATATACAAATCTAACTGAAATCGATCTCCCTCAATGAAACATTGAAACGGCTGTTCTCTGCCTTGATCATTTTTTGCAGATGAACGCTGCTTAAACTGGACAATATTCATCTCTTTTCCCCCTCAGACAAATGTACTTTCTAGTGTAAATGCTGATGACAAACGTAATATTTTTTGATAAAAGTGAGGGCTGCCTGTGCATCTTGAATGCCAAGCTTTTTACAAACGCCAGCTAACATGAGCAGTTTGTACATAACCAGCTTTTGATTATTTGTTGCCAGTACGTAATAAACAATCGTATTAGCAACCGCCCGCGGTAATCTTATTTTTTTCAACTCATATAGCGCAGCAGACGAAGACATGCCTGCTTCAGTTAAAATCTGCTCAGTTGTGTACGTCTCCAAATAGCGAGCAAGCTTTCTTTCTTTATCGTTAAATATACCTTTAGAATCGTTCATTTTCTCTCCCTCTGTTATTTTAATAATCCATTAAATGCTGCATTAATTAGCCATAATGCGATAGCTCCCCCTGATAAATAAGTGCTGAGATAGAATAATAATTCCATATACCTCCCTCCCATTTCTATCTTACCCCTTCATTTCCCTAGCTGCAGTGATATTCATCACAGGTAAAAAGTGTATTGTTGAGCTACTGAATAGCTCCACAAAAGAGCTCGTGAGAAAGATCCCACGAGCTGCTTAGTTAGCATTTTCATTTTCGGATAAAGCGTTTAAAAATCATAATAATTAATAATACAACTACAATAACAAGCAAAAATTTCAACATGAGTTGTCCATCCCTTCAAATCAGTAAATCATCTTTCATTAGTAAGTAGTTACCCTGTTTCGCTTTTTATAAACTGCTTACCTACTTATTTCATGCCAAAAATTATATAATAGTAGAAAATCATCTAAAATAGCCCTACAAGTAAAACATAAATGGGAGTATAACCATGACTGACTATCTTCAAACATTTCTGCTTGAACATTTAGAATCAGCTGGGTTTATCAGCATTCTCTTGAACATCCTTATTAGCATTACGGGCGTATTTCCAAGTGCGCCCCTTACGTTCGTAAACGTAAAATTATTTGGTTTTTGGAACGGATTTTTGCTTTCTTTTATTGGAGAAGTTTTAGGTGCAGCTCTCTCTTTTTGGCTGTATCGAAAAGGTTTCCGTACACTTGTTCATACAAAAACACCTTCTCACTCCAAGTCGCTGAAGCTGCTGCGCGTACAAGGGAAAGAGAGTTTTATATTGATTCTTTCTTTGCGTTTACTTCCCTTTGTTCCATCAGGCCTCATTACATTCTTCAGCGCTATAGGAAAAGGCTCCTTTGCGGTATTCATTTCTGCTAGCGCACTTGGAAAAATTCCAGCGCTTTTTATTGAAGTTTATTCGGTTTATCATATTTCACAAGGATCTATGCAAGGCAAAATCATTTTAATGGTTTTATCCATCATCTTACTTTTTTATATAAGTAAAAAATGGAAGAAAAAAGCTTAACAGACTATAAAAAGGGAAGACTATCTAAAAATAAGCAAAAACATTATCTTATGTAACTGTAATAAGATAACGTATTGGAGATGGTCCATTGATTTTTCTGCTAGTTTCTGGAAGTATTATTATTCCTATTATCATGCTCTTTTTCTCACTCAAATGGAAAGGAGCAGAGCTAGTTTTTAATACGTTAGCCCTTCTTTCAGCGCTAGTATTTGGAAATATAGCTGCTGCTTCTATCTATCGTATCTTAAAAAACCATACTGTTTTTATGACGAGCATTCATGCAATCTTTTTAAATTCAGCTTTTTTATTAACCGGTGCATACCTTGGAATCTATGTATTGTATAAACTGTTAGCTCTGACCTTAAATGTAAAAAGCCGTTCTTTTAAATAAGAACGGCTTTTTACATTAATGAACAAATTCCATTTTTTCTTCGATTTTATGAAATTTCTCATAAAATTCCTCCGCTGAAATCGGTTTGGAGAAATAGTATCCCTGCACTTCATCACATTTTTCTTTATGAAGAAGTTCTACTTGTTCAACTTCTTCTACACCTTCTGCTACGACGGATAGCTGCAAACTTTTGGCTAGTGTAATAATGGCTCTGACAATCGATACTTCCGTTGTATTAGGATCTAAATCTTTAATAAAAGACCGGTCAATTTTCAGCGTATGAATAGGCAGCTTCTGAATATAGCTGAACGAGGAGTATCCTGAGCCAAAATCATCAATCGAAATAAATACTCCTGCATCTTTTAAGATTTGTAGCTTTTCGATTGTTTGCTCAACATGCTTCATCGTTACACTTTCTGTAATTTCAAGTTCTAAATATCGTGATTCTAACTCTACTTCACGCAAGACACCTAACACATAATCAACAAAATCAGTTGTCCCAAAATCCACACTTGATATGTTCACACTCATTTTTAAGGGAGGAAGTCCTTGAAGCTGCCAATACTTATTTTGATGGCACGCTTTTTTTAATACCCATTTCGTCAGTGTAACAATAACGCCTGTTTCTTCAGCAATCGGAATAAATTCTGCAGGAGAAATGACGCCCATCTCGGCATGAGTCCACCGGATTAAAGCCTCCACTCCAACAATATGGCCACTTTGAATATTGACTTTCGGCTGATAGTGAAGCTCCATTTCGCCCAGCTCAAAAGCCTTGCGTAACCCATCTTCAATTCTCATTCGTCGCGTAGTATGAACCTGCATTTCTTTTTGATAAAACAGATAATGATTACGCCCTTGTTTTTTGACTTCGTACATCGCTAAATCAGCATGGCGAACTAGCACTTCAAGCATTTTTCCATCTTTAGGAAATAAACTAACTCCGATGCTTACCCCTAAATAAACATCTCTCGATAGCACTACAAAAGGAGTGGATAAGCATTCATTTAATGATTGACAGATTTTTTTCACTTCTTCATCAGTCCTATCATGCAGTAAAACTAAAAACTCATCTCCTCCAAAACGCGAAAGCACATCTTGGTTTCTTATGCAGCTCTTCATTCGATCAACAACCTGAAGCATAAGCTGATCTCCAGCATGATGACCAAGCGTGTCATTTACCTGTTTGAAACGATCTAGGTCTAAAAATAAGAAATGAAGCTTTTTTCCTGAAGCAGCTGCTGAATCAATGGATTTCTCTACAATGCTTGAAAACATACTTCGATTTGGTAAATCTGTTAGCATATCGTGAAAAGCCATATATTGAAGCGATTCTTGAGCTTTTTTCTGTTCCGTTACATCTCTAGTTACTGTCTGAAAAAGCGTCTCTCCATTAATTTGAATGAGCGTAGATTTTACTTCTAAGAAGAGTTCCTTACCTAACGCATTAAACATTTTCAACTGAGCTAATGGAGATCTTGGCTCATCTTTTCTATCCTTTACTGCCTTCAATCCTTTTTTAATATCAGGAACTTGTTCAGATGAAAAGAAATCATATAACGATTTACCAACGAGCTGGTCTTCCGTTACTCCTAAAAGCTGAATCATAGCATCATTCACAGACACGACCTCTTCTTCTCGATGGACCATAATTGCCAATGGAGAGGAGTAAAACAAGTTTTCATAGCGATTTTTTGCTTCAATCAACGTTTTTTCCGCTTCGCGCTCTTGCGTCATATTGCGGATATACAGCATATACTCAACCGTCTCTTCAATTCCTACCGCCATCACCGTTATCTCAACCGTAACTTCTCTATTACTTATCAAAAGGGAGTGCTCAGTTCGTCCATCTTGTAGAGAAGAAGACTCATAGAAGGGCAGCAGCTTAACAACATTACTCCCGATTACATCTGATGCTTTAAGAGAGAAAAGCGTTTCCGCTGCATAATTGAGCGATAAAACATGTCTTTTTTCATCGATCACCAAAATAGCATCTAAGGCGGATTCAAAAAAAGCCCATTTTAAAACTTCTTGTTTTTGTACGCGTCGATCCATAAAAATGGTTAAAAACACAGCCGTAAATAGGCAGACAATAAAAAAAACAATAACGACGGATAAATATATTGGATTTAAAGCAAAACCGTTTGAGTGTTCAAACATTGACATTCCTGAAAAAGAAGCTGCCTGCATGCCCGTATAGTGCATACCTGCAATAGCAATGCCCATAATAGTAGAACAAATAACCTTAGCAAAAACGGTAAGCTTCCCTTCATTTAGCTTTGAATAAAAACCAAGCCACAAAGCTGTATTAGAAGCAGCAACAGCAATAAGAATAGAGAGAAAAACGATAAATGAATCATATGAAATCATAATTGGCTCCATAGCCATCATGCCCAAATAGTGCATAAAAACAATTCCCGCTCCCATAAAGCTCCCTGCAGTGATAAGTGCTTTTATACTTTTCTTTTGTTTGTGAATGAGGTAGAGGCCTATATAACATCCCGTTATTGCTCCCAAGATTGAGAGAAGAACAAACCATAAATTATATGAAACATCTACGGGCAGGTGAAAAGCAAGCATGGCGATAAAATGCATTGACCAAATGCCTATCCCCAATGTAAATGCCCCGCTGATTAACCAAAACTGAATAAATTTTGCCCGGGAAATTTTTACACGATTAGCTAACCCAAAAGAAGCGTACGCCGCAGTAATAGCGATAAGGAAAGAGAGTGTAACGAGTAACTCATTGTACGTCCCTTCTAGTAAATGTGTATGATGATTCATTCATGACCTTCCTTCAATTCGTTCTTTTCTTTGTTATCGGTTAAGGCCTAAAAATATTTACTATTTCAAAAGAACTTATGCTCGATTTACTTCTTACCTTTTGAACGTCCTGACAATATCACGCTCACTTTTTCCTTGTTGACGGTGTATAAACAAGTACAATCATCTGACTCATACGCCTCTTCTAGTTGAAACGAAAATTTTTTTAAAAGAGTAATTGAATCTTTATTATTAGGATCAACTTTTGCTTCAATTTCTTGTATATGAAACTCTTCAAAAGCTTTTTCTAGCAAAAGGCAGAGCGCTTCTGTCATGAGGCCCTTTTTCCAAAAAGGTCTGCCTAAATCATACCCAATCTCTGCTTGCTTTTTAACATAATCAATACGGTTTAGACCGCAGGTTCCAATGATCTCATCGGAAGTCTTTAATCGAATAGCATAGCGTGTTGCTTTCCCTTCTTTCGTCAAACTTTGGAGAAGTGCAATCATGCTTTCCGCTTGATAAAGCGTCGTAAAGGGCTCAATATTCATATATCTAGTAACCTCTTCATCCGACCAATATTCAAAAACTTTAGAAGCATCTTTTTTTTGAAGAGGAGATAAATATATCCTCATCTATGTTCTCCCTCCTTTTGGTGAATGATGGAGCAAGACATTTTCATCTGCGCTTCTTTCACATCTTAAAAAATCTCACATGGTGCACGAAACATGTGAGATTTGACATTTAACTATTTTTTGATTGTGCATCGCGCAGCTGCGTATATAAACGATTAATTGCTACAGTCATTGACTGTTCATAGGAATGATGATCATAATAAACCGCTATATTTTTTAACATTTCATACGTTTGATGATCAAGCTGCACCTCAAGCGTAATTTTTTCGTCAATTGTTGCTGTTTGCAAATGATGAGGCAAGTCCTCTTTTGTAGACACTTGCTCTGCAATATGAATTGCTTCTTCTACTGTTTCAATTCGGCCGTACTGATGCACCCATCTTCTGCCCATTTCAATCGTATCTTTTACAAACTGACGATTGGTAATGGTATCTTTAATATTAAATTGATGATCTGCCACATATACAGATTGATACAAGATTACACTGATCACTTCGTCTTTTAAATTTAATTTTCTCAGCTCATCAATTAAATCCGCTATATATTTAGGTAATGGACTAAATGTCCCTCGCACTTCCTTAATTAAATCCATGGCAATGGATTCAGTTGAATTGCGTTTAAATGCTTTTATAATATCTATCATTACATGTTCGTTTGCCATACATACACCACCATTTATGAATCGAATAATTTCATGCTCCTTGCTGCTTTGCATAGACATTCACTATTCGTTTAAAATATATACTATTATTCTATTATATAAAAAATATGAATAAGTTGGTATAGGATGAATGATTTATCATTATTTTTTCATAAAATTTTATGAAAAAGAACATGTTTATCTATTACTAGCACAAATCCAGCGCAGCAAACAACGGTCTCGCCAAAATCTGAGAAGACAAGCATTTATTATTAGTAAATGTGCGTTTTTCTTTGATAGAAGACATTAAATAAAAGGGAGCAAACTAATCCCGCTTATTGAAGTATATGGTCAAGAGATTTTTAGATGTTAGATGACAGAAGATATCCAATATCAGCAATTAATCTCCTTCCCTGTTCATTGTCACTTAGTCCATCTATCAAAACAACGGCATAATACGTTTCGTTACCTCGCATGAGAATAGCACTATCATGTTCTGCTCCCTGTAGTTCTCCAGTCTTATTCGCAGCTTGAAACGCTGATCCTATACGTGCTGGAAGCTTATGCTGAAACTGCTGCATTTCTAACATTCTCATTATTTTTTCGCGACTAGATTTTTGCAAAAGGTTTCCTTCATATATTTCCCTTAGACACTTTACTACATCAGAGGCACACGTATAATTATCAATCCCTTTTTCAACAGCGATTTCGTCCATCATATAGCGGTTTAAAACGGTTTTCTTTAATCCTAGATTTTTAGCACATTCGTTAATTTTTTCAAATCCTACTAAAAAAATGAGCTCATTAGTAGCTGTGTTGTCAGAAACAATTATCATAAGGGTAAGCAGCTCTTCCACTTTAATATGTGTTAACTGCGGAAGAGCTTTAAGTACGCCTGCTCCGCCAACCGTGTTTTTTTCCATTCTTTGAATGGCAGATGTTAAAGCCAAGATGCCCGCATCAATTTGACGAAACGCTTCTATTGCAAGCAGCAGTTTGATTGTACTTGCTGCTCGTTGTTGGATAAAAGAATTAATCCGTATGGATTCTTTTCCTTCAATATGAATACGTATAAGTCCATTATTACTCCGCTTCCACGTAGTAACTGCATCTTCGATTTTCATTCTCGCTTTTTCCATCATTTTGTCGCAGCTGTTTCAATATAGTTGTTACTCATTATCTTTTGATTATATAAGTGACAGGCTACAAAGTGATTGTCTTCAACTTCCTGCCACTCTGGCTTTTGAGTCTTACAGGCTGCTACTGCAAGAGGACAGCGCGTATTAAACACGCAGCCCGAGGGCGGGTTCATTGGACTTGGCAATTCTCCTTTAAGAACAATTCGCTTCCGATTATCCTCAACGTCAGGATCAGGAATAGGAATAGCTGACAGTAGAGCTTGAGTGTACGGGTGAAGCGGTTTTTGGTACAGCTCCGCACTTGTTGTTAATTCTACTAAATGCCCTAAATACATAACTCCAATACGACTGCTTATATGCTTTACCATCGACAAGTCATGTGCAATAAATAAATAAGTTAATCCTTTTTCTTTTTGGAGTTTCTTTAATAAATTAACTACTTGAGCCTGTACAGATACATCTAAAGCAGAAATAGGTTCGTCTGCAATAATGCATTCTGGATTTAACGCTAAAGCTCTCGCAATTCCTATGCGCTGGCGCTGCCCGCCGCTGAACTCATGAGGATAGCGATTGGCATGATCACGATTTAGCCCTACGTCTTCTAGCAGCTCATACACCCGGTTCAGCATTTCTTTTTTATTCGAATAAAGTCCGTGAACCTCCATTGGTTCTGAGATAATCTCCTTTACGGTAGAACGAGGGTTTAGTGAAGCATATGGATCTTGAAAAATCATTTGCATATTACGATGAAAAGCAAATTTCTCTTTCTCTGATAGCTCATGCACGTTTTTTCCTTTATAAAGCACCTCTCCCGATGTACGGTTATACAACCCAATGATTGTTCGCCCGGCAGTTGATTTTCCGCAGCCGGATTCACCAACAAGTCCAAAGGTTTCTCCTTTTGAAATATGAAAAGACACGCCGTCTACTGCTTTTAAAACCTGCTTATTCGTAATCGAAAAATACTTGCTCAGCTGCTTTACTTCTAACAAATGCTTTGTTGTCATAACTGCCACCTCCTAATAATAGCGCCGGGCTGCGCACAGCTCTTCTTCATAAAGCGTTCCTTTTAATTCAATGATTTCGACGGTTTTACCCGTTTTAGGTGAATGAAGCATTTTTCCGTTACCATACCAAATACCAACATGGTGGATAGAACCTTCACCTTTTTCATGAGCGAAAAACAGCAAATCTCCAGGTTGAATAGAGTCTAATCCTACTTCTTTGCCTCGCCTTGCTTGATCGGTGGCATCTCTTGGAATAAGATAGCCGTTTGCTTTATGAGTAGCATAGGCAAACCCGGAACAATCATATCCCCAAGCACTCATGCCACCCCATAAATATGGAAGATTCAAAAACTGTTCTCCTGCTGCAATAATCATACCTCCAGTTCCTTTTGTTGCTTTACGGTTTCTATCCTCTATTACAACAGCATCTTGACGTTTTATTTTCCCACTGCCAACCGGCGTTTGAACCTCTAGCCATTCTTTATCTTCTTTTAAAAGAGGCAGCTGCGTTTGATAACTAATTTGTAAGGCTTCTTCCGCTAGCTGCAGTGTCGCAATCGCTGCTGTTACCACTGCCGTTGGTTTATTCAATGGAGAATATTCAGCTTGGGAAATCAGTTGGTGGGAAGGAACCCACCCGGGATATCCTCTTTCATCTTTAGAAGAAAACTGAGAAGGAATAACGATTTTTGCCCATTTACCTTTCCGTTCCGTTACGTATACTTCTTCTCCTAGTAACAGCTGCGTTTGAACTAAATTTTTCTCACAAAGCTCCAACCGACGTGTATACGTTAATTGTTCTAGCCATTTATCTAGTTTTACTGGGACACTTGTTGCATTGTCATCTATTTCTCTGCAAGAGTCATAGGAAGTCCACACAGTCGCCACAGCCACACAAACGTAATACGTTTTTTTATCCATCACTTATTTCTCCTCCCCGCAGGTTTAACCTTCAGCGTTCGACTTTATCTTTTGGTAATGTAATACCGGATTCAAATTCCACCATTCGTTCATACGTCGACATCGTGGCATAACTTCCAATCGCCACAGGTGTTTGAGGAGAGCAATGTCCGATGCAAAACCCTCTCATAACAGGCTTTTTTAAAGAAGTTAGGTAACTTGTTAATGCCTCTTCCAATGAAAGCGACTCTGTACGTTTTTTAGGATAGCAGTTATGAAAATCTCCGATAATAATTCCCGCTGCATCCTGTAGTTTATTGGCCATATACAGCTGTGTCATCATGCGGTCAATTTCATATGGCTCTTCATCAATATCTTCAATAAATAAAATTTTATTTTTCGTATCTAGTTCAAATGGTGTACCAAGCGTGCTTACCAGCAAAGTAAGATTTCCTCCTATCAGCTGACCAGTTGCTTCTCCTTCACAAATAGTGTCGAGCGAACTAATTTGATCCGTATAGCAAAAAGAACGGTGAGAAAATAATTGATAAAAAGCTTGCTTCGTCTCTATATGAACATCTTCTTTTCCGATATCCGACGAAAGCATTGGCCCGTGAAAGGTAACCAAACCTGTGCGCTGATGAATAGCCGTATGTAAAAACGTAATATCGCTATATCCCCAAAAAATCTTTGGGTTTCGCTTGATTAAATCGTAGTTTAATTGCGAGGCAAGCCTAGCAGTCCCGTACCCTCCGCATGCACAAATAATTGCCTTTACTTCCTTATTGGCAAACATCGCATGTATATCGGCTGCTCTCTGTTCATCAGTCCCTGCCAAGTACCCGTTTTTTTTATATAAATGTGCGCCTGTTACTACGTTTAATCCTATTCCCTTTAAATATTCTATTCCTTTTTTTAGATTGTGCTGATTAGGCGGACTAGCAGGCGCAATAACAGCTACTGTATCACCTTTTTGTAATGGTTTTGGTTTTATCATCTGTCACACTCCTTTTGTGTAAAGAAATGAAGAAAGTGAAACTTGGGTCAGAAGGGAATTGAAATCCCCTCTGACGAAAAGTTCCACTTTACTGTTTATCTGCCCACTTCAAATCTAAATAGCCAACAGGATGACGAACAATTCCAGATACGTTATCTTTGATTAAAAACACATAGTTGTAGAAATGGATAGGAATGATCGGCATCTCATCAAATAAAATACCTTCTGCTTTATACATAAGCTCAAAACGTTTTTTATTATCAGTTTCGTTCATAGCTTGTTTAATTAACTCATCATATTCTTTATTGCTCCAAGCTGTACGGTTCATTGAATGACCCGTCTGGAAGCTCTCTAAAAAGTTAATTGGATCTGCATAATCAGCTAAAAATGAACTTCGTGACAGCTGAAACTTTAACGCTTTTTGTTCTTCTTGGAAAACATTCCATTCCATATTGGCAAGCTTCACATCTACGCCTAGATTTTCTTTGAACATTTGCTGCAGTGCTTCTGCTATTTTTTTATGCGTATCGTCTGTACTGTATGTTAGCGTAATAGCTGGCAGCTTTTTATATCCTTCTTCTTTCATTCCTTTTTTCAGAAGTGCTTTTGCTTCTTTGCCATCTGTTTTTAATAAATCGCCGCCCGTTTTACGGAAATCCTTTCCATCTGCATCTTTAAATCCGTAAGATACGAACCCACGAGCTGGTTTTTCTTTATTCTTTGTAACAAAATTAACAATTTGATCTTGATCTACAGCCATTGCAAATGCTTTACGGATATTTTTGTTTTGAAAGGGCTCTTTATCTAAATTAAAGCGATAGAAGTAAGTTCCCGCTTGGTCTTCGATATGAACATCTCCATCTTTCAGCAGCTTTTCACTTAAATCCGATGGAATTTCAGAAACATCTAGTTCTCCATTTTGATACATTTGATATTCTGTGTTTGTATTTTCAACAATTGCCCATTTTACCTTGTCGAGCTTTACATTTTCAGCATCCCAATATTGATCGTTTCTTTCCATGACTAGATTACTGTTATGCTTCCATTGAGTTAATTTGAAGGGACCATTCGCAACAAACGAATCTGCTTCTGCAAACCATTTCGGATTTTTTGTTGCTACTTTTTCATTAATTGGGAAGAACGCTGGATTGGAAACTACGCTTAAGAAATAGGCTTGAGGGCTTTTAAGCGTAACTTCAAAGGTTTTGTCATCTAGCGCTTTTACCCCTACTTGATCGGCACTACCTTTACCCGTATTAAATTCTTCTCCACCTTGGATGAAATAACCTAAAAATGCCGCTGGTGAACCCGTCTTAGGATCTAACAGCCTCTTCCAAGCAAATACGAAATCACTTGCTTTCACGTCATCTCCATTTGACCATTTAGCATCTTTTCGTAAATGAAACGTATAGACCTTTTTGTCCTCAGAGATATCCCATTTCTCGGCCATTGCTCCTTCAGGCTCATCGCTTTTTCCTAAACGAGTCAGCCCTTCCATTAAGTTATTAAGCATATTCCATGAATATGAATCAAATCCAATAGGTGGATCAAAAGACGTAGGTTCTGCGCCATTATTCATATAAAGGACCTTACCGTCTTCTTTTGCTGTACTGCTTTTCTTTTCTGGCTCCGCGCCTGAATCTTTTGTGGCCGTACAGGCAGCAAGTGCAAATATAAGTACACACATCATTAGTAAAGACCCTATTTTTTTCATCATTTCCCCCTCTTTCATAAGTTCTCTATTCATCTATAAATCTAGCTTATAGTTGTTACAAATTTTTGGGCTCTCTCATCTTGAAGCCAGCAGTGCACTTGGTGACTTTCTTTCAGCTTTGTCGACGCAGGATACATGCGGTCACATACTTCCATTACGTAAGGACAGCGAGGTGCGAACGAACATCCGGATGGAGGTGCAAATAAATCGGGAGGTGATCCTGCAATAGGCACAAGTTCACTTTCGTATAAATCTAACCGAGGAACTGAACGCAGCAATCCTTTTGTATACGGATGCTGCGGCGTATAAAAGATGTCTCTTCTTGTTCCAATCTCTACAATCTTTCCTGCATACATTACGGCAACACGGTCAGCTACCTGAGCAACTACACCTAAATCATGGGTAATTAAAACAATAGAGACATCCGTTTTCTGCTGAATGTCCTTAAACAATTCTAAAATCTGCGCTTGTATCGTGACGTCAAGAGCTGTGGTAGGTTCATCAGCAATTAGCACTTCGGGATTGCATACAAGAGCCATTGCAATGACAATACGCTGTCTCATTCCCCCGCTAAATTCATGAGGATATTGCTTTAGGCGTTCTTTAGGATTTGGAATTCCGACTAGCTCCAGCGTTTCAAATGCTTTTTCTTTGGCTTTTTCTTTTGAAATGTTTTCATGTTGCATAATATTTTCTGCAATTTGCTCACCTACGCGAAGAGTTGGATTAAGCGCAGTCATGGGATCCTGAAAAATCATCGAAATATCAGCGCCTCGAATGTCTCGCATTTTTTTTTCTGATAGTTTCGTTAAATCCTGGCCTTTAAATAAAATAGATCCGCTTGTGATCCTGCCCGGAGGTGTCGGAATTAACCTCATAATACTTTGAGATGTTACGCTTTTTCCGCACCCTGACTCTCCGACAATCGCTAGTGTTTCTCCTTTATGTAAATCAAAACTAACGCCTCTTACAGCTTGAACTCGCCCTCCGTAAGTTGAAAACTGTACGTGTAAGTTTTTGATTTGGAGCATTTTTTCCATTTGCTTACCTCCTTAATTTCGGATCAAGTGCATCTTGCAGTCCGTCTCCAAGGACATTAAAAGCAAACATGGTAAGAGAAATAAAAAAAGCGGGAAAAAACAAACGCCACCAATAGCCTGATAGAATCGTTGATAAACCATCGTTTGCCATTACTCCCCAGCTGGCATAAGGAGCCTGTACACCCAGCCCTAAAAAGCTTAAAAAAGCTTCAGCAAAAATGGCAGTTGGTACGGTTAGTGTCATTTGAACGATAATCGGTCCCATCGTATTTGGAAGCAGGTTTCGCTTAATGATACGACTAGTTTTTGTTCCAAACGTTTTGGATGCAAGCACGTATTCATAGTTTTTTATTTGCAATACTTGCCCCCGTACAATTCTCGCCATCCCGATCCAACCTGTAACGGAAAGTGCCACAATAATCGTAGAAAGCCCGGGGCCCATGACTACCATTAGTAAAATCACCACTAATAAATAAGGAAGACCATATAAAATTTCAATTACGCGCATCATGACATTATCTGTTTTTCCGCCTTTGTAGCCTGAGAATCCCCCGTAAATGACACCGATGATAAAATCAATAAGCGCTGCCATCAATCCTACAAATAAAGAGATTCTAGCCCCGTACCATGTCCGGGTGTACATATCTCTGCCTAAGTCATCCGTTCCAAACCAATGACTAGCTGAAGGAGGAAGATTTTGCTCTGTAAAAGAAGCTTTCGTTACACTGTAGGGTGAAAACATAGGACCGAATATAGCCATCACAACGAGAATGACTAAAAAAAAGAGACCCAGCATGGCCAACTTATTTTTTACAAGCCTGCGCCAAGCATCATGCCAATAAGAAAGACTCGGCCTTACAACTGCTTCAGCTTCAGATTTCTTCTTTTTCTTTGGCACAAACCACTCATCAGGAATTTGCTTATACTCCTGTTTTTCCAGCACGTTATCCCTCCTTCTTATACAGTTTGATTCGTGGATCAAGTATTCCGTAAGCAATGTCTACTAAAAAAAGCATAATGATGAGAATCGAACTGTAAAAGACCGTCGTGCCCATAATTACCGGGTAGTCTCTCGTATTAATACTGTCCACAAAATATTTTCCCATGCCAGGAATAGCAAAGATTTGTTCAATAACAAATGTGCCGGTTAATACGCTGGCTGCAATCGTTCCAAGAACTGTTATAACGGGCATTAAAGCATTTCTAAGCGCATGCTTAAATACAATTTTTACTGGTGAAAGCCCTTTTGCACGCGCTGTTCGAATATAATCTTGAGTTAGTACTTCTATCATGCTTGAGCGAGTCAAACGTGCAATAATAGCCATAGGACCTGTGGCAAGAGCTAGAGTCGGAAGAATCATATGTAAAGGGCTCGTCCACGTAGCGGCAGGTAAAATTTTCAAATTAACAGAAAGCTGTTGAATTAACAACGTGGCCATAACAAAATTTGGAACCGACAATCCGATAACTGCTATGCTCATCGCCATGTAATCAATTATTCCATTCCTTCTAAGAGCAGCGATAATGCCTAGTGTAATACCGGAAGTCACCGCAAGAATTAACGTCACCATTCCAAGTTCAAATGAAACGGGAAACCCTCTTCCTAAAAGGTCGTTAACCGTTTGAGACGGCTGTTTAATGGAAGGACCAAAGTCAAAGGTAACAATGGACTTTAAATAAAGAATATATTGCACAGCTAGCGGCTCATCTAAGTGATAAAATGATTCCAGGTTTTTTTGAACTGCATCGCTTGTCGCTCGTTCTTCATTAAATGGAGATCCAGGAATCGAATGCATTAAAAAGAAGGTTAAGGTCACAATTACCCATAGCGTAACAAGCATGGATAAAAATCGTTTCAAAATATAACTTTTCACCTTTATCCCACCTTCTAACAGAATGTTGTGCGCGTCGCTAATTCAGTCATAACAAGCATGGCCTGATAAGCTTCTAAAATATCTTTTGCTTGAAACCGAACAGTCGTCGTTCCAGGCTCAATTTCTGTGCCCGGCATTAAGTGCGCCCACTCTGCTTGACCGTAATTTGCAAATTCTATTCGTAAGGTTGGATGTTTAGGTGGAAGTAAAGGTTTAACAAGGTGTCTATGTTGAATAGCTGCGGCTGTTTTTTCTTGAAGTAATTGTTCTGCTTTCTTAGGGGTTAATGTTTTGGCTGCAGAACGTGAAATGGCCTGTTTGACGATAGCAGTCGTCACGTTTGGAATAAGCTGCTGTGCTTCCAACGCCGTTTGGTCATCACCGACTACCATTAAAACTGGCACGCCGTAATAGCCTGCGACATATGCATTGAAGCCTAACTCTCCAATATTCGTATCGTCTATGTACATATTGCGAGCACCAAATATCATCGAATGAGACATGACACCAGGCATGGATGCTTTAGCATGATATCCTAGAAACATAGCACCATCAAAAGTCTGATCTAATCCCTGTACCATTGAATATGGTTTTACGCTTCCTGAAATAAGCTGAGTTTCTGGATGAAGCCGTTCAACAAGGAGATTATTCATACTCGAATGACTGTCATTTACCACAACTTCTGAGCACTGTTCTCTAAATCCTGCATAAATTACTGCATTTGCTTCATCCGTCATTATTTTGCGGCTTCTTTCATAATTTTCTTTCTGCCGCAGAACATTTGTGTGATCGACGAGTCCCGTAATTCCTTCCATATCAACCGACAGATATAGTTTCATTTGTCTTATTCCTCCTCCTTCCTTGACTGTTAGTCAGTTCATTATAAATTATTCTTATGTTTATAATTTATAATTGTAAGAAAATTATAAATTATCTTTCTTCTTTTTACAACAATATATTGAATTTTTTGACACTTTACTCATCTTCCTTTTAACAAGATATCGCTTACAAATTGGAAATCCCATGGTAAAATAATAGAGCAGCCTGTTGGTTCATTCAGCCGCTCGTCGGCATTAATTGAGGTGTTAAGAATGTTTCGAGTTTCCATTGCTTCACTACAATGGTTTTTATTTATGATTTCTAATAGTATGATTGTTCCTATTGTAATTGCTTCTCAGTTTCATTTAAACGCAGCGGATTCTATTCAATTTTTACAGCGAACGTTATTTATTTTAGCTTTATCCGGGCTCTTACAGGTATTTATAGGGCATAAATATCCCATCATGGAAGGGCCAGCTGGTGTTTGGTGGGGCGTCTTTTCTCTGTATGCGAGTCTTGGAACCGTTCTATTTGGTTCTCACTCTGAAACGCTCCGCGTGCTGCAGTTCACCCTCCTTATAAGCGGGATAATTGCTATTTTGATGAGCCTGCTTGGTCTCATTGATAAACTAGCAAAATACTTTACCCCGACAGTTACCGGTACATATTTAATTTTATTAGTGACGCAGCTCAGCGGTTCCTTTTTAAAAGGAATGTTTGGTATTACAGAAACGAATTCAGCTATTAAACTTCCTATTGCGCTGGCTTCAGCTGCGATTTTGCTGCTGACTTTTTATTTATTATCGCACCGGACGTTAAATAAGCTCAGCATTATTATTAGTATTGGTGTAGGCTGGGGAGTATTTGCAATGCTAGGGTTAGCTAAACCTATCGAGTTTCAGGCGCAGTTATTTTACATACCTAAAGTGTTTGTATTTGGAGCTCCTCGCGTTGAATGGAATATGGTTGTCACTGCTTTTTTTGTGACGCTCATTTTAATTACAAACATGCTAGCTTCTATTCGTGTTGTTGAGTCTGTTTATAAACACAAAGGAGAAAAAATTGAAAAAGACAATATTAAGCGTTCGGGGATGGTTTCGGGTATAAGTCAGCTGCTTGGAGGATTGTTTTCAGGTGTCGGTGCCGTGCCTATTTCCGGTTCCGGTGGATTTATTTCAGCTACAAATCTTTATAGCCGAGTTCCTTTTATTGTAGCATCGTGTCTTTTGCTTTTTCTGAGTATCTTTACTCCTTTAACGTCCATTATGTCCGCTCTTCCTCCTGCCGTCGGATACGCGGCAATCTTTCCTGTTTTTACAGGTATGATGGCTCTTGGAATTGGAGAATTCAAGCATGCCAAACAGCCCGAAAAAGCAATGAAAAAAGCCGGTATTGCGTTGCTGTCGGGAATAGGGGTTATGTTTTTGCCTTCTCAAGCTTTTTCAACACTGCCACCTTTAGTTACTACGTTTTTAAGCAACGGATTAGTTCTTGGCACCATTATCATTCTTGCACTGGAAATTTCCGAATCCATTTCTTTGAAAAGACAAGGTGCAAAAGAGGGATAAAAAAAAGAAGCTGAAACCCAGCTTCTTTTTTTTTACCTTCTTACCGTTAATCCTTTTAGTTCATCGTCTTCCATAGCCAGTTCATAAAATTCTCCCGTTTCATCGTGTGCTAAAACATAATCCAACTCTTCCTGAGCGGAAGCAGTTTTTCCAAGAACAGCTAGATAGCATGCCAAGTTATAGCGAATAAAAAGATCTTCGTCTCCACTTTCTACTCTGGTTATCATAAGCGAAGCTGCTGCTTCCGTTTCACCTTCTAAATGATAAGCGATACCTAAATCAGTATACATCCCTTCATACTCTTGACGCTGTTCAATCGCTTTTTGAAGAAGCTGAACAGTTTCATGATAACGTTCTGTTTTATTATACAGTTTTGCTAGTCCTGCATATATGTCAGGCTGATAAATCTCCTGTTGAAGTAATTCTTGAAAAGCTGTCTCCGATTTTTCTACCTCTTCAAGGCTACTCAAAATAAATGCTCGGTATATCTGCAAATCTATATGATACGGCTGCTGTTCAAGAAGTTTTTGAACTAAGTTTAGCGCTTCATGTGCAGCCTGTTCATTTTCATGGATATTAACGAGTATATTGGCTAAATGATAGGCAACATCAAAATCCCAGCTTTGATGCAGCGATTTTTTCAGCAAGGTGATGCTATCTTCAATTAATCCTTTCTCTTCGTAAAAAGCCGCAAATGCATGCACAGCCTCTTTATTATTCGGATCCGTTTTTATAGCCAGTTCATACAGTTCAATCGTTAAGCCAAGCAGCGTAACCGTTTTTGCTTTTGCTTTGAACTTTGCTAAGCTTCGTTTGAAGATAGATCCTTGCTGCTCTTCTACGATCGAATCGGCATACTCATTTAAAGCCTCGGCTGCGTTTTTAAATAACAAGCTTTTGCTGTGTTTTTCCATTTTTATCTTTTTTAAATCTGCCGTAAGCCCGGACAGTTTTTTTCCATTTGGAAAGCTGGACATGACCGTTTGAAATAGAGCGTAATCTTCCGGATCTTCACTTAGTAACTCTGTAAGAATTTTTCTAGCTTCTTCATATCTATGCTCCATGATGAGCCATTTCGCCTGATGATGGCGAATAGCAGGATTCTGTGGATCTAGTTCAAGCGCCTTCTCTAAATACGTTTCAGCCTGTGAAATGTCTCCTTTTAGGCGATACACATGAGCCTGGCTGTCAGCAAGCCACTGAGGCAAAACGATTTCCTCTACGCTTTTTAATACCTCTAACAGTTCTTCATACTCTTTCTCTGTTTCACAAAGTGAAGCTGCGTGCTCAACGTTTACTTCCATAGGATTCAGCTGTATCCATTGAAGCAGCCAATTCCTTTCAGCCATCCGATTTTGTTCTTCACAAGCCATTTCAGCAAGCTTCATACAAGCGGCTTCAAATGTTTTATCAAGAGTTAAGCATTTTTGAAAGGCCTCTTTTGCTTCAGCAGTGCGATTCATTGATTGATATATTTCACCTAACCGATAATATGGTAAAGCATCTTGCTTGATACGAAGCGCTTGTTGATAAAGTTTCTCACTTTTTGTTAGCTGCTTGGCTTGTTCGTATAATATGCCTAAATAGCACATGTACAAAATCTCATTAGGGTGCTCTTGATGTTCTGCGGTTAAAAACTTAATTCCACGAGTCAGTAAAGCCGTGTCTTCTAAATAACTCGTATATGCTTCTAACACTTCATCTAACGCTGTTTGAGCAAAATGAATTCCTTCTTCATAAAGAGCAAATCCAAACTCTATCGTTTGGTTGTCTAGCTCCTGTTGTTTTGCAGCATCTAAAAGCATACTGCCTGCATCCAACAGGACGTCGCTGTTCGATGAAAACTTCTGCGCAATAAGCGTGAGCGTATCAACGGCCGTTAAATGTTCACCTGTTTCTAGATACGCATAAGATAAGCCCAAATACATAAGGGCATCTTCTTCTATTTTTAAGCCTTCTTTATACAGAGCAATAGCTTCTTCGTACCTTTGATTCGCGACGTATAAATCGCCTAGTCTTCCTCGAATTGTCATGTCGCTTGGGAGATGCTTCATGCCTTCTTTGAGATAGCTTTCAGCTTCGTCTGTTTTTTCTAGTTGATATTGTAGCAAATCAGCTATCGAAAGATATGGATAAGAAACAGTCGGCAAAAGCTGTTTAGCTACTTGAAATCCCCGGTAAGCTTTACGAAACTTTTTTAAATGTTCATCACAACGGGCTCTTTCAAACCAGCTGTGCGCATCTTTTGGGTTTTCTTTTAATAACGCGTCGAAAAGATTTCTGGCTTCTGCGTATCTTTCTTTCTCCATTAAAATAAGTCCGTGATTGATTTGTGTATAAGATTCATCGCCATACATATTTAAGGAAATAGTCGAGCATTCAAAAGCCTTTTCGAGGTTTCCTTTGTACATATATGCAAGTGCTAAATAGCTCCAGTTCAAATGCTGCTCTACGTCTAATTGCAGCGAGCTGCGCAGTGCTTCAACAGCCTCATCATATTTCTCTTCATCCAGCGCAATTCTTCCTTTAAGATAGTGATAAAAAGAGCTATGCTTTTTGTTATCTATGTGGTGTAACAAAGAAGATGCTCCCTTACTGTCGTCAAGTTTAAAAAAGGCATATGCAGCGTGAAGCTTAAGATAATCATGATTGCTATATTTCTCTAACACATGGTTAATACACGTACGAATATAGGCTTCATGCTCTTTTCTATACAAATGCTTCATACTGTAAATAGCGGCAAATGGAACATGCTCATTTGCTTTTAGTAAAGAAACGAGATCATTAATGTGTGCCTCTTCATCCGCTTCAACTAGTTCGATTAAGTCATACAGCTGACGAATAAACATATCTTGCTCTTTAGAAAGTGAAGCGAGATCCGCTGCCGCTTTAGAAGCAACAATTGATAAAAAACCCGAATTAGCGTAATGCTGATCAAAATTTTTATATTCTACATACGTTGGACTTAGAAAATTAGCATCTTGTACATGAAAAAGTTCAAGTTCATCATCATAGCCAAATACAACTTGAACGTGGGAAGCTTGTTCAAATTCCAGACTGACCAAAATAGGCAGCCCTTTGTCTAATAGTTCTTTAAACTGTTCACCTGTGCCTGTAAAAAACATCGCTGCAAAGCCAAGAGATTCAAAGTAGCTCACCGCAGTTGATAATTTGGAGCCTAACCCTCCGTAAATATGCGTTCCAATCTCATCCTGTGTTTTTTCGGTATGTAAAAGCCTTAACATCATACTCATACTAGCTGGCACGCAATAATTATCTTTTTGAACAATTGGTACAATAGGAAGCTTGATTGTACTGCATTTATCGTCTGTATTCTTTCCAATTAATTTTTGATAAGGTGAATCTTTTAAGCATCGCTTGGTCGATAGCAGATGCGTAAGCTGAGATTGCTGCTGCTGTTCAAAATAAATGTCGGCGCGCAGCAGCGTAAAAAAATCTTGATAATCGTGATAGGGTAACTTTGAATCGATAAATTCAATTGTTTCAAGCAAGAGAGAATACTCTTTTAAATCTTTTAATCGCATCACTTTATCCATATATAAAGACGGAAGCTGTGGGTAGCGGGCAATAGCCTCGTTAATTTTTTCAAGCGATTGTTTATGCTTCCCTTCATACGCATATAAGTCTGCGAGCATTGCATAGCAAAAATCTCCATTCTTCTTATATGTCGTTCCTTCTTTTAAGCAGGCTTCAGCTTTCATTCTGTCGTTGAGCTGCAAATAAAAATAGCCCCATCTGTCAGCCATACCCTTTTGATTATGGGACGTTACTTGTTTCATCCACTCAGAAGCTTCATCCACTTGTTTCATTTCTAAAAGAATTCTTACCTTTAAAAAATAGATTTTCTCAAGCTGTTCCTCTTTAACTGATTCCGTATCCAGCTGAGAAATTAATAAAGAAAGTCTATCATCAGCGTCGAGTATCTTGCCTTCTCGCAGGAGATCATCACAATAAAGAGTCACCATTCGAATCGAGCCAAATCGACGATATCCATATGTCGTTAACATTCGACTTAAACGATTTAATAAAGCTTCATCACAAAAGCGGATAAGCTCGTACAGCTCTTCTTCCGTTTGTAAGTTTGCTAACCATTCTTTCACAATCCCCGTAAGGCTCTTTGGTTGAAGGCTTTGTACTTCTTCTGTTATATACGCTACAAGATCAAATATTTGATAATGATCCACCATGCTTTTTAATTTCTGATAATTTATACTCAATTCAAAACCACCTTATTCAATAAAATAAGAACTATTGCATCTGCTGTCTATAAATTGAAGTATAAGAAATTTCAAGGATTTTTTCTAGACACAATATAAATTTAAGCATATTGACGGGTCTTTAAATAGCAAAGAGCCGTCTTTTATCATAAGACAGCTCTATAAAATCACACTTCAGCTTTCTTCAGTTTTACGCCACCTTCAGGCTTTGGTTTAATCGCTTTTAAAACTAAAATGGCACCTACCGCACTAACCCCTAGAGACGTTTGGAACACAGCCATGTCCGACCACTTCATAAGCAATGTATAAAGGGGAGGCCCAGCTGCTACTCCTACAAAGCGCATCGAACTGTAAAGAGACGTAATGGTTCCTCTCTCTTCCTTTTCAATTCCTTCTGTAATAAGCGCATCAAGACTGGGAAGAGCTGCTCCAATTCCAATTCCACCAAGCACTAAAGTGAGTAAAATACTAAAAAGAGACGTATTAAAAAATAAAATGATGAAAGAACATGTTAACAATAAGAAGCCAAAAAAAGCAGACCACTTCATAACGATTTTATTGTTTCCAACTTTTTTCCCCGCCACAAAAGAAGAAATAGATAAAGCGAGCAAAGGAATAGCCATCACTAAACCTTTTTTCGTATTCACAATATGATAACGCTCCTCTAGTATGGTCGATAGGTAAAATAAAACACCGAATAATACAAGCATAATAATGGCGCCTAAAATAAAAATAGCCATAAGCCATCCAATATTTTCTTTGAGCGTTTTCTTCAAATCCTTCAAAAACTGCTTAATACTTTTCTTTTTTTGTTCAGATTCAGAAGAACTATCATTTTTCGGAACTTTTACTAAAAAGATAACCAAAAGAATCGAAATAAGGCAAAGAATAGGAATGAACCAAAAAGGAAGAAACCAAATCATAGCCGCTAAAAAAGCTCCCAGTATTGGGCTTAGTACTTTCCCAAACGTATTAGCTGTTTCAATTAAACCTAGTCCTTTTGTAATTTCTTGCTCGTCTTTGAACATATCTCCTACACAAGGCATCACAACAGGCATAGCTCCTGCTGAACCTATTCCTTGAATCGCGCGGCCAATTAAAATAACCCAGAAAGGATTGGCCATTTGCCATGAAGCCCAGCCTGTTAAAGCCCCTCCTACTGCAGCAAGCAGCAAACTTGGAATAATAATTTTCTTGCGGCCAAATCGATCTGATAAATAACCAGCAATCGGGATTAAAAAAATAGCGAAAATTGAATAGACCGTGATAATCATGGATACCTGCAGCGAGCTTATCTGTAGACGTTTTTCAATCACCGGCAATACCGGAATTAACATTGAATTTCCGAGGGTCATGATAAGTGGCACAGAAGCAAGAGCAAGTAAATCCAATTTTTTTCTACTTTCCATAGCGTCCTCCAAACCTTACTTCTAATTAACGTCACAATCACACGTTTTTCAATTTAAGCTTTATAAAACCTCTCGTGTTCATTGATTTTAAAGCTTAACTATCTCATTACATAAGATGATGTGTATCTATATTTTTTAGCTAAAAAGGTGATTGCTATTCATGGTTTCACTGTTCTTCTTTAATTTATTAAACTTTGTTATTTATCCCTGTTAATACTTGTAAAATCGCATATTTTTAATCCTATATATGAAGAAGCGTACGAGTATCTCCGTACGCTTCTTCATATATAGGTGTCACCTTGTTACACTACTTCACCTCGATGCCCCTCTCCATCATACATAAACTGTTTATCAATGATATGTTCGATATATATGGTTGTCAAATCACTTTTTTTCACTTGAGCTACAATTAATCCTAACGGATCGCCAATGGTGAAGCTTGTTCCATTTTGAAACATTAGCAGCTGCTCATTTAAATGCAATACGCGCTTATAAATTTGCTCTTTCTCTAGGTTGCTGCGGTTCTTTGCTGCTTCGAGCGTTGAAAATAACAAAATGATTTCTTTTCCATTTACTTGTGTACGATACATACACGATCCACTCCTTATCACCGCTTTAAAATTATGCTGACTATACTTTTATTATAAACTAAATTTTCAGTTATTTTTCATCTCATAAGAAATTTTTTTAGTTATAATTGTACTACGCCTACGTTAAATAAAATTTAATTTTCAGAAAAGTTAAATTTTAATGTTGAAATTTTATTTCTTCTTATTATATAATATAAACAATCATTTACCTCTATTGGAAATGATAATTCGAGTTTCAGCAGCATGATGCTGCACAGTACTAGGGGGATTCAAATTATGCAAAATGGTAAAGTAAAATGGTTCAACAATGAAAAAGGCTATGGCTTTATTGAAGTTGAAGGCGGCAGCGACGTATTTGTACATTTTTCTGCCATCCAAAGCGAAGGTTATAAATCCTTGGAAGAAGGACAAGAGGTATCTTTTGAAATTGTAGAAGGCAATAGAGGCCCGCAAGCCGCTAATGTCACTAAGCTATCATAAATAGATCTTTTTATTTTATAGTAAAAGAGACTCTTTTCCGAGTCTCTTTTTTGTTATACCTAGTGTTTGGCCTCAGTGAGCTGCTGTTCACATGTTTGAATAGACTGCATGCACTGCTGAAGAAATTGCTCGTCTACTCCTGTGCCATGAGCTTTGGCAGATTGAAGCTGTGCTTTTGCATCATTAAGCGCATTCGTTGCCTCTTCAAGCTGCTGAGGACTCATACTCATCGTAGCTGTCCCAATCATCTTTTGAGCAGATTGAATAGACACTTCTACTTGCTTTAAATCATTATATCCTGTTGTTACTTCTTCATTTGAAAACTTATCCATTGAAAGAACACCTCCATATGGATAGAATGAAGCTGCTGCCGGCAAATTATACACGCTTACTTTTTAGTCAGCAAATCTCCATACTGCTTAATTTTTTCTCCTACGGTACACTCTTTAATACAAAACGTCTGAGCGTATGTTTTGCCCTTTTCTTTATTAAACGTTTTTTTTACAAAACAATCACTACAGTAGTAATCCAATAACTCCGTTACTTCTTCTAATAATTGTTTACGTTCCACTCTCGTTCATCTCCATTTCGTTCTGTGTGTTACACTTGCTTCCTGCTAGCAATTGGTATCCCTTGAAGAGCTTGAGTAGCAAGCTGATCAGCCTCTTCATTTTCCTTCCTTGAAATAGGCTCATATACCGGCCGGATACCAAGCTCCTGCATTTTATCTTCTATTCGATCTAAGTACCGATTAAACTCTTCTTCGAAACAGGGCCACTCCCCAGCCAGCTGATTTAATACAACCTGAGAGTCACCTCTAAACGTTACCGGTATATGATGAACACCAAGTTCCTCAAGCTCTTGTATTAAATAATAAAAAGCAGCATACTCTGCCTCATTATTTGATTCAATCTCTTGCAGCCTTGAGTTGCGTCGTATTCGGTAAGAGTTGTTGTTCTGTTTAAAATAAATCACAACCCCAAGCCCCGCTAAGAGCGTATCATGCTCATAGCCTCCGTCAAAATATGCCACAATATCGTGGGGCTCTGTCTGTACTTCCTGTAAGAGCTTTTTCGCTTCTTTTACAGTCCATTTTTGCTGCTGCTCATCAAGTAGAAAAATTTCCTTCGTTCGACCTGTTTTTTCTAAATCACCCACAATCATTAGCGCCTCATTCGCATCTGTGAAATCGGATGTGAAAATTAACTGTTTATGTTTCGAGGATTTATAATGCCATTCAATTTGGAAATTCATAAGGAGCATTCCTTTCATCAGCAATTTTGAATTCAACACTTTTTCTGCTTTTTTGTATTTTATCTTCTATTATGTCTTTTCATGACAGTTTTCTTACCTAATAAGCCGATTTTAGCGTTTATACGTGCTAATATAAAATAGCTGAAGTATTTATGATACAATACTATTGATGAAAAAACATGGTTTAAGCTTATATTGTTTTAACAAGGAGGCTGTATGATGATTGAAGTTTATATAGACGGAGCCACTGCTGGCAACCCTGGTCCTTCTGGAGCTGGTATTTTAATTAAAGGAAATGGTGAACATCATCGTTACGCTATTGCTCTTGGGACAATGACGAATCATGAAGCAGAGTACCATGCACTTCTTCATGCATTAAAAATTTGTTTAGAAAAAAAGTATACGAGCGTATCTTTTCGAACGGACTCTCAGCTAGTAGACCGCGCAATGAACCAAGAATACGTTAAAAATAAAGCGTTTGCTCCTTTACTGGAAGAAGCCCTCAAATTGTCCAGTCAACTTGAGTTATTTTTTATAAAGTGGATCCCTAGCTCTCAAAATGCGGGTGCTGATCAGCTGGCCAGACAAGCCATTAATCAAAAAGAAGCAGGAATGTAATCCTGCTTAAATCATACCTGATGACTTTAAATATTGAATGGCTTGTTTTTGATTGCTAATACGATTTGATGTCAAATTCTCGAGGAGCGATACAAAAAAACTGCCGTCAAATTCTTTTTGTACTTTTAGTGTCCATTCAATTGTAAATATGACCATCTCGTCAGCTGCACGCGTATACTGCTGACCAAATGAAATAAATCCACGTGCATCTTCTGCTAAATGAAAGCCTTTTTCTTCAAGATAAAGAAGATACTCTTCAACGGTTTGAGCTGTTTTTGTCACTTTTTAGTCCCATCCTTTTGCAAAGGTTCTTCTTTATCTTAGCTTACTTTTGGCTATTTGACTATGATTTCCCTTCTAAAAAATAGCCAATCGCTCCAAGTGCTACTCCTAAAATGGCTCCGCCAATCACTTCTTCAGGCTGATGCCCAAGCATTTCTTTCAAGCGCTGTTCCGTCAAATCGTGAAAGCCTCCGTCTGGAAGACCCGCAAGCTTTTCAATTTCTTCATCTAACGTATTCACTTTAATAGTAATTTCGCCAGTCTGCCTTCGAATTCCTTGTGCATCGTACATCACAATAATTCCAAAAACAGATGCTAACGCAAAATCAATCGTAGAAACACCTCTTTTTAACGCTACATAGGTCGCTAAAGAAGATACGCCGGCTGAATGAGAGCTTGGCATTCCACCCGACGCAGCAATCATCCGCATATCCCATTTTCCTGTTTGATACTTTTTAATGGGGATTTTTAAGGCTTGGGCTAAACCGATTGATGAAAGAGCAATGACAATTCCTTTATTCATATTGCTTCACCTCATCTATAGTTTGCGATGGATTGACATCTCGTACCCAAGCAAATATTGCCCAACAAAAAACGCCGGGCTAATCTGCTGACAGAGCAGACTAATCCCGGCGCTTTTGGAAACAGTTGTGTTATTTTTTACGTTTTTTTTGTGCAGCATTATTCATTTTGGCAGATTCAACTTCAGCATAGGAGCCGAATTCTTGGCCATATTGATTATTTGCACTTTTATTAGCTTCTAACTTCTTGTTAACAGAATTGTTTTGGTTTTGTTGCACGTTGAACTCAGACGCAAACTCCCCAGCATAAGTGTCATTTGCACTTTTTGCACGCTTTGCTTTTTGAGCCTGATTTGCTTTAAACTCAGAAGAGAACTCTTGGTTATAATTATGCTTTGCATTGTTATTCGCTTGCGCATTTTTATTACCTAATTTTTGACGACCCATCGCTATCTCCTCCTATTTGTACCTCGTTGGTACACTATTAGTATGGATCAAGCGACACGTCATATCCTGTTCAAATTAAGGTAAAAACACCAGAGCTTAGCACGTTTATATTCTTGCTACGTACTCTTTAACCATTTCTTCTGTCACTACTTTACGGCCTGGAATGATGGTATATTTTTGAGACAGCTCATTAATTTCTGCTGTTACAGCATTAATACCGTCTACAGAAAAGGGTTTCCCTTCTTTACAAAGAAGCACAGCTGCTTCAATAGCTTGCTCGCGTCGAGCTTCTAAGCTTGCAAAAGCACGTACTAATTCGTGTTGTTTTTTAGAATGGGCTGAAATTTCTTTATGTACACTCATGTTCGTTCCTCCATTATATTATGCTGAGTTAGTAAAAATAAGTTAATGTCCTCATAACTGATTTGCTTTTCCGGTAATTCTTTTACGCTTTTTTCTATCGCTGCAGCTTCTTTCTTAATGCTGTCCAAAAAGTTTTTCATCTTTTCATTAAAAGCAACTTTCCCGCTTATCTTGCACTGTACAAATTGCTCAATGATGGATTGCTGCCTATCGTCGAGATTTGCCTGCTTACATAAATCGGCAAATAAAATGACAGGGAAACTGCGCTGCTTTACTACTACTTTCAGTGATAAAAATGCACGAATCAGTTGAAGCATCACTTTTATATCCTCTATTGTAACAGAAGATGTCAGATTTCTTTTACTATTTATCGTTAAAATTTTAAAATAATGATACCCCAATGCTTTTAAGGAATATGATTGAGCCATCATTTGCCGCAGTGGCTCAACAAACGATGGCTTCTGATAATAAACAAAAGGCGACCATAGCCACTCATAAAGCGAAGGGTTTGATTTTGTAAACAAATAAATGGTTTTATACAAATCCCACCCTTGCATATCATAATTGCCTTCTGCTACATTAATGACCTCTTGAGGTCTATTGAGATGAAGATAGCGTGATGCTTTATACTTGTATATAAAGCGGACGTCAAAATCACTCGCTAACGTGTCGAGTCCGTAAGCACGGCTGCCTGATTCACATGCAAACAAAATTTCCACATTATATTCTTTTTCAATTTCCTGTAAACGTTTATTTATGTGTGTAGACATAAAAATTAATGACCCTTTCTTTCCTCCAATACATGTTCTAGGACCGTCATTGTACTTACCAATTCTTGAATTGGAAATTCTTCAGACACGGCCGCTTGCAGCTGTTTGTAATAATCATACCATTCTTCAGATACAGACTGTTTATGCGCTAGAACGTACTGATTCACTAAATGGGTATAGTGTGAATGAAGAGCGGCTTCTTCTTTCGCAATGTAGTGATTAATATCCGGCTTAATACGTTCGAGTAAAGCAGCGTGAAGCTTTACTTTCTCATTTTTTTCAAAAAAGCTTTTATTGTTTTTATACAGTGAAAGCTCTTTTTGATACGATTCATTCTCATCAAATTGATGACTTGTCACAACTTCACTGCCATTTGGAGGCTCTAACGAGTTCAACGTTGGAGTAAACGTCGGTTCATAGCGCTGTAGCTTTGTAATGATCATTCGATGCCAGTCTTCGATTAATTTTACGATGTATTTTTCGATTCGCAAAGTGGTCGCACGCACTTCTTGCGTTGCGTCGAAGGAAATAGACGTTAACAACTCCTGCAAACAAAGGCGCAGCTGCTTTTGCTTTTCACCTCGATCATCCCTTAAGTTTGCCGGACTGAAGGCTTCTTTAAAGAAGTCATCGTACCTTACAAACAGACGTTTTTTTACATAAAATAAGAGCTCTTCTAATTCTCGGTCAAACTGCTGTTGTTCATATTCAAAATGAATTTCATGCAGTTTTGCTGCTACCTGCTCATTTTTTATGTGAAGAGATTGAATGTATCGCTTTTTATCCACTTCTGATTTTGTTTGCACCTGTTTCATTTCATTGGAAACTGCTAAAATTTGTTCGAAATCTGCATAGACACTTTGGATAGCAAGCTCTGGTAATTCATAATTTATGAAGCGGTAAAACGCATTTTTGAATGGCAGAAACATTTTATCCTCGTGGTTTTGCAAAGCCTGCAAGCTTGATACCGGGTATAAGCGCGGAAAACGTATACCATACTGTTCAAGCTGTTCTTTTACATAGGTCTGAACTAACTGCAGCTCTGTATCCGAGCTGGCTAGGTCCGCTGCATTTACTAAGAAAAACATTTTATCAAGCGCAAATACATCTTTTACACGGCCAAGCTGAATAAGAAATTCGCGGTCAGCTTTTGAAAACGCATGATTATAATACGTTACAAATAAAATGGCATCTGCATTTTTGATATACTCAAACGCTACTCCAGTGTGTCTCGCATTGATTGAATCAGCTCCGGGTGTATCAACGAGTGTAATGCCTAAGCGAGTAAATTCACAGTCATAATACAGGTTAATAAATTGAACAAAACACGCTTTTTCTTCTTTAGCTACATAATCATGAAATCCTTCTGTATCCACCACTACTTCTGAACCGATATGCTGCTTGACTTCGCCGTAGCCTTTTTCTACTGCCTGTAAAAACGACAAATGCAGCTGCAGCTCTTCTGTTGCCTGCAGAGTTGGAATAATTGTTAACGCTTCGTCAATTGATTCTACTTCATGGTGAAACAGCTTAAGTGCACCATTCAAATCTTGGATCATCTGCTCGTTTGTTTTCATTTGCACAACAGCTGTTTTATGCGGCCGTTTTTCTGTTGGAGGCATAATTTTATTGATAGTTGCTGTTGTTGGGTTCGGAGATACTGGAAGTAATCTTTCTCCAATCAACGCATTAGCAAAAGATGACTTACCGGCACTGAATGCTCCGAATAAAGCTACAGTAAACGTTTGATTTGATAGCTTTTTACGCTTTTCTTGAAGCCTGGTAATAAAGCGGTCTAACTTTCCAAATGAACGGAGCTGTTCGAGAACAGCTGATACATCTTGAAGAACCTTTTCCGTTCCTGTTTCATGCACAGCTTCCTCAGGCTGTGAAACTAACTGCTGCTCACTCACAGCTTCTTGCTTTTCTTCAGCTTTCATGATGCCCGTTTCATATTCTTCTTGTAACATATATGACAACTCGTTTGTATCTTCTGCCGTTAGGTCGTCATCAGTTTGCTGTAAAGATTGAAGCAAAGCTTTTGTACGTGCCAATTTTGATTTCATTTCCTGAAGAGATGTATACGCTTCTTCAAATACTTCACATTCCTGCAAGTGTTGATAAATTTTTTTACGCTTTACTTCATCTTGCTCGATTTTGCTCTGTTCAATTTGCGCATAAAGCTCGTATAATAATCGCGTCGCTTTTTTCTTAATATGATCGGCTACATCTTTTGCGTACGTTAAAACATAATCACCATTAATCGTAGCTCCTGCCTTTACCGTTTCAATTAAATCATGCGGCTCTAACGGAATTTCAAACTGCTGAACCTGGCGTATAAGATCCGGATCGGTAAGATTTTGATTTTTCACCAGCTCTTGCACATATTGCTGCAAGTGCCACTGCAGCTGAGAAGCTGCTCGTTCTTTCATATCATCAAAAAATAACGTCAGCCGCTCTTTTTTTACTTCCTCGGTCTTTTTCTTAGCAAATAAAAGACCTACTTTAAAATCAGGCTTTGTCGTTTCTAAAAACAGCCTAGCTTTTTCTCTCATTTCATATGGTGTTAAATTGGCGTTGCTTAGTATCTTACCTGTTTCTTGTTGGTACGTTTCTGCTAGCTGCTTTTCAGCACGCCTTATTTCCGCTTCTTTTTCGAGAAGCTGCTCTTTTTGATGCTTATTCATTTCCTGATTCTCAAGCGTCAGCTTACGGCGCAGCTCGTCATGAATCGTTAACTTTTCTTCTTCTTGGTCTTCAATAAAGGCAAGGTGATCGTCAATTAACATTTGCATCGCATGTTGAATATGCTGATGCCGGTTTTCTTTTTCCGTCATCATAGCAAGTAATAGAGATTTTACGTACGAAAGGTCATTATGACGGTTGGTTGGCTCTTTTAACGACGTATAGAAGATTCCTTCTGGTCTCACATTCCACTTTAAAAATGACGTTCCTACAGATTCTTTAAATGCTTGGAATGTTAGCTGATCTTCTTGGTGTTTATCGATTTGATTTACAATTAAATAAAGCGTTTTATTAGCTTCTTGCAACTGTTTTGCAAATTGAAGATTTAATTCTGCCTGCACATGATTATAATCCATCACGTAGAAAATAACGTCCGCTAAGTGAAGAGCTGACTCGGTCGATACACGATGTGCATCATCTGTTGAATCAATTCCTGGTGTGTCCATCACCACAACATTTTTAGGAATAGCATCTGTATCTATCGATAAATGAATGGACTCTACTTCATCTCCATCCACAGCAAACTGCTTAATTTGCTCATACTCATAAGGTGCTTCATAACGCACCGGCGACTGTTTGCGATAATAAACGGTTGCATGCTCATTCCCTGCTTTTACTGATACTAAGTTTGCGCTTGTTGGAATAGGACTTGCAGGCAAAATTGCTTGCCCCATTAATTCGTTAATCATGCTCGATTTTCCAGCCGAAAAATGTCCGCAAAATGCTACAACAAATTCGCCGTTCACCCACTTTTTTAACAGCTGTATTGCTTTTGCTGCCTGCTGTTCATCTCCAGCTGCTTGAAATTGCTTATGTAAATGAAAAAGAGATGCTTCCAATCGGAGATTTTCTTGATGTTTCACACTCACTTTACCCATTATTACTCTACCCCTTTTGCCTCATTCAAGACTGTATTTAAATGTGCTCTATCCATCTTCATTTCTGCTTATTCTTTCTCTATTTTACTTGATTCGCATGCGTTTTCCCATAAAAAACTGAATTTTTAGTTACAAAAACAATAAAAAAAGCTGTCAATAATTTGACAGCTTTTTTTATTCATCGCATGTATGTTACGCCTTCTGGGCTTTTTCAATATTTTTCATTACATACGTTGTGACGCCAACATATGTAGCAAGTGCTCCGATCACAAAAAGACTAACCATTACGTCCACCACCGTTTCTACTTGATGAAATTGATAATCTTTATCATTTGTTTCATCTTATCATGAAAGATAATCATTTTCAATTAGTTTTAAGATTTTTTTACAGGAAAGAAACGTCCCCTGTTTTGCATCACTTCGCCGTAATTTGTTTCATTCGTTAACGCTTGCTCTTCTAAGGGAATTCTGACGGCTAATATACACAAATTGAAAACAGAAAAAATAGCTAACGTCCAGTATGCCTGAAACATAAGCGGAACTAACACCAATTCTGCCGCTACTACTGTATAGTTAGGGTGCTTCATAAAACGATAAGGACCTCTTAGCACAACCTTCGCATTAGGCAAAACGATAATTTTTGTATTCCAATACTTTCCTAACGAAGAAATAGCCCATATTCTTGCAAGTTGTACAAGCACAAAAAAGCTAAACAACAAAAAAGAAAAGTGATACATTCCATCGTTTAACACGTACACTTCCGTAAAAAGAGCAGCAAAAAAAGCGGCATGCATGCTTACCATCCATTTGTAGTGACTTTGACCAGCTTCGTATGCTCCCTGCTTCTTCATCCAAGCTTCATTTCTTTTGGCAATAACCAATTCACATAGACGCTGTAAGATAATAAATACAAAAAAGCTATAAAAAAACAATCGCTTTACCTCCACTCTAATAGAAGCATTTCAGAACTAAATCCAGGGCCAAGAGCTGTTAATAAACCGTATTCTTTACTTGAAATTTCTTTCTTCATAAAGCGGTCTAGCACATACAAAACGGTTGCCGAAGACATGTTTCCATGGTTTTTAAGTACATCTAGGGAATCAGCAATCATATTTTCGTTTAACGACAGCGTTGATACATATGCTTCAAGCACTTTTTTCCCTCCAGGATGAGCAACAAAATGCTTCAAATCGCGACTGGTCAAATGCTGAGTTTGTAAAAATGACTCAACTTCTCCGCCTAACCACGAATCGATAATCGTGGGAATATCTTTTGAAAAGACAACAAATAGTCCATCATTTTTAATCTCCCACCCCATTACATCTTCTGAATTGGGCATGAGCGTCGATTGTGTATGTAAAATGTTAGGATAGCTTTTTGCAAGGGCAAAAGTGGTATCAGCTTCGTCACCTGCGACTAAAGCAGCCGCTACTCCATCTGCAAATAAAGACGTACCAATTAAGTTGCTTTTTGAACGATCATTTCGCTGAAAAGTTAAACTGCAAAGCTCAATGGATAAAACAAGGACTTTGGCACGCGGAAAGGCTTTGCAATACTCATAAGCTCTTGAAAGCCCAGACGCTCCTCCAGCACACCCTAATCCCCAAATAGGAATTCTTTTTGTATGGTCTGAGAACGCAAGCTTATTCATAATTCGCGCTTCAATGCTAGGCGTAGCTAAACCGCTTGTTGAAACATAAAAAACAGCCTCAATTTCTCCACACGGCAAAGGAGTACTTACATAGTTCTTATTTGTTAAGCAGTCTTCAATCGCTTTTGTACCTAATTCAACAGCAGATTCTATAAAAGCATCATTTTTTTCTTCAAATGTATGATCTTCTTGAAACCAAGATAAGTCTTTGGCAAAATTACGTTTCTCAATTTGACCATTTTGAAAAACGGTCAGCAGCCGATTAATATCTTTAAATGATTCGGAAAAAAGTTCTTTTGCAAATAGCAGCGTGTCTTGCTGAGTTAATTCATAAGGGGGAACTCCAAATCCAACTGAGATAATCTTTGGCATACACTTCACCTCTTTGATTGCGTTACATTTAACATTTGTAATAGCTGGGGATTTATTCAATTCTTTTTTAGTGGAATGGAGGCGAAACATAAAAAAACTTTCCTGTAACTCAGGAAAGTCTACGTTTTGAAGAAGTGTATGTTTGTTGTGCACTTTTATTATAGCGCAAATAATCTGAATGTACAGATACAATTTATGGATTGACGAAAATAAGTGCTTATTTTTTATGAAAAGAAAATGGACATATAGATTTCATCTACATATTCATTGTTGAAATAAGCTTGTTCTTTCATAACGCCTTCTTGTTCAAATCCTACCTTTCTATACAATTCGTATGCCACTTTATTCGAAGCAAACACAGTTAAAGAAAGTTTATGAAGATTATTTTCTTTGCACCAGTTTAGCGTATAATTCATAAATTGTTTTCCTATTCCCATTCCCTGTGCTTTTGAAATAAGCCATGTACGGAAGAGCCCCGTGTGGCGCTTCATTTTAATTTCGCCTCTAAGAACACGTGCAATTCCAAGTACTTCACCTTCGACTTCAGCTACAACGTACATGTGATTGTTCTTTTCTACTGATGCAATAAAATCTTGCTCTTCTTGGACTGTGCGCGGCTCATCTTTTTGAATAAATTCCCCGGCTTCAATAATTTCTCTTACCGCTGTTGTAATATGCTCTGCATCGCTTGCCTGTGCAGGGCGAATAGTGACTTCACGTCCGTCTTTTGCTTTAAATTTCACTATGTTTTTCTCTGCTGTAATCATCTATATCAACTCCTATATTTTTCACCATGCAGTACTACTATTTTGGTTCTAGCGTGGGTAATTTATCAGTGGTAAAGTTCTGCTTTTTATTTCATCTAACAAGCAATCATGTGCATTTGTTGTATTACCCACGCTTTAAACAAAGCTAAACCATTTTTGAAATACTTATTCTTGCACAGACATCCTAGAAATGCAATTAATTGCGTTAAAGAACTATTATTCCAAATTTTCTTTACAAAAGTGCATAAAAAAGAGGCTGAGACACAACGAAACACATGAAAGCTACGTCCATCTTCACAACAGAAAAATACGAACTAACAACCAATAATTTTGATTATTAGTTGCTAGTTCGTGTTTCACTTCGACTAAAATATTTTTGTCCCTCTACTTTTGATTAAAGTCCCATTGAGATATATTTTACTTCTAAATAATCGTCAATGCCGTAATGACTTCCTTCGCGTCCAAGACCACTTTCTTTAAAGCCGCCGAATGGCGCTTGAGCTGCAGACGGAGAGCCATCATTTACTCCTACAATGCCGTATTCTAACTCTTCAGATACAAACGTTGCTTCTTTAATGTTTTCTGTAAATACGTAAGCGGCTAAACCATAAGGGCTATTGTTTGCTCGTTCTACAGCTTCTTCTACTGTTTTGAATGTTGCTACAGGTGCCAATGGTCCAAACGTTTCTTCAAACATGCAATTCATGTCATCAGTTACATTTGTAATAATTGTCGGCTCCATAAAGAAACCGTTTTTAGTTGTTATAGCTTGTCCGCCAACCACAACTTTAGCTCCTTTACTTTTTGCATCTGCAATTTGTGCTTTTACTTTCTCAACCGCTTTGTCGTTAATTAACGGTCCAACTTGTGTACCTTCTTCTAATCCATTTCCTACTGTTAATTGCGCTGCTTTTGCTGCAAATTTTTCAACAAAAGCATCTGCAATGGATTCTTGTACATATACGCGGTTTGTGCAGATGCACGTTTGACCTGCGTTGACAAACTTAGAAGCAATTACGCCGTTTACAGCAGCGTCTAAATCTGCATTTTCTGTTACGATAAACGGTGCGTGACCGCCTAATTCCAGCGATAATTTTTTCACAGTATCCGCAGCACCGCGCATTAAATGTTTACCAACCACTGTTGAACCAGTAAATGTTAATTTGCGAATGCGTCCGTCTTTTTGCCATGTGTCACCAATAGCTGCTGCATCTCCCGTAACAACATTGATCACACCTTTTGGAACTCCCGCTTCTTCTGCGAGCTCTACTAAACGATATGCTGTAAATGGTGTTTCTTCAGATGGTTTTAGAACAATTGTACATCCTGCTGCAAGAGCTGGGGCCACTTTACGCGTAATCATTGCTGCAGGGAAGTTCCATGGTGTAATAGCTGCTACAACGCCGACAGGCTGTTTTTTAACCGTAATGCGTTTATGCGTATGATGAGCTGGAATCGTTTCACCGTATACACGCTTTCCTTCTTCAGCAAACCAAGCAATATAATCATTGCCATACTGCACTTCACCTTTTGCTTCTGCCAATGGTTTGCCTTGTTCCGTTGTCATAATTTCTGCTAGTTCATCTTTATGATTTTCAATTAGTTGATGCCATCTCATTAAAATAGCACTGCGCTCTTGAGCGGTTCTTTTCGACCATGTTTTAAAAGCTGCAGCCGCTGCATCAGCGGCAAGTGCTGCTTCCTTTGCGCCTGCCTTTGGAATTTGTCCTATTACTTCTTTTGTTGCTGGATTAATCACATCAATTTTCTCTTCTGTTGTTGTCCATTCACCGTTAATATAAAGTTTGTTTGGATACATCGTTCATCCTCCCAGTTGTGTGAATTTCTTTGTGCTGTGTTAACTACACTATATACACTAGCATCTTCGTTGATTTATGAGAACTTCCCTTCTATACTATGGGTATAACAAAAGGTTATAGGTGATAAATATGAAAACAGAATGGCTTGAGTCTTTTATTGAAACAGCCAAAACAAAAAGCTTAAGCAAAGCAAGCGAACAGCTGCATATGACGCAGTCTGCACTTAGTAAGCAAATGAGAAAACTAGAAGAAGATTTAGGAGTAACATTATTTATTCGCTCCGCTACAGGAGTAGAATTAACCTCAGCGGGTGAAATTCTTTTACAAGAAGGTGAATCCATACTTTCAAGTGTTCATGCTCTTCAAAAAAAATTAGTGTCTACGCAAGAAGCTTGTGATTTAACTATCGGAACGTGGCAAAGTATGGCTGCTTTTTACTTACCTTATCAACTGGCTTCTGCTAAAGACCACAATCGCCATATTGATATAAAAACCTCGCATCACTATTATAATTTGTTAGAGCAGTTAGAAAGCAATAAAATTGACGGGGCTTTATTTGATGATCGAGAGGTTCAACATACTTACTGGTCAAAACTATTGTTTAAAGAAAACTTTTATTTATTTGTGAATGATCAGCACCCGTTAGCCGAAAAAGAAAGCGTATTATTTGAAGATTTCAAAGAAGAACCCATTGTAGTTCTCCCCCCAGGGTGCGATGTTCGGACACTAGTAGAAAAAGCGTACAAGCGTCATAACTTAAAAATCCCCATTTCCAATGAAATTGAATTTGCGCAAAGTATTATGGGATTTATTTCAGCTAATTTAGGTATTTCAATTCTCCCTGAAATTTTTATGCGCCATTTACAAAGCTCAAACATTAAAGCGTTACCCATTACAGACTTCAAATTCAAAAGAGAAATTTCATTAGTGGCAAAAAACCCTGACGTGGGGAAAATGCTTTATACACTGTTTTTCAAAACACGGTCTTAATAGGAAAGACGAACAAATTGGATGAATGATCTACTATGGATCGCTTGTTGCACCATGACAATGAAAAGATCCGAACGATTAATCGTTCGGATCTTCTTCACTAAAATACTTTTGTTCTAGCCTCTTTTTATTTCGATACTACTTCATTTGTTAACTTTGTTTCTGCAACTTGCGTACGTGGTGATTTCATCATATTAAAGACAATATTTAAAAAGATTGCTGTAAAGCTCCCCATTACAATACCGCTTCCAGTAAGAACTTGAAGACTCTCTGGTAAGTTTTTGAAGAGTTCAGGTACAACCGTCACCCCTAGACCCATGCCAACCGAACATGCAATCACAAGAAGATTTTCTTGTTTGGCTAAATCAACTTGACTAAGGATTTTAATACCTGAAGAGATTACCATTCCAAACATAGCTACCATTGCTCCTCCAAGTACAGAGCTCGGGATAACTGTCGTCACGGCTGCGATTTTAGGTAGAAAACCCAAAACGATTAAAATTCCACTCGCTGCAAATACAACATTTCTTGTGCGAACACCTGACAACTGTAAAAGTCCTACATTTTGAGAATACGCTGTATAAGGAAATGCGTTAAAAAATCCGCCTAATAAAATGGCCAATCCTTCTGCACGATAGCCTTTAGACAAATCTTTTTCATCCACTTCTTTTTTACAAATATCACTAACAGCAAAATAAACGCCTGTTGACTCGACAATGCCAACAAGTAAAACAAGGAACATTGTCAGAATGGCCATAATATTAAAAGTTGGCATCCCAAAGTACAGCACATGTGGCATATGAACCCACGCTTCTTCTTTTACGCCGGAAAAATCGACTTTTCCCATAAAAGACGCTGCAATTGTTCCAACAACTAATCCTAATAACACAGAGACGGAGCGCATAAATCCTTTTGTAAATCGATACAGAACAATAATTAATAACAAAACGCCAAAACCTAAACCTAAATTGCTCAAGCTGCCAAAATCTTTACTTCCTTCTCCTCCGGCTAAATCTTTAATCGCTACGGGAATTAACGTAATTCCAATAATCGTTACAACCGAACCTGTAACTAAAGGAGGGAAAAACTTAACCAATTTACCTAAAAAAGCAGAAAGAAGGACGATGAGTAAACCAGCCACGATAATAGAACCATAGATGGATGAAACGCCGTAAGAACCTCCAATTGAAATCATAGGTCCTACGGCAGTAAACGTACACCCTAATACAACTGGAAGACCAATTCCAAAAAAACGATTTTTCCATACTTGCAGTAGCGTTGCCACACCGCACATAAATAAGTCAATCGCCACTAAATACGTAAGCTGCTGCTGAGTCAAGCCAATGGCTCCTCCAACAATAAGCGGAACAACAATCGCACCTCCGTACATAGCTAAAACATGCTGTAAACCAAGTGAAAAGACTTTTCCTTTATTCATATTAAACCTCCACTGTTGGTTTATCTTCAACAAATGTCACTTTACCATTTGATAAAGACTGAATGCGTGCTAATGATTCTACTTTAACGCCTGATTGACGAATTTGTTTTCCTCCATCTTGAAACGCTTTTTCAATAACAATACCAATGCCGCCTACTTTAGCACCTGCTTTTTGCACGATATCCATCAAGCCGAATGCAGCTTGACCGTTTGCTAAAAAGTCATCAATAATTAAAATCACGTCATCTTCTTGAATAAATTTATCAGCAACTGAAATTTCATTTTCTTCTTTTTTTGTAAATGAATATACTTTTGATGTAATGAGTCCGTCTTGAAGTGTTAAAGATTTTCTTTTTCTAGCAAACACCATCTCAACGTTTAGCTTCAATGCGGTCATAATCGCTGGAGCAATTCCAGATGATTCAATCGTTAAAATCTTCGTAATTCCTGCATCTTCAAAACGCGAAGCGAATTCTTCTCCAATTTCTTTCATTAATACAGGATCCATTTGGTGGTTTAAAAATGTGTCTACTTTTAAAACCGTGTCTGATAATACGATACCATCTGTTAAAATTTTGTTTTGCAAAGCTTTCATAGTTCGTTCCTCCAACGTTTGTATTAAAAAAGCTCAAAAACATAGCTGCACTCGTATATGAGTAGAGCAATGTCTTTGAGCTTTTACGCACAAAAGTGAAAAACAAACTTCATCGCTCACCCATAGTCAAACTATTTACGGTAGTTTGGTAGATACTTACGAGCCTTATTCTCGTCATTATATGAGTGCGTTATTGAGTTAATTGTATTATATCAGCAAATCTTTTATTTGAAAATATCTAAAAACGATATTTTCGAACATTTACTTGTGATACAAAACATAATATTCGGTTATAGCGCTTTTTATACGTGATAAATTTCTCCATATTTCTTTTCTAGATACTGAATTAAATAATCTACATTTAAGCCTTCTCCCGTTACATCGTTTAAAATTTCAAGAGGCTTTTTCATTTTTCCGTACTGATGAATATGTTCTGTTAGCCAATTTGTAATCGGCGAAATTTCTCCTTTTTCGAGGAGTTCATCATAATTGGGCAAGTCTTTTAACATGGTATGCTTAAACTGCGCTGCGTACATATAGCCAAGAGCGTAGGAAGGGAAATACCCAAAGCTTCCTCCGGCCCAGTGTACGTCCTGAAGCACGCCTTCTCCATCGTGACCTGGACGAACTCCTAAATATTCTTCGTATTTCTCATTCCAAATTTCCGGTAAATCTGCAACTTTATATTCTCCGTTTATTAATCCCTTTTCAATCTCATAGCGAATCATAATATGAAGAGGATACGTTAACTCATCTGCTTCAATACGAATAAGCGACGGTTTCGCCTCATTTACTCCTCGGTAAAAATCTTCTAAATCTACATCGTCAAATTGTCCCGGCGCATGCTCTTTTAGTACGTGGTAATGATGCTGCCAAAATGCTTTATTTTTTCCGACAAACTGCTCAAAAAACAGCGACTGTGATTCATGAATTCCCATTGAAGTACCTTCACATAGAACCGTACCGACAAGATCCTTTGAAATATTTTGCTCATATAAAGCATGGCCGCATTCGTGAATCGTTCCAAAAATAGCCGTTCGGAAATCGTTTTCAGCATACTTAGTCGTGATGCGCACATCTCCCGGGTTTAAGCCAGTAGCAAAAGGATGGACTGTTTCATCAAGTCGCCCCGCTTCAAAATCATAGCCAAGCGTTTTTAACACGTCTAGACTAAATTGCTTTTGCGCTTCTTTTGGGAAAGTACGGAATAAAAATTCCGTATTTGGCTTTGTATTCGACCCGGCGATTCGCTGAACAAGAGGCACAATATGCTCCCGTAGCTTTCCAAATACCTCGTCTAAGATTTCAACCGTCATCCCCGGTTCAAAAAGGTCTAATAAACGGTTATATTTGTTTCCTTCATACCCCCAATACTCCACAAACTTCTGATTGAACGCTACAATTTTTTCGAGGTACGGTTGAAATAAAGCAAAATCTGCTTTTTCTTTTGCGTCTTCCCAAACCGACTCAGCTTTTGAAGTTAATGTAACGTATTCTTTATATTCATGCGGAGGAATCTTTTTATTTAAATCATATTCTTTTTTACATTCTTCCACTGCTTTTTTCGTAATATCGTTTATGTAAGGCTGTGACTCAGGGTTCGTTAATTTCTCAATAAAACCTGCCATTTCATCAGAAACAGAAAGATTGAACGCTTCTGATGACATCATGCCAATAACTTCAGAACGCTGATCCGCCCCTTTTTTTGGAGCACCCGTCCTCAAATCCCAGTACATCACTCCGATTGCCTCGTGATAACTTTTGATTTTATTCATGTATTCATAAAACTGTTTCTCAATTTTCTGTATGTCTTCTCTCATTGTTTTTCCTCCTTACTTTCCTTATTTCACCATAAATTATTTTATCATAATAGTAACGGCGTGTATATAACTGAATATTCAATCTATTATACGTATAAAAAAGCGCGGCTACAACCGCGCTTTTTTATACGTTTTCTATTTTCGTTGGGACATTTTGTTCAATGATTGAACGCACTTTTGAATCTGTGCTTTTTGGCATAAAGATCGTGATTAGACCCTTATCGTTATGAGAGCGAATCAGCCTTCCAACTCCTTGCTTTAAGCGAAGAAGCATATACGGCATATCTGCATCCCAGAATGGATCGACTACTTGATTGCGCTTTGCTTCAAAGACCGGATCATTTGGTGGATACGGCAGTGACCAAATAATTACATTAGATAGCGAAGGTCCAGGAATATCCAATCCTTCCCACAAATGAACAGCGCATAAAATCGTTTCTTCTTCCCTTTGGAACTGAGATACTAATTTACTGATTTCTTGGTCGCCTTCAAATAAAAATGTGTACTGATTTAACTCTTTGGAAACTTCTTTGAACATCTCTAGTTCTTCTTTGCTGTTAAACAGTAAAAGTGCTCGTCCGTTCGTTTTTTCGAGCTGCGCAACAGCAAAGGCGAATTTTTCAGCAAACGCTTCTTCTTGATCATCCGAAACATTTTTTACCGCAATTTTCATTTGCTCATCATAATCAAATGGCGATTCAACAGAAAAAGAAAGCGGCTTTGCAATTCCTAAGCTATATGCTAAATAATCGAACGATTGGTTATCTGAAAGAGTCGCAGAAGTGAAAATATATGGTATTTTCTTCGCAAATACTCGTTCTTTTAAGACGTCTTTTACTGCTTGCGGCATAATAACCAACGTCAGCTGCCAGTTATTTTCTTCTACCCAGTAGATGGCATTTTCGTTGTCCATAAATAAGCGCAGCGAATAATCAATTTGATCTAGGTACTCATCTACAATTCGCAGCGTATATTCGTCTACTGTATAGGTTTCACTCTCAAACACAAGCTCGTTTCCGATATGCTCAAGCAGCGATAAAAGTTCTTTTCCTACACTTTGTAATCCGTTTGTGCGGGCTACTTCTTTACGGCTAGAACCAACGATTTCTGTACTTGCTTCACTTAAACGGTCAAAGAACATTGCATATACATCGATAGCGTGCTCGATCTTCACAGCAAATTCTTCTCGCACGTCATTTTCTAATAGACGCGTTAACAAGTTTTCTAACGTATCTTCTTGAATGCGATATGTTAAAGCCTTTTGTGCAGCAAATTCCAGCAGGTGACCTTCATCAAATACAACACAGCTGCTTTCAGGAAGAAGGGGAAGCTGTCCTTCACGCTTGCGGGCTTCATATGTCCAAATGTGCTCCATGTAAAAATCGTGAGAGCAAATAATTAAGTCATGTGCTTTTCTATAGTGCTCACGTGAAAGCGTTAAGCCGCATCTATGACGCTGCTCACAGGAAGAGCAGTCTTGAAACGTATCCCAGTTAATTTGATTCCATTCCTCATCCGTTAAATGAGGATATTCTTTACGGTCTCCGTAGTGATAGAACGACTGCATACCGCTATGATCATGAACAAAATCAGGAAGCGTATCGTAAATTTCTTCAATGTTTTCATTATCTGTTCGTGCTGTCACAGCATCTAATTTCTTTAAACACAGATACTGATCTTGAGATTTTGCTAGGCGAACATCCATGTTAATATCTAAAATACCAGAGAGCTTTGCAATGTCTCCTTCGGCTTTTACTAACTGTTCAATTAATGTTTCATCCGCACAGGCAATAATAGCTGGCTTGCCAATATACCTTGCATAACAAATAGCGTACAGTAAATACACAATAGTTTTCCCTGTTCCTACACCTGCTTCTGCAAATATTACATTTTTTTCTTTAAAAGCTCGTTCGATTTGAAAAGCCATAAAAATTTGTTCATCCCGAAGTTCTAACCCCGCGTCTGGAAGATGATCATAAAAAACATCACCTATCCATTCATTTAATTTGTCAAAAAAGTTTTCATCCCGCTCAATTGTAAAAGGCAACCGCTCTCTCATCATCGATACTGACTCCTTTATTTATGTAAATATCTATCAATAAAAATTAGCTTCACTTCTTTTTATCTAGTAAATTTCTCATGTAAGCAAAACTTAATTATTGACTACTTTATCTAAAATGTCAATAAAAAGAGCAGAACATAAAAAAGTTCTGCCTGTAAGGACAGAACCTTTTTGTATAAAAGCTGAGTGTATAGAGCACAAACGGAATAAGTGCTATTAAAAATTAATTACAGCGGAATTTTGAGTCCGTGGACTGAGACAATAAAAAGGCCGCTTCATACTCGGCTTTTGCTTGTTCCAGCTGAGTAAGCGTTTGTCCGCTTACTTCTATTCCCTGCTGCATTAAATGATAGCTGTTTTCCAACGCTTGACGAATCATAGTGAACTCCGTGTTTCTATCCATTTATAAACATCCTCTCTCTGTAGTGCTTACTATAAAAGTGAATACTATCATTCTATACACCAGCTGTTTATTTTATTCTCAAAACCAGCATCTCTAGCTTAATAAGTGGCTTCTTTCATTTAAGAAAATAATCGAACTTATTAAAATATCTTAATTCTCACTTGACATATAGGAATAATATATTTTAAAATTACTTACAGATTCAATCACTCAAAACTACATAATACAGGCTTACCGGTCAACCGATAGCCTCTAATTGCCAGATACACGTACAATCCGTCTGTGCAATTAGAGGCTTTTATTTTCTTAAAAGCCTGCTGAAAGGAGAAAAAATGGCAGAACTGCAGTTACAGCATGTGTATAAAAAATACCGAAAAGATAGTCTTGCAGTTGATAATTTCAATCTTCATATTCAAGACAAAGAATTTATTGTATTTGTAGGACCTTCAGGGTGCGGCAAATCCACTACCCTTCGAATGATCGCCGGCCTTGAATCGATAACAGAAGGAGAATTGCTTATTAATGGAGATCGTGCAAACGATTTACCTTCTAAAGACCGAGATATTGCAATGGTGTTTCAAAACTACGCGCTTTACCCTCATTTAACAGTTTACGACAACATGGCATTTGGCTTGCAGCTCCGCAAAGTCCCAAAACAAGAAATTGATGAGCGCGTTCGAGAAGCGGCTCGTATTTTGGACTTAGAACCCTATTTAAAACGCAAGCCAAAATCGTTATCAGGGGGGCAGCGTCAGCGGGTGGCTTTAGGAAGAGCCATTGTACGGAATGCCCAAATTTTTTTAATGGATGAGCCTTTATCTAACCTTGATGCCAAGCTTCGCGTACAAATGCGAGCTGAAATTAGTAAGCTTCATCAGAGGCTGCAGACGACCATTATTTATGTAACCCACGATCAAACAGAAGCGATGACGATGGCAAGCAGAATTGTAGTTATGAAAGACGGAAAAATTCAGCAAATAGGTTCACCTATGCAAATATATAATGCTCCAGAGAATACGTTTGTAGCTAGTTTTATAGGATCACCGGGAATGAACTTTTTCACAGGAAAAGTAGTGAACAACAAACTGCACATCAGTGAACATGAGTTTCAACTGACAGAAAATCAAATGCATTCGTTACATGAAAAAGGCTACAACAATCAGTTCGTTACTATAGGAATTCGACCTGAGCATATTACGCGGGTCTCTTCTGATGCTCCTCATATTTCATTACCGGTAGATGTGTCTGAGTTATTAGGAGCAGAGTACATGCTATACAGTAGTTTAGGAGACCAGCTCTTTGTGGCTAAAATCCCTGGGGATGAACATATTCAAGTTTATCAGCACTTTCCATTTCATTTTCAAATGAATCATGCTCATTTCTTTGACCAGGCATCTACCAACCGTATCAAAATTGACCAATAACTATCTAAAATGAATTCTATAAGTGGGGGAACTAAAATGAAAAAATTATTAATTCTGTTAGCAATGCTCACCGTGATCATCACGGGCTGCGGCAAAAACAGTTCAACAAGCGGCGACAGCAGCGACTCTTCTAAAAAAGTAACCATTAACTTTACGCATTGGCGAGGAGAAGATTCGAAAGCTTTTGATTCTATCATTGAGCAATTTGAAAAGAAAAATCCAAATATTCATGTAGAAATGACCGTCTTTCCTTCTGATTCCTATCAATCACAAATTCAAGGATCTCTACTATCTGGAGAAGGTATCGATGTATTTGCTAGTTTTCCAGGAAGTCAATTTGAAACGATTCGCAAAGCAAACGGTTTTGCAAAGTTGGACGACCAAAACTTACTCAGCAAATTTGACGAAAAGCTAATCCAAGCGGGTAAAGCGGATAATACGCAATATGCTCTTCCTTATCAGCTAGTCTATAACATCCCTGTCTATAACAAAGGCATTTTTGAAAAATTAAATTTAGATGTTCCTAAAGATTGGAATAGCTTTTTAAAAACATCTGAAACATTAAAGAAAAATGGATACACGCCGATTTTATTTTCAGGAGACGTAAGTCCTTCTCAATTTATTAATCCAATGATTATGAATAACGAACCTACAAACAACGCCCTTCACGAAGTAGAAACGGGCAAGCGCAAGCTAACTGATGAATGGTTTATCAAAACCCTATCCCAAATTAAAGATTTAAATGACAAAGGTTACTTCCAAAAAGATGCTCTTGGTACGAAAAAAGAAAGTGCTGCAGCACTTTTTGCTCAGGAAAAAGGCGCAATGCTTGCTCAAGGTTCTTATATGATGGCTACAGTCAAACAGCAAAATCCGCAGATTGATCAAGGTTTGCTTGCACCGATTACAGTGGATCAAGATAAAGCAAAATACGAAGGTGTTCATACCACGACATTCTTATTAGGTGTTGCTGAAAAATCAAAACACAAAGAAGCTGCTAAGAAATTTTTAACTTTCCTTGCAGATCCAAAGATTTCTTCTGAGTATGCGAATGCTACTGGCCAGTTATTAACGGTCAAAGACGTGAAATATAATTCACCTGAACTCAAAGAAAGCGCAAAATGGAAAGACAAAAAAACGGTCTTCCAACCTCGATTTACAATTTTAAATGAGCGCGTATCAAAAGCTGTTGAAACATCTGTACAGGACGTACTATCCGGTATGTCAGCGAAAAAAGCTGCTGAAAAAGCACAAGGAGAGGTAGAACGTGTCGCTAAAAACTAATACGTCTATTCAAGAAGAAGAAAAGAGAACCCCTTCGTTCTCTTTTCCTCTCTTTTCATTTAAAAGTATCTCTAAAAGCCGACATCTATGGTTGTTTTTACTTCCCGGCTTTATCATATATACTGTTTTCTTTGCATTGCCAACGCTTTCTGCTTTATTTTTAAGCACAACTGATTGGAATGGATTGTCTTCTCAGTTCTCATTTGTAGGGTTTCAAAACTTCAAAGAAATTTTAACAAACGATGCTATTTTTACACAGTCTCTTACAAACAACTTAAAGTTCACAATTGGCGTGCTGATCTTTCAAACGTTATTGAGCTTGGGATTTGCACTTTTACTTTATAAAAATTCTGCATGGAATACATTTTATCGCTCACTCTTTTTTGTACCGACGATTATTTCGTCCGTGTCGATTGCCTTCACGTGGAACTTTATGTATGACCCCAACATTGGAGGAGTTAACCTATTTTTAAGTAAAATAGGCCTTGAGCATTGGACCCAGTCTTGGATTGGAAATAGACATATCGCAATTTACAGCTTGGCTTTTGTACAATTTTGGGCACATACTGGTCAAATGCTTATTATTTTTGTAGCTGGAATTCAAGCTATTCCCAGTGAGTTATATGAAGCTGCTAGTATTGATGGAGCAACACGATGGCAAAAATTCAAGCGCATTACGTGGCCTCTTTTAGCTCCAGCTACGACAATGGTTGTAGCTTATACGACCATACAAAGCTTTAAAGCATTTGATTTAATCATTGCAATGACAAATGGAGGTCCCTCCAACTCAACTGAAATTCTTTCGACACTTCTTTATCACGAAGCTTTTATTAATTTTCGTTTCGGCTATGCCTCTGCTATTTCAGTTGTATTTATGATTGTAATTGCTCTTTTAACGTTTCTTCAATTTCGCGTACTTCGCTTGACCAAAATGTAAAAGGAGATTCTTTTATGAAACAAAACCCATTCAGACAACTGATTTTAGGGATATACGGTTTGATCATTCTGTTGCCCTTAAGCTTGGTTTTATTAACAACCTTTAAAACAACGCCTGAACTTTACAGCAACCCAATCGGATTACCAGCAAGCTGGAATATTGAAAATTATAAACAGCTGCTCGTCAATGAACCCATCTTTGGCTATATTAAAAACAGCGTGATTGTTACCGTCTTTAGCACGTTTTTTATTCTATGGTTTTCAAGCATGATTGCTTATGCTATTATTCAGCTACCTCAAAAGCTTGGCTGGATTGTATACGGCTTTTTTGTTTGCGGAATGATTGTCCCTACTCAAGTCAATATGATTCCTGTCTTTTTGCTGATGAATAAGCTTGGACTCGTCAATACGCTAACAGGCGTCATTATCGTCTCCATAAGTTTTTTGCTTCCCATCGGTGTGTTTATTATCACGGGGTTTATGAAAACTTTGCCAAGGGAACTATTCGAAGCTGCTCGCATGGACGGAGCGTCAGAGTGGAAAATATATTCAAAAATCGCTCTTCGACTCTCAATACCATCAATGGCTACAGTAGGAATTTTTTCGTTTGTGATTGTGTGGAATGATCTGTTATTCCCTTTGCTATTGTTAAAATCTAAAGAAGTAAAAACGCTGCCTATTGCACTATTGGACTTTCAAGGGGAATTTCTGACTAATTACCCTATGCTGTTTTCAGCAGTCGTTCTTTCTTCTATCCCATTATTGATTGCGTACGTGTTTTTGCAAAAGCATTTCATTTCAGGAATGACATCTGGGGCATTAAAATAGCAGGCAAGAAAATCACGTTTCCCTGCCTGTCCCTTTATTCTATAGGATTATTTTTTAAAGCACGCTGAGGTTTCGGTTTCTCTACTACCAGATATTGGTAAACGTACATTAAAGCAGCTTTCAACAGAAAGATACCTAGCAAATGGTACTTTTTAAATGTGCCTACCCTAAAAAGCTTTGCACAGCTCATAGCTCGTTGGAAAGGATAAACAAAAAATGTATCTACGATTGCATTTAATAACATATACCTTCCAAAATGGCCATATGTGAACTTTTTAATCCATAAAGAACCTGCTAAAAATGGACCTAAAAGTAAAGCAGCTTCACCTGTTAGATATGGATGAGGAGGATTAGGGAATATCCACCACTTCTTTTTTTCAGCAATATAGCTTTCAACCATCATTAAAAAGGAAATAAACATAGTAGATGATAAATAGCGCTTAATATGCTGTCGTCCTATAAAAGGGATGGTTAACCATGAAAGAAGCATCAGCCCCCCAAAAATCCCTGCTGATCGATTCTTTCTCATTTTATCACCTCTTAGGTTTTAGTATGAGATTTCCCTTTCGTAAATATGTTAGAAATAAGCTAATCATTTCTCGTTTTAGGCCTGCTATTGAAAAGAAATGAATACATATATTGCCCTGCTACTCGCCCATACTATAAAAAACATAATGGGGTGAGTATATGCATGATTATTATGACGGACTATATAAATACCTGCTTAATGCTACATTTTGGTTTATTTTATTAATTGTCGTGCTCGGTATAGGCATGTTTGGAATGCTAGCTTATCGAGGTTTGAAAAAAAAATAACGTACAAAAGCCAAGCTGGTTTTTACACCGCTTGGCTTTTGTATTTATTGATCGTTGCGTGGAGGACGAGGTCCCCAATATTGATAGTAGTCTGTTTTAATAAACCCGTTAAACAATTTGCGTTTTTTCGTTGCTTTTTTACCGTAGTATTGTTCAAATTGTTCATGAGATGTAAGCATATAAATCGACCACGTATCAAGCTTAGAAAACGCTTCGCCCATTTCAGCGTACATTTTTTCAACAGAAGGACGATCGCTTAAACGTTCGCCGTACGGAGGGTTACCAATAATGATTCCATATTCTTTCGGCGTCGTAAAATCGCGCACTTGCATTTGCTTAAATTGAATTAAATCTCCAAGTCCAGCTTCAAATGCATTTTGCTCCGCTACTTTTACCATACGATGGTCAATATCATGACCAGCAATATCTAGCACTTGGTCGTAGTTCGCTAAGTCTTCTGCTTCTTCGCGCGCTTTGTCCCAAATACTTGCTGACATCCATGGCCATTCTTCTGATAAGAAGTCACGGTTAAATCCTGGTGCAATATTTTGACCGATAAGCGCTGCTTCGATAGCAATTGTACCTGAACCGCAAAAAACATCGACAAACGGACGATCCGCATTCCACGGCGTTAGCATAATTAGAGCCGCTGCCAGCGTTTCTTTTAAAGGAGCTTCCCCTTGCCCCACGCGGTAACCGCGCTTATGAAGCCCTGCACCGCTTGCGTCAATTGTTAATGTAGCAACATCTTTTAATAGCGCTACTTCAATTTTAAACGTTGACCCTGTTTCTTCGAGCCATCCTGTTGTTTTGTTATAATGTTTTTTCATGCTGTCAACAATTGCTTTTTTCACAATGCTTTGACAATCTGATACGCTGAACAATTTAGACTTAACTGATTTTCCCGATACAGGAAACTGTGCATCTACGGGCAAATAATCTCCCCAATTTAATGCTTTTGTTTGTTCAAAAAGCTCATCAAACGTACGAGCTTTGAACTGTCCAACCTGCACTTTAATTCGATCTGCTGTACGAAGCCATAAATTGCAGCGAGCAATTGCGAGCTCGTCTCCTTCAAAGATAACCTTGCCATTATCTACTTCACATTCATATCCTAAAGCACGCACTTCTTTAGCGACCAGTGCTTCAATTCCCATTGCTGCTGTTGCAATAATTTTATATTTCGCCATTTTTCAACCTCATTTTGTTTCTAATTATCTACACTAAGTGTAAAAGTACCATATACATGCGCCGTAGTCAAAGCTTTCTCCGTCTTTTTATTAAAATGCAAAAACTGCTCGCTCTTGACAGAGCCAGCAGTTTCTTCACCTATGTCGCCTATAAATGTGTTTCTAAAAGCTTTTCACTTTAAAAAATTGCGCAATCGGTTGCTCAACTTGTTTATGAAAGTAAGTATACACGTGTTTCATATGGGTGCAGCGTACATTTTTCAAGGGTTTCATTTTTATCCAACGGATAATTATGAATCAGCACTTCTCTGTTTGAAAACGAGCTCTCTGAAGGAAACTCGAACGTTTGATTTTTCGGTGACATATTACAAATAACAACAGCGGTTTTACCTTCTAATGTTCGCGTATACGCGTAAATAGCGGAATCTTCTTCTGCCAATAGCTTATAAGTTCCATACACCAGCACATCATGCTGTTTTCTAATTTTAATGAGCAGTTTGTAAAAATTCAGTACCGAATTTTCATCACTTTTCTGCTCTTCTACGTTAATATCTACGTAATTTGGATTCACCTTCATCCAAGGGGTACCAGTAGAAAATCCTGCATTTCTTTCTGTATTCCACTGCATTGGCGTTCTTGAATTATCGCGGCCTGTTTCCCAAATCACTTTCATAATCTCGTCATGTGTATCGCCTTTTTCACGCTGAATACGGTAGTAGTTAATCATACCAACATCATCATAATCGTCAATAGAATCAAACTTAACATTGGTCATTCCAAGTTCTTGTCCTTGATAAATAAACGGTGTTCCTTTCATTAAAAAGTATAGTGCAGCTAAGCACTTTGCACTTTCCACTCGGTAAGCTACGCTGCCGAATTTATTTACAGAACGAATTTGGTCATGATTTTCTAAATATAAAGCGTTCCAGCCGTTGATTTTTTCTAAACCATTTTGCCAATTAGTTAAAATCGTTTTTAACTCGATTAAATCAAGCGGTTTTTCTTCTCCTTTATCCCACAGTCCCATATGCTCGAACTGAAAAATCATATTGAAGTTTCCGCCATCTTCAGCTACCCACTCATCTGCGCTGTCCGATGTTACACCATTTGCCTCTCCAACCGTCATAATATCATATTTGGCAAACGTATTTTCTTTTAGCTCTTTTAAATGTTCTTGAATTCCCGGTCGATTCATATGCCCTTCAAACGATGGCACATAATCTAGCTTTTCAGGGTTCGGTAGATCTGGGAAGCCGGCCACTTTCTTAATATGCGAAATAGCATCTACACGAAAACCATCAATTCCTTTATCTAACCACCAGTTAACCATTTCATAAAGCTCATGACGTACTTTTTCATTTTCCCAGTTTAAATCGGGCTGTTTTTTAGAAAATACGTGCATGTAATATTCTTTTGTCTTCTCGTCGAACTCCCAAGCTGATCCGCTAAAAATAGATTCCCAGTTGTTTGGCTCTTTTCCATCTTTACCTTCGTGCCAAATATAATAATCACGATATGGATTCTCTTTAGAAGACCTGGATTCTAAAAACCAAGGGTGTTCATCTGAAGTATGATTAATAACTAAATCCATAATCAGCTTCATTCCGCGATGGTGAACTTCATCTAGCAGCTCATCAAAGTCTTCCATTGTTCCGAAATCTTTCATAATATCTTTATAATCACTGATATCGTAGCCATTATCGTCGTTAGGAGACTGATAAATCGGGCAAATCCAAATGACATCAATTCCAAGATCAGATAAATAGTCTAATTTTGAAATAACCCCTTGAATGTCACCAATTCCGTCGCCGTTTGAATCCATGAAGCTTCGCGGGTAGATTTGATACGCAACAGCTTCTTTCCACCATTTCTTTTCCATGTGCTCAACCCCTCAAAATAGTGCTTTTACGTAAGCGTTTGCCTTTACGCATATCGCTATTTTATAATGAATACATGCAAAAAAATAGGTTTTTCACAAAAAAAATCGTTATTCTCTTTTGAATAACGATTCTCACTGCGCTAATTTGTGTTTAAAGGCGTAGATGACGGCTTGAGTCCGGTCTTGTACATCCAGCTTACTTAATAAATTGCTCACATGTGTTTTTACCGTCTTTAGCGCAATAAATAATTCGTCTGCAATCTCTTGATTTGTTTTGCCTTGTGTCATTAGCAGTAAAATTTCCATTTCACGAGCTGTCAGTTCTTCATGAGGTAAAGACGGTTTTCTCATTTTAGACATCATTTTACCGGTTACTTCGGGCTCTAATACAGATTGCCCCTCATATGTACGGCGAATAGCAGCTGCAATTTCTCCTGCTTTAGACGTTTTTAATAAGTAGCTTGTTGCCCCTGCCTCTAGAGCGGGATATACTTTTTCATCATCTAGAAAGCTAGTGACAATGATCACTTTCGCTTCTGGCCACTGCTTAATCAGTTGTTTTGTTGCTTCAATCCCGTCCATTTCTTCCATGACTAAATCCATTAAAATAATATCCGGGCGCAGCTGAAGCCCTAATTCAACGGCCTGTTGGCCGTTTGCTGCTTCAGCTATTACATGAATGTCTGCTTGAGCCGACAAATACGCTCCTACGCCAATACGAACCATTTCATGGTCATCCACTAACAGAACATTAATCATTTTGCTTCTCCTCTCTTTCTACTAACGGTACTTTTACTTCTAGCTTTGTTCCTTTGTCGGGCAAGCTAATAATTTTTAATAGGCCCCCAATTTCAACTGCGCGTTCGTACATATTTTGCAGGCCGTACGATCCGACTTTTTCCTTTTCTACATCAAAACCAACTCCGTTATCAACAATACGTAAAATAATGGAAAAGTCACGTTTAATCAGCAGCACATCTAAAGCTGTTGCATTGGCATGACGCAGCGTATTTGATACGGATTCTTGCAAAATTCTAAACAAGTGGTCTTCAATGCCTTTATCAAGTTCAAATGCTTCTATTTTCCAATTTAATTCAAGCGGTACTTTTTGAGCAAGCTCATTCATCAGTTCTTTCATTCCAGCCTGCAGCGATTTTCCTTTTAATGCTGCAGGACGAAGATGAAGAAGCAAAGCCCTCATTTCAAGCTGTGATTGGTTAATCATTTTTTCAACCATCTTTAATTGCTTAGCTTCAGAGTCTTGTAGCGTAAGATTGGACTCCGTAATAGCAGACATAAGCATCGAAGCGGCAAATAGCTGCTGACTAACGGAGTCATGCAGTTCTCTAGCAAGCCGATTTCGTTCCTGAGAAACAATTTCTTGCACTTGCTTTTGCTGATTTTCCACTTTTTCCGTTGCCATCTTTTGAGATTGCTGTGCTTGAAGAATCATTTTATAATCTACTTTATTTAAACGGCTTATAATTCGAGACGTTTCTTGAATAAGCGGTTCATTTGCCGACATATGCCGGTGGCCATTTTCTATTTCATATAATCGGTTTTCAACATATGTCCACTGCTGTCTCCACATAAACCCCATGATTCCTCCAATCACGCTTCCAACCGTAAGGCTCAAACTGAAGGAAAACAGCACAAAAGGCATGCCCAATACGCTTGTTTTCCATAAGTCGCTAAGTTGAAAAACAGGATATGCAAAAAACACGGTAAGGAGCACGGATACAAATACAAAAAAACTTAGGAAAATCCCCCATAATAACTGCCGTTGAAGAATACTCATATCCTTTGCACCTCTAAATCTCCAATCACAACAGTTGTAACAATCTTCACCCTATAAGCAGATTGATCAAATTCCTCTGTTTTGATAGACAAATTTTCATTGAACGAAAAGCCGCGCTGATGTCCAAAAACCGTTACGTTTCCTGCTAGTTTAGAATGATTCACAGATACTTCCGTTTCGTAAGGAATGAGCACTTTAATATTTCCAAACACTTGACGAATAAAAATAACCGCATCGCCTTTTGGCAGAACGGTATTGCTTAAATCAACCACAATGTCTCCCCATACGCTTTGAATATTAATATCATCCCATTCGTATACGGAGTCTTCGGTTCTTTGACTACCAAGAAGTTTATTCGTCAAAACCGGCCGGACCTGCACCAAACTTTGGTTTGGCTGCTGGGTAAATTCGTCAGTTGGTCTGAATTCAACCGGATGCTTTCTTGATTGAATAAATCTAAGTAAAAAATACAGAAAAAGAGCAATAATTAAAAACTTAAAGGCAACCGTATTAAATATATTCAACACAAGCCCAATAACGCCAATCCAAAATAAAATGCGCCCTAGTTTTCTTCTCATTTTTTTTCGCCCAATATACATGAACGCACCGGCAATTAATACAGAAAAGATCAAGCCGCTGTGAAAAAACATAATTTCAATAAACAGGACAAATAAACTGCAAATAAAAATGAACATAAGAGATTCTGTTTTGTTTACGCTTTGCACAGCTCTCTCTCCCTTCTCCTCGTAGATGACATAGCGTTCTTTGGATGCTGCAGGTATCTATTCTCTCACCTTAAAAAGACGCAGAAACCTACGCCTTTTTTAGAATACCATGTTTTATGCAGAAACACTGATTTTTTACGATGATTTTACTCTTTTTTCTAATTCAGCAATCTTGCTGTCTACCGTTTGTCTATAGTAATTTGTATTAATTTGATTTTCAAGCTGGTCAATATAGGTTTCCATTTCGTCAAACTGGCTGTAAGACGTATAAGATGCTTCTGTTTTCATTACTGAATTCATACGATGATGCGCACGAGCAATATTTTCGCGCCCCATTAGTTCCATACGGCGAATATGCATATCTTTTACCTTATGCTTCATTTCTTCATACTTTTGTTCAAGCTCTTCTAACTGCTTGGATGCATCTTCATAAGATTCTTTTACGCGCTTTGCTCTCTCTTCGTAGTGAGCATGTTCTTTTAAAATGAATTCATGTAATTCCGCTTCTTCAGCTGCTTGTGCTACTTGTGCTTGCTCATGGCGCTTTTTCATCATATCAAGGGCCAGATGATATTCGCGATTAAACTGTTCTTTTAACGTGTGCTGTCGCTCAACAAGCTGCCTTACCTTTTCGGTCTCCTGCTCGCATTGACGCAAATAGTGGTTTAGTGCAGCAATTGGATTTTTTTGTTCTTTGTGATCAAGTAATTGATGAAGGTCTGCAGAAATCGTTTCTTTCATTCGAGTAAATAAGTTTCTCATTTTGTTCATCTCCTTAGATAATAAAGTGAAATTTTATTATTTTTGATTTAAGTCAGCCCACTGACGTTCAAAGTGCTTAAACGGATCTTCTTTTTCCGTTTTTATAGAGCTGCTGCTGTTCCATTTTTTATATACAATATAAAGTACGACTGCTGCGATGATACCAGCAAGGGCCGGAAGGTTTGAAACGGTTGTTAAGAGTACGACAACACCAATAAACCCCCAGAGCCATTTTTTAAAGGGGGTCTCTGCTTTAACAAACCCTTTAAATGCTACGTACAAAATAACCAAGCCAAGTGCAAGCCCTACCATCGGACCGGCATTTGCAAAAAGAACGATAGCAGCTACCGCTCCAATCAAAAACAAACCAACTTTTTTCATTTTGTCTCCTCCTTTCGCTTATCTATATACTTAGTTTAAGGATTATGACGTTTTTTCAAAACGAGCTAGAGCTTTATTTTCTCCTAAGACCTGAGGCTGACAACAAGCTCAGTCTGATTGTACAAAAAAATGACAGCTTATGATAAGCTGTCATTTTGACATAAAAAAAGCTCTTCCATTATACGAAGAGCTGGGTTGGATTAAAATATAGTGTATAACAACAAGTGTCGATTGCTTTTCAATAACGTTCTGTAAGCCATGTTTTGTACCATTGTACTGCAAGCGGCTAGCTACCTCGTACTCCGGTGGCAATTATCTATCTACAAAATGTAACCATTTTGTCCTTCCTTCCGTTCAGTTCCTTCCAGAAAGTTCCCCTACCATTATTTGGGTTTCTCGCTCGAGGGGTTTACCTCGTTCCACTCTTACCATTTCTGATAAGACTTCGTCACTGTGGCACTTTCAGAGTAGTCAAGCCATATCTTAAAAAGACTTAGGCTTTTTCCCCGCCGTTAGCTTTTAACAGCTACCCTAGCTTATGACTTCGCTAGGCACGAACACTACAGACATCGCAGTCTGTGCGAGCATGGACTTTCCTCTACATCCTCATATGTGATGCAGCAATTACCCGAACGTTATTGATAACGACTTTCCTTAGTATAATAAAAATAGGAGTTGAATGCAACTCCTATTTTTAGGTTATTCGTATAATTTACTTCCAAACACATGTTTTTCTAAGTTCGACAAACGTTTTAAAATATCAAAGTTTGTCGTACCCGCTTGCTGCTGCTGTTGAGCCGGCGGCGGGGTAAACGAAGGTTGTTGCGGCTTTTTAGATAACTCTTCTACTTGCTTTTTTAAGCGTAAATTTTCAGTTTGTAATGCTTCAATTTCTTCATGAAATGCTTCATAATCTTTAATAACAGAATCTAGATACTTATCTACTTCTTCTTGATTATAGCCTCTCATGCCTGTTTTAAATTCTTTTTCTAAAATTTCTTTGGCCGTTAAACGAATTTTATCAGCTAACATCTCTATCACCTCGAATACGATAAACCTTATCTTTATTATAATTCATTTTTTCAAAAATAGCTTCAAATGTCAATTTATCTTTTAAAATGTTTCGCCAAATGGCGTTAAAAAGACGAAAATTTTTCTTCATCCACGATATCCTGTAAGTCGTGAGACGTCACCATTATAATAGGGTATTCTTCTCGTTCAGCACGTTTTTTAGCCGTTTCTAACATATATTTAGGACTTCCTTCGTGCTCTTCGTCGTAAACTAAACAAATACCTTCACTTTTTTCTACTAAAAACTGATTTTTTAACCGAAACTGTGCTGGACTTTCATATTTCTTTTTTGTGATGCTATCTACATAATCTGCTTGACTTAAGACGAATTCATACAATTCTTTATTGGCTTCATTCCATTTTTCTTCTTGCTCCAAAAATGGTGTTAAAACAGCTAACTGAAGCTCGGGATAATCGAGCTGGAGATCAAATACCACTTCCGCTGCCCAAGTCTCTACTCCTAGCTGGCCACTAATCAATACCCATTCTAATCCATCTTCTACTAATTCCTGTAACTTTTTATAGAGCGCTTTTTTTATGTATGTAATGCCTTGATGTTTTTCATTAAAAATCCCAAGTTCGAATGGCTTATAACCAGTAACCGTCAGCACCTTCATTATATAACTCCTTTGTAACAAAATAGAATAGGAACTGATGTAATCAGCTCCTATTAACGTACATTATCTAAAATACCCTGAATTAGGTCCTTGATGCGCGCCTTTTGTATGACAGCTTCCTTGGCCGCAACCTTTGTGTCCCGGATAACTAGCACCTGCTACTTGACCTGGGTAGCCTCCTTGACCTGGAAAACCAGCTCCCCCTACTTGACCTGGGTAGCCTCCTTGACCTGGATAACTAGCACCTGCTACTTGACCTGGGTAACCTCCTTGACCTGGGTAGCCTCCCATTTGACCTGGATAGCCTGCTCCCCCTACTTGAGTTGGATATTGCTGCGCACCGCCAAAAAACTGTTGATTTGAAGTTTCATTTACAACAGATTGCGTTTGCGGGAAGTAATGTACGTGCTTCACATTTGTATGATTCACCAATGTATTATGACTTGGATGAATGTGAGGTACAACTACCTCCTGAGAAGTAAACTGCGTGCAACATTTTGTTGGATGCACAATTGGTGGCATACATTTTGTTGGCCTTGGATACATATCCTTTTTCCCCTTTCACTGTTTAGTTATTACACTATTACAATATGTGAAGGGTAGTGTACATGTACTAAGACAAACACCTATTTTTGGCCTACATAAAGGAGTTATACGAATTTTTCAAACTGCTTAAGACAATTACTGTTAAACAAATTAATGCGAAAAATGATACTAAAATCACATTTTTCATGAGGCCTCGCTCCATCTCACCAAAGTTCTGTTTTTAAGCTGTAAGAATAAGTCTTACATTGACTAATTTTATCAATGACTGAAAAATAGAACAATATAAAACATCCACAAAAACAAAAGAATAATAATTCTGAATATTTTAAAGTAAATCAGCTGAAGTCTATGCTTTAGCTGATTTATTTTTTAGTCTAAGAAGTCTTTTTTCAAGCGCTTCCTTCGACGTTTTTTTAGTCATTTCTCTGAGTTGATTCCACTTTTCCAAGGCGAGCTCAGTATATAGAAGTGCTTGATGCACATCTTTGAGACGATGCTCACAAATTTTAGCTAGCTCAACCAATGCTTCTATAGCGACGTCACCTTCACATGTTTGAACCAAGGGTTCAAACATGTCCACTGCCTCTTTCCAACTCTTCTCTTTTTTATAATGATAAGCCATCGCTAGCTGAGCTTTTTCATGCTCTTCTTTTTCTTTTTCCGCTACGCCCTGATAAAGAGAGAAAGCGTGCTTATTCTCCCCTAACTGCTCATACCACCTTGCTACTTCATATGTTTCTTTTTCTGTAAACTCCTCACTAGTAAGGAGATGTTTTGATAAATGAATGTATAAGGTGATAAGTGATAAAATATCATGTTCATTATGTTTCATAATGTCGAATAAGCCTCTTGGATTTTTCGTTTCAATAAAATCAAAATAAATCATGGGAGCTAAGAAACCTGGAATATCATCAACTCGTTCAATTCCAAGTATTTCTTTTTCGACATTCGCAAGCTTAACCGAATTCATTTTGTGTTTCCACAGCCTTCTTGATGCATGCAGTAAATCAAAGTGACCGAACTTAGGCAGCTTGGGCAAATGATCTCTCAATAGTGTATGACGAGTCTTCACATGAGGCCAATCGAAAGATTTCCCATTATAAGTCACAAGCGTCGTATAGTCTACTTCTTTTAAGAAACTTTCGTAAAATGCTACTTCTCCGCTTGGCTCTGTTAATATATGTTGACGAAAAACGACGGAATCTTTTAGCACCCTTGCATATCCTAGCAAAAAGATAGTTGTTCCCGTACCTGTACTAAGCCCCGTCGTTTCCGTATCAAAGAAAAATAAATCTGAATATGTGCGGCCTTTTGATGAAAGCGGATGAGCAACTGTAGACCCATTCCATACTTCCACTACTTTTTTCAGCTCATTAAATTCATAATGTCCATGCTTGTAGTCGAGCGGGTAAACCACCTCTCTTATCATACAGTAGCTGTCTTCCGCAAAGTAAGGAACAGCATGATTTCCCTTCCATTCCTGCTCATAGGGAATAGACGCGCTTTTAGGTCGCTGCGGATTACTTTCAACCGGCGGCTTTGCTTCTGTAACGTGAAGATGCTTTTTCATACGGTTTAATTTATTTTTAAAAGACAAGAGTTCACCTACTTTGCAGTTGTTGTAGCAGCACGAGCGCATCGCTTTTTGCGTGTTCTCCCTGTGCTTCCATACCGATACAAGACGGACAGCCGCTTTCGCAAGAACAATTTACAATTAATTGATTAGTTTGACTTAGCACATCATTCATTTGTTCGTACACTTTGTCACTTAGCCCAATGCCTCCCGGGTATCGATCATATAAGAAGATAGTCGGCTGTTCGTTGTGCACCGCTTTTACCTGAGGCACTACATGTAAATCAGACGGATCGCACATCACCATAAGCGGTGCAATTGACTGAAGGGCATTTGCCACGGAAATGAGCGCTTGTTCCAATCGTTCTTCAGATTCGTAAAACTGTTCTTTTTCAAAGCTTAGCCACACGGCATTTGTATGAAGCTCTTCTTCTGGAAGTGAAATGGGACCTGACCCTATGTTTTCATGCGTCTCAAACTTTATTTTTTTAAATATCGTAGCCATAGCGCTGACCATTACATCGCCATAACCAATTGAATATGTTCTCTCCATCCGTTCTTTATCAGCTTCTAGCACCTTTAAGTTAACCGCTAAGTTTGCATCGGTGAAATAGTCTACATCGACTTCACGAACATACGCTTTTTTCTCATCCCAGTCCAAGTATTCTACTTGATACTGAATGCCTTGATGCAAGTAAATCGCCTCATCATGAAGAAGCGTCATGGCACTAAAGCGATCCATTTCTCCAATTACTTTCACATTTGCAACGTCCGATTGATCAATAATGACAACATTTTCTTGGGATGCAGAACGCAGACTGATATTATGAGCTGGGAACGAATCGTTCATCCAGTACCATTTGTCTCCGCTAAAATGAATCACTCGCTCTTCTTGCAAAAACTCCAGCACGTCTTCAATTTCTACCCCATCAAATGTTTCTCCCTGCTTAAACGGCAGCTCATAGGACGCACATTTTAAATGATCGACTAAAATAACAAGATTATCAGGATTAATTCGAGCTGTTTCTGGGTTTCTGCTAAAAAAGTAGTCCGGATGCTGAATCATATACTGATCAAGCGGACTTGAACTTGCGACCATCACAATGACGGCTTCTCCGTGACGTCTCCCAGCTCGTCCTGCTTGCTGCCAAGCGCTTGCAACCGTGCCTGGATAACCTGTCATCACACACACCTGCAGCTGCCCGATATCTACTCCTAGCTCTAAAGCATTCGTACTGACTACCCCGTAAATACTTCCTTCTCGAAGTCCTCTTTCTATTTCGCGTCGCTGCTTCGGCAAATATCCTCCGCGGTACCCTTGAATAGACTTATTTTGAAGCTGGTTTTTTACGAGCTCCTGCAGATACGTTAAAATAATTTCCACTCGTACTCGGCTTCGTGCAAATACAATCGTTTGAATTTTATTTTTCAAAAACTCTCCTGCAATATTTCGCACTTCAAGCGTAGCACTTCTTCTAATGTTTAACGGTTTATTAACAATAGGCGGGTTATAAAAAATAAAATGCTTGCGGCCGCTAGGCGCTCCGTTGTTATCTACTAACATAACATGAGCTCCCGTTAAATGTTCAGCGAGTTCTTTTGGGTTAGCGATGGTCGCTGATGTACAAATAAAGATAGGATTGCTTCCATAGTAGCGGCAAATTCGCTTTAACCGGCGTATAACGTTGGCTACGTGGCTTCCAAAAACACCGCGGTACGTATGAAGTTCATCAATCACAATGTACTTCAGGTTTTCAAACAGTGATACCCATTTAGTATGATGAGGTAAAATAGCTGAATGAAGCATATCTGGATTCGTAATAACAATATGACCTGCTTTTCTTACCTTTTGACGGATATTTGCCGGAGTATCTCCATCATACGTGTAGCTATTGATTGGTACTTCCATTTCTTCAATGATTTCATTTAATTCACTTTTTTGATCTTGGGCAAGCGCTTTTGTTGGAAACAAATAAAGAGCTCTAGCCTGATCATTCTCCATAATACTTTGGAGTACCGGCAAGTTGTAGCACAATGTTTTCCCCGATGCTGTCGGCGTCACAGCCACAACATTCTTCTTAGATGTCGCCAAATCAAACGCTGTTTTTTGATGCGTATAAAGCGAACCAATTCCTCGGTTCTCAAGTGCTTGCCGCAGTTTCGTATGCAAAGAAGCCGGAAATGGCGCAGTTTTAGCTTCTTTCTCTTCGATCGTATGCCAATGAACAATATTTTTCTGATATGACGGATTCGTTTGCAAGATATCCATTACTTCTTGTAAGTTTTTTCGTATTCTCATTTTCATCACCTGCTTCTATTTTAACGAATGAACGTTCGATAGAAAACCATAAGTTTTTGTATGTTTTTGGGGGATTCGGACATGGTATTAATACAGTAAATTTTTCAAGGAGATGTTAAAAATGGGAAGCCCTTATCTTTGCCCTAGCTGCAAAACAAATCGAACGCGCTTTAATATCATTGAACAAAATGCAAAACCTGTAAAAATGGACCCAAGAAGCGGAGACGTCGTAGAAGAATACACAAACGATACGCTCGATGCCTTTCACGCTGCTTATAACGGACCGCAAAAACGTATTCAGTGCGGAGCTTGCGGCTTAGTAGAAGATGAGACCATGTTTGTACGGCACGCTGAATCCAATAAACTTCAATAAAAAGGTGAGGCTCTTTGGCCTCACCTTTAATCATGTAAATCTTTATGCTTTTTCTTGATCAAAAAGCAGACATTCTCATCTAAAAAATTCATGTCTTTTCTTATACAAACATGCTAAAATACCTAAAAAAAGATATGGAGATGATGGTCATGTCATTTCTTCTTTCGCTTTTACCTTTCTCCTTTCTGAAGAAATATTGTTTTCCTTCCGGAAGAGAAGTTAATAAAGATAAAATGTTCGATAAAACGAATGCAGAGATGCTTCAACAGAGAGTCAAGCTAGTTTCACTTGCTCTTGTAGTTTCCTACCCTATTTATATTTATATAGGGTTTTCTTTACTTCAACATGCGGGGACATCTCAGTTTAGACATACACTAATTGGTATTCATTTCACTAGTTTTGCTATCTCCTCTCTTTATTTATTTTTCTATTATGTTAGTAAGAGAAAAGAACGGTTTGCTAACTACTTAAGCACCATTGTATATGGCTATATATTTTATTACGTATTTGTTGCAGCACTTTCTACTATTAACAGTCAGCTTTTCACAGGTCGCGTAGACGTGTATATGATGCTTTTGATTTCCACAGCTGTTTTATGTCCTATGAAATTAAAACATCTGTGCATCATTTTTATTCCTAACCATCTTTTTTTACTATACGGCTTATCACGATATGTACCAGATTCTTTTTCTCTTATTTCAAAGCAGATCAATACAACTGCAGCAGTTGCTATCGCTTTACTTATTTCATACATTCTTTATACATACCGTCACAAAGAATATATGAATCATTTACAGCTAAAAGAAAGCGAACGTAATTTTTTTACGCTGTTCAAAATTAATCCCTATCCTTTACTATTAACGAGATTATCCGACCACAAAGTGCTGCTCATCAACAATAAAGCTATTCATTTTTACAATCTTGCTTCTCAAGATCTTGATCAAATAGACGGATTTATAATCTATCCTACCGATGAAGATCGAGAGGAGATTTTAAAACGTCTTCAACAAGAGAACTATGTAAAAAACTACATCCTAGAAGCACGTGAACATGGAGATTCTAAGTGGGTTATGATCAATTATGAATTACTAGAGTATCAAAGCGAAAGCTGCATACTCGCAGGCATTACCGATATAACCGATTTAAAAGCAGTAGAGCATGAATTGAGCTTGCATGCTTCAACTGATATGCTGACGGGCATTTTAAATCGAAGAAGCGGAATGGAAAAACTGCAGCTGGAACTGCTGAGAGCTAAAACCAATGATATACCTTTTCTATTATGTTTTATCGATATTAATTCCTTAAAACTAGTAAATGATCAATACGGTCATAGAGAAGGCGACTGGGTTATTAAAACAATAGCAGAATCAATTAGTGGTTATATTAGCAAAGATGATACGCTCTTTCGGTACGGAGGCGATGAGTTTTTATTAATGGCTCCTGAACAAACGGAAGAATACGTACAAAAGCTGTGGCAAAATATTAATGAACAGCTAGAAAATAAAAAGAAAGAATTTAATAAGGCATATGCACTGTCTGCGAGTTACGGATTTATTATATGTGCGCCTTCAGACGACGCCAACCTAGATACATTAATTCAAAAAGCAGATGCTGCCATGTATAAGCAAAAACATACGCGCGTTTCTTCCGCCTTTAAGTAAATCATCGAAGTCCTTGCGCCATCGATTCGCTAAATAGAATGATCAAGGAATAAATCCGTGCATGAATTACGCATGCACTTTCTTTCTTTGCAAAGAAAAACTATAATAGATGATGCAAGCATTTTACTGATATATGGAAAGGACGTACATATGTTTACAATTAAAGAATATACAGCTGAACAATTGCAGGATCCATTTGGTCTCCTTCTAGGTGAACGCTATGAATTTCATTTATACATTGAGGTAGAAGAAGATGATGAATTATATACGGGCAACGACCTAGCACTACGCTTAGTATATATTAAAGGCGAAGATAACACTTCTATTGCCCAAACTCATTTTTACGAAGTTTCAACAAATAAAGTATTAGACTTCGACCTTGAAGAAGAGGAAGAAGAAGCTGTAAAAGAGTTTTGCGGGAAGCACTTACCTTCAGAGGAAGGTACAAATAACGAGGAATAATTAAAAGAGACTGGGACAAACGTATTTTAGTTGAAGGAAAATCCGAACGATGAATCGAGATTCTTGGTGGAGAATCAAACTCGTTCGGATTTTTTCATTGGTAGAGTGAACATAGGTTTTATGTATGTAACTGCTTCTAGCTGTTGTGTAAAAAACGATCCCTACTAGCTCATTCATCTCATTTGTTCGTCTGTAGATTGAATTGATTGCGTTATGTCCAATCCTCATTTTTGATTTCGTTTTTCCATTAGCTTTTTAACTACTTCTTTTGGCTCCCAGCATGTAAACTGATAAGAAGGACGGGTTTCATAGCCTAGTCTTTTGCATCGATACTTCATTCCCTTATCCAATTTAATGCTTCGAAAATGTTCACATGTGGCACAGCAATGAAATGAACTCATGCCTTCCCTTCTCCCCTACTTTAATCTATTTTCTTAATCATACAAATAAAACAAATTTGTATAAAAAAAGCTGCCTATCGGCAGCTTTCATATGTAGCGTTGAATTATAATTTTACAACATTCTCCGCTTGAGGTCCACGTTGACCTTCAACGATTTCAAATTCAACTTTTTGGCCTTCTTCTAATGTTTTGAAGCCTTCAGATTGGATAGCTGAAAAATGAACGAATACGTCATTTTCGCCTGGTACTTCGATAAAACCGAAGCCCTTTTCACTGTTAAACCATTTTACTGTACCTGTAGTAGCCATGTAAAAAAACCTCCAAAAAATGTAAAAATTTTAATATGTTACTCTATATTTACATTTATACCGTAAATAAAAAATTCACATATTATAAAAGAGACCTACGCGAAGTAGATCTCCTTTATAACAAGTGAATTTTCACTAAATCTAATTCGAGTGTATGGTCAAACGTAGTATTCATTACATTTATTAAATTTGGTTGCGTTTACATTATACTATACCTATATGTAGAATGCAAATATTGGGCCATTCTTAGCATATGGCTCAGCCGTTTTGCAAAATATTGATCTTCCTTACGTCAACATGTTATCAATATGGGCGTCGATAATTTCTTTTCGTTTATTTTGCAGGGTCTCAAATAATAACTTAGCTTCTTCTGAAGTTAGTGCAAACGTTGTTGTTTCTTCATGGTTTTCTTCTTTTGTATGAAGCACAAATATGCTTTGTTGAATTCCACTCATACATATTCCTCCTTTTTCGATAGTATAGGCTTTTTTATATTTTTCATGTATGCTTCACACGTTTTTAACAAATTATAAGAAAGGTTAAAACTTATAAGGAGTGATACTATCATGAAGAAATCGTTTTTGTTTGTTGTAGGCTGCATGACGACCCTTTCTTTATTCGGCTGCAGCACAGCAGATCAAGGTAAAGATGGCGTCATTGATGATGATACAGTCCGCAACGTCACATATGAAAATGGAAACAATAAAACGAAAATGAATGACGTAAACGATACGCAAGATGTACAGCGTAACGAAAAAGAACAATATAACCAGTCGGGCGGAATGAGAGTAGCCGATGTGGCTGCTGATCGTATCGTAGCATTAAAAAACGTTAAAGATGCTAACGTAATCGTAACCGACCATACAGCTTATGTAGCAGCTGTATTAGATGATAACAAAGAAGGTAATCTCACAAAAGATATGGAGCATAAGATCGCACATGAAGTGAGAAAAGCTGACGGCAGTGTTCATCGAGTGTTTGTATCAACAAACCCTGACTTTGTAAACCGTATGAACGGATATGTAGACAAGCTTCAAACCGGCAAACCAGTCTCTGGACTATTTGACGAGTTTTCAGAAGTTGTTCGCCGCGTATTCCCGAACTCACGCTAATATACATGAATGTCAAAAGAGCATTTTACAAAATGCTCTTTTTATTTTTCGCATAAAATATTGCATAAAAAACGCTCTTATAAATTTCTGAATATTTTTATTTTACTTTATTTTGAAATCGTTTTCATTTATACAATATAAAGGTTTAGAGGATTTTAGACTTAGGTAATTTACGTTTTTGTGGGTTGATAGTAAGGGAAAAGTTTGTTAGTTTTAGAAACCATAAGATGTTTGCATGGCGAGCAGTGCTCGTTTCATGCATAAATAATGCATAAAGGGGAGATTTTGTGGATATTGGTGTTTATATTTCACTGGGCATTTATTTTGTAGGAATGCTTGGAATAGGATGGTATGCCTACACAAAAACAACGCAAGACGTATCAGGTTACATGCTAGGCGGACGCGGACTAGGTCCGGCTGTTACTGCGCTTTCAGCAGGCGCTTCAGATATGAGCGGATGGATGCTAATGGGTCTTCCGGGATCCATGTATGTGACAGGTCTTTCAAGTTTATGGCTTGCGGTAGGTTTATCTATTGGTGCTTATTTAAATTATTTAATCCTCGCTCCGCGCCTTCGCACTTATACCGAAGTAGCGAATGACTCCATTACAATTCCAGACTTTTTTGAAAATCGCTTTGGCGACCATGCCAAGGTTCTTCGAACAGTATCAGCGATTGTGATCTTTATTTTCTTCACTCTTTACACTTCAGCTGGTATGGTATCAGGCGGAAGATTGTTCGAATCGGCATTTGGTGTAAATTATCAAATTGGCTTATTTGTAACAGCATCTGTTGTTATTGCCTACACTCTTTTCGGTGGATTTTTAGCTGTTAGTTTAACAGATTTTGTTCAAGGTGTTATTATGTTTCTTGCTTTAGTTTTAGTACCCATTGTAGCTTTCACTAATGTTGGAGGCATTAACACAACGATGGATATTGTACAGGACATTAATCCAGCATATCTTGACATTTTTAAAGGTACGACCGTTTTAGGTATTATATCCTTCTTAGCCTGGGGACTTGGCTATTTCGGCCAACCTCATATTATCGTCCGTTTTATGGCTATCTCTTCTGTTAAAGAATTAAAACCCGCACGCCGTATTGGAATGAGCTGGATGATCATTTCAATTATTGGCGCTATGCTGACAGGGCTCGTTGGAATTGCATATGTAGAAAAAACGGGTATGAAACTAACAGACCCTGAAACTATTTTTATTAAATTTGCGGATATACTCTTCAATCCGTTAATTACTGGATTTTTATATGCAGCTTTACTAGCAGCAATTATGAGCACGATTTCTTCTCAGCTGCTTGTAACGGCAAGCTCTGTTACAGAAGATTTTTATAAAACATTTTTCCGACGCAAAGCCTCTGACAAAGAGCTTGTAACGGTTGGAAGAGCTGCGGTTTTAGGTGTTGCAATTATTGGCATTTTGCTTTCTTTAAAACCTAGCGATACGATTTTAGGACTGGTTGGATACGCATGGGCTGGATTTGGTTCAGCTTTTGGTCCTGCTATTTTACTAAGTCTTTACTGGAAGCGTATGACTCGATGGGGAGCCCTTGCAGGGATGATTGTAGGTGCTGCTACAGTATTAATTTGGGTAAATACTCCATTGAAGGATGCTCTTTATGAAATGATTCCTGGGTTCTTTTTCAGCTTATTAGCTGTTATTATTGTAAGTTTACTAACAAAGAAACCGTCAAACGATGTTCAAAATCAATTCATTGAAATGAAAGAAACCTTAATAAAAGAATCGAAATAAACAAAAAGAAACTGAAAAAAAGTACGTTAGTTGAAGGAAGATCCGAACGATGAATCGAGATTCTTGATGAAGAATCAAATTCGTTCAGATTTTTTTATTGGTAAGGTGAATATAGGTTTTATGTATATAGTTTCTTCTAGCGGTTGATTTAGTTATGTCTCAATCTCTTTTTGTTTTTAATCTCCTTTGCTTATCATATATATTAAAGATCAATAAAGGAGGTTTTTGTATGCAACATTCTTATTTCCCTTATGAACCTACACAACAATTGCGCGTAGATACACAAAATAGAGAAATTAAAGTAATTGGTGAAGGAACTGCTTCAGCCATTCCAAATGAAATTTCCATGACGATTGGAACTCGTACGGAAAACCGAGATGTTCAAGAAGCCTTAAAAGAAAATTCAGCTGTTTCAAATACTTTGCTGCAAGAGATAAAAAAACTTGGAATCAATGACCAGCAAATTGAAACAGCTTCGTTCACCATAAACCCTAAATATGATTACAGTGATGGAAAATCGACTCTTACAGGATACGAAGTACAGCACTTATTTAGAGTAAGAGTACAAGATGTAAAACAAGCTGGCGATGTCTATAACGCTACTTTTTCAAGCGGAGCCAACGTAGCGCAAGATCTTCAATTCCACGTTACAAATGATGATAAATATGAACAAGAAGCGATAAGTAAAGCTTTGCTTAACGCTAAAGAAAAGGCCTTTACCATTGCCAACACGCTGCAGCTCCCTATTAACCAAATCCCCATTTTGATCGAAGAAGGCCCCGTCTATCAGTCATCTGGCTCCTCGCCTAAGTTATTAGCAGCCTCTCCCCCTATTCAAGCTCAGTCCTTGACTGTATCTGCTTCTGTAAAAGTTACGTACACGTATTAATACTTATGGTAAACTATAGATTATTATAATGAAGAAACTAATCTAAAGGAGCTCTTTGCACAATGACTTCTGAACATTTACTAGCAGCTTATCAAACCCTATGGTTGAACCGTTCGTTCGCTTCTAAACAAGCCATGACAAGTGAAGATCAGCTTCACGAAGCCATTATGAAGGATTTAAAAGATGAAATGACTCATCCACGCGTCCGGCAAACACCGTATGTAAAATATCATCTTGGCATAAAAAGAATTCTAAACAGCAGTCTTTCCTCTGATGAAAAAGTTGCGCTTACGTCCCTATACACAAACCTTTTAGATAGCTGTATATAGCGGATATCAATCCAGTGTAAAGACGAACAAATGGGATAAAGGAGCTGAACCGCTTGTGACACCGCGGTTGATTTCCGTGCAAGACTTCGCTTTCCGCGGGCGGCCGATGAGCCTCCTCGTCGCTTGTGCTCCTGCGGGGTCTCATCCCTTCCGCTTTTCCCGCAGGAGTCTTCGCCTTACCCTCCAATCAACCGCTAGAAGCAACGAAATAGATGAAACCTACGTTCACCGTGACAACAAAAAACAAGAACTATTAATCAGTAATTTTGATTAATAGTTCTTGTTTAACTTTAACTAGAATACTTTTGTCCCAGTCTCTTTTCTTTATTTAATTAACGCCTTTTCTTCTAAGCTTTGAAAAACAGCGTTAAAGTCTTGCTTCAAATCCTCGAATTCCTCTAACCCTACTGAAAGGCGAAGAAGTGACTCATTAATTCCTTTTTCTTCACGCACTTCTTTTGGGATACTCGCATGAGACATTGTTGCAGGATGCGTTAGAATGGATTCAACTGCACCTAGACTAACGCCAATTGAAGCCAATTTGACTCCTTGTAAAATATGTCGCGCTACTTTTTCATCCTGTACTTGGAAAGAAATCATAGCTCCGTATCCATTTGCTTGTTCTGAAATCAGTTTGTGGTCTGGATGACTTTTTAAGCCCGGGTAGTATACACGGCTCACTAGAGATTGTTCTTCAAGCCACTTTGCAAACTGCAGCGCTGTTTTTAACTGCTGATCTAAACGAACTTTTAATGTCTTAATGCCTCGAAGCAGTAAAAAACAATCCTGCGGTCCTAAGATAGCACCAAAAGCATTTTGTACAAACTTTACTTCTTCCGCTAGCTTTTCATCGCTTACCACAACTAGACCGCCAATGACGTCACTGTGACCGCTGATATATTTTGTAGCACTATGAATTACAATATTTACACCAAGGTCAATCGGCTGCTGTAGATAAGGTGTTAAAAACGTGTTATCCACAATTGTAAGAACATTGCGCTCCTTCGCCAAACTTGCTACTGCTTTAATATCCGTTACCTGTAAAAATGGATTTGAAGGGCTTTCGATATAAATAGCCTTCGTATCTTTTGTGATAGCTTCTTCTACTTTTTCAACCTTCGTTGTATCAACAAAAGTTGTTTTGATACCAAACTTTGAAAATAACCGTGTTAATACACGATATGTCCCGCCGTACGTATCGTGTGAAACTAAAATTTCATCCCCTGATTCAAAAATAGATAACACCGAGGAGATAGCAGCCATACCTGATGAAAAAGCAAAGCCAGCGTATCCATTTTCTAGCTGAGCAATGGTGTTTTCTAAAGCCTCACGAGTTGGATTTCCTGAACGAGAATAGTCATAGCGGCCGTTGTTCGTCTCATCTTCTTGGTTAAATGTAGATACCTGATAAATAGGTACGTTAACCGCTCCAAAATGACCGTCAATTCCTGTATTTGCATGAATTAAGTTCGTACCAAATCTATGTTTATTATTGTTGGTATGCATCAAATGCCTCCTTCAAATCTTTAATTAAATCATCTGCGTGCTCAATTCCAACTGATAATCGCAGTAAACAGTTTGTTACTCCGACACGATTTCGAATTTCCTCCGGAATGTCCGCGTGTGTTTGACGAGCTGGGAATGTCATTAAACTTTCTACGCCTCCTAAGCTTTCTGCAAATGTAATAACTTTGACATTTTCCAAAAGCGTGGACACGATGTCAGGGTGTGAGACAGCAAAAGAAATCATGCCTCCAAATCCAGTTGCTTGTTTCTTCATAATTTCATAGCCCGGATGTGTTTCAAGACCAGGGTAATACACTTTTTCCACGAGATCATGAGCAGTAAGCCAATTTGCAATTTTCAGTGCATTTTCGTTATGCTTTTCCATACGAAGCGCTAGCGTCTTAACACCGCGCAATAACAGCCAGCTATCTTGTGGACCTAAGATTGCCCCAGCTGCATTTTGATAAAAACGAATTTTCTCTCCTAAGCTACTACATCGAGCGACTACAAGACCAGCAACTACATCATTATGACCTCCAATGTATTTGCTTGCACTATGTATCACAATATCTGCTCCAAGCTCTAAAGGACGCTGATAGTAAGGGGACATGAATGTATTGTCAATGATAGTAAGCAAATCATACTGTTTAGCTAACGCAATTGCTTCTGGCAAATCAGTTACGTGCATCATTGGATTTGTAGGTGTTTCAATAAATAAAGCTTTCGTGTTGGGACGAAGCGCATCTTTTACTTGCTCGAGATGGGCTGTGTTGACGTACGAAACAGTAATTCCTTGCTCTGAAAAGATTTCATTTAGTACTCGGTACGTTCCTCCGTATAAATCCTCTGATACAATTAAATGATCTCCGTTTTTAAATAGTGCTAAAACTGCCATTACACCCGCCATTCCTGAAGCGAATGCTGCTCCTACTTCGCCTTTTTCTAAAGCAGCAATTGCTTCTTCCAATGCTGTACGAGTAGGGTTTGCCGTACGTGCATAGTCAAATCCTGTACTTTGCCCTAAAGCAGGGTGAGCAAATGTTGATGCTTGGTAAATAGGGGTTGTAATAGAACCTGTTGAAGGGTCACGACCTACTCCTGAACGAACTAATAAAGTTTCAATTTTCATCTATTTCTCTCCTTAACTCAAAATAAAAAACACTCTTCACAGATGAAAGAGTGTTCGTTTATACACGATTTCTCTCATCTGTTAGAACAATACTGATGTTCCACAGGAATTAGCACCGTTCAAATGAATGTTTCATTTGATGGTTGCCGGGCATCACAGGGCCAGTCCCTCCGCCACTCTTGATAAGAGTTCTATATAATTGTTGGTGGTTAACGTTTGTTGTTACTAACTTTAATAAAGATTTTCTTTATTGTCAACATAATTTTCTAAAAAATTTAAATCGTCTCATTTGTTTATTCAATATACTTGTCCTGATAAGCACATAAAAAAAAGAGACGACAGCGAGGTCTCTTTTTCTAAGGCAAGTGCACAGATTTTACATGAGCTAGCTTCCAATAGATACTTTCTCCATTTGCGGTAATTAGTTCAACAATATTATTAGAAACTTCTTTAAGTACGCCAATCTTTTCTGATTGATCCCCTAAATCTAATACAACCAGTTGATTTTCATATTTTTTAAGCTGCTCTTCAAAGTTTCTGACAAAAGGTGCAGAGGCGGGCCTTACTGGTAGCTCTTTGTCACTTAAAGAATAAGGGGTTAACTCATTGCTGTAAGGGGTAAGCCATTTCAAATGATGCAGAGAAACAAAGACATTTTTATACACTGGAGAATAAAACACAAGATAATCATTCAGCACGCTTGTAATATAGCCGTGCAATGATTTCCCTCCTGTCACATAAATTTCAATAAATTTCCCTTTTGCCTGCTGTAAAATATTACGATAGGAAATCCGCTGACTTTCTTCTATTAAGTTCTCTTCTATTTCACGTAAAACCGTATAGTCTTCTTCCGATACTTCCTGCAAACGATGCATGTGTAAAAGAGGAATATACAAATAATCATGTCCATTATACAAAATCATGACATCTAACCCTAAGTCAACAAGTCTGCCAATAAACTTAGTATTCCCTGAAATATCTACTTCTACAATTTTATTAATATAGCGATTTATACTCATTCTCCTCCCCCTTTCCTATATGACAGAAAAGGTGCTTTATAAGCACCTTTTTTGTTCTTATTCATTATGCTTTCCAGCGATAATTTTTTGTTTGGATGACTTGCTCTCTTGACGCTGACGAGTGTGAATCTGTGCGGCGGCTTTTTCTTGAGGAATATGAACCTGTGCGGCTTCTTCCTGTACGACCTTCTGAAACGCCTTCTGCTGATCCTCCATCTTCAGTATTTGTATTTTCCTCTTTCTGCTCATCATCTTGATTATTATTTTGTTTAAAAGATCCCTTTGCTCCTACACAAATGGTTTTAACATGTCTTGGTTGTAAGCGTAATACTTGATTGTCCTGAACAAGGGTAAAAGTACCATTCCGGCTTTGCACCAATACACCTTCTACAGCCTCTGGACCGCCGCCATTGATTGATACCCATTTGTGTGATAGATGAGTAAATAAATTATTAAAGGTTTTTGATTTCATATAAGTTGGTTCCTGATTTGTAGCAAATTGATTATTCATTTGATTGTTATTATTGTTATTATTGTTATTATCATTTTGATATTCACTTATACTTTTTACATGTTCAACATTGATATAGACAACACCATCATCTTCCGACAGTAACACAAGGTAAGCAGACTCTGACGAACCTAATACGTCAAGTAGCTGGCCTGCTTTTTTCTCAGGACCGCCTTGATTTATTTGAACATATTTACTTTTCAGTAATGATAAAGTACTAGCAAATGTCTTGCCTCTATACAACTCTAAAGTACCCTCATTATCAAACCCGGTAAACGTCTGTGCTGAATTTGACACAGCATCTTCCGTAATACTCTTAACATGGGATAAATGATAATATACAACAGTATATTCTTGTTGATTATTTTGGTTATTTTGGTTGTTTTGGTTGTTTTGGTTGTTTTGATTGTTTTGGTTGCTATTTCCTTCATTATTGTTTTCATCGCTGTTATTATTGTTATCGCTTTCTACTGCTAATATTAAATAATCAGACTGAACATCAAGTAAATAACCTGTTTTTGATTCAGGACCTCCTCGATAAACAGTCACCATTCTTCCTTTTAAAGGTTTAAACTGTGAAGAATAGCCTTTATCAGGCCGATTTGCATTTTTGCTGTGGCTGCGTTTCCGGTTTGGATTTGAATTTTGACCTTGATTTTGCCCATAATAATAATAATAGTTTTCCATTCTTTTTCCTCCTTGTTAGTCATCCATATTGGTCATTCATACTGTATATATACGTATCATGTACAGCTATTGATTTCGTACATTCGCCTATTATTAACAAATTCCACTTTTGCCTATCATTCTATGGTATCTAAAAAGTGAGAAGATTATTTTTAATATATGCTGTTCGGTCTTTTATAAAAGATAAAATAAATGCCGGCTCCTCATAAAATTGTTCTATATTATTTTTTACATAAGGATCTTTCAAAATATAAGGCTTAAGCTCTTCGTGCATTTGATAGACAATGGGCTTCATATATTCCACTGTAAATTGATTATTTAGAACATTGTTCATCTTTTTAATATAACGCTTTTTAATTCCATCTACTGCCAACAAACGAGCTGTAAGCGTGTTGAATCCTTGTGCACGGACATAATCTCCTTCCATTACTTTTCCATTTACATCCCTTCCCCAAGTCGCATCATAATCCCATGGAATCAGTTCAAAGCGTCCACTGTCATGGTTTCGATAGAGAGCATAATTATGAACAAAACCGTCATAATTTTGCATACAAATAATACCAACTAACCAAGATAAGTACCGGTCGACGTTTAGATACTTCTCAATATTCTGTTCGAATTCTGTATTTGTCCATGTATTAACATTAAATATAAACTGTTCTAATTTTTCCTTATCTCCTTGTTTCACTACTTTATCTTCATAACCTGATAATAGGGATGTTTTCGGCTTTTTATCCAAATCACTCATTAAAGAAAAATTAGCATCTCCGTCCACTGCATAAAATATGGATCCATCCGCTAAATTTCTTTTTTTCAAAAATAGTTCATCTACCGATTCAAGCTGAAGATACACTCCTTCGTTTTTCCCATTAATCGTGAGGGTAACAAACTGAGAGTGAGGAGATAAAACGTCTAAGGAGGAGAAAAAATCGAGGGACAATTTGTTGCGCATAAGGGATGGATCTTTGTATTCAGCGTTCAAATGTATTTCTTTAGAATACTGAAAGATTTTTGGGGAATAAAATTCAATATAATATGACTTTTTCTTCATCTTACGAATATGTGAGCCTCTTAGCAACAAATCAATATCGTAACGCTTTTTGTTAAATTTCATCGTTGCCTGAACGACTTCTTCTGACCAAATGTCTCTGTGCATTTCTTTTAAATCTTTTACATTTACAAACAAAGCGTATTGAGGAATTTCTTTTTGTTTCATTACTTGACCACCTTTCTTCAATTAATAAATTATATGAACCTCAAATTCACCGTGATACCTCATCCTATCAACTATTTATGTAAATTCCACTTTTGCCCTATATCAAAAATCAATACTGCAACGTATCCTATTAAGACAATACCTAGTCCAATATATAGGAGGTTTTTTAATTGCATATTACAGCTCAAAAAATTAAAGAAGCTGCAGAGGCCCTGGAGTGTACAGAATTAAAATCTTTTATGTTTCAAGAGCCGACTGCCGGCCCTCTGACAAGACGTCGCCGTTCTTCTCGTAGTTCCTCTCGTGGTTCTTCTCGTCGTTCTTCTCGTAGTTCTTCTCGTGGTTCTTCTCATCGCTCTACTCGCCGTTCTACTCGCCGTTCTTCTCGCCGCTCTACTCGCCGTTCTTCTCGCCGTTCTTCTCGCCGTTCTTCTCGCCGCTCTTCTCGCCGTTCTTCTCGCCGCTCTTCTCGCCGTTCTACTCGCCGTTCTTCTCGCCGCTCTTCTCGCCGTTCTTCTCGCCGTTCTTCTCGCCGTTCTTCTCGCCGCTCTTCTCGCCGTTCTTCTCGCCGCTCTTCTCGCCGCTCTTCTCGCCGCTCTTCTCGCCGCTCTTCTCGCCGTTCTACTCGCCGCTCTTCTCGCCGCTCTTCTCGCCGTTCTTCTCGTCGTTCACGCCGTTCTTCTCGTGGAACTCGCCGCTCTCGTCGTTCTTAATTTCTCTAAACGCTCATCTTTATTGCAAAAAAAGCCGAAGAACCATGAGTGTCTTCGGCTTTTTTTTCCACTTATAGTAGGGGCACATTTGGAAATATACTAAGATGGGATGTTATTCATTTTACATAGAGAAGGAGAGGTTTTATGAAAAAAAGCAAGCATCAAATTTCAACTTCATCAACAACAGATGTCGAAGAAGTCAAACGTTTAAATGCTCAGTCTGGATTAACTTACAATGAAGTATTTACACTTCTTGGAGAAACCTATTTGAAAAATCAAAAGAAAAAATAATAAGCAGGGACTAGAAAACACCTTCTAGTCCTTATACTTTGAAAATCCCGGAAAACCCTTTAACTAGGGATGTTAATTGGTTCATGGCTCCCATCATCTGCCCCGCAGTATTCATCATCTTGTTCATATCGTAATTGCCATCACTCGATTTAAACTGAGACATTAATGACTGAAATTGAGAAGGCTGAGGCTTTTGTTGCTGAGCTTTAGGGTATGGATTAAAAGGCGCACCTGCATTATTGTACATGGGCTGCTGGTACATTCCGTTCATGTAGGGAATTTGCTGAGGACCAAAAGGCATTTGTTGCTGAGCGTACGGATGTTGCGGCATATAAGCTTCCGTCCATGGCTGCTGATGATACTGCGGAAATGGATGTACCTGACTTAAATCAAAACGTTCTGGTTGATGTTGCTCATAATACGGATAATGCTTACTTGTATACATGCAAAATCAATACCTCCTTTTTAATATTACATAATATATAGTATGTATGCAGAAATAAGAGGTGACGTTCGTCTACTTGTACTTTTGGAAAACAAATTCAAAAATATGTAGGTTTCTGTCGAAAGTTTAAATTTTTCAAAAAAACGAGATTATTTAAATATATGGTACGATAAGAACAAGTGATACTACGATACGTAGTGGCACAAATGGGGATTAGGAGGGAATTTACATGTATGTGAACGAACTTCAAGAAGCTTTTATTGCGGTGAAACAGTATGAGCCGCAGTCAAGTAATGAATTACTCGATTTTGCTCAGCAGCAGTATTTAAAAGGTTTTTTAACTCCTATGAATTACAAAGCCGCTGTACGTGAACTCGAACAAATTGGAGCTACTAAGCCCGATTTTAGTGCACAAGATGATTAATTTTTTTACTACCACCGAGAAATCGGTGGTTTCTTTGTTTCCTATAAAGTGGACACATACTTCTTTTTTGACTTGTTTATACTATAAAAGCTTTAACGTAGTATTCAATAAAGGAGGTCTATCTCATGAGTCGTGGAAAACATTTTGATCATAAAAAGCAAGGCCAAAGTGCAGCAACTAAAACAAATAACGCCGTTGCTTCTAAACATACTGAAAAAGTTGATTATCATATCGATACAGTCGCTTCACAAGATCACCCAGCTGTTTCTATCCAATCTCAAAAAGACTTTGATTGATATGATAAAAAGAGGCTGGGACATAACAAAATGAATCCAATCTTGAGACGAACAAATGGGATACATGAGCTGAACCGCTTATGACACCGCAGTTGATCTCCAATCAACTGCTAGAAGGAACAAAACAAATGAAACCTATGCTTCTCATCAAAAAAAACGAACTACGAATCAAAAGTTTTGATCGATAGTTCGTTTTTCATTTCGTGTAAAATACTTTTGTCACAATCTCATACATAGAAAATCCCCACCTTATAAGTCTCAACGGAAGGCCGGGATTAATTATTCAATATCGACTCGAGCACATACTTATTTGAGTGATACATCTTTTTAAATCGCTTTTCTCGCGTCTCGGGATAAAACGACTGTAGTACAACGTTTTGTAAATTTTCTTTTAACGTCTCTACTTGATTAACATGAATATATTTTGGTCGCTCTTTCTTCAGCCATTCCGTTACGAGACTAGCCCATTCATCAAGTTCTTTGAAGAAAATATCTCCATAAGGCTTTACTTCTTCAAAAAATTTCACTTCATAATTTTCTTCCTGTTGAATAGACGCTAATCGTTCTACAGCTACTTCATTATATTGAAACATGATCTCCGTACTTTTTTTCACATCTTCATTCATCGTTATTCGTCACCTCTACGATGACTATTGTAACATAAACAGTCTTTATACTGTATGAAGAACCATTTCTCTTCGGCTTCTATTCCATTCTGTTTCGGAAGGCATGCTTTCATACACAGCTACTTCAATTTCTTGCAGTGATTGGTCAATGCGATGAACTTGTTCCATATATGTTTCTTCACAATGTGTAAATGCTTCATTTATAGATGTAGACATCGTTTTATCCACTAAATCTACTTGCTCTAGTAAGCTATCTAATAAAGTCATCATTTCGCTTGTTTTAACCATACTTTGTTTCATCGCCATCCCTCCAAATTTTCCTTTGCATAACGTATTCTCTCTTTTCTTCATTGTCCCTTCACACATGACAAAACTAGTTTCTATTCGTCAAAGAAAGATGTTTTCGACATTTTCGTTTATGGTGAATCGAAAGTGAACATATTGAAAACACTAGTATAGACATTTCAGCTAAGCAGATACATTCCGCTGCTGAACGTTTATTACAGCATGATAGGAGGTGCCTAGATATGGCCAACAAACAGCAAAAATCACAGCCTAAAAATAAGCCTGAAACAAAAACCTACGGTGATCCTAAAAAGTTAAACGGTCCTAACCAGCCTTCTACTTAAGAACAAAACGGTCACTTGTGACCGTTTTTATTTACATTAAATACTTGCGCTAGTTTCATTAATATATACAGCTGCTTTTGCTTTTGAAGATACCACTTTGTAAAATGAACTTTCTTTGGAAAAGACGGCTTTTTCATAAGCTTTTGTTCCTCTTTTTTCGTTAAAAACCACTCTTCTCTCTTCTTTTCATGATGTCTAATAGCCGGATACACCTTTCGAAGAGCAGGTGTATGGCAACTGGTTTCATTCACAAAATACTGCTCATAATCGTATCTCGAACCCGTATGCTTTGTTTTCAAAGAAAATTCATAAAACAAGGGATAATACTTTTCATGAAATAATAAAGCCGCTAATTTCTTTCCCAAATCAATCCGATTATTTACTTTTGTAAAATCATGAACAGAACAACCGTATAGCTCCCCTGTTGTAGTAGGAAAAAGGACGGAACTAAAGTGGAATATATCTTGAAAAAAAAACAGCGTACTTTTAAACACTCTATCTTGATAAAAAGGCTGTTCAATAACGGGCTGTTGAATAACATGCTGCTCATTCACAATTAACGCATGAATAAGCTGCAGTTCACAAGGTCTCTGCATAAATTGTCTCCACTGCTCTTCGATAAAAGATGAAACACTTAAATAGGGAAGTAAATGAACGTAAGAGACATGTTTTTTACGCGAAACAGCATACAATAGTAATTGCGGGAAGACATCTTTAAAAATAAGCCAATTTGCTCTTTCATACGTCAAAAATAATAAATCGCGCGTTTGCTTTGATAACGCTTTTTTCATGTTTTTCCCTTGCAAATCACACATATTCCATCCTGCGTTTCGTGACACCATACTTGCGAGAAATGCCCACTTTACTTCAGGATATCTATGATAAAAAGTTGCATAAGCCTGGGTTCTTGATATATTATCAATATTCAGCTTGTCTGTGGTTTTTTTAATCGCCGTCAACAGTGCTTGTTCCGAACTATTGAGTGACATCTCTTCATCTTCTTTCATCTATTTTTATTTGTAGGATTTGGTATAATAGAATTTGTTTGTTTAATAGATTTACACTAAAGGAGTGATGGTTATGATTCGCTATCCTAACGGAAAGGCCTATAAGCCATTGAATACCAGCAGTCCTTCCCCTAAAAAGCTAGAAGCTAGCTATAGCAATCGTGGTATGACGCTGGAGGACGATTTAAACGAAACAAACGAATACTATGTTTCAAAAGGAATAGCCATTGTTCACAAAAAACCAACCCCTGTTCAAATTGTAAAAGTAGACTATCCGAAGAGAAGTGCCGCTGTTATTAAAGAAGCTTATTTTAAACAGGCTTCTACTACAGACTATAATGGAGTCTATAAAGGAAAACACCTTGACTTTGAAGCAAAAGAAACGAGAAATAAAACCTCATTTCCGCTGCGTAATTTTCATGAACATCAAATTGAACATATGAAGCAAATTGTGAAACAAAACGGGATTTGTTTCGTTATATTAATGTTCTCTACTTTACAAGAAATATACTTGTTCGAAGCACAGTTCCTTTTTCCTTATTGGGATTCCATGAAAAAAGATGGACGAAAATCAATCCCTAAGGCAGATATTGAAAAAAAAGGACATTTCATCGAACTTGGTTACCATCCGAGAATCGATTACATAAAAACTATAGATAAATTATACTTTTAAGAGTATGATATATATGTTTACGGAAATCATTCTCTTACAATGCGTTGAAAGGTAGGAGTTTTTATGTCAGATAATTATCGCTCTCGTGAAGAACGACGAAGAGCTATGAATGACAACAAACCAGAAGGTAAATCTCAAGGAAAACCGAAAAAGAAGAAAAAAGGAGGCCTATTTCGTAAAATTGTTGCCGCAGTTTTACTGATAGGAATCATCGGGCTCATTGCCGGAGTGGGAACTTTTTTTGCTATGATAAGCGATGCTCCAAAAGTTGATGACTCGGTATTAAAAAACTCTTTTTCATCTAAAGTATATGCAAACGATGGAAAGACAGTTGTAAAAGAAATTGGAGCTCAAAAACGTACATATGTGCAATACGATGAAATCCCTCAAGTCGTCAAAAACGCATTTATCGCTACGGAAGACGTTCGTTTTTATAAACATCACGGCGTCGACTTTTACCGAATTGGCGGAGCATTAATGGCGAACTTTAAAAACGGCTTCGGTGCTGAGGGCGGTAGTACGATTACTCAGCAAGTGGTAAAGAATTCGTTCTTATCACCAAAGAAGACGGTTAAACGTAAAGTACAAGAAATGTGGTTAGCTTACCAGCTTGAGCGTAAATATTCGAAGCAACAAATTCTTGAAATGTATTTAAACAAAATATATTTCGCATCAGGTGAAGTATACGGTATTGAACGAGCAGCTGAGAAATTTTACGGAGTTAAAAGCGTAAAAGATTTAACTCTTGATGAAGCTGCTATGTTGGCAGGCTTACCAAAAGCGCCAACTACTTATAACCCAGTTACAAACCCAGAGAATGCTACTAAACGCCGTAACACAGTATTAAACTTAATGGCTAAAAACGGCTTCATTACACAAGCCGAGGCCGACAAAGCAAAACAAGTAGATGTACAGGCTCACTTAGCTAAACAAACTGAATCAACATCTAAGTACGATGTATTTATTGATCAAGTAATCGAGGAAGTAAAAAAGAAAACAGACGCGGATCCATTTTCTGCGGGCTTAGAAATTTATACAACGCTTGACACTAATGCTCAGGACTATGTGGATGATGTGATGAATAACAAAGTAGTCAACTTCCCGAACGATAAATTCCAAGCAGGTCTTGTCGTTGTAGATAATGAAACAGGCGGTATTCAAGCAATTGGAGGCGGACGTAATCGTGTATCAGGCGGCTTAAACTTTGCAACAAATATGAGACGCCAGCCCGGCTCAACAATTAAGCCGATCTTAGATTACGGTCCAGCGATTGAGAACTTAAAGTGGTCCACTGGACAACCGCTAAAAGATGAAGAATATCATTATTCAAACGGCACGCCAATCCGAAACTTCGGACGAAACTATAAAGGCTGGGTTTCAGCGCGTGAAGCTTTAGGGCGCTCATTGAACATCCCTGCTTTAAAAGCGTTTCAAGCAACCGGTGCGGACAAAGCAAAAGAGTTCGCTACGGGCCTTGGGCTAAAATTAGACGAAGAAGACGGCGAAGCTTATTCTGAATCTTATTCTATCGGAGGATTCCGTACAGGTGTTACACCTCTACAAATGGCTGGAGCCTATAGCGCTTTTGCAAATGAAGGTATGTACAATGCACCGCATACAGTGACAAAGGTAAAATTCCCTGATGGAACAGAAATTGATTTAACGCCAAAACCAAAACGCGCAATGCAGGATTACACGGCATTTATGATGACGGACATGATGAAATCTGTCGTAAACGAATCATATGGTACAGCTCGTGCTGTTCGTACACCAGGATTAGAAATCGCGGGTAAAACGGGAACTTCAAACTTTAGTGCGGCAGACAAGCAACGATACAATATTCCAGACGCTGGTGAAAAAGACGTTTGGTTTAATGGATTTACGCCTAACTATACGATTTCCGTATGGACAGGCTATGAAACTCCTAAAGACGGCTATATTTTAAGTCCTAATGAAACAGGCATGGCAAAAAATATCTTTAAGCATGTTATTACTCATATTTCTGAAGGCAAACCTAAAGGAAGTTTCAAGCAGCCGGACAGCGTAGTTGAACGTTCCGTGGAAAAACCAACGGGCAAAGACTTAAAACGCCCAAGCGGCTCTACTCCTTCGAGCTTAATTACTAAGGAATACTTTGTACGCGGTACTGCACCGACAAAAGTATCTCAAACGTTTGTGAAGAAAGAAAAAGAAGAAAAGAAAGAAGATAAAAAAGAGGACAAAAAAGAGAAAAAAGACAATAAAGATGTGAAGCCAAAAATTACTGCTTCGTATAGCGGAGGAGCAATTTCAGTTAACTGGTCAGCTTCAAACGCAGCCAGTGATACGACCTTTACAGTCACAATGTCATCTCCTAACGGTTCTGAACAACTCGCATCTGGCGCAGGAGCCGGTGGAAAGACAATTTCCAATCCAGCACCAGGCGCAACGTATAGTTTCACCGTAACAACAAATACGGGCGAAAGCGCTAGTTCTTCTGTAAAAGTCCCTGATTCATCAGATCAAGCTACCGAAGATGATTCTACTAAGCCTGAAGATGACGGAACAACGGACGATAATCAAAATGAAGACAATAGCAACACTGATCAAAACAACAGCTCTGATCAAGGTGACGATTCATCTACTCAGCCGGATGATAACCAAAACAACAATAATGGCAACAATAATGGCAACAATAATGGCAGCAATAATGGCAGCAATAATGGCAGCAATAACGGCGGTAACAATAGCGGCAATACCGATAATAACAATAATGATGGCGGCAATGCTAACGATGGTAATAGCAGCAACAACAACAATAATAACGGAGGCACAACTCCTCCTCCAGCAGACAACGGTGGAAGTGACTCAGGAAGTCAAACACCACAAACCCCTGCTACACCATCGACGCCGTCAACACCTGCTACACCGCAGCAAGAGCCAACAACTGAAAATTAACGTAGCAGTAAAAAGCCCCTACACGTGTAGGGGCTTTATTTCTTGTGAAGAATAAGCATTTTTGCATACTGCTTACGCAGCTCATTAAATAATTCTGTCAGCTGAATATACGCTTGATAAGAAGAAACTCGCTGCAGCAAAAACATAAGTCTCTCAGCACAGTTAATAGGCTTATAGGTTAGGTCCGCTATGTCTTCTTGCAGCCGATTTAAACGCCGAACGGCCTGTCCATTAATCCAAAACAGTAAACTAATATACATAGCAGCAGCTTGTTTCATACAAGGCGCTGCTTCTTTTGCTTTTCGCTGAGAAAAAAGTGTATACAGTTCTTCCTTTTGAGTTTCCCACTTTTCAAAAAATGGCCGTATGTTCTTTTGAACATCCCTCCAAGGTGTTTTCGTTTCTTTATGTACATCGTATAAAATATCATAAGCAAAATAATTTCTTCCATTTTTTTTATCTGTTTCAAGAACCCGATCTTCTTTTGAATAAAATGGTTCGCATATGAAATGTGACGGCACTTCAATCGGTAACATTTGTCTTCTTCTCTTTTCCTTTCATTCGTTTCTTGCCTTCTCGGCAAAGATCAAGAAGCGGGCAGACATGACATTGAGGAGACTGTGCTTTACAGTGATAGCGTCCAAAAAAGATAAGCCGATGATGCGTAACGGACCATTCATCTTTCGGAATTTTTCTCATCAGCGTTTTTTCTACTTCCAAAACGGAATCTTTCCACCTGCAAATTCCAAGGCGTTTACTTACACGTTCTACATGCGTATCTACTGCTATTGACGGTACTCCAAAAGCTACGGATACAACAACATTAGCCGTCTTACGCCCTACTCCTGGAAGATTGGTCAGCTCATCACGATCTTTTGGAACTTCTCCTCCGTATTCATCAATGAGCATACGGCAGAGCTTTTGAATATTTTTAGCTTTGTTTCTATATAAGCCGATTGATCTAATATCTTGCTGCAGCTCTTCTAACGAAACGGCTAAATAGTCTTCAGGCGTTTGATATTTCTTGAATAAATCCGCTGTTACGCGGTTGACTAAAGCATCTGTGCACTGAGCAGATAGCGCCACAGCAATGACTAAATCAAAGGGATTCCGATGATTTAACTCACAGTGGGCGTCAGGAAACATTTCTGCCATAGCATCTAGGCACTGTCTGATTTGTTTTAACGTTAACATACTAGTTCTCCTTCTTCTTACAGGTAGTTCCCTCCTATTTTACAATAGGGTTCCTGTCAAATGCTACTTTTGTCCATACTCTTTTAAAAAAGCTGCTTCAAGATTCAATTACTTGGATCTTGAAGCAGCTTTTTATCCTGTCATTGCTCTAGCCAGTTAAAAAAAGGAATGGCTGATGTAGACTGAGAAGAGTTAACAGAAGATAGTTTTTTGGGCTGTTGATTTTGACGAAATTTTTGGCTATGCTTGCGGGCTTGATCAATGGTCTGAATGCCATTTTTCTTCCATTCAAATAAAATACGATCAATGTACCGGAAGTTTAATTTTCCAGACATCACCGACTCTCTTAGTGCCGCTTTAATAATAATGGGATCATGATGATCTTGATCAATCCACATCGCTAGCGTTTCGCATTCAAACGGAGACAATGCTCTGCCAAACTCTTTTTCAAACATTGTATATAAATTAAGCTCTTCTTGTTCTTCTTCGCTTTTTTCTACTTCTCTTGTTTCGTGCATCATATGATGAATAAGCTTTTCCCAAAGCGGTTTTAATGAATAACGTTCACAAATAAGGGCGTTTTGCTGTTGATCTTGCTCAATAGATAAAAAGCCGCGCTGAATTAATGCTCGCAGCGTATCCATACAGACAGCACTTGAAATACTCATTTTTGCCGCCAATTCGTTAGGTGTCGGGAAACCTTCACCGCCTTCAATGGAAACATAAATATGCATTAACGTCATGAATTCCGTTTCGTTCATTCCCAAATCGCTATAGTGATTAAACAGCAGCTTCGGAATTGAAACTGTGCCTTGTTCAAACCATTCAATTAACGTTTCTTTTTTCATATCCGAACACCTCAGTAGTTAGTATATCATGAAGTTTATAATCAAAGTAATAATTATTCGAAGCTAAAAAAGCTTCTATGTAAAACTTTCCGCTGAAACCGTACCATTGCTCTGCACATATAAAATATATACGAACGATGACTTCCTTCCAAGAATATTACACTAACTTATTTTTTCGAGAATTGCAACTCCCTTTTAAGTTAGACTCTCTTCTATGTTTACCTTTGTTTCCTTGTGATATAAGTAAAAGCCTCGTTTTTCTTTTCTTTTTATGATTCATAAAAAAAGCTAAAAAAGTATCCTGACTATAAAAGTCAGAATACTTTTTTTACTTCCTTACGGGTATAAACGGTTTAATAAGCGTGGGAATGGAATCGTTTCACGAACGTGTTCTACGCCGCTAATCCATGCTACCGTACGCTCAAGGCCTAAACCAAATCCTGAATGTGGAACTGAGCCATACTTACGAAGCTCTAAATACCACTTGTACGTTTCTGTATCTAGTTGGTGCTCTTCTACACGCTGAGCTAAAAGCTCTTGATCATGAATACGTTCAGAGCCTCCAATGATTTCTCCGTAGCCTTCTGGTGCAATTAAGTCTGCACATAATACTACGTCTTCATTTGTTGGATCTGGCTGCATATAAAATGGTTTTAATGACGTTGGATAGTGTGTAATGAATACCGGCTTGTCATAGCTTTCTGCAATAGCCGTTTCATGCGGTGCTCCAAAGTCATCTCCCCACTGAATGTCTGTAAACCCTTTTTCATGTAAGAATTTAAGAGCCTCATCGTAGGAAATACGAGGGAATGGCGCTTTAATTTGTTCTAACTTAGATGTATCACGGCCTAGTACATTTAACTCTAACTTACAGTTTGTTAAAACAGACTGTACGACATGAGACACATACTCTTCCTGTACTTTCAAGTTATCTTCGAATTGGTAGAAAGCCATCTCTGGTTCAATCATCCAAAACTCAATTAAATGACGGCGCGTTTTAGATTTTTCAGCGCGGAACGTTGGACCGAATGAAAATACTTTTCCAAGCGCCATTGCCGCTGCTTCCATATAAAGCTGGCCACTTTGAGAAAGATATGCATCTTCGTCAAAATATTTCGTGTGGAATAATTCTGTTGTTCCTTCAGGAGCACTTCCTGTTAGGATTGGAGGATCTACTTTTGTAAACCCGTTTTCGTTAAAGAATTCATACGTTGCACGAATAATTTCGTTACGAACCTTCATAACGGCATGTTGACGTTTAGAACGCAGCCATAAATGACGGTTATCCATTAAGAACTCTGTTCCATGTTCTTTTGGCGTAATTGGATAATCAACAGCTTCATGAATAACTTCAAGGCTTGTAACTGTTAACTCATAGCCAAACGGTGAGCGCTCATCTTCACGTACCACACCTGTTACATATAGTGATGATTCTTGCGTCATAGATTTAGCTAATTTAAAAGTTTCTTCTTCTACTTCAGCTTTTACAACTACTCCTTGCATGAATCCTGATCCATCGCGCAGCTGTAAAAAGGCAATTTTACCACTTGAACGTTTATTCGCTAACCAAGCACCAATTGTTACTTCTTTTCCTACATGCTTGCTTGCTTCTGAAATCGTAATTTTCACGATTAATATCCCTCCAAAAAACTTACATTTCGTAATTATGTATGCCATCCTATTATACATTTCGACAAACATAATAACAAGTAACAAACAAAAAGAGCCTTCTAACACGTGTAATTTGTGCTAAAAGGCTCTTTTGTTTTTAAATATAATCTTTTTTATTTCATATGACGAGTCATGAATGATTGAATTCGTTCCAATGCCTTTTCTAGCAAATCTAGTGATGTAGCATAAGAAAGACGTACGTTTTCAGGTGAACCGAATCCTGATCCAGGAACTAGGGCTACCTTCTCTTCTTCTAAAATAGCTTCTACCCATGCATCAACTGTATCAAAACCAGTTAATTTTGCAGCTTCAATTGCATTAGGGAATAAGTAGAAAGCACCCTGTGGTTTTAAGCATGAGAACCCTGGAATGTTAATCAGCTTTTCATGAATTACGTTGAGACGCTCTTCAAAAGCTTGTCGCATCATTTCCACCGGCTCCTGAGTGCCGTTATAAGCAGCAATTGTTGCATATTGAGCAATAGATGTTGGATTTGACGTGCTGTGACTCGCTAGGTTTGTCATCGCTTTAATAACTGTAGCATCACCAGCCGCATATCCAATGCGCCAGCCCGTCATGGAATGTGACTTAGAAACACCGTTAATGATAATTGTTTTTTCTTTTAATGCTGGTGAAAGCTGTGCAATCGATACATGTTCATTTTGACCATACACAAGCTTTTCATAAATTTCATCTGATACGATAAAAATATCGTGCTTCAAGCAAACTTCTCCTAAAGCTTGAAGCTCTTCTCTTGTGTAAATCATACCTGTTGGGTTGCTTGGTGAATTGATAATAACAGCTTTGGTTTTAGCAGTAATAGCTGCTTCTAATTGTTCAGGTGTGATTTTAAATTCGTTATTTTCAGAACCTTCAACGAATACTGGTGCACCTTCTGCTAACTTTACTTGCTCAGGATAACTTACCCAGTAAGGAGTTGGGATAATCACTTCGTCACCTTCGTCTAACAGAACTTGAAATAACGTATACAGTGCGTGCTTAGCACCTGTACAAACAATAATTTCAGAAGGTGAATACGTCAGGCCTTGATCGCGTTTGAATTTTTGAATTACCGCTTCTTTTAATGGTGCAAGGCCGCCTGCTGGCGTATATTTTGTCTGACCATCATTCATTGCTGTAACAGCCGCTTCTAAAATGTGCTGCGGCGTATTAAAATCAGGTTCCCCTGCTCCAAGTCCAATCACATCATGACCAGCCGCTTTCAATTCTTTCGCTTTTGCTGTAATCGCTAATGTTGATGATGGCGTTAATGCTGATACACGTTTTGCTAACTTCACTAAAATCTCCCCCTATGAACTAAAGCTATAATCAGCCCGCGGGCTGATTATAGATAAAAAATTGGCTTCATTTTCATAAAGCGCTGAAATCTTATATTATGACACATATGGCATTTCATATGGTATAAACGATTTATGATTGAGATAAGCTGTATCGTTTTATAAATTCACCGCTAGAGAAATCAAGATAATAGTATGTTAAATGTTTCTTATCTTTATCCACATATGTTACTTCCCACAGCGGCTTTTTCTTTTCAATGCCTAGGCGCACCGACTTAATTTCCTGCGGATTTTTATCATTTTTCACAATAGAAATGGCTTTTTCTTTTGTGATCCCGCTGCTTGCTTTCTTTAAAACAGCTGTTTGTTTTTTGCTTTTAGGCATCCAAGCAATTACCTTTTGATTGCTTCGGTTTGTACCTTCTACTACATAAAATGCATGATTGCCGAAATATGGCTGGGTGCTTGTAACAGATTTCAAATTAAATTCTTTTTTTGCTTGGGATGCTGCTTTTTCCTCAGCAGACTGCACATCCTTCACGGACGAGTGATAAATGCTAAAAGAAATGCCCCCGATAATTAAAAGCACAGCAGCTACGGCTACAATAATTAACTTTTTCATAAAATCCCTACTTATGTACGATAAATTGTAAATACAGCTTTGCTTTGATCTTCTTCATCTAACGCTAATCCGAACATCAAATCTTGCTTTTTCAACGTGCGATTCAAACTATCAACAATTTTATATAAATCCGAGGAATTTTCCACGCGGACAGTTGATAATACTTCAATCCTGCTTTCCATTGTAAACCTCCTAGCTCGTCTATCACGACGCAAAAATGACGATATCCGTATTATAACAGGTATCAAAAACCATCGTCATCTTTTTCACTCATCAATCCCGTCTGTACGTTTTGCGTAAAAACCGAATAAATAAGTAAACATATATAATATTATAAGGAATTTACCTCTTTTTGCAAAAGGAAATTTGTTTATTTTGCAGAAAATTTCATCACATCATAGGATTTTAGGGACATTTTAATAGAGTAAGCGCTCCCCTCTCTTACATCATATAATTCAATCCATTCAGCTGTTAAATTTGAAAGCAGTCGAGGGGAATAGGAACGGCCTGGTTTCATAAACGCAACCGCAAGCTGTGTATCTAATTGCTTCAAAAATGCATTCGAAAAAAACGTTCCCTCTCCAAAATCAGGAATTTTCAATACATCTACATGGGTAAGAGGAATGCGTAAAAACTTTTCTTCTACTTCATCTGAGCTGCTCATTGCATATAGAATCCGATGTTCTCCGATCGTAAATAATAGATCCATAGCCGCTATTTTTTGCTTCGATGCATGCAAGACATCAACGTGTATATTATTTGTTAACTGAAATAAATCATTTTCTTTCCACTTCTCTGTTTGAAATTCCGCCTGGTACTGAGCGGGGACAATAATACGTTCTATATGATAATCATTCACAGCTCGCTGAACATTTGAATCATAGTACTTTTGCTGCTTTGTAATCACTAATTGGTTGATTTTTTTCACTTTATATCGCTTCAACCACTTCTTTAGCTCCGGATAGGAAGATGCATTCCCGGTATTTATCAAAATAGTCTCACCGCTTCCGTCTTGAATCAGACTCGCTTCTCCAGCTGAAAGAGGTAAAAAGCTGATCACTACTTCATCAGCTTGTAAACCAAAATCTACGTTTTTAATGACGGCTGCTGAAACCGAACAGTTCATAAAACTAAAAAACAGTACGGCACTTATTAATATTTTAATCATACACTGTCCTCATTTGCTTATCATAGTATATTACTATCGTCTCTCAAGTGAAGAAACAGTATGCATAAAAAAAAGACTTAAGCGTATGCTCAAGTCTTTTCATTCCACCATTCTTTGTAGTCCAGTAAGACATCCGAAAACGTTTTTTGAACAACCTGGACTTTTGGAAGTGAGTGAAGGAAATGGTAACCATATGCTGTTCGCGTAATACGATTATCAAAAATAAATATAGCTCCTCGGTCACTTTTCGAACGAATCAACCGTCCAAATCCTTGTTTAAAACGGATAACGGCCTGAGGAAGTGAATAATTCATAAAAGGACTTTTTCCTTCTTTTTTCATCTGCTCAAATTTAGCTGTCAGCAGAGGTTGATTTGGAGATGAAAAAGGAAGTCTGACAATTACGAGACATGATAATAAATCTCCTGGCAGATCAATTCCTTCCCACAGGCTATTTGTACCTAATAGAATGGAATGCTCAAACTGGCTGAAGTCCTTTAGCAGTCTATTACGATTTCTAGTTGTGACTCCTTGACCGAGCAGTACAAACTCTTCAAGATCGTTTAACTCTTTTAAATAACCATACGTAGCTTTCAACATGTCATATGAAGTAAAAAGCACCAGCATACGACCATTTGTTACTTTAGCTACGTCAAGAATACTTTCTGCCATCATAGCGCTATACTCATATAATGATACTTCGTTAACAGCAGGCATATCTTGAGGAATATAGACTCTAGCTTGCTTCTCATAATCAAACTCAGAAGGGAGAATGAGTTGAGCAGGCTGAAAGTCATATAACCCTAGCTCTTGAATTAAATAATCAAATGTTCCATTCACCGTCAATGTAGCCGATGTTAAAATAACGCTTTGTTTCTTGGCGAAAAATTCATCAGCCAGCGTATCGGCAATGGAAGTAGGCTGACTATAGATATACGTAGCATTCGCTGCTCCTTTTGGTTCAATCTCAAACCACGTTACGTGATGACTCTGCTGTTTGAACAAAAGCTTTTCTATTTGCTGAGAGATGTGTTCAAATCCTTTAACAGCCGTTTGAAATTCATGAAGAGACGACTGTTCATTTTTTGTGACTTTGTCATATAGTTCGTCAAAAGAATGTCTTGCCCCATCATTCCATGTAAAAAGATCGTGAATTAAAAAACGAATGCGCGACGCTGCTTCTTGAATAGCCGTCCAGTAATGCCCATGCTCTTTTTCCACTTTATATCGATAGCTGCTTCTTCCAATCTCACCCTGCTGATTGCCGATTCTTTTTTGGACAAAAGAATGAATCAAACGAAATAAGTCATCGCACTCAGAATGAAGCTGTACAAACAGGTTTTGAAGAAATTCAGTGTTAAGCTCGATGCTATATTTTACAAACGTATGATGAATTTTTTTTAACAGCCCTTTGTCTTGAATGGTTCCGATTCGGTTTAATAGCGCATGAACCGCAAAATAATCTAAGCGCTCCCCCAGCTCTTCTCCAGCAATGTCTTCTAAGTGATGAGCCTCGTCAATAATAATCTGTTCATACTCAGGCAGCAGCTCATGATTACTCATCACATCCATCAACAGCAAGCGATGATTTGTCACTACTATATGGGCATTTTGCGCTCTGTTCTGCGCTCGTTCATAAAAAGAATAAAGTTTCCAAGGATGCTTAAAGTCACTTGGAGACGGATTGCTTTCATTTAGCTGTTCCCAAAAAAGTTTGCCGCCAGAAGGCAGGTTTATTTCATCGCTGTCGCCCGTTTCCGTTTCCGTCAGCCAAATAAGCAGCTTCGCTTTTGTAAGGATTGCATCGTAATTATTATTGCGCTCTTTTAAGAGCTGAATAAACTTTCTTATACTAATGTAGTGTTCTCTTCCTTTTAAAACAGCTGCTGTAACAGGAAACGGAACAATCTTTTCTAGAATGGGCACATCTTTTTCGATGATTTGCTGCTGAAGCGTTACCGTGTTAGTTGAGATAATGACTGGTTGATGATGAACAGAAGCATAAAACACAGCAGGAACTAAATAAGCGTAGGTTTTACCAATACCGGTCCCGGCTTCAATTAAAGCATGCTCATTACCTGCAAAGCACTCTTGTACAAAGTTCATCATCTCCCACTGCCCTTTTCGTTCTTCAAACAATGGCAGAGCCTGATGGAACAGCTTTTGCTTTTCAGCTTCAAATATTTCGTAAGTATGAGAGTGCTGCTTTTCATTAGCTGAATGCGGCTGATATTTATTTAGCGCAATGCCATGTATAAATTCATAAGAATCATCCTCGGCATAGCTTTTATCATCTATAACTTGTTGAATCAGTTCTCCAATTTCACTTTTAAAGTGCAAGCTTAGCGCATACAGCTGCTTTAAAGTTGTTAGAGGTAGCTTCTTTAATTTTTCAATTAGTAATAGTAAAATACGTGCCGTTACTTCTGCATCACTATCTGCTTGATGAGGGTTTTCATGTTCAATATGTAAATACTCAGCTAATTGGCTAAGTTTGTACCCATCAACTGTAGGCAGCAGAATCCGGGCCAGTTCGACGGTATCTACGGTTGAATTATAAAGCGTCTCCCTTCCGCACTGATAGAGTTCTTCTTGTAAAAAAGTTAAATCAAATGCCACATTATGTGCAACAAAATAAGCATCATCTAGCAATTCTATAATTTTAGGTGAAATTTCTTCAAATAAAGGCGCATCTTTCACCATATCATTTTGAATGTTAGTTAGTTGTGTAATAAAAGGCGGAATATCCATACTCGGATTTAAAAAACTAGAAAAACGTTCAACAATTTTGCCGTCTTCTACTATGACAGCAGCAAATTGAATCATTTTATCTCCTTGTTTTGGAGAATGTCCCGTCGTTTCAAGATCTACCACAACAAAGCGTTTATTCACGGTCAACACCTCGCAAGTCTGTCTTTTTATAGTATAAAGTGAAAGCCTGCTCTATATGCTTTAAAAGCGCAACTCCTTCTCGTGAAAAACAGAGAGGCTTTCATACATAGAAGTTTTACTTTAGTGTGTATAGAGGTTTATACCGTTCACTTACTAGCGTATGTATTCAAATAAAAATCCCCCTCATAAAGGGGGACTGTTCTTATAGAATTGTACCAGCTGGTTCTTGTTTAAGCAATTGTTGGATTTTATTCTGCTCATTCATAATCGCTACGGTTGGATGATGGTGAGCTACTTCTTCATTTGCTACGAGCGCATAAGAGATAATGATGATAATATCTCCAGGCTGCACGAGTCTTGCAGCAGCTCCATTTAAACAAACTACACCGCTCCCGCGTTCGCCGGGAATCACGTACGTTTCCAAGCGAGCTCCGTTATTATTGTTTACAATTTGGACTTTTTCATTTGCTGCGATTCCCACTGCGTCAATGATATCTTCATCAATGGTGATGCTCCCAACATAATTTAAGTTGGCTTCAGTTACATGAGCTCTGTGTATTTTGGCATTCATCATCGTGCGAAACATTTAGTTATCCCCCTGTACGTCTACAATTACATTATCAATTAAACGGGCTTTAGAGAATTGAACAGCTAAAGCAATAATGATTTTGCCAGCGGCTTGCTTAATCGTTTTTAGCTCTGGATACGTATAAACCTCGATATAATCCACTTTACCGCTCGTATGTTGCTCAATTTCTTTTCGAATGGTCCCTTTAAGGATTTCTACATGCTTCTCTCCGCTTTCAAGAAGCTGCAGAGCGGTTTGTAAACTCTTAAATAAAACAGGTGCCTCTTCTCTTTCTTTATCTGTTAAATATACGTTACGAGAACTTTTAGCTAATCCGTCTGCTTCTCTCACCGTGTCTACTGCTCTAAGCTCCACGGGGAAATTAAAGTCTTCAATTAAGCCATCTACTACAGCAACTTGCTGCGCATCTTTTTTACCAAAGTATGCACGATCTGGAGTTACAATGTGAAAAAGCTTTGTTAGTACCGTAGCTACTCCATCGAAATGACCGGGGCGCTTCTGTCCACACAATACGTCTACACGATCTGTCACGGTTATAGCAACTGAACGGCTTGACTTATACATTTCCTCTAATGAAGGATAAAATAGATAGTCGACGTTAGCTTCTTTTGCCACGCGCTCATCACGTTCAAAATCTCTTGGATACGTATCAAAATCTTCATTTGGTCCAAATTGAGTCGGGTTCACAAAAATACTTAGCACCACTACTTCATTTTCTGTGCGAGCTGCTCCAAGCAAAGTAGCGTGGCCTTCATGCAAATAGCCCATCGTCGGGACAAATCCAATTGAATGTCCAAGCTGCTTTTCTTTTTTCATCTCCTGCTGCATGTCTTTAATTGTTGTAATGACTTTCATCTTATTTCCCTCCGTACAGTGCTGTTAACTGCTCTTCTTTCATTGAAAAAGTATGTGCTTCTTTCGGAAACTCTCTTTTTTTCACTTCACTTACATACTGTGAAAGCCCTTGTGAAATAGGCTCATTTATTTTCGCAAATGACTGAACAAATTTGGGCACACGCTCTACGCCGTACGTTAATACATCGTGGTATACAAGTACTTGACCATCCGTGTCAGCTCCTGCTCCAATTCCGATTGTAGGAATGCTTAAGCGTTCAGCTACTTGTTTTGCTACTTGTTTAGGAACACACTCTAATACAACAGCAATAGCTCCCGCCTGCTCACACTTGATCGCGTCTTGGATTAGCTGTTTTGCTTCTTTCGCTTCTTTCCCTTGCACTTTATAACCGCCCAGAACACCGACAGACTGAGGTGTTAACCCGAGATGTGCAACAACCGGAATACCAGCTTGCGTCAATTCTGAAATTGTATAAAGAACATCCTTTGCTCCTTCTACTTTTAAAGCATGAGCTCCGCTTTCCTGCATAATGCGAGCAGCATTTCTCATCGTGTCTTCTTTCGACACGTGATAGGACATAAATGGCATGTCGGTGACGATAAATGTATTAGCAGCTCCTCTTTTAACCGCTTTTGTATGATGAATCATGTCATCTACCGTTACAGGAATCGTAGAGTCATATCCTAAAACGACCATTCCTAGAGAATCGCCTACTAAAATCATGTCTACGCCTGCTTCCTCAGCGTACTTAGCTGACGGATAATCGTACGCGGTCAGCATCACAATTGGTTCATTGTTTTGTTTCATACGTAAAAAATCTAATTTTGTTTTCACTAACTTTCTCCTCCTTCTCAGAGGAGATGAGCGCACGTCTGCACACAAAAAGTCCTTCTACCTATAAAAGGAAGAAGGACTTTGACAGACTTCATCTATAAAAAGCACACTTTATCTAATGTGCTTACCTACGCGTCATCCCTCTGTCCTAGTCCTTAATGGATCAAGGCAGATTTATTGTCGTATTAAAAATAAAAAAACGAGTATCAAGTGAAGTTCTTGCGATACTACCTTGATACTCGTATTATAATAAAAATTCCTTTATTTTTCTACTATTTTTTAGCAGAGAGCTCAATATCTGCAGAATGAATTCGGTGTATAACTCCTTCGTCATCTTCAATCAATAGAACGCCTTCATCTGTTATACCTTTTGCAAAGCCTTCAATGTTGGCTGTCATCGTGCGTGCTATAATTCGCTTGCCAATGCTGATCGCATACGTTTCCCAAAGAACTTTAATTAAACCAAAGCCATTTTTTAAGTATTCTTCGTAAAGGGTTTCTAACTTTAAGAAAAACGCTTGCATCAAAGCTGCACGATTAATTTCTTCACCTTTTTCAATACGTAAAGATGTGGCAATGTGTTTGATTTGTTCATTAAAATCCGTTTCCTGCTGATTCACATTGATGCCGATTCCAATGATGACCGAATGAATCCGGTCAAAATCAGCCTGCATTTCTGTTAAAATCCCAACTAGCTTCTTCCCATTTAATAAAACATCATTAGGCCATTTAATGTCTGGAGAAAGGTTCGTCACTTCTTGAATGGCCTGTACAACAGCCACTGCTGATAGTAGAGTCAGCTGAGGAGCCTGCTGCGGAGGGATAGAAGGACGCAGTATAATACTCATCCAGGCACCAGTATATTTTGGGGAATACCAAGCTCTATCAAGTCTTCCTCTCCCTGCAGTTTGCTCTTCAGCAACTACAACCGTTCCTTCTTTTGCTCCTTCTTGAGCGATTCGATGAGCAATTTTCTGAGTAGAATGCACGCTTTCCTCATAATGAATATACTGACCGATTTTTGTTGTTTGGAGCCCTAATAAAAGCTCGTTGCTGCTTACTTTGTTCGGCTTCCCAACAATGCGATAGCCTTTTTTACGAACAGCTTCAAGTTCATAGCCGTCTTTTCGCAGCTCTTCGATATGCTTCCATACAGCTGTTCTTGAACAGCCTAATAAATCGCTGATCTTTTGGCCGGACACATAGTCCCCATCTGCGTTCGTAAACATTTCAAGCAGCGTTCTTCTTATATCTGACTGCAAGACTGCACCCACTTTCTTATTGAAGATTTCGTGTTCATTAACTCATTGTATAGAACTTTCTCCTCAATTTCTTTTAACAGTTGAGACACCCATGGACCACCCTTTTTACCTGTCCACACTAAGAGATCTTGACCATTTATATCTAAATCTTTTAAAGAATGAATAGGCAGCTCGCTATAGATGTAAAGAAGCTCATGTTCATTCATATGCTCATTGCTTCGAAGAAGTTGTAAAATACGATTCACGCTTACGCTGGCCTGCTCTCCAATTGTATACATGATGCGTTTCGACCATCCATTTTCCAAAACGTCTCGAAGACCAATAGACTGAAGCTGAATATCTTTAATTTGCTTATTAGATAATTTCCAGCTTTTAAAAAATGCCTGCTTGTCTTGAATGTCGAGTAGATGTACCAGAAGTGTCCATGACTCCGATACTCGCTGAAGCATCATCCAATCGTGTGCACAAACAGATCGGAATTTTTGCGGATCTACATTCAATTGGGGCAAGTAGCGATACAGCTCCGTATCTGCTACAAGTGCTAATGCTAAAGACGGACGCTTTCCGCTCAGCATTTTTTCGAATTCAACTGTAATGCGTTCAATAGAAACATGCCTCAGCAGTTCACCGTATTGTTGAATGGCTCTTTTAGTTTGATCAGACAGCGAAAACGCCAGCTGACTGACAAAGCGAACGGCTCTCATCATACGAAGAGCATCTTCATGAAAGCGTTCTTTAGCATTTCCGACAGTGCGAATCAGCTGATTTCGCAAATCTTCTCTTCCATTAAATGGATCAACGATTTCTCCTTTTGCATTCATAGCCATTGCATTGATTGTAAAATCGCGACGCTGCAAATCTTCTATCAGAGACGAAATAAACGTAACGGACGAGGGACGACGAAAATCATCATATTCTCCCTCAGAGCGAAAAGTGGTTACCTCATAGGTCTCGTTCTCATGGACAACGACAACCGTACCATGCTCGATTCCTACATGAATCGTCTTAGGAAAGAGTTCCATCACTTGTTCAGGCCTAGCTGACGTAGCGATATCAATATCTCCAATCGTCCGATTTAAAATGAGATCCCTAACCGCTCCTCCAACAAAATACGCTTCGTAACCGGCTGTCTCCAGTTTTTCAATAATATAAAGCGGATGAATGAACGGTTCTTTCATAACGTCCTCCATTCTTCAACCCTGTACCAATTTATAATAAAGTTTTTCATATTGACTCACAATCTCTGTTGAATGAAATTTATGATTAACTGCGCTTAGAGACGCTTCCCTCATTTGGTGATGCAGCTGTTCATTTTCAAGTAGCTGAATTGCTTTGCTCGCTGCCTCTTCTACGTCTCCCACTTCGCAAATATATCCTGTTTTTTCGTGTTCAATTACTTCGGGTATTCCGCCTATATTTGTTCCGATGCATGGAACACCACAGGCCATAGCTTCTAAAAGCACAAGCCCAAAGCTTTCTTTTTCAGATAATAACAGTTTTAAATCGCTAATCGAATATAGTTCTGCTACATTTTCTTGTTTTCCAAGAAATAACACAGAATCTTGAAGATTTAGCTCTCTTACTAATTGAGACACTACCGTCATTTCAGGGCCGTCTCCTACAAGGAGCAGCTTAGACTGAAGCTTTTTATTAATAATAGCAAATGTTTTGACTATATCTGTAACTCGTTTGACTTGACGAAAGTTTGAAATATGAATAACGACTTTTTCATTTTCTAATATGCCATACTCCGCTTTTAAATACTGTACTTCTTTTTTATGATAAACTCGTTCATCAATAAAATTATACATCGTTTCAATTTCTTTATCTGGACTAATCAAATGGTGGGTTTGATCAACAAGTGACTGAGATACAGCCGTCACTGCATCTGATTTCTCAATTCCAAATTTAATTAAGTCTTTTAACGATGGATCCTCTCCTAGAACCGTAATGTCTGTCCCATGAAGAGTCGTCACAATTTTCACTTCGTGCTCCACCATTTGTTTAGCTAAAATCCCGCAAACAGCATGGGGGATTGCATAGTGCGTATGAATAATGTCAAGCTTTTCTCTTTTAGCCACTTCAGCCATTTTACTGGATAAAGCCAGATCATACGGAGGGTATTTAAAGACGGAGTACTGATTTACATCTACTTCGTGAAAATAAATATTTGGATATACTTTCGTCAATCTAAAAGGCATGCTAGAGGAAATAAAATGAATTTCGTGCCCCTTTTCAGCTAGCAGCTTCCCTAGCTCCGTTGCTACCACTCCTGAACCTCCAACGGAAGCGTAACATGTAATACCAATTTTTAACTTCATTTATTTTCCACCTACTAAATCGTCGTACATCAAAATCGGTTTTTTAGATAAAAAACCTTCACCGTATGCTACCCCGACTTCTTTGCCAAATAATCGCTCTCTGCTCTCTACCGTTTCAATATATCCGTTTACCAGCGGCGTATCAAACGTATCTGCTGTTTTTATAAATTGACTTTCATAAGCCTCTAGACTAGCTACTTTCTTTTGAAACGTGCTTGATACATCTACGATAAAATCTGGCTTATGAAATCCATTTATCATATAGAAATAAAGAGACTCAGCACGATGAGCTTTTTGCTTTTTATAATCGATATAATTTTTAACGCCAGCGGAAAACATGGCCTCTTCTACAAGCTTCGCACAATTTCCATGATCAGGATGACGATCTTCAAAGTAAGGAGCAAATATAATCCTTGGTTGATACGTGCGAATGACTGATGCTATTTCAGCTATATACTCTGCCTTTAAAACCAAACCTCTGTCTGGTAAATGCAGATGAATTCGCTCATGAACACCTAAGACATCAGCAGCTTTAGACGCTTCTTGTTTTCGAATTTCAATCGTTCCATTTGAAGAAAGTTCAGCTTGCGTCAAATCGCAAATAACTACCTTCAAACCTTGTTCACTCATTCTTGCAATGGTTCCACCCATGCCGATTTCTACATCATCGGCATGAGCACCAAAGGCAAGGATATCTATTGTTTCTTTCATTATCTTCACCCTATTTTTTTATAATTGAACGCCAATGCAAATCGCCTCGTTCAAGTCCATGAATTAAAATCTCTGCTGTTCCCATATTCGTTGCAAGAGGAACCGCATAGACGTCACATAGGCGCATCAGAGCTGAAATATCAGGTTCATGAGGCTGAGCTGTTAACGGATCGCGGAAAAAAATAACCATATCCATTTCATTTTGAGCAATTAAAGCTCCTATCTCCTGATCTCCTCCAAGCGGTCCTGATTGAAAGCGGTGAACCTTCAAACCTGTTGCTTCTGAAATACGCGTTCCTGTTGTTCCTGTTGCGAACAGCGAATGTTCCTGTAAAATCGCTTGATAGGCTGTTGTGAATTGTACCATATCATTTTTCTTTTTATCATGTGCAATTAAGGCGATTTTCATTTTTCTCGCTCCTTAGTCAATAATATTTTCTAACCCATATACAAGTGTGTCTACGTTCATAACTGTGTCAACAGCTAGCTTCACACCTGACATAAAAGAAGCACGGTTGTATGAATCATGACGGATTTTTAATGTTTGTCCAAATCCTCCGAACATCACTTCTTGGTGAGCAATCAGTCCTGGCAAACGTACGCTATGTAGGCGGATTCCTTCATAATCTGCACCGCGTGCGCCTTCTAGCAATTCTTTTTCCTCAGGATGACCCTGTTTTTTTGCTTCACGAACTTCACTGATAAGCTCCGCTGTTTTTAAGCCTGTTCCTGATGGTGCATCTAACTTTTGATCGTGATGCATTTCAATAATTTCAACATCATCGAAGTATTTAGCTGCCATTTGTGAAAACTTCATCATTAAAATAGCGCCAATCGCAAAATTAGGTGCAATGATACAGCCAAGTTCCTTCTCTTCAGCAAGCTGCTGTAATTCTTTTAAATCTTCTTCTGAAAAGCCAGTTGTTCCTACAACAGGTCTTACTCCATATGTTAGGGCTGTTTTAGTATGAACGCGCCCAATTTCAGGTGTTGTCAAATCAACTAAAACATCTGCCTTAACGTCTTGAAAGCATTTTTCAATATCCGTGTAGATTGGCGCTTGTACATTTGGCATTCCTTCAATATCACTTATGTATTTTCCTGCATTGATACGATCTACCGCTGCTACTAATTCAAAATGCTCTGTTTCTTCTATTAATAATACAGCTTCTTTTCCCATACGACCTCTTGGTCCTGCAAGTACAATTCGAATTTTGTCCATTCTTTTTCTCTCCTTAGTCTTCTTTTTTCGTCCAGCGATCTTTGTCACGCGTATTAAATTTATTCATAACGCGATCATGCGCTTCTTGTAAATCGATATTTAATGAATTTGCAAAGCAAATTAATACAAATAAAATGTCGCCCATTTCTTCTTCGACCGTACGTTCTGCTTCAGTCGTTTTCTTCGGCTTTTCACCATAATAGTGGTTAATTTCGCGCGATAATTCGCCCACTTCTTCCGACATGCGCGCAAGCATAGCAAGAGGACTAAAATATCCTTCTTTAAATTGGCTAATATATGCATCAACTTCTTGCTGCATTTGCTCCATCGTTTTTTTTGACATCTTTTTATTTCACCTCTTTTAGAAGTACACTCAGCTTACTATTATAACATCTTTACTTCAAATTATTTAGTGTAATTACTTCTTCTTACCAAGCCTTTGTCAGATGTTCTTTCACAATATTCCTCACGTTTCCCTTAATTCTCAAAAATCTGTCTATATTTTACGAATTGAGGATACTACTAATACATAGCACTAGAAGAAACATCATCACTTTTTACTATTTTCAAAAATCTTTTCGATAGTTATTTACGAAATGAAATATATTCCTTTATGATAAGGTAGTGCAAAAACGGTCATAGGAGGTTTGTAAGTATGAAAGGTCTCAGATTAAAAAATATTATTTTTATACTGCTTGGTGCTGCCATATTTGCGTTTGGACTTGTTAATTTTAACATGCAAAACAATTTAGCTGAAGGTGGATTCACAGGCATTACCCTGCTTTTATTTTTCTTATTTAACATTGATCCCTCTTATTCGAACTTAGTGTTAAATATTCCTTTGTTTTTTGTAGGGTGGAAACTATTAGGGAGAACAGCATTTATTTATACCATGCTCGGAGTCGTTAGCTTATCGCTATTTTTATGGATATTCCAGCGCTTCCCAGTGAATATGCCCCTGCGTCATGATATGACTCTAGCAGCTCTTTTTGCCGGTGTTTTTATTGGAGTCGGTCTTGGCATTATTTTCAGGTTTGGAGGAACAACAGGAGGAGTCGATATCATCGCACGTGTTGTTCAAAAATATATCGGGTGGAATATGGGGAAAACGATGTTTCTTTTTGACTTTATTGTGATTAGTGCGTCTCTCATTTATTTATCCTACCGAGAAGCTATGTACACACTTGTTGCAGTCTTTGTCGCTGCACGGGTTATTGACTTTATGCAAGACGGCGCGTATGCCGCCAAAGGAGCAACGATCATTTCAAATCATAACGAAGCCATATCGGATAAAATTATGAAAGAAATGGATCGAGGCGTGACGATTTTAAAAGGACAAGGTTCTTTTTCTAAGCAAGATACCAACGTGCTATACTGCGTGGTTAGTAAAAACGAAATTTTCCGTTTAAAGCAAGTTATTACTTCTGTAGATCCGCACGCATTCGTTGCAGTTACGGATGTTCATGATGTCTTAGGCGAAGGATTTACCCTTGATGAAAATAAAAAACCGCTTGAAAGATAAAAAAAATACCGCTAATGCGGTATTTTTTTTAGTCGTCATTATTCATTCCTGTATAAATCATGATTAAACGAACCAACTCAAGAACTGCTACTGCTGCAGCTGCTACGTATGTTAAAGCCGCTGCGTTAAGCACTTTACGCGTCTCGCGCTCTTCGTCATTTCGAATCGCTCCGACTGAGACGATTTGCGTCATGGCTCGGCTTGAAGCATTAAATTCAACAGGCAGTGTTACAACTTGGAATACGACCGCTGCTGCCATGAAAATAATACCTAACAATAGCAACGGCTTAATCGACGCAATAATTCCAATCATAATTAAAATCCAAGAAGCGTTTGATCCAAGGCTTGCCACCGGCACAAGGGAGTGGCGAAGACGTAAAAACGAATAGTTTTCTTTGTCTTGAATCGCGTGGCCCACTTCGTGAGCCGCAACGGCAGCGCCCGCGACAGACGTTCCGTAATAGTTGTCTTCTGATAAACGAATTACTTTTGAACGAGGATCGTAGTGATCCGATAAAAATCCGCCTACAGGCTCTACGTGAACGTTGTACAATCCGTTTTCATCCAAAATTTTTCTTGCCACTTCTGCGCCTGTCATTCCTGATGAGTTGCTTACTTGTGAATATTTTTTGTAAGCACTTCTCACCTTAAACTGTGCCCAAATTGGCACAAGGATAATAATGAGAAAATAAATCAAAAAGCTCATTTACCCACACCTTTCATTATGTGTTTGACTACTCTTTTATTTTAGACAATTCTGCGCTTTTACGTCAATCATTACGCCCTCTGGCTGACTTTCTTTTCTGGTCAGCAAAATATTTTCGCGCTCCTACATAAAAAAGTGTAGCAATAATAATACTTCCGGTGGTAATTGTAACCCAAATAAAAGACGGGTCTGTACGATTTTCTTTTACTTGTTCAAAAAAATCTTTTAAGTTTTGTTCCATTTGGTTAAACTGCTCATCGTTAATCTCACTTAGCGTTCCTTCAGTTTGTAAAAAGTGAACGTCCGCGCTCACACGCTGTACGTAGGGAGACGACACGTCTACCTGCGCGCTCGGTAAGATCATATCATATTCCTTCAAAAATTGCTTAAGCTGCGCTTCATAAGCCGATTGTTCTCCTTTTACCGCTTCATTTCGCATCTCTTTAAATGTTGCTAGCATACTGCCTTCGAGCTCAGTCCACATAGGCTGATGCTTGCTGTGCAGCGCATCGACTAACAATCGAAATTGAGTAGCTTTTTGAAGACGTTCTTCATCACTGGAATCAGAAGATAAAAGAGACCTTTCTACCTGTTCATAACAAAGAGTTAAAATACGTATATCTTCGGCCGATACGCCCAAAGAAGCTGTATTGAGACTGGTAAATTCATTCGAAAAGTTTCTGAACAAATGTTGGGCTGCTTTATACTCCTTTTGCTCTACAAGCGATAGCGTTTGATCAGATAAGTTATCAAGCTTTTCCCACTGCCCTTCAGCTGCATGTACAGTAGTCGTATATGCAAAGAAAAGTACGAGCAATATTCCTACTATTCTTCCTTTCATTCTCGTCCCTCCTCTAACCTCTACTAAAACTTATGAGAAAGAGGACAAGAGTAGACCTATTTTCAAAAGGAAGTTTTAATCTTACTATTCATTCATCGGAGTGATAAAGTTTTGCGTGTAATATTTCTCATATACACCTACACCAAGACGCGTAAACTCTTTATTGAGTAAAGCCTTACGATGTCCCTCACTATTAAGCCACCCTTCAACCGCAGCGATTCCATCCTGATAATTCGAGGCAATATTTTCGCCCGCGATACGGTATACTACATCACCTTTTTGCAGACGGTTGCCTAAATCACCTTGTGCTGGTGAAACGTGAGAGAAATAGTTTAAGTCGCTCATTTCTTTGCTGTGTAAATAAGCTACTCCGGCAGTGGCTTCGTCCCAAGCTAAAGGCGACAGCTGAAACCGGTCTCGAATTACATTTGTAATATCGATAATTTGCTGCTCTTCTCCTTCTTGGACACTTTTCCACTCCTCCGATGTCAATGACGGAGCTGTGGGAAGCTCGCCGCGGTAAACAATTTCGTACGGACGCTGTTTTAATAGCGTGTCCATGTCCATAATTCGAATACTTGAGATTGTATTAAGGAACTGATCAAAATATAGTTGGAGGTATACATCTCCATATTTAATAATGGGACGCATTTTCATATCCTCTTCACTCAGACGAAATCGGTATTCATTTCCGTCTTTTTGAAGCGTGAGTTCCGATGAAAGTGAAACTCTTTTTTCTACTTCCTCTCGCTTCTCACCAATCTCAAAAGGATCTGTATTTGTTTTTGAGCCAATGACGTATACAGATACGACTTGATTATTTTCTACTCCTACCTGCGCATAAGTTTGACGATTCTTTTTGTAAATCCACCAGTCATAGCCATATGCAGAAGAATCAATACGATCCGGCTCTCCAAGCATTCCAATTAACTGTTCTGAATGATCTCCAATGAGCCTCATCATATTTTCACTTTGTTTTTCATAAGAAGCCACTTCTTGTGTGGGCTGACTTTTGGAATCCGTTTGGTTTTGCTCAATATTTTGACCCGTTAGATATTTTTCTAGCTGAGGTAAATAATCCTCCGCGTATACAAATGCCACTATTAATACGAGAATAAAAATAACTTTTTTCAGCTTTTCTTCCTCTCCTTACACCTGTTTTCTTTACCTGTTTAACTTATTTTTATCTCTATTATACATGCATTCAAAAAAAAATAGCTATCGGTATGAAGGAAACAAAAGAAAAAGCCAACTATTTACGAATATACTGCAAACAGTTGGCTTTCGCTTTTTAATGCGTTTGTTGTGAAATGTCTGAGAGCGCTTCTCCTGCACGTTCATTTGCATAGCGAAACGTTGATAAATCACCTAGCGACACAATCCCTACTAGCTTTTGATTTTCCACAACAGGAAGACGACGGATTTGATGTTGAGCCATAAGCTTAGAAGCTTCTTCTACAGAGGCTTCCGCTGTAATAGTTATAAGCTCTTCACTCATAACATCCGTTACTTTACTTGAATTTGGCTTCTTTTCTGCAATGCCTTTGATAACTAAGTCTCGATCTGTAATCATTCCTACTAGCTGGTCTCTATCGACAATTGGAATTGCTCCTACATTCCATTCCTTCATTTTCACTGCTACTTCATATACGTTATCAAGCGTGGTGCATGTTTCCGTATCAGCTGTCATTACCTCTTGTACAGTTTTCATTATTTTATCCTCCTTTACATCGTGTGTTCGTTTTATAGTGTGACCAACTTTTTAGTAAACTTTCGTATTTAAAACGTTTAAATAAAAATAGATAACGTTTACATTTTTCCTTATTAGATATTGCAAGTTTTATCCATTCGGCTTATGATTTAATTGGGGTATATCTGTTTTGGGAGGGAGTTCATATGAAATTTGAATATGCAAAATTTGATTCATTAAAGGTTGATTTAGATTTATTAGATGAGATTATGCATCAATTTGGTCTGGTCCGCGCCGGACAATGGGATTATGAACGCGTCACGTACGATCGAAAATTCGAGTTTCAGCGAGATACCTTCTATTTGCGAGTCCAAGGACATGCTATTTCAGGCGACGTAGGGGGCAGGCATGCTGTTATTCATCTTATGACACCTCTACTAGGCAAACATTATTATCCTCACGGTGTAGAATATGGAGACGGCGAATACTTTCCGCCATCCCTTGTAGAACAGTGTGAAAAGATATTAACACAAATCAAATCACAGCTTGAAACCGTTCAGCTATAGAATTAGAAAAAGCGCAGTAATCACACTGCGCTTTTTCTAATTCAAAGGAGGAGTAGACGGAAATTCCTTTGGTTTTATATCTTGAGGCTCAGTAAAATCGGGCATGTACGTATCTTTCTCTCGTTCTTTTCGAGCCCACTGAAAAAAAATAAAGCCTAAAACCGTTCCATACACAATTTCTTGAATGATCTTCATAATAACGCCGCCTAGCTGCTGATCTTCCACGGGCGGCAGCGTATTAAACATCTCGGGAGCAAGCTGCCCTAAACTTGCAATCATAGAAGGCGGTACACAAAGGGAAAGAGCTTGTACCCAAGCGCTTGAATCTGTATACGTCGCATATAAAGAATGATTTGCAAAAATAATCAGCGCGCACGCTGGAGTAAGGAGTACGCCATCTGCAAAAATGTATCCAAGCTTTTTTAAAGAACTTAGCGTTTGTTCTTCTTCTAGCTGATTAACGAGTGGCCACCACATGCAAAATGCAGCGATAAATAATACAACACTCACGATTCCGTGGAGCATCATATCCGTTTTAATAAAATCAAAAAGCAGCGGAATATGATACAAAGAGAATAACCCATTGAATAACAGTAGCGCAATTAAGGGCTGTGTAAAGAATTTAAAAATAGGTTTAACCCCTCTTACATAAATAACAGAACGAGCTAACCACGCCGGAATTCCTAAAATAAAAAGCGGAGGAATCACCAAGTAAACGATTGCCATTTGCGTCATATGAGCACTAAACATAAAATGCCCTAGTAAATCTACAGGCCCTCCTTTACATATATATAAAAGAACCATGCTAATAACAAAATACGCTTTTGTTTTTCTGTTTACGGCCACGGCTCCTATAAAACTCCCTCTCCATCTACCAACGATGAAAAAATATAAGACGGTCACCAGACAAATGGTTAAAAAATAGTAAGGACTCCAAAGTGCTTCAAAACCAAACATCTGCAAATTGTTAATCAACGTCTATTCCTCCTTCTACAGATGATGAAAAGGACTGGCGCATGCCAGCCCTTTTCTTTACCACCAAATAATGGTTACAAAAGCTAAAATGGTTAAAAGAGCTACCAATACGCCTGAATACAAGAAAAATGCTGGTATGGTATGTCCTTTGTGGTTCATATGCATGAAATAATAAAGTTGAAAGATGACTTGAACAACGGCCAAGAGCACAATCACCGGCATAATGTACCATCCGCTAAACTCTTGATAAACCGCAAAAAAAGCAATTAGCGTTAGAAACAACATCATCCCAAAAGAGATAACTTGCATCTTCATATCTTCTGCGTTTCTTTTTTTACGATAATCTAAATTGAGCCTTGGGTTATCTGAGTTTGATTGATTTGTCGTCATCAGCTTATCCCACCATTCCCATTAAATATACAACTGTGAAAATAAAGACCCACACAACATCGATAAAGTGCCAGTATAAACTTGCGACATAATATTTAGGAGCGTTATATAAGTTTAACCCCCGCTTCGCATTTCGAATCATCAAAGAACCAATCCAAAGCAATCCGAACGTTACGTGAGCTCCGTGGGTCCCAACCAGCGCGTAGAAAGAAGAACCGAATGCGCTGCTTGTAAACGTATGCCCTTCATGAACATAATGCCTGAACTCATAAATTTCTAGCCCTAAAAACGCTAAACCTAAAAGCCACGTAACGCCTAACCATAGCTGCATCTTTTTAAATTCAAAATTTTTCATATGATACATAGCATATACGCTTGTTAGTGAACTTGTTAATAAAATCATGGTGGCTGCAAAAACAAGCTTAATATCAAATAATTCTTCTGGCTTAGGTCCTGACATCGTTGAATTACGTAAAGCTAAATAAGTAGCAAAAAGTGAAGCAAACAAAACCGTCTCTCCGCCTAAAAAGAGCCAAAAGCCAGTAAATTTATTTTTCCCTTCAAGCGTTGCTTTTTCAGGCGAAGCAGGGAAAGTTTCAGCAGTTAGCTTTTGTTCAGTCTCCATTACATCTTCGCCTCCTTGTCATCATCAACTAAGTCTTCTTTGTGAATATGAAAGCCGTGATCATCAATCCATGAACGGAAGAACATCGATAAAAACATGACGATCATTCCGATAATCCCTACAATATCTCCCCACGCATGATCATTTCGATACAAAAAGCCAATCCCTGCAATAAACATTCCAAGCGATATCATAAATGGAATAAACGACGAGTTTGGCATATGAATATCACCAAGAGGTTCGGCTGGCGTCATTTCTTTATTTCCTGCCATTTTTTCAATCCAATATGCATCTAACCCGCGTACAAGCGGCGTTTGTTTAAAGTTATACTCTGGAGGCGGAGATGAAATAGCCCATTCTAATGTGCGTCCGTCTCCCCAAGGGTCTCCTCCTACCTTTTGTCCTTTGGCAGTTGTTTTTATAATATTAACCAGTAAAATGAGCGTAGCAACCGCCATGAAAGCAGCTCCTGATGAACTGATTGCATTCCCAAGGTCAAGACCTTGATTAGGCAAGAACGTCCATACGCGGCGAGGCATCCCCATTAGGCCTAAGAAATGCTGAATAAAGAACGTTAAGTGGAAACCAATCAAAAAGAGCCAGAACGTTGCTTTGCTTAACTTTTCATCTAACATCTTCCCAAACATTTTTGGCCACCAGTATGTGACACCTGCTAATATAGCGTATACGACACCGCCTACGATAACGTAATGGAAGTGAGCAACGATAAAATAAGAATCTTGAAATTGATAATCTGCAGGTGCTACAGCTGCCATAACTCCTGTTACTCCCCCGATAACAAATGATGGAATAAAAGCGACAGCATACAGCATTGGAGACGTAAACTCAATACTTCCTCCCCAAAGCGTAAACAACCAGTTGAAAATTTTAATTCCAGTTGGAACGGCGATAGCCATCGTAGCGACAGCAAAAATGGCATTTGCAATTGGACCAAGTCCGGTTGTAAACATGTGGTGGGCCCACACCATGAACCCTAAAAATCCGATTAATACGGTAGCAAAAACCATCGACGAGTACCCGAATAGTCTCTTTCTTGAAAAAGTAGGTAAAATTTCAGAGAAAACACCAAACGCTGGAAGAATTAAAATATATACTTCCGGATGACCGAATATCCAGAAAAGATGTTCCCAGATAATGGTGTTCCCACCCATTGTGGCGTCAAAAAAGTTTCCCCCGAATAAGCGGTCAAAAATCATTAAAAACAATCCAACCGTTAGTGCTGGAAACGCAAACAAAATAAGGGCTGATGCAACAAACGTCGTCCACGTAAACAGCGGCATACGCATATAAGTCATACCTGGCGCCCTCATGTTAATGATTGTCACGAGAAAGTTGATACCTGAAATCAATGTCCCGGCTCCGGAAATCTGCAAACCTATCGCATAAAAATCAATTCCGTGACCAGGTGATGCAATAGACAGCGAAGCATATGAGGTCCACCCTGCATCAGGTGCTCCTCCTAAAAACCAGCTTAGATTTAAAAAGAGTCCCCCAAAGGCAAACAACCAAAAACCTAACAAATTTAAAAATGGAAATGCTACATCTCGAGCTCCAATTTGCAGCGGAACAACTGCATTCATCATGGCAAAAAGAAGCGGCATTGCGGCTAAGAAAATCATTGTTGTTCCATGCATTGTTAAAATTTCATTATACGTTCCTGCACTAACAAAGTCATTGCTTGGTATAGCCAGCTGAATACGTATAAATAGCGCTTCCACTCCTCCGACTAGAAAAAAGATACCGCCGGCAATTAGATAAAGAATGGCAATTTTCTTATGGTCAACGGTTGTCATAAAGTCCCAAATTGTTCCACCTACACCCTTCTTTTGACTGAGTGTACTCATCGCTAAACCTCCCCTTTTAAAAACGACTGGACGTTTATTTTTCTTTTAAACTCATTAAATAGTCTGCTAACTCATTCACTTGTTCATCTGTTAAGTCAGGATATGTACCACTCATCTTATTACCCGGCTTAACTTTTTCAGGGTCTTTTAACCATTTTTTGATATTTTCCTTGTTGTGAGGAAGCACCCCAGCTACACGCTCACGTTCAGAAAAACCGGCTAAGTTTGGTGCTTGACGAGCTTGTTCTGGACGATTGTCTTTGACGTCAACAGCATGACATCCGATACAGCTTTCATTAAAGACCTCTTGACCAGCTTTTGCGGATGCTGTTTCTACATCAGGCTTTGCCTTTTTCAAATCTTTTGCCCACGTATCAAATTCATCGCTTGATACAGCCCGTACTTTAAAGTCCATAAGAGAATGAGATGGACCACAAAGCTCAGCACATTTTCCGTAGAAAACCCCGTTAGCTTCCTTCGATTTTTTAGAATCAAACACTAGCCAGAATTTATTATCATTTTCTGTGTTAGCATCGAGCTTTCCTCCAACTGAAGGAATCCAGAATGAGTGCTTGACGTCAGAAGCTTTAATGTTAAAGTAGACTTTTTTATCCGTTGGAACAACTAGATCTTGCGATGTAATAATTTTTTGATTAGGATACTCAAATTCCCACCAGTACAAGTTAGCGCGCACATTTACTACGACAGCATCTTTGTCCTTCATTCCTTTTACATCCGCTAGCTTAAATGTTGAGATGACCGTTGGAACAGTCAAAATAATCAGCAGCAAGATAGGGATCACTGTCCATATAATTTCTAACTTTCTGCTTCCCTCTACTTGCTTTGGAATCACATTTTCTTCGCCTTTACGACGACGAAAGCGCAAAATAACAAATATAAAGATAATGGTGACAACAATAATAACTAAAACCATGATGGCTGTACTAAGCAGCATAAGCGAATATTGTTCTTCAGCTACCTCACCTGCAGGCTTAAGTGTTGACAAAAACGGTTTTCCACAGGCCGATAACACGAATGCAAGCAGCGTAAATAACGACAAAACGCGAAAGTTCAATCGCCATTTTTTCATACCATTCCCCAACCTCTCTTTCATTGACGTGATTTCATCTATGCCCTCTTGAGCATAAAACTTATTCCTTCTATAATGAATTCTACATGTAGAAGAAATCCCCCTTGTGCAGTGTCGCATTCAGTGAAAGATTTTATCTAGGCAAAAAGCGTTGCGACAATCATTGAGACAAATAAAATAGTTAAATAGTTTAGTGAGTAGACAAACATCATGCTAGCCCACTTTGTGTCTTCTTGTTTATTGTATTGAGCAAATCCTAAAAATAGCCATCCTATGTTTAAAACAGTGGCCAAAATTAGAAATGGAGTGCCTAATTCGTATAAATAAAGAGGTAATGGCAACAAACAAGCAATCCAAATGAGAATCTGTCGTTTTGTAAGCTCAAACCCGTGTACAACAGGCAACATAGGGATTCCCGCTGCCCGGTATTCTTCACATCTTCGCATAGCAAGAGCTAGAAAATGAGGGGGCTGCCAAATAAACATGATTAAAAATAATACCCAAGCCACTACATGTAAATTGGGATCAATAGCGGCCCATCCAATTAAAGGCGGGACAGCTCCTGATATACTTCCGATTACTGTATTAATTGTGTATAGTCTTTTGGACCACATGGTGTAAAGAACTACATATGTAAGTATTCCTGCTAATCCAATGAGAGCGGCTACTGAAGAAACAACTAGTAGCATAAGCAAGCCGGTTAACGTAAAACCGATTCCAATCCCAAGGACCGTCAAAGGTGTAAAACTCCCTGTCACTGTAGGTCGTCCCTTTGTTCGTTCCATTAGAGGGTCAATGTCACGATCTATGTAATTGTTCAAACTGCATGAACCGGCGATGATAAGTGAAGAACCTATTAAAGTAAAAAATGCTTTATCCAGGTTTTCTAAGAAGTGTTGTTCGTTGAAGAAAAGAGCTAGCCAAAAACCAGTAAAGGTGGTGATGAAATTCGAGTTGACTATTCCAATTTTAATCGTAGCTAAAAAATCTGACCAAACGGAACTATTTTCGCTTACATGAGCTGTGTTAGGCGATGCAGAAAGCGTTGAATCTTCCACCATTTTTGAATCTTCCATGGCGCTTCCTCCTTTACTCATCCACAGACTTTTATCTAGTAAATAAAGAGTCTATAAATGAAGGCGTTTTCAACATATTTTTAAAAAAATCTCCTCTTTGTTCACAAAGAAGTCATATTCCTCTCACCAAAGCTACTTAAAAGCTTCACATGTAAACGGTAAAATAGTAAAGAAATATCTATTTCTCATGTTTATTAAACCATATTTTGCCGTTACTTTGTGAAAAATTCATGAAAAAAATATGGATTTTTTTTGTCATGAGCTAAATGCATGTCCCTGTCACTTGTTAAAAGATATTTGTGCAAGTAAAATAGTTTTCTGCACGGTACCTTTTACATATCTGCAGAGTCAAACTCATGAATAAACCTTACACTTTCTACCATTATAACAAATTCAATCAAGTTTATGGAGAATAAATGAAATTTATGTTTAATATACAAAAAGATTAGGATAAATTATTTAGCTCGTTATATTACTTACTTTGCTTTTAGGATGGTGATTATTGTGCGACTTGGATTAAAATTTTTATCCGTTGTGACGAGCATGGCCATGTTACTTATTCTACTTGGCGGTGCCCTTGTCACGAAAACTGGTTCAGCAGACGGGTGCGGAGATTCTTGGCCTCTGTGTAATGGACAGCTCATTCCTGACCCTTTAACATTTGAAACCGTTGTTGAATTAAGCCACCGCTTAGTTTCTGGCGTGTCGGGCTTTCTTGTGCTCGCTTTATGCGTATGGGCATGGATTTCACTAGGGCATATAAAAGAAGTTAGACCTTTAGCGTTTATCTCTTTTTTCTTCCTAGTACTGCAAGCATTAATTGGGGCCGCTGCCGTTATGTGGGGGCAATCAGATGCAGTGCTTGCTCTTCATTTTGGTATTTCTCTTATTTCGTTTGCTTCTGTGCTGCTGTTAACACTTATTATCTTTGAAGTGGATCAAAAGCTCGACGCAACTAATATGCAGCTAGGCTCTAAAATGAAAAAACATATCTACGGGGTTATTTTGTACACATATGCCGTTGTGTACACGGGCGCGCTTGTTCGCCATAAAGAAGCTAGCTTAGCTTGTCCAGATGTTCCATTTTGTTCAAACGGAAACGGTTGGCTGCCTGTTGATTTGAATCAGTGGATTCAAATGGGACATCGATTCGCTGCTGTTTTAACGTTTGTATGGATTTTAGCCGCCTTTATCCATGCAGTTAAATATTATCGCCATCAAAAAAATATTTTTTACGGATGGTTAGCTGCTCTCATTCTAGTTACTTTTCAGGCGGTTTCCGGTATGCTTGTTGTTGTCACACGTTTGCAGCTAGAGCTCGCGCTTGCTCATTCTTTAATTATCTCTTTCCTATTCGGTGTATTAAGCTACTTAACCTTACTTGCAACGCGTCATACACATAATTGATCAAAAAAGGTACGAGCTCAGAGCTCGTACCTTTTTTGATCAGCTTTCTAATTCAATTAATAAATCTCCCGGCTGAATGCCATCTCCACTCGACACGTGTACTTGTTTAATCACGCCGTCAAATGGTGCTTGCACGGTTGTTTCCATTTTCATTGCTTCTGTGATCATTAAGTGATCACCTTTTGAGACTTTATCGCCTTTTTCTACTACTACTCGAATAACGGTTCCAGGCATTGAAGCGCCGATGTGGGCCGGATTTGCTTGATCGGCTTTTTGTTTTGCCGTAACGGTTGTTTTAACACTTTCGTCTTTAATCACGACTTCACGAGGCTGACCGTTCAATTCAAAGTATACTGCTCGCGTACCGTCTGCCTGCGGTTCTCCAATGGATACAAGGCGAACAATTAAGGTTTTTCCTTTTTCAATCTCAATTTCAATCTCTTCTCCTAAACGCATGCCGTATAGGAAAGTCGGGGTATCAAGAACAGAAATGTCCCCGTATTGTTCGACTGCTTTGTGATAATCCATAAATACTTTTGGGTACAGCGCATAAGCAATGGCATCAAAACTCGTTACTTGACGATTTAAGTCTTTAAACAGCTTTTCTTTCACTGCATCGAAGTCCACATCTTCTAACAGTTCTCCAGGACGAACTGTAATAGGTTTTCTGCCTTTTAGAATGATGCGCTGAAGCTCTTTAGGGAATCCCCCGTGAGGCTGTCCTAAATACCCTTCAAACAATTCAATAACTGAATCCGGGAAGTCAAGCGTTTCACCGCGCTCAAACAGCGTTTCTTCTGTCAAGTTGTTTTGGACCATAAACAATGCCATATCTCCAACTACTTTTGATGATGGCGTAACTTTTACAATATCACCAAATAACAAATTCACGCGTGAATACATATCTTTTACTTCATCCCAGCGGTTTCCTAAACCAACTGCTTTTGCTTGTTGCTGTAAGTTGCTATATTGACCGCCTGGCATTTCATGCACATATACTTCTGTATGAGGAGCGTTCATGCCGCTTTCGAAGTCTTGGTAATATTTTCGCACGTCTTCCCAATAGTAAGAAAGCTCTTCTAGATTTTTAATATCTAGATTTGGTCTGCGGTCCGCACCTTCTAAGGCGTAATAAAGAGAGTTAGCACTTGGCTGAGACGTTAAGCCTGCCATTGAGCTTACGGCTACGTCTACAATGTCTACACCTGCTTCAATTGCTTTTGCATACGTGTATACACCGTTTCCGCTTGTATCATGCGTATGAAGGTGGATTGGAATATCAACCGTTTCTTTTAGAGCCGATACTAAATCATAAGCTGCCTGTGGTTTTAAAAGACCCGCCATATCTTTAATGCCCAGGATATGTGCTCCAGACTGCTCAAGCTCTTTTGCTAAGTTCTTGTAGTAATCCAAATCATACTTACGGCGCGTCGGATCTAAAATATCACCTGTATAACACATTGCTGCTTCTGCAATCTTTCCTGTTTGACGAACGGAGTCAATTGCAAGAGTCATTCCTTGCACCCAGTTTAAGCTGTCAAAGATACGGAAAACATCAATACCTGCATAAGCTGATTTTTCAACAAATTCTTTAATTACATTATCAGGATAGTTTTTATATCCAACCGCATTTGACGCGCGAAGAAGCATTTGGAAAAGAACGTTTGGCGCTTGTTGACGTAAAGTAAGCAAGCGATCCCACGGATCTTCTTTTAAGAATCGATAAGCAACATCAAACGTTGCTCCCCCCCACATTTCCATAGAAAATAAATCTGGAAGCAAGCGTGCAGTTGGGTTAGCTACTTGTTTTAAGTCGTTTGTACGAATACGCGTTGCTAAAAGAGACTGATGGCCATCACGGAAGGTTGTATCCGTTAATAGCACTTCCTTGCGTTCTTTCACCCAATTTACTAGCCCTTCAGCGCCTTTTTCATCTAAAATCTGCTTTGTTCCGTTTTGAATTGGTATGCTTATATCCACACTAGGAACGCGCGGTTTTGTAAAGATTGGCTTTTTCTTTTCCGATACACCTGGGAATCCGTTTACCGTAACATTCCCAATGTATGTAAGCATTTTAGTTCCGCGGTCTTTTCGCTTCGGGAAAACAAAAAGTTCAGGCGTTGTATCAATAAATGATGTATCATAAGCACCTGTTAAGAACTTATCATGCTTCACTACATTTTCAAGGAACGGAATATTGGTTTTAATTCCACGAATACGAAATTCTTTTAAGTTTCGTACCATTTTTGATGCGGCTTGATCGAATGTTAATGCCCATGTTGTTACTTTTACTAACAGTGAATCATAATAAGGCGTAATTACAGCACCTTGGAAACTGTTTCCCGTATCTAAACGTACGCCAAAACCGCCACCAGAACGATAAGCCATAATCTTACCCGTATCCGGCATAAAATTGTTTAACGGATCTTCTGTCGTTACACGAGATTGAATCGCATATCCATGTACGTGAATTTGATCTTGTGCAGGAATGGATACTTCCTTGCTGTGAAGCGCGTAGCCGTCTGCAATTAAAATTTGCGATTGAACGATATCAATACCTGTAATCATTTCAGTAATTGTGTGCTCTACTTGAACACGTGGATTTACTTCAATAAAATAAAAATCGTTTCCTGATACTAAAAATTCTACTGTACCAGCATTTATGTACTGCACTTTTTCCATCAGCTGCACAGCTGCTTCACAAATGCGGAGACGTAAGTCTTCATCTATAGAAACACTTGGTGCTACTTCTACTACTTTTTGGTGACGACGCTGCACAGAACAGTCGCGTTCATAAAGATGCACAACATTTCCTTGTTCATCACCTAAAATTTGCACTTCAATATGTTTTGGATTTTCAACTAGTTTCTCGACATACACTTCATCATTACCAAAAGCAGCTTTTGCTTCTGATTTAGCACGGTCATAAGATTCGTTCAGGCTGTCTGCATCGCGAACGATACGCATGCCTCGACCGCCTCCGCCCAAAGCAGCTTTGATCATTAGAGGATATCCATGCTGATTAGCAAATTCTTTTGCTTCGTCAATTGAATCAATAGGACCATCGGTACCAGGAATAACGGGAATATCTGCTTGAATAGCCTGATGACGGGCTTTTACTTTATCCCCAAACATATCAAGATGCTTGGATTTTGGACCAATAAAAATAATGCCTTCTTCTTCGCAACGTTTCGCAAATTGGATATTTTCTGACAAAAAACCGTAGCCAGGGTGAATAGCATCTACATCATGAGACTTAGCAATGTCGATGATGCCTTCTATATCTAAATAAGCATCAATCGGTTTTTTCTCCGCTCCTACTAAATAGGCTTCATCCGCTTTGTAACGGTGATAAGAACCTGCGTCTTCCTTAGAATAAATTGCAACAGTCCGAATATTCAGTTCAGTACATGCTCGAAATACACGAATCGCAATTTCTCCTCGGTTTGCTACTAATACTTTTTTGATTTTTTTAGTTACAAAACTCATGTTGCTAATCTCCTCTCAATTTCGTATAAACTTCAATATATAGCAAAATTGGATAAAAGAAAAGCAAAAATCAATGGAAAATGATAAAATTCCAATAAATTTTTGCTTTTTTTACACATTTTTTTCACGAAAATCAATCGCTTGTTGTTGATGTATTGTTCGGATGTAGCACAATATTTTCCGTATTTTTCTGTTTTTTATTTTGATAGTTTACGAAAAACGAAATATTTACAATAATTCCCATAGATACCATCAGCGTTAGCAGCGAAGACCCTCCGTAACTGATAAACGGAAGCGTGACCCCGGTAATCGGAATGAGTCCCGTAAGCCCTCCAAGGTTAATGCCTGTTTGAATACCTATCATACTGGCTACTCCAATACAAATCATGCTGGCAAACGGATCCTGAGATTTTTTAGCCAGCATTAAAATCCTGAAAATTAAGAAGCCTAAAAGGCCCAGCACGAGCATAACTCCAAAGAACCCTAATTCTTCTGCAATAATAGCCATAATGAAATCGGTATGGGGCTCCGGAAGATAACCATACTTTTGTACACTTTCTCCTAAACCAAGGCCTTTTAAGCCTCCTGTACCTATTGCTAAATATGAATTAACCAGCTGATAACCGGTTCCTTGAGCATTGGTAAACGGATCTGATGCACCGGTAAAACGGCCAATTCGATTGGGAGTAAACTGCCCTGTAAAAAAACCAATCGTAATAATTACCGTAAGCAAAATGATACCTAGTGCTAGCATGCGGAAAAAGGTTTTTTTAGAGATTCCCGAACATAGCATAATGGTAACGGCAATAGCAAAAATAATTGATCCCGTTCCAAGGTCAGGCTGAATAGCTACAAAGCCTAATATTAGAAATACAAGACCCATAGGTCCAAAAAAAGCTTTTTTGATGTTGTCAATATACTCTTGCCTTTTAGACAAAACATACGATAAGTATAAAATGACAACAAGCTTGGCATACTCAGCCGGCTGCATGTTTGCCCCGCCAAGCTGCAGCCAACTTTGCGCATTGTTACTCGTATGCCCCATTACAAACACAAGCAAAAGCAGTACAAAAATCCCTAGAATCGCATAAGGCAGTATTTTAGGATACAGCTTGTAAGGTGTTAGCATTGTTAAAATGAACAATACAAGCGTAAAAGCAAGCCACATTTTTTGTCTGTTGTAAAAGAAATCGCTTGATGTATGATATCTTGTAATACTTACAATCATACTTGAACTGTAAACCATAACTAGTCCAACCGCACAAAGAAGCAGCACTGGAATTACAATTGAATAGTCAAAATGCCTAAATATTTTTTTTACCATAACCCTCTTCCTTTAAAAATGACGTGTTTCTGTTTCGTTTCATCTTTTATGTACAAATTTGAGTAAATTAGGAAATTTCAACCACCTGTAATAAAAAACTCAAACTACGTTTGTATATAGTTTGAGTTTCGATCGCGTGATTTTTATTTTTTTGTAAACGCTTCATGCAGTGCAGAAAGTTCACGCTCGAGGCGGTCTAGCAATGTTTTTCCAACACGTTCATCAATTAAACCAAGACGAACTGCAAAATCAATTTCTCTTGATAAACCAAACATTTGTGTATCTAAAACCTCTTCATAAAGAGGACATTGTGGCATTGTTAAGTTATCCATTTGAACTTGAATTAATTGCAAAATCTTATCTGCATCAGCTTTTAACAACGCATACGCTTTTTCACGATGATCTATCATTGTCTCAGGCGTCAAACTCAATCCCTCCGTTCGCGAGCGATTACCTAATCTATCTCTCAATTTTAAAGGCTATGCTCCAAAAAAGCAAGGATAAACATGTCCGTGAGGCTGGCCGTCTTTTTTATACTGTTACTTTCTCAAAATCGTTACCATAGATGTAGGAAATTTCGCACTTTCGTTGACCTTTACATTATATCATACGAGAATCACTCTCAACTAAATTTTTTCATCAAAGTGACAAATAAGTAGAAAGCGCTTATACTTTTAGCAAGGGGGCATTTATGATGAATTCAATTATTATGTTAAAAGGAAAAGTAAAATATACGCTGACACTCGACCCAAGCGTGTGGATTTTCGATGACCGCAAGCTCGATATGGAGGTTTTCTTTGAACATCCACCAGAGCAAAAAGATGAGACAGAAGCGTACACAAAGGCTGTTTCGAAGCATTGGGACCGTGAAATTCAAGAGGGAGCCGTCTTTCCTCCTACGTTAAAAACCGAAAAGAAATTCAAAAAACAGGAGCTAGTAAATGGAACATTCGGCATTTTATTTGCACCTTTTCTAGCTAACGCTTCACCTACTGAAGAAGCTACCAACGTTTCATTTAAAACAAAAGACGCACTGATTTCTTTTTCATTAGAAGAAGCACAAAAACTAATCTTTGGTTTCAGCCAAGATGGAAAGCCTCTTAGAGAAGATGGGCCTATCTATGTCTATTTACCTGACGGATCTAACCGAAATAACCCTATTAAATATGTGGAAGAAATCATCGTTACATAATAAAAGAAGCGGGGTTCCAAAAGGAACCCCGCTTCTTTTAAAGAATATCAGCTGCTAATTGTGCTAGCCCGGAGCGCTCTCCTTTGATTAACCGAACGTGGCCCGATACTTTTTGCTCTTTAAACTTTTCAACTACGTACGTTAATCCGTTGTTATACTCATCTAAATAAGGATGATCAATTTGAGCCGGATCTCCCATAAGGACAATTTTACTCTTTTCCCCTACCCTTGTTAAAATTGTTTTAATTTCATGCTTCGTTAAATTTTGCGCTTCATCAATAATAATGAACTGTTCCGGAATGCTTCGGCCTCTTATATACGTCAAGGCTTCCACTTCTATTGAACTGAGCCCTGCTAGAATGGCATCCAATTCTCCAGGTTTTTTAGTGTTAAATAAGTACTCTAGGTTATCATAAATTGGTTGCATCCATGGACGAAGTTTCTCCTGCTTTTCTCCTGGCAAGAATCCAATATCTTTTCCTAAAGGAACAATTGGACGAGCTACAAGTAGCTTTTTAAAACATCCTAGATCTTCCGTCTGCATAAGTCCTGAAGCTAAAGCAAGCAGCGTTTTACCCGTACCTGCCTTTCCAATTAACGTGACCAGTTGAACGTCGTCTCTAAGAAGAAGTTCTAAAGCCATGATTTGCTGAACATTTCGAGGTTTGATTCCCCAGATATGATCATATTCAAATAAAAGCTTTTTTACTTTCGTTGTTGTTTGATCGACAATGCCGATGGCTGATCCGGATCCCCCAAATGCATCTTTCATCACTAAGAATTGATTTGCAAAAAAGGAGTGGTTCGCAATTTGAGACGTTAGCAGTTCTCCTTTTTCGTAAAATTGACTCAGCAGTTCTTTTGCAATATAGACTTCCGAAAAGCCTGTATAAATACTATTGAATTCCACTACTCGATCACTTAAAAAATCTTCTGCTCTTAAGCCGATTGCGTCAGCCTTCACACGTACCAACACATCTTTACTCACTAGTATCACTTCACGTCCATCTTCTTTTGTTTCCTCTTCAAGAGATAGATTTTTAGCAACAGCTAAAATTCGATTATCATTTGTTTTTTCCACAAAGATTTCTTGAAGCTGTTGAAAAGAGCGATGATTGAGTTCAATTCGCAAATGGCCCCCATTTTCTAAAGGGATTTTCTCATATAACTTTCCATGTTGTCTCAAGTTATCAATGAGTTTGGATACCTGCCTTGCATTTCGTCCGACTTCATCCATATTTCTTTTTTTCGAATCAACTTCTTCTAGCACAACGGCTGGAATCACTACTTCGTTATCATCAAATGAAAAAATTGAATGCGGATCTTGTAATAAAACATTCGTATCTAATACATAAATTTTTCCCAATAATTCAGCCTCCTACTCCGATTGTTTTTCCTGTAAGGAGTGAAACAAGGCACCCATCCATTTATATACTATGTAACGCACATGTGTGAAGTGACCTTAAATGGACGGACCATTTTCTTTAAATATATGAACACGTGTATAAAGATAGAAGAACTATTAGAAACTAAATACAAATTACTACAAAAAATGAGTCATTCATAAGGAGGAGTCTCCCACATGAACAAATTTTTTCTATCCATTAGCTTATGTTTTATTACACTAACCGGCTGTAACAATAACCAAGCAGACGTTGAAGAAGGGCAAAAAACAGATCGAATTGTACAGGTCAAAAATTCATCTCCTGAGCGCTCTCACAAGCGTACTGCTAATGAAATATCAGCTCATTTAGTTGAACTGGCTTCAAGCGTTCCGAATGTAAATGATGCTACTGCCATTGTGCTCGGTAAGTATGCAATCGTAGGCATTGACGTCGGCAAAGACATTGATCGTTCAGAAGTAAGTTCAATCAAATATACAGTTGCCGAAGGTCTGAAAGCCGATCCGTACGGCGCTAATTCTGTTGTTATTGCAGATCCTGATACGGTCGCTCGGCTAAAACAAATTGGAAATGAAATTCGCAAAGGCCGGCCGGTTACAGGATTTTTAGATGAATTAGCAGCCATTGTAAACCGAGTGATGCCTGAATTTGCAGAAGAAATTCGCCGAAATCCTAGCTCAACAGATACAAACAATCAAAAATTAAATAATAAACAAGAGCAAAATTTAAAGAATGAGCAGGAAAAACAATCTAATAATCATCTTCAAAAAAATGAATAAGAAAGTCGCTTAGCGGCAGGCTGCTGCTAAGCTTTTTTTATCGCTTCAATTACTTGCTTATCGAGTTTAGCAGCTGCTACTGGATCATAGGTCTTTTCATATGAAGGGTTTACTGAAATCTTAGAACCATAGAACATGACATCTCTTACTTCATTAATATCTAGTTCGATTAGCGTCAGCTTTAAAGCTACTCCTTCTAACTTTTCTTGCACTACCTCAGCTATTCCGCTGATTGAGTAGCATGATTCATTAGCAAGAATATTTACCACTGCTTTATTCGTATGTTTAATGTTTTCTACAATCCTCGATTTGACATCTACGGCAAATCGAATTTTTTGTTTAGTCGGAGCTACTAACCACGAAATGGCACTAACATTTGGACCGTTTGTTTCAAAATCAATAGTTGAAATGGTTGCAAATCTCTCTGTCTGTAGCTCATCGTATAATGCATCTACTAGTTGAGTCTCGACTTCGTTGGCCATTTTCATCCCTCCTACTGTTTATGTACTTACTAGTTACTATCTTCGAGCTAACAAGCGAAATTACCTGCTTCTTTAGGAATGTTTTCCTATCGTTCCTTTTCTACTGAGAGACAGCACCGCAAAAAAACTTTATAAAACAAGAATTTTCGGCTAGAATGATGTATAGAGAAGTTGAGGTGATAGAAATGAGAGTACAATGTGTCATGTGCGATAAAATTGAAACAATTGAGGATGAAACGCTCGTAGCAAAACGACTGCGCAACCGTCCTATCCATACATATATGTGCAATGAATGTTCTGAACGGATTGAAAAACGAACAAAAGAACGCATAGCTACTGGCAACTTTAAACTATATGAGTCGAAAAAGACAGAGGAGGATTGGTAAGGTGCTCCGATTAGGAATAAGTATTGGCATGTTAAGCGGGATTATCCTTGGGTTATGTTTAAAATGGATAGAATGGCTAACCGGCAAACAAGTTTATACCCTTTTATTAAATGTTGATTTTATTCCTATCATTGGCCCTATTCAATGGCCTGAATGGGTAGAGTTTGTTTTTCATTTGCTCATTGCCGCTGCAATTGGGGTCGTTTTTGTTTACATAGTAGGTAAATTAAATAATATGTCTATTCGAAAAATCGTATTGTGTTCCTTTTTATTAACACTTCCAACCATTCCTTTGTATTTTCCGTTGACGCTGCTTGCGCTCAAGCCTACGCCTGCGGTGGATGATGCAGTAGCGATTTTTTATTGGACAGCTGGCCATTTAGTTTTCGCAGCCGCTCTTGTCTTCGGCTATATCATACTAAAAAGACGCTTGTAGCTACAAGCGTCTTTTTATGTAGTCGTTTATGAACCCAACGAGGAGTTTTGCTTTTTAGCCTGATACAGCCGTATTTTATAAATAATTAATACAAGTGCTGCAACCACAAGCCCTTCAGCTACAGGTAAAAAAATGCCTAAAAACGTTAAGATCGTACATCCAAAAGCTAAAAATAGATAAATAACCACAGATTTTAAAAGCGGCAGTTTCTTTGCAAACCCGAGTTTGTACACGAGAACAGATAGCCCTAAAATGGTAAAGTATAACAGCCACATTCCTATTTTTGCATGTTCATCTACTTGATACAGAGCGGCAAAAAATGAAAGGTGTTCTTTTACATCCATACTTCTTCCCCCTATTCCTTACTTTATATTATTCGATATAAGCCACCTTTTTCCTTTCCAAATCCCTTCTTTATAAAACGCTTTCAAAAAATAGAAAATTCTGATATAATAGATAAAAAACAAGCCGCTAGCAGATAGAGCTAACGACTTACTTTTTTTATTATTTCGTGTCAGCGTATTTTTTCTTTTTCGCTGCTTTTTCACGTTCATTTTTATCAAGAATTTTTTTACGTAGACGAATAGATTCTGGTGTGATTTCACAATATTCATCTTCGTTTAAATATTCAAGTGATTGCTCTAAAGACATAATACGAGGTTTTTTCATACCTGTTGTTTGATCTTTATTAGCAGAACGCATATTCGTCATTTGCTTCATTTTACAGATGTTAACAACGATATCATTTTCACGAGTGTGTTCTCCTACGATCATACCTTCGTATACTTCTGTACCTGGCTCAACGAAAATTGTACCGCGGTCTTCTACGCCTTGGATTCCATAAGTAGATGATTTACCGCTTTCCATAGAAACAAGCACACCTTGACGGCGACCTCCAACTTGACCTTGCTGCATTGGCTGGTAGCTATCAAATGAATGGTTAATGATACCGAATCCACGAGTTAACGATAAGAACTCAGTTGTATAACCGATTAAACCACGTGCAGGAACCATAAAGATCAGACGAACTTGACCGCTGCCGTTGTTAATCATATCAACCATTTCACCTTTACGAGCACCCATCGATTCCATAATAGAACCCGTATGTTCTTCAGGCACGTCGATTTGCACACGTTCAACTGGCTCACAGCGCACGCCATCAATTTCACGAACGATTACTTCAGGTTTTGATACTTGAATCTCATATCCTTCACGACGCATATTTTCAATTAAGATAGATAAATGAAGTTCTCCACGTCCTGAAACAACCCATACATCCGGTGAATCAGTATTTTCCACGCGTAAACTTACATCCGTCTCAAGTTCAGACATTAAGCGCTCTTCAATTTTACGAGATGTAACAAATTTACCTTCACGACCAGCAAACGGTGAATTGTTTACTAAGAACGTCATTTGTAAAGTAGGTTCATCAATACGTAAAATTGGCAGTGCATCTTGGTGGTCAAACGGACATACGGTTTCACCTACGTTGATGTCTTCCATTCCTGATACAGCGATCAGGTCTCCTGCTTTTGCTTCTTCGATTTCAACACGCTTTAAGCCTAGGAAACCGAATAATTTTGTTACACGGAATTGTTTTACCGTACCGTCAAGCTTCATTAATGCAACTTGCTGGCCTACTTTCATTGTTCCGCGGAATACGCGACCTACACCGATACGACCAAGATAGTCATTGTAGTCAAGCATTGCCACTTGGAATTGAAGTGGTTCGTCGCTGTTGTCTACCGGTGCTGGAATGTGCTCAATGATTGAGTCAAATAGAGATGACATGTTCTCATCTTGCTTTTCAGGGTTCGTGCTAGCTGTTCCGTTGATTGCTGAAGCATAAACAACAGGGAACTCAATTTGTTCCTCGCTTGCACCTAGTTCAATAAATAAGTCAATTACTTCATCCACTACTTCAGTTGGACGAGCAAAGTCACGGTCAATTTTGTTAACAACAACAATCGGCGTTAAGTTTTGCTCTAATGCTTTTTTCAATACAAAGCGAGTTTGAGGCATACATCCTTCATATGCGTCTACTACAAGTAGAACACCGTCTACCATTTTCATAATACGCTCAACTTCTCCACCGAAGTCAGCATGTCCCGGCGTATCCATAATGTTGATACGCGTATCTTTATAATTAATAGCTGTGTTTTTCGCTAAAATTGTAATTCCACGCTCACGCTCAAGGTCATTTGAATCCATCGCACGTTCTTCAACATGCTCATTAGTACGGAATGTTCCGGACTGATGTAATAATTTATCTACTAACGTTGTTTTCCCATGGTCTACATGGGCAATAATGGCAATATTACGTAAATCTTTACGAATGTTCACGCATTTCACTCCTATGCTTGTAATAACTAAGCTATTATATCACACTAACTCTAGAATTGCAGAATGATTTTGTTGTACACTATAAATATCCTTTATAAATGGGAGGAATCAACATGAGAAACATTAAGTGGGTATTTGTTTTATATGCATTTATCGCAACTGCGGCAATTATGTCAATCGGCATATTTATCGGAGAAGGAAGCGCTCTCGGGGTCATTTTAGCTATCGCAGCTTTAATTGTTGTAATGGGCCTTGGCTTTACGACTAAGAAAAAAATGCGAGAAAAAGGGCAGCTGTAATTTTTTTGCGATGATTGAAAGCGTCATGGCCATTTGCAACATCAAAATGGTTCATGACGTTTTTTCATCACAAAATTCTTTGACTACACGTAAGTCTTCACTTCTATTTTATTTATTCCACTTTCCTTCAAGGTACGTACGAAAGATTTCGTCATGTAATGTTGGTTTGCTTACAAATACACTGCTTTTTTCAAGAATTTCTAACGGCTTTCCTTCTAAATCCGTCATAACTCCTCCAACTTCTTCAATCAATACTTTACCGGCAGCAAAGTCCCATGGAGCCAAACGTAGAGTAATGTATCCATCCAAGCGTCCAGCTGCTACGTAAGCAAGCTCAATAGCTGCGGATCCATATGAACGGGTCCCTCTTACTTTACGCACAAGCGGACTTAATACGGAAGGATCAATACGGCGGTTCTCCGTTACCCATGTTGCATTTAGGCTAATAATAGCTTGTTCAACTGGTACAGGTTCAAGTTTCGGCAATTGGATGTCATTCATAAACGCGCCCTGTCCTTTTAAAGCATGATACAGCTCATTATGAATAACATCATAAATATAACCTGCTTGTCCTACACCATTTTCAAATATACCGATAGAAATAGCAAAATTCCGCTGCTGATGAACAAAGTTCATCGTCCCGTCGATTGGATCGATAATCCAAATCGTTCCTTCTTCTGATTCAAGCTCTTCTCCATATCCTTCTTCTCCGAGAATATGATGTTCCGGAAAGGTTTCATTGATTTTTGAGATAAAAAACTGTTCGATTTCTTTATCCATATTTGTTACTAAATCATTTGGATTCGATTTCGTTTGAATGAGAAGTTCTTTACTAAACGACTGTTGAATTTTTTGTCCAGCTTCTTTTAGCCACTCTTTAACGTATGTATCGATTTCTTTCCAGCGTTGCGTCATCTCAATTCCCCCTCAAAAATACGTCTCTTATTTAAGCTTAAAAAAACCTCTGCAAGATGTCAATTAACAGAGCACGTGGGAGAAGAACTGCCGCTTCTTCTCCCACGTGCTCTGTTACCACTTATGAATCTGCTCATTCAGTTTAATCCTTTTTTACAGTTTACCCTTATTTGTTCTATTTTATTCCCGTATCTGCTACTGAAGAGATATCATTTCTTCACGAAGTTTCTCGAGCTTTCGCTTACATTTTTGTTTTTGTTCCTCATTATTCTCCATCATGGCTTCATATAACGTCGCTAACTCGTAATCTAACTCCAAACGAATTACACCTAATCTTTTTTGTCCATCATTCTTCTTATACATATTCACCACTTGTTTCATGTTTCAAACACCCCTCTCAAATTATTGAACCCGCTTATAGAAAACTAAATTTTCAGATATTTTGATTGATATAGTCTATGTCGAAACCTAATCTCATGTAACTAAATTGTGTGATTACCTATAAAAAAATGATAGACACGTTTTGACAAGCATATGCGAATTAATTGGTGTTTATGCTTTTCATGTGGTAGAATCTTCGCGTAAATCATACTTACTTGCATAGATGCACAGCAGCTATACATATTCACTAAAAAACGGAGGTTTCACATGGCATTCTCAGGATTTTCACAAGATGACTTTAACGTATTCCGTATCGAGGGACTTGATGCACGTATGGAAGCCATCAAGACAACGATACGCCCAAAATTCGAACAATTGAGCAATCATTTTGCTCCTACTCTTTCTTCACTTTGTGGAGATGAAATGTTCGTACACATTGCCAAACATGCACGAAGAACAGTTAACCCGCCAGCAGATACGTGGGTAGCCTTTGCTAACAGTAAACGCGGGTATAAAAAGCTCCCTCATTTTCAAATTGGCCTTTGGGAAACACATGTCTTTGTGTGGTTCGCCGTCATTTACGAATCACCTATTAAAGAACAATTTGGAAAGCTGCTAAAACAAAACATTGAGGAGATTCGTCAAAATATCCCAGCCTCGTTTGCTTGGTCGAAAGATCATACAAAACCTGATAGTGACAAAATGGGCGACTTATCTTCTGAAGACTTAGAGAGTTTGTTTGAACGTCTAGAGACGGTTAAAAAAGCTGAGATCCTATGCGGCATTACAATTCCAAAAGAAGAAGCGATTGCAATGAACGGCGAAGAATGGATGGCTCGTATTGAACAAACATTTCATACGGTAACTCCATTATATGAACTAACTAAAAAAGCATATGCATAATTTTAACGAATTGATATAAAAAAAATGAGGGTGAGACATAACGAAAGGAAGCTCATCGAAAGACCAATAAATGGGATACATAAGCTGAACCGCTTGTGACACCGCGGTTGATTTCCCTGCAAGGCTTCGCTTTCCGCGGGCGGCCGGTGAGCCTCCTCGTCGCTTGCGCTCCTGCGGGGTCTCACCTGTTCCGCTTTCCCTGCAGGAGTCTTCGCCTTGCCCTCCAATCAACTGCTCGAAGAAACAGATAAACTCTATGTTCACCGTAACAAAAAAAACGAATCATTAATCAAACAATTTGATTAATGATTCGTTTTTTACTTCGGCTAAACTACTTTTGTCCCAGCCTCATTTTTTACATTTTTATGATATCTCCAGAAGAAGCAGCCTTTGCTTTTTGGATCGTTCGATAAGAAGAGTATTTGCTTTGATCTTCAAAATCGTTACAGATTGTTTTTTCTTCTGCTTTACTTGGCACAATTTCTTTAAATCGGCGATAGACTGCCATTAGGTGATCACGCTCAATACCTTTTTCATAAGCTCGTTCAATGCTTTCAAAAAACTTCACTACATCAATAATTTCTTCTGTACTCCAATCAAGGGAGATAGGGTATTGATATTCCACTTCTCATCACTCCATTTATTTCTTCAATCTATGTATATCTATATTCTTAACTCTATCACAATCTATAATGTACACAAAATTTATTCTCTTTTCACACAAAAGAATTTCTCCTTTTTTTTCTTTTTATTTTCTCTTTAAAATATCTTTGCAAATGGGTTAATAAGTGCTATAATTCTTTTGTTTTATGGGGATTTTCAAAACATAAAGAACTATAAAATAATGAGTAATAAGCAGTTTACAATTACTTGTATTTTTTTAACTAAAAATTGTATTTATATTATCAAACAGTAGTAAACATACACGTTTCATTCATTTATATAATGGTTAAAATCAAGAAAACTGCCGAATAGAATTTCTGTTGAATTTCTTTTATAGAAAAAAGATGTGGTATTTTAATATGTAGAATTCAACAGCCACTAGTTTTTGGTATATAAAATTGAATGCTGTAATTTGATAAAAAAACAATCAAAGTCCCTCTAAGCTTTGCTTAGAGGGACTGACAATTTATGATAAAAGAGGTGTATAGCAAAGTTGTCTTCTCAATTTTCAACTCCATTATTTACTGGATTAGTTAATCACGCTAAGAAAAACCCAACACAATTCCATATCCCTGGACATAAAAAAGGAAATGGAATGGATCCTGAATTCCGCTCATTTATTGGCGATGATGCTTTATCCATTGATTTAATCAATATCGGTCCTCTTGATGACCTTCACCAGCCAAAAGGCATTATCAAACAAGCGCAGGATTTAGCTGCAGAAGCATTCGGTGCTGACCATACTTTTTTCTCTGTTCAAGGAACGAGCGGAGCAATTATGGCAATGGTCATGGCGACATGTGGACCTGGAGATAAAATTATCGTTCCTAGAAACGTGCATAAATCTGTTATGAGTGCGATTGTTTTTTCAGGAGCTACGCCTATTTTTATTCACCCTGAAATTGACGAAAATCTTGGCATTTCTCACGGTATTACATCGGACTCTGTAGAAAAAGCCTTAAAGCAGCACCCTGAAGCAAAAGCAGTACTTGTTATCAATCCAACTTATTTTGGAATTTCCGGAGACCTTCGTAAAATCGTAGAAATTGCCCACTCGTATCAAGTGCCTGTACTTGTTGATGAAGCTCACGGCGTTCATATTCACTTCCATGATGATTTGCCTTTGTCTGCTATGCAGGCCGGTGCAGATATGGCAGCAACAAGCGTGCATAAATTAGGCGGCTCTATGACGCAAAGTTCAATTCTAAATATACGCGAAGGTTTAATTTCTCCAAAACGTGTACAGTCTATTTTAAGCATGCTGACAACAACATCAACATCTTATCTGCTGCTGGCTTCTTTAGATGTTGCACGAAAACGTTTAGCTACAGAAGGAAAAGAGCTGGCTGAACGTGCAATTTCTCTTGCTGAAAAAGCACGAAAAGAAATTAATACCATTGAGCATATCCGATGTATAGGCAGAGAAATTTTAGGGACAAAAGCTACGTATGATTTAGACCCTACTAAATTAATTATTTCTGTTTCAGATTTAGGAATTACGGGCTATGACGTAGAAAAATGGATGCGTGAAGCTCATAATATCGAAGTTGAAATGTCTGACCTTTATAATATTCTATGTATTATCACGCCTGGAGATACAGAAGAAGATCTGTTACGTCTGGTCACGGCTCTGCGTGAGTTATCTGCAAAATTCCATAATCTTTCTGAGACAACGGCAAAACCGGCTATTTTATTGCCTGATATTCCTGTATTGGCTTTAACACCTCGCGATGCTTTTTACGCTGAAACCGAAGTGGTACCTTTTCATGAGTCGGCAGGTCGTATTATTGCGGAATTTGTGATGGTCTATCCTCCTGGTATTCCTATTTTTATTCCTGGGGAAATCATCACTGAGGAAAATTTAACCTATATTGAAACAAACTTAGAGGCAGGTTTACCAGTGCAGGGTCCGGAAGATTTTGAATTAAAAACATTTCGTGTCATTAAAGAACATAAAGCAATTCAATAAAAAAGGTGCGGAAATCCGCACCTTTTTTTATTGATTAATCTAAATCTTCATCTGCTTTTTGACATTCTCCGCTTTTACATGTTGAGTATAATCGCGTCACTTTCTCATCTTCGAAATGATCAATTGTGCAGTTACATGTTTGACATACGATTGTTCCCATTTTGTAAACTCCCCTTTAACCGTCTTTTTTTGTAAGCGTTTTACAACTCTTGATATTATATTATTATGTCACATTAAATATGTCAACAACTAATTAGTATGTCACATTAAAAATATTTTTCTCATAAATGTTATATTTGTTTTCAAAAAGCTGAACGCTTAGCATCATATCTATTTATATGAAAAAACAATGTCTAATTTCAAATCTATTTCATCACTTTAAAATAATTACGAAAAATAAAAATTTGTTCTCTTTCCGCTTTTTCTTACTAATGGGGTAGACATTTCATACAAACTTCACTAAAATGTATAACCATGTGGTTTCATATATACCTGAAAAGGCTATATGAAACACTATGTTATGTAAAATAGAATAGGAAAGGAGTGTTAATCGATGAAAAAACTGACTCCCGTTTTTATCATTTCGGTTATTATTGCTGCAGTATTTATCGTATGGGGTGTTATTCCGGAATCTACGCTAGGAAGCGCAGCGCTCACACCTGTTACATCGGCAATACATAGTTTTATCATCGAGAAATTTGGCTGGTATTACTTACTAGCAGCTACATTATTCTTAGTTTTTACACTGTACTTAATTTTTTCGAAGTACGGAAACATCAAACTAGGGAAGCCTGACGAAAAACCTCAGTATGGTTATGTCTCATGGTTTGCCATGTTATTTAGTGCTGGTATGGGCATTGGTCTTGTATTCTGGGGTGTCTCAGAACCAATCAATCATTTTCATACTCCACCTTCTGGTGAAGGCGGTACAGCAGAATCAGCTCGTGCAGCTCTACGCTATTCGTTTTTCCACTGGGGTTTACATCCTTGGGCTATTTATTCCGTTCTTGCACTGGCCCTTGCATATTTTCAATTTAGAAAAGGTTACCCGTTCATCATCAGCAATATTTTACGTCCACTACTAGGAAAACGTGTTGATGGGCCTCTTGGAACGATCATAAACGTCATCGCCGTATTTGCAACTGTCTTTGGGGTAGCAACATCTCTAGGACTTGGCGCTATTCAGATTACCGGTGGAGCCTCTTACTTGTCGCCAAGTATTGATAACAATTTCACGACTCAATTAATTGTTATTATTATCGTGACGTTCTTATTCATGCTGTCAGCACAGACGGGGCTGAACAAAGGCATTAAGTATTTGAGTAACATTAATATTGTTTTAGCTATTCTGCTAATGCTGTTCTTGTTATTTGCAGGTCCAACCAACTTTATTATGGACTTATTCGTTACAACCATTGGCAGCTACATTCAAAACTTGCCGTCAATGAGTTTTCGATTGAGCCCGTTTGATAACAGCACCTGGGTTCAAGATTGGACAATTTTCTACTGGGCATGGTGGATTGCTTGGGCACCGTTTGTTGGTACGTTCATTGCTCGTATTTCACGAGGCAGAACCATTCGAGAATTTTTAATTGGTGTACTAGCTGTTCCGACCGTATTTGGTGGTTTATGGTTTGCCGTATTCGGAGGTTCTGGGGTCTATTTAGACTTTTTTAAAGACCTTCCTGTTATGGATGTTATTAATAATAAAGGAACAGAAGTTGCTTTATTCTATGTACTTGAACAGTTTCCATTTGGTACGTTCATGTCCATTGTCGCTATTTGCTTAATTGCTACATTCTTTATTACATCAGCTGACTCAGCTACATTTGTTTTAGGAATGCAGACAACAAATGGTGATCTAAATCCTTCAGGCTCTATTAAACTTACGTGGGGCTTAATTCAATCGTTAACAGCAATCATTCTGCTTTGGACAGGTGGTTTGGACGCGCTCCAAACAGCTGCGATTATAGCAGCACTTCCATTCTCAATTGTGCTGGTGCTAACGGTCTTCTCATTAATGAAAGCATTTAAAGAAGAAGGCGCATTGAAAAGAGAAAAGAAATCTGTGTAAGACAAAAAAAGCGTTAGCTTATATAAGCTAACGCTTTTTTTATGCAATCTTACGCTGTGCAAAATAAAATTAGTTGATAACATGTCAAGCAGACAGCTGAAGTTGTACCCGTCATCATAAGCGCCAGTCTTTTAGATTTGACGTTCATTTCTGCTATGCCGTAAGCTAAATAAGCAAATACTAAAAATAAAATAATTTTAGATGTTAACTGATCACGTTTTGATAGCAATTCAACCAGTGAATAACCCATCCAAATAACAATGTGTAAGCTCCAAACGAAATACGTCTTCATAGCTCCTACGCCGCCTTTTCATTCGTTATCCAAAAGAGCAGTTTTTTATCTACCTATAAGAAAGCACGTCCCACTTCATATGTATGCATCTAGAGCTCATTTAAGACTGCCTCAGCGTTTTTACACGTTTCTTCTAAAAAGGAGTACTCATCAGCAACAAAAACTGTCTGACAAGCACCTGGTACTTTGTGAAAACCGTTTTCTTCAAAAAAAAAAAAGCTGATGCATACGCATCAGCTTTTTAAACCATTATTTATTTTACAATGTGAATTGGGCTTCCAATAGCTACTTCAGCAGCTTCCATTGTGATTTCACCTAATGTTGGGTGAGCGTGAATTGTTAATGCGATATCTTCAGCCGTTACGCCAGCTTCGATAGCAAGACCAAGCTCAGCGATCATGTCAGATGCGCTAGGTCCAGCGATTTGAGCACCAACAACTACTCCGTCTTCTTTACGAGTGATAAGCTTCAAGAAGCCTTCTGCAGCGTTAAGTGCAAGTGCACGTCCGTTAGCAGCAAATGGGAATTTAGAAGCTTTAACAGCTAATCCTTCTTCTTTCGCTTGTGCTTCAGTATAACCTACAGATGCAAGCTCAGGCTCAGAGAATACAACTGCTGGAATTCCTAAGTAGTCAATTTCAGCAGGTTCGCCAGCAATTACTTCAGCTGCGATTTTACCTTCGTAAGAAGCTTTGTGTGCAAGTGGAGGTCCAGTTACGATATCACCAATTGCAAAGATGTTGCTTACAGATGTACGAGTTTGGTTATCGATTTCGATAAGACCACGGTCAGTCATTTTAACGCCAACTTGCTCAAGACCAAGCTCATCAGTGTTAGGACGACGACCTACAGTAACTAATACGTAGTCAGCATCGATTACTTTTGACTCTCCGCCTACTTCAAACGTAACTTGTACGCCGTCAGCAGTTTCTTCAACACCTTTAGCCATTGCTTTTGTATAAATTTCAACGTTTCCTTTTTTCTTAAGGTTACGTTTAACAAGTGAACTCATTTGTTTTTCAAAACCAGCTAAGATTTCATCAGCAGCTTCTACAAATGTAACTTCTGTACCGAAGTTAGCAAAAGCAGTACCAAGCTCAGTACCGATGTAACCTCCACCGATTACAACTAATTTTTTAGGAACTTCTTTAAGCGCTAATGCACCTGTAGAGTTGATTACGCGCTCAGAGAATTTGAATCCAGGGATCTCGATTGGGCGAGAACCAGTTGCAAGGATAGCATTTTTGAATTTGTACGTTTGTGCAGAATTTTCATCCATTACACGTACAGTTTCGCTGTCAACGAAGTAAGCTTCACCTTTTACGATGTCAACTTTGTTACCTTTAAGAAGGCCTTCAACACCGCCAGTAAGTTTGTTTACAACGCCGTTTTTGAATTCTTGAACTTTAGAGAAATCAACTGTTACGTTCTCAGCGATAATCCCCATGTCTTCAGAATGTTTAGCGTGTTCAAAACGGTGACCTGCAGCGATTAATGCTTTTGAAGGAATACAACCAACGTTTAAGCATACGCCTCCAAGGTTACCTTTTTCTACGATTGTAACTTTTTGACCTAATTGAGCTGCACGAATTGCTGCAACGTAGCCACCAGGGCCAGCACCAATGACAAGAGTATCAGTTTCGATTGGGAAATCTCCTACTACCATTTATTACGCCTCCATTAATAATAATTCTGGATCATTTAATAAACGCTTGATTTGGTTAAGAGCGTTTTGAGCTGTTGCGCCATCGATAATACGGTGGTCAAAGCTTAGTGATAATGCTAATACTGGAGCAATTACAATTTCACCGTCGCGTACAACTGGTTTTTCAGCGATACGTCCGATACCTAGGATTGCAACTTCTGGGTGGTTGATAACAGGAGTAAACCATTGTCCACCAGCAGAACCGATATTTGTGATTGTACAAGAAGCGCCTTTCATTTCAGCAGGAGCTAATTTACCATCACGTGCTTTTCCAGCAAGGTCGTTAATTTGATCAGAAATTTCGAACACAGATTTACGATCAGCATTTTTCACAACTGGTACTAAAAGACCTTTTTCAGTGTCAGCAGCAATACCGATGTTGTAGTAATGTTTTTGAATTACTTCATCAGTAGAGTCATCGATTGAAGTGTTAAGAGCTGGGAACTTCTTAAGTGCTGAAGTTAACGCTTTTACCACGTAAGGTAAGAATGTTAATTTAATACCTTGATCTGCTGCAACCGTTTTGAATTTTTTACGATGAGCAACAAGAGCTGTTACATCGATTTCATCCATTAATGTTACGTGTGGAGCAGTGTGTTTAGAGTTAACCATAGCTTTTGCGATTGCACGACGGATACCGCTCATTTTCTCGCGAGTTTCTGGTAGGTCGCCTTCAGGAATAGCTTGTGCTGCTGCTGCTTTTGGTTCAGCTGACGCAGTTTCCTCTTTAGCTGGAGCTTCAGCAGTTGCTGTAGCTGTAGAACCACCAGATAGGAAGCCATCGATGTCATCTTTAACAATACGTCCGTTTTTACCTGAACCAGGAACAGCTTTAATGTCTACACCTTTTTCACGAGCATATTTGCGCACTGAAGGCATAGCAATTACTTTACGGTTAGGATCAACATCAGCTTGTGCTGCAGGAGCTGTTGCTTCTTCAGTCACTTCTTCAGTTGAAGCTTCTTCTTTAGCTTCTTCTGCTGGTGCATCATCATGATCGTCACCTTTGAATTTTAAGTCTTCGTATCCAGGAGCATCAAAAGTAACGATAACTTGTCCTACAGTAGCTACTGTACCTTCGTCAACTTTTACTTCTAATACTTTACCTTTTACAGGAGATGGGATTTCAACAACAGCTTTGTCATTTTGTACTTCTGCTAGTACATCATCCTCATCAATTTCATCTCCAGCTTTTACGAACCATTTTACAATTTCACCTTCGTGGATACCTTCACCGATATCCGGCAGTTTAAATTCAAATGCCACGTGTCTTCACCCTCCTAGTTAGTTGCGTTCAATTTGTTAGTGTTTATTTTATCTAAGACAGAAATCAGCACAAAGCTGATTTCTATCACAGTAAAATGCTAATTAAAATTCAAGTACTTGCTTAGCTGTTTCAACGATATCTTTGTGGTCTGGTAACCATACGCCCTCAGCTTGAGAGAATGGGAACACAGTATCCGGTGCTGTTACACGTAATACTGGTGCTTCTAAGCTTAAGATTGCACGATCGTTAATTTCAGCTACAACGTTAGCCGCGATACCAGCTTGTTTTTGAGCTTCTTGAACTACTACTACGCGACCAGTTTTTTCAACTGATGCAAGAATTGTATCGATATCTAAAGGTTGAACTGTACGTAAGTCCACTACTTCAGCAGAGATACCTTCTTTTTCTAGTTCTTCAGCTGCTTTTAATGATGAGTGTACCATTGCACCGTAAGCGATAAGCGTTACGTCTGTACCTTCACGTTTCACATCAGCTGTACCTAAATCAATTGTGTATGATTCTTCAGGTACTTCTTGACGGAATGAACGGTAAAGCTTCATGTGCTCTAAGTATACAACCGGATCGTTATCACGAATTGATGAAATTAAAAGACCTTTTGCATCGTATGGAGTTGAAGGAATTACAACTTTTAAACCAGGTTGAGATGCTACGATACCTTCTAAGCTATCAGCGTGAAGTTCTGGTGTATGAACGCCTCCACCGAATGGTGAACGGAATGTAATTGGTGCATTCCAGCGACCGCCAGAACGGTAGCGCATACGTGCAGCTTGACCTGATACAGAATCAAGTACTTCGTATACGAAACCAAAGAATTGAATTTCAGGAACCGGACGGAAACCTTGAGTCGATAGACCTACAGCAAGACCACCGATACCAGATTCAGCTAATGGCGTATCGAATACGCGATCTTCGCCGAATTCTTGTTGAAGACCTTCAGTCGCACGGAATACTCCACCGTTTACGCCAACGTCTTCACCAAAAACTAATACGTTTTCGTCGTTTTTCATTTCTGTGCGTAACGCATCAGTAATCGCTTGAATCATTGTCATTTGCGCCATGGCTTACTTCGACTCCTTCTCTTTGTAGATTTCATATTGCTCTTGTAAGTTTGAAGGCATAGTTTCGTACATGATTTCCATTAAATCTGTAACTTTTTGTTTTGGATAATCGTCAGCCTTCTTAATAGCTTGTTTGATATCTTCTTTAGCTTGCTCGATTACTTTGTTTTCTTCTTCTTCATTCCAGATGCCTTTAGCTTCTAAGAATTTACGGAAGCGAACAAGTGGATCTTTCTTTTCCCACTCAGTGTCAAGCTCAGCTGTACGATAACGAGTTGGATCGTCACCAGCCATTGTATGTGGACCATAACGGTAAGTTAATGTTTCAATTAAAGTTGGACCTTCACCGTTTACTGCACGCTCACGAGCTTCGCTTACTGCAACGTATACTGCTAGTGCATCCATACCGTCTACTTGAACGCCTGGGATACCAACAGCCGCTGCTTTTTGAGCGATTGTACGTGCTGCAGATTGCTTTTCAACTGGTGTTGAAATTGCAAAGCGGTTGTTTTGTACAACAAAGATTGCTGGAGCTTTGAATGCACCTGCGAAGTTCATACCTTCGTAGAAGTCACCTTGTGAAGCTCCGCCGTCACCTGTATAAGTGATCGCTACTGCTTTTTTACCGCGCTTTTTAAGACCTAGTGCCACACCAGCAGTTTGCACGATTTGTGCACCGATGATGATTTGTGGAGAAAGTATATCTACACCTTCTGGCGCTTGGTTACCGTGGAAATGACCACGAGAGAATAAGAACGCTTGATATAATGGAAGACCATGCCAAATTAACTGAGGCACATCACGGTACCCAGGTAAAATGAAGTCTTCTTTTTCTAATGCGAAATGTGAAGCGATTTGAGAAGCTTCTTGCCCAGCAGTTGGTGCATAGAAACCTAAACGACCTTGACGGTTCAATGAAATCGAACGTTGATCAAGAATACGAGTGTATACCATGCGAGTCATTAACTCTTTTAATTTTTCGTCAGATAAATCTGGCAACGCTGATTTATTTACTACTTCGCCCTCTTCATTAAGAATTTGGAACGTTTGGTACTGCTCAGCGATTTTATCAAGTTGCTTTGATACATCAATAATAGCTTTTTTAGTTTTAGCAGCCATCTAAGTCACCTCTTCCTTTCATTTAAGCCGTATAAATTCATTTTACTAATCAAACAAACATACACGCTTTTAGAATGTCCCAAATGGACAAGTAAAAGTCATATTTTGTCGAGTAGCTTTTTGAATTCGCTAATCCTTAACATTTCTATGTATTCCCCAGCGAATTCTGTGCAAACATTTACGTAAAAGGAAAGTTTAAGCGAAACGAACGTTTCGTTAAACTGTATTAATTATTTTGCAAAAATGATTAATACAACACTTACTACGCTACCTAGTTTACAATACACTAAAACAGTTCGTCAATGCATTTACATCAAGAAATTACGCTTTTTTAGTTTGTGAAATAAAACACATAAAAAAGACATGCTGTACTATTACACAGATGCAAACTGTATTATATGTTTTATAATAACCTTTTCTTTTTTTACGTCTGCACATCTCCTATCTTGCCACAAATAAACGATTTTTTAAAACAATAACCTTTTGTAATTTTTACGTGAATCATGTCGAAACTCTTTCTTTATTTCAGAAAACCTTCCTTTTCAGCCAAAAAAAAGACCTGTAAACTTCACAGGCCTTCTTATTTATCCTCGCTATTTTTCACCTTTAACTTCGTTTTGTTATAAAAATCCTCTTTGGCTTTGTTATAGTCAGCTGTTAATGTGTTAAACGCTTCTTTTTTCTTTTCAACTTCTTTATAAGTAGCATTGATCGAAGCGATTTGTGTTTCAAGATTCTCTAATTTCACATTGTCTTTTTCAAAGAGCGTATATAGCTGACGATCTAATTCAATGGAATGAAGATAGGCATCATGTAAGGACTGGTACGCCTTATAACGCTTCTTCATTAACGAAGATAGTTCAAGCGCCTCTTCTTTTGCTTTGCCATCCTCTAGTTTTTGGATCTTCGGCTCTGTCGCTTCAAATTGTTTTTGCGAAGCGCTGATGCTTTTTTCTTCTTTTTGTAATTTACTTTCACGCTCATCTAATAACTGCTGCGCTTTTTGTGCTTTATTTTTTATTTTCTTTTTATCTTTAATCCCTAGCTCAATAATTTGGTCGTATATCGCATTTTCTTGCTGTTCTAAATCAGCTAACGGTTTTTGCTGATCAGCAAATTGCTTTTCTTGTGCTACCACTTTTTCTAATCCATTATATACCTCAAGCTCAGGCGATGAGCCCTCTGCACATCCTGCTAGTGACATAGCAGCAATGCCGATAACTATATATCTTCCGATGCATTTCATATCTGGTAAATCCTCCCTTATTCATGGGTCATTATACAATTTTTGTAGGGAATTAGCAATTTATCTACACCCTTTTTCCACCTTTTAATATATTATACTAACCCAATCGTGAAAAAAAGGGAGTTTATTACTTTTTACCTTGGGATTGATAACTACGGGAGGTTACATTATGTTGGGTTATGGTGGATATGGCTGTGGCGGTTCTAATAAAGGTTTTGTGTTATTAATTGTACTGTTCATTTTATTAGTTATTATCGGCTGCAGCTGTGGCGGCTGGTAATTATACAATAAAAGCGGCTAACGGTCGCTTTTATTTTTTCTTATGCATGTTTTTCCATATGTTTGATACATATAATTAGTAGAAACATTTATGTGGTCAAGGTCGAGGTAATGACTTTTTTATACGGATTTGATACACTTTATACCTATAAAATAGCCTAGGGAGATGTGAAAGTTGATTACAATGAACGATATTATTCAAGACGGACACCCAACGCTGCGAGAAGTAGCAAAAGAAGTACCGTTACCTGCTTCTGAAGAAGACAAAAAGATTTTACATAGCTTATTAGAATATGTAAAAAACAGCCAAGATCCTGAAATTGCTGCTAAATATGGACTGCGATCTGGTATCGGGCTTGCCGCTCCTCAAATTAATGTATCAAAACGAATGATTGGGGTACACGTTACGGATGAAAAAGGCAAGCTATACAGCTATGCATTATTTAACCCTAAGATCATTAGCCACTCAGTTGAAAAGACATACCTTACAGGCGGTGAAGGCTGCTTGTCTGTCGATCAAGATATCCCAGGATTTGTTCCTCGATATGCACGTATCACAGTAAAAGGCACAACGCTTGAAGGCGAAGAAGTGAAAATTCGTTTGAAAGGTCTTCCTGCTGTTGTCTTTCAGCACGAAATTGATCATTTAGACGGAATTATGTTTTATGATTACATTAATAAAGAAAATCCATTTCAAGAACCTGAAAATGCTTTTCCATATGAACGCTAAAAAACGCGAGCTAGAGCTCGCGTTTTTCTTACTTTAATAATCCTACTAGCTCTAATCCGTGGAGAATACCATCTTCTGCTACATCTTTTGTAACAAGATTAGCAACTTCTTTCACCACTTCTTCCGCATTTCCCATCGCTACTCCATTTCCGACAAATTCTAGCATTTCGATATCGTTTAAGCCGTCTCCGAATGCATATACATCTTTTTTGTCAAAGCCAAGCTTTTCAATCATGGTCTCAATTCCTCGCGCTTTTGATCCACCTTTTGGCAAAACATCAGTTGAAAATTCATGCCAGCGAATAAAGTCAAATTTCTTAAATTTTTCTTCATAAGGAGCTTCTTCTCCCGCTGTACAGAATAAGAGGGATTGATAAATTTCGCGCCCTTCGAAATAAGTAGGATCGTGGTGAGGGTGGGTAAATCCAATTTTCAGCGTGCTGATGCTGGATTCGATATAGTCATGAAACTCAATGTTTGATTTCATATCTTCATGATCCATGTATACGACAGGGTGATCATGCTCAACAGCAAAAGCTGTTAAATCTTGAAGTTCTTCTTTATTTAACGGGTTTTTGTAAAGAACTTCTCCATTTAAAACAATGTACTGACCATTAAAGCTAATATATGTTTGAATATCCAACTCTTCACGCAGATCTTTAAACATAAAAGGAGCCCTTCCAGTTGCAATTGCCACTTCATGCCCCTGCTCTTTTAACAGCTGGACAGCTTTTTTTGTAGAAGCAGGCAGTTTTTTATCATGATCCAATAACGTTCCATCAATATCAAAAAAAATAATCTTTCGTTCCACGTTTATCACCTTATTTTTTATAATTTTTTATCTCTTTGTTAAGCCTTTCCAATTATATCAAACAAGCGCTGGTTTCTCTATAAATGGACGGTTCCATTTATAATTTTTCCATATTTAACCATGAGAAACCTCTCCCTTTTCATCATATAATAAAAGTACAGAGAGAGACAGGCAGGTATTGCAAAAAACAAAGGAGCTGAAAAATCATGTTAAAAGATTTTCGAAAAAGGCTGCTAAAACGCTGGAATGAATTATTGCGTAAAAAAACGATGGCATAACCGATTTTTTTAGGGCTTTCTGTTGTAAAATTTGCAGAGTGTGTGTCTGCATCGTACAATGGAATAGCCCTTATTTTTTATACGCCCGGAAAATATAGTCTTGTATCCGTTTCCTATTAATATTATTCTATAATTAATTGACTTGTTATATTTAGATGACTAAAATGTAGTGAAAGCAAGTTTCTTTAGAAAATACATGAAATACATACACATTTTATAATATAATAAAATAAGTTATTTGAATTTCGGAATTAAGGAGAGATTTTTGTTATGATTTTTAAAGTTTATTTTCAAGAAAAAATGAGTGAAGTAGCTGTACGTGAAAATACAAAAACAGTGTATGTGAACGCAGATTCTGAGCGTGACGTTCGTCAAAAGTTAAAAGCGCGTTCAATTAATATTGAGTTTGTTCAAGCAGTGACTGGAGACTATCTAGAATATGAACAACAGCATGAAGATTTTAAAGTATTGGAGATATGATGAAAATGAAATTTGTAAAAAATAATCAAACGGCAGTTTTCGCCCTGGGTGGACTAGGCGAAATCGGTAAAAACACGTATGCCGTACAGTTTCAAGATGAAATTATTCTTATTGATGCAGGAATTAAATTCCCTGAAGATGAGCTTTTAGGAATTGACTACGTTATTCCTGACTACAGTTATTTAGTAAAAAATGCAGATAAAATCCGTGGCCTTTTCGTTACACATGGTCATGAAGATCACATCGGCGGAATTCCTTACTTATTAAGAGAATTAAACATTCCTATTTATGCAGGGAAATTAGCCCTTGGACTTCTTCGCAACAAATTAGACGAGCATGGGTTGCTTCGTACAGCTCAGCTTCATGAAATTACTGAAGATGACGTAATTAAATTCCGTAAAACATCGGTAACGTTCTTCCGCACAACTCACAGTATTCCTGATTCTTACGGAATTGTGGTAAAAACACCAAACGGACAAATCGTACATACAGGAGATTTCAAGTTTGATTTTACACCAGTGGGCGAACCGGCTAACTTAACAAAAATGGCTGAAATCGGTAAAGAAGGCGTTCTATGCTTGCTTTCAGACAGTACAAACAGTGAAATTCCTAACTTTACGATGTCTGAGCGCCGCGTAGGTGACAGCATTCATGACATTTTCCGTAAAGTAGACGGCCGTATTATTTTTGCAACGTTTGCTTCAAATATTCACCGCTTACAGCAAGTAGTGGAAGCAGCCGTATTGCATAACCGTAAAGTTGCTGTATTCGGACGCAGTATGGAAGCAGCTATTGAGATTGGCCAACAGCTTGGATATATTTCATGTCCAAAAGATACGTTCATTGAGCCTTCTCAAATTAACCGAATTCCAGCTAACCGCGTGACTATTTTATGTACAGGCAGCCAAGGTGAACCGATGGCAGCGCTATCTAGAATTGCAAACGGTACTCACCGCCAAATTCAAATTATCCCTGGAGATACGGTTGTATTCTCATCTTCACCTATTCCAGGAAATACAGTAAGTGTTAGCAAAACAATCGATATGCTATTCCGTGCAGGAGCAGAGGTTATTCACGGTGCTCTAAACGATATCCATACTTCTGGACACGGCGGACAGGAAGAGCAAAAATTAATGCTTCGTTTGATGAAACCAAAATACTTTATGCCAATTCACGGTGAGTATCGCATGCAGAAAATGCACATCAAACTTGCAACAGACTGTGGAGTTCCTGAAGAAAACTGCTTCATTATGGATAATGGAGAGGTGCTAGCTTTAAGCGACAGCGAAGCTTCAGTAGCCGGCAAAATCCCTTCAGGCTCTGTATATATTGACGGAAGCGGAATTGGTGACATTGGAAATATCGTACTTCGTGATCGCCGCATTTTATCTGAAGAAGGTCTTGTTATTGTGGTTGTAAGCATCAATATGAAAGACTTCAAGATCGCTGCTGGTCCAGACATTATCTCTCGTGGTTTTGTTTATATGCGCGAATCTGGTGACTTAATTAATGATGCACAGTCCCTTATTACAAAACACTTGAACAAAGTGATGGAACGTCGTACGTCACAATGGTCTGAGATTAAAAATGAAATCACAGACACATTGGCTCCATTCCTTTACGAAAAAACAAAGCGCCGTCCAATGATTTTACCAATCATTATGGAGGTTTAATAAAAGAAAAAGAGCAGATGCAATTGCATCTGCTCTTTTTTTATTAAGCACTGGCAAATTTATTTTCGAAGCGGTTGATATCTGCATCTGCTCCAATAACAATCAACACGTCCCCTTCTTGAATCGTTTCGGACGCCTGAGGAGAAACGATGATATCTCGATCACGCTTAATGGCTACAATGTTAATGCCATATTTTGCACGAATGTCTAACTCAATCAGCGTATTGCCAGCCATTCTTTTGCTCGCTACTAATTCGACAATACTGTGTTCTTCAGATAGCTCTAAATAATCTAGCACGCTGTTTGAAATCATGTTATTGGCAATTCTTCGGCCCATATCTCGTTCGGGATGCACGATAAAATTAGCGCCAATTTTTGATAATACTTTGGCATGATAATCATTTTGCGCTTTTACCGTTATTTTCTCAACACCCAGCTCTTTTAAAATAAGGGTCGTCAAAATACTTGCCTGAATATTGTCACCAATAGCTACGATAACATGATCAAAATTACGAATTCCTAAACTTTTTAGAACCCCTTCATCCATTGAATCGCCTACTACTGCATGGGAAGCAACGTTAGCATACTCATTTACCTTTTCTTCATCAATATCAATCGCCAGAACTTCCATTCCTTGATCGCTTAATGTTTTACAAATACTTCCTCCAAATCTACCTAATCCGATGACTGCAAATTCTTTTTTCATTTGAATTCCTCCATTATGTACAGGAAAAAATCTGAACTACCGTTATTTTACCACAATTCTTTTGTATCAACCTCATTTTCCCGTTAACACTTATATCTCTTTACTATTTCTCACACTCATAGAAAAACAGAAGGATCAGCTCCCTCTGTTTTTAAGCTGTAGCATGGGTTTGAACAAGGTAATAATATACGCCTTTTTGCTGCATTAGTTCCCCGTGATTCCCCGTTTCAATAATGCTTCCATGATCTAATACAATGATCTTATCTGCTTCTCGTATAGTAGATAACCGATGAGCAATCATGATGGCCGTTCTGTTTTTTAACAGCGTTTTAAGCGCCTGTTGAATCTTCACTTCTGTTTCTGTATCGATGCTTGCTGTCGCTTCATCTAAAATGATAATACGAGGATTAGCCAACAGCGTTCGAGCAAATGAAATCAATTGACGCTCTCCCACGGATAAGACGTTTCCTCGCTCTTCTACTTCCGTATCATAGCCTTTTTTCAGACGCTTTATAAAATCTGCAGCCCCTACCGCTTCTGCGGCCTTAATCACTTCATCATCAGTACCATCCGGTTTTCCAAACCGAATGTTTTCCATAATAGTTCCTGAAAAAATAAAGGTTTCTTGCAGCACAATACTAATTTGCGCTCGTAAACTCGCTAACGTAATATCTTGAATAGGCATATTATCTATTAAAATCTGCCCTTCGTTTACATCATAAAAACGTGTGATTAAATTAGCAATGGACGTTTTTCCAGATCCAGTATGCCCCACTAAAGCAACCGTCTGGCCTTCTTTTATGTCAATTGATACGTTGTTTAAAGCTTTCCGCTTCCCATCATAGGAAAATGAGACGTGCTTGAACTCAACTTTTCCTTTCATATCCTCTAAAGACGTAGCGGTTTCCAAATCTGCGACGAGAGGTTTTTCATCTAGAAATTCAAAAATACGCTCGGATGAAGCCATTCCCATTAATAATTGATTATACACTTGCCCTAAACGAGAAATCGGTTCCCAAAACATTCCAAGATAAAAAGCAAATGATACAAAAATACCAATTGTTAACCGTTCATCTTGAATAAGTACAGCACCGAACCAAATTAAAATAGCCGTTCCGACAGCATTTGTGAGTTCTACAAACGGTCGAAACATGGCATTTTTTCGAGTAGCTTGCCTCCAGCTCTCGTAATTTTCACTGTTTATGCGCTCAAAAAACAGCATATTTTCTTGTTCTTGAGCAAATGATTGAGTGACGCGAATGCCTTGAATACTCTCATTTAAATGTGAATTTAATACTGACTGCTTCATACGAACAACTTGCCACGACCGACGAATTCTTCTTCTCAGCTTTGTGGAAATCAAAAACATAATCGGTAAAATGATTAAAACAGCACATGTCAAAGCAGGACTGAGAGAAAATAATATAACTACAATCCCAACTAACAATAAGAGGTCCATAAACAGGTTAACTACTCCGTTGGTAAATAAATCTTGAAGAGAGTTAATATCATTCATGATCCTTACAAGAATAGAGCCTCCTGAACGCGTATCAAAAAACCGGTGCGACAGCCCTTGAATATGCGTAAATAAATGTTTTCTTAAATCATATATAACGTGCTGCCCGAGTTGGTTCATCCATTTAATTCGAAAGATATTCGAAATATAAGATAGTACATACAAGCTAAAGATTATGAAAACTAACTGCATGAGCAGCGTGCTATTTTTATCTTTTACAGCATGATCAAGCGTATATACACCTATCAAAATAGGAATAGCGAGTCTAATGACCGTTGTGATAATGACCATAAGAAACGAGAAAGGAAGCAAGTTTTTTCGATATGGATGAAGATAACGAAACAAGCGGGCCATTTGCTTCCAGTTAAACATCTTATCAATGATTTGATCTGTTTGATAATAAAAGCGCTCTCGCACAACTTTATTTTTTCCGGCTTCCATTCTATTCCTCCCTTGTTATACGTTCATCACTGACGTATTGCTTTCATATTGAATGTCATAAATATTTTTATAAATCCCTTCCTTTTGAATGAGCGTTTTATGGCTTCCTCTCTCTTTTATTTGACCTTCATGCAAGACTAAGATTTCATCGGCATGTCGCAAAGAAGAAAGGCGGTGTGCGATAATAAACGTAGTACGATTTTTCATCACTTCTTTTAAAGCCAATTGAATTTCTCTTTCTGTTTTCATATCAACAGCACTCGTGGCATCATCTAATACTAAGATGCTAGGGTTTAAGATAAGCGCTCGTGCAATTGCAATGCGCTGCTTTTGTCCGCCTGATAACCCCAGTCCTCTCTCTCCCAGCATCGTGTCATACCCATCCGGAAGCTCCATAATAAAGTCATGCGCCTGCGCTCGTTTTGCAGCATCAATAATGTCTTCTCTAGAAATACCCGGCACGCCATAGGAAATGTTGGTTCCTATACTGCTTGAGAACAAAAAGGTTTCTTGAAGTACAAAGCCAATTTCTTTTCGAAGAACAGGAAGCGGATACTCTTTAATCGGACGATGGTTAACTAAGATTTGTCCTGAAGTCGGTTCGTAAAACCTCGTGAGCAGCTGGGTTAAGCTTGTTTTGCCGGCTCCAGTTGCTCCGATTAAACCTACTACTTTTCCTTTAGAAGCAGAAAAAGATATGTTCTCAAGCGACTTTTTTTCTTCGTTTGGATAGGATAAGCTAACATGTTGAAACTCGACCGTTCCATTAATAGAGAAACTTCCGGCATGCTCATGGACTTTTTCTTCTTCTTCTAAAATTTCTAGCAGCCTTTCACCTGAAGCTTTAGACTGTGAAAACATATTGATAACAAACCCTAGATTCATAATAGGCCACATTAAATAAGAGGTTAAGCTAAAGAAAGCAACAAGCTCTCCCGGACGTACGCTTCCGTTCATAACAAGCGCTCCTCCGTACGCAAGGAGACCAACAATAGATAAGTTTCCTATAAACTCCATTAAGGGGAAATAAGTTGCCCACACATTCGCGGTTTCAATGTTTCGATTTTTATAAACTCCATTGGACTCGTTAAATTTAGATGTTTGAAATTTTTCTCTTGATAATGACTTGACCGTTTGTATGCCGCTTATATTTTCTTGAACATTTGTATTAAGTTCCCCAAACGATTGGCGAATTAAGCGAAACGCTGGATGAACGCGCTTATCAAAGCGATAAACAGCTACCCCCAAAAAAGGCAGCAGGCAGATTGTGACGAGAGTGAGTGAAATAGAGTAATAGAACATAACGGAAAAGCTGGCAGTAAGTAAAATAACGAAGCGAATTAATTCTGAGAATCCAAAAGATAGAAAAAAACGAAATCCTTCTACATCAGCTGTCAACCTGGACATCAAGTCCCCTGTTTTAGCATTGTCATAGTAAGAAAACGGTAAATACTGAAGTTTGCGGTAAAGTTTATTGCGAAGAGTATACACGGACTTAATTCCAAATAAGTCGCCGTAATATTGCTGAATATATGTAAAGATTCCTTTGACAATCATTAGCCCAATAAAAATAAATGCTACATTATCGACTAGCTGATATTGTTTTCCTAACACAATATGATCAATCGTATATTGCAGCACAATAGGGTAAATCACAGTGATGGAGGTTACAAACAACAAGCAAATAGCAGAATAAAAAAAGTACATTCGGTACGGCAAATAAAAATCTTTTAGTTTTTTAAACGTTTCCATATACCCCGTCCTTCCTTTAGCTAAAATGCGGCACACATATTTAAATATATCGGTTTCCGAAATAAATTACCATAATTTTTAGATAATTTTTCAAAAAAGGTAAATAGTCATAAAAAAGAGGCTCGGATATAACTAAATGAATTCAATCTAAAGACGAACAAATGGAATACATGAGTTGAACTGCTAGAAAGATCTACACAGACGAAACTATCCACCATAACAAAAAAACGAACCACTAATCAAACATGTTGATCAATGGTTCGTTTTTCAATTCGTCTAAAATACGTTTGTTCCAGCCTCTTTTTTATTGTTTTTCTACTGCGTGTCCGCCGAACTCATTGCGAAGAGCGGCAACTACTTTACCTGTAAACGTATCGTCTTCAAGTGAGCGATAGCGCATCATTAACGATAGAGCAATAACTGGCGTTGGCACTTGTAAATCTAGAGCGGATTCAACCGTCCATTTTCCTTCACCGGAAGAATGCATAACTCCTTTAATACTGTCCAGTTTTGCATCTTTTGAAAATGCACGTTCCATTAATTCGATTAACCATGAGCGAATAACAGAGCCATTATTCCATACGCGGGCTACAGCTTCATAGTCATAGTCAAATTCACTTTTCTCTAACACATCAAAACCTTCAGCAATTGCTTGCATCATGCCGTACTCAATTCCGTTATGAACCATTTTCAAGAAGTGGCCGCTTCCTGCTGCACCTGAATAGAGATAGCCGTTTTCTACGTTGATGTCGCGGAAAATAGGTTCGATTGTAGCAAATGCTTCTTTATCTCCCCCAATCATCATACAAGCGCCGTTTCGGGCACCTTCCATTCCGCCGCTTGTTCCAACATCAAAGTAGTGAATTCCTTTTTCAGCAGAAGCTGCAGCACGTCGTACTGAATCTTTATACTTGGAATTACCGCCTTCAATAATCATATCTCCTTCTTCAAGTAGTTCTTGGAGCTCAGAAATTACTTTTTCTGTGAGCTCCCCAGCTGGAACCATTACCCAAGCAATGCGTGGTTTCTCTAATTTGCTCACTAATTCTTTAATGGAAGAAGCGCCTTCTGCTCCCTTTTCTGCTACTTTCTGTACAGCTTCGTTGTTTACATCGAATGCTACCACAGAATGGTTATGATCTAGTAAATTCAATACTAAGTTCGCTCCCATTTTTCCTAAGCCAATCATACCTAATTTCATATGTAAATTACCTCCAATAGTAAGTTTCGTATCATGTTGTTAGTGTTAGTATGGTGTAAACTCACAAGAAAAAATCCACATTTTTATATTTCCTTTATCAGTTACTTCCTACACACAAAAAAGAAAAACATTCGATGCAAGTTCTACTAAGCATCGAATGCTTTTCACCTGTTACAACTGCCTGTGTTTATTCGTTCTCGCCTAATACACGATTCACGCGCTTTTCAAGCATTTTCATACCGCTTCCACCAGCTTGGAAGTGGCGTAGTTGACCTGTTTTGTCAAATACATAATATGCCGGTACATATTGATTTTCAAATGCATCCGTTAATTTATGCTCACTGTCTACAAAAATTGGCTGCGTAATATCATGTTCTGCTGCTACTTCTTTAATTTTTGATAAGTCTAAATCATCTTCAGAGCGCGGCATATGAACTGCTACTACGTTTAATTGATCTTTGTATTGGTCGCGAAATTCATTTACCTGAGGCATTGCTTCTTTACATAAATGACAGCTTACTGACCAAAAATGAATAAGCGTTGGCTTTTCGCCGATTAGCTGCTCTTTTGTAACCTCTCCGTTTAACCATTCTGTAGCGCCCGTTAAATCAGGCATTGGCTGACGTAATTTCATGAATAAAAGCCTCCCTTATTTTCACTATTATTGACTATATGTTCTTTATTATCCGATGAAAAAAAGGCCTAACGTGGACGTTAGACCTTTTAAACGTTGTGCTTACGCGTTTAAAGTAGCTTGACCTGGTTTCCAGTTAGCTGGGCAAAGTCCGCCAGTTTGTAACGCTTGAAGAACACGTAAAGTTTCATCAACGTCACGGCCAATATTGTTGTGGTTTACAACTGAATATTGTAATTCGCCTTCTGGGCTGATGATGTATAAACCGCGAAGTGCTACACCTTCTTCTTCAATTAAAACGCCGTACTCACGAGAAACAACGTGATTTGTATCAGCTGCTAATGGATATTTAAGATCACCTAAACCATTATCTTTACGATCAGTGTTGATCCAAGCTAAGTGTGTATGGATTGTGTCTGTAGAAACACCGATTACTTCTGCGTCAAGATCTTCAAACTCATCATAACGGTCAGAAAGTGCAGTGATTTCTGTTGGACATACAAATGTAAAGTCCATTGGATAGAAGAATAATACTGTCCATTTGTCATTTTTAATATTTTCTTCTAAGCTAACTTTACCGAATTCTTTGTTTGATAATACAGCTTCCATTTCAAAGCGTGGAGCTTGTTTACCTACCATACGTTCTGGCATACATGATCCCTCCAAATAATTATTAAATGAGAAAATGTATAAAACATTCTCACTTATGTACTGTTATAACGGTTTTCATTATAATGGATATTGTTTTTTTAGTCAATATTAATTAAGAATGAATTTAAACAACATCTTATAATGGCAACATAGTTGTTATGCCCGCCTTTAGAGCAAATTAAACCCTGACTTCAGCAAAAAAATGCTATAAAAGGGTTGCATTTATTTACCTTCTCAGTTTAGCATGTCTAATATCGGGAATAAACAAATGTGCTCATACTCTTACAAAATCTTTTCCACAGAATAAATTCCCACTTATTAATATTGAAACAGAACATAGGAAGGATGAACAACTAATGTTTAAGATGCAAGACATCAACTGGGAACAGCTTCTTACCAATGCTGGAGTAATTGTGTTAAAACTCATTGCCATTACCATTGTATTTTTACTTGTACGAGCAATTGGTAAAAAAGTTATTGAACGTTCCTTTGAAAAAATGAGTGAGCGCGAAAATGCTACGCGCGGACGTATGCTCACACTCAAAAGTTTAACCGTTAATGTGTTTTCATATGTACTTATTTTTATTTTTGTCGTTATGCTGCTTGAAGCAGTAAATATCCATGCCACGGCTCTATTAGCTGGTGCCGGAGTTGTGGGTCTAGCAATCGGGTTCGGTGCTCAAGGACTGGTTAGCGACGTTGTAACAGGTTTCTTTTTACTTCTTGAAAAACAGCTTGATGTTGACGACTATGTAACAACCGGAAGTTTTTCAGGAATTGTCGAATCAGTAGGTCTTCGTACTACTCAAATTCGCGGATTTGATGGAACTCTGCACTATGTGCCTAACCGCGAAATTACAAGCTTAAGCAATCATTCCCGAGGCAATATGCGCGCGTTAATTGATATTGGCATTTCGTATGATGATGATATTGACAAAGCTATTTCCGTACTAGAAAAAGTATGCGAGCGCGTTGCTGCAACAAATGAAAACATTGTAGAAGGACCAAACGTGATAGGAGTTCAAGGTCTAGGCGCATCAGACGTTGTGCTTCGTGTAGTTGGCAAAGCTAAAAACGGTGAACAGTGGGGGATTGAACGTCAGCTTCGTAAAGAATTTAAAGAAGCGTTTGACGCAAACGGTATTGATATTCCGTTCCCTCATCAAGTAAATATTGATAAAAAGCAGCCTGAAGATGCCAAGCAGCCTCAGCATGCATAAAAAATAGCCGAAGGATTTATTCCTTCGGCTTTCTTTTATCCTTGTACCTTGTTGCCTACTTGCTGACAAATTTCTTCTGCTGTTAATCCGCTAGCTGTAATAACTGAGCCTTGCGTTACTGCATCAGAAATCCCCATTACGTTTGAATCCTGTCCTGTTACAACACAGCAATCGCACCCTTGTGCATCACTTTCGTTGCGTAATTGTACCACTTCGTGTCCGAGCTGCTGAAGTGCAGCCTGTACATCTGTTAAACCGTATTCTACACCAATTCGTGCCATCGTTGCCCACCTCCTCATGGTATTAATTTAGCCATAAGGAAAAATGATTATACGATTTATTGATTGCCTTTATGTTCAAAATATTTTGTAATAAGTGAAATCGCAATATCTATTGCGCCTTCATGAGGCTGCAGCTTTGCATGATGAAGCCCATATTCAGACTGAACGCCAAGCCAAAACATAAATCCAGGAATATCTTTTAGCATATAGCCAAAATCTTCTCCTGTCATTGCTTCTTTGCACTCAATGACATCCACGTCTGTTTGCTCTTTGGCGAATTCCATGAACTCTCGCGTGACTTTATGGTGATTATATACTTGATGATACATACAGCCATAATCAATGGCTGTTTCACACTGGTATCCTACTTCTACTCCTTTAACAATCGCTTCAATTCGTTCTTTAACACGCGTCATTGATTCAGGGGATAGCGTGCGAATGGTTCCTTCTATGCGAGCTCGCTCCGCAATAATATTTTGAACCGTCCCGCCTTGAATTTTTCCTACTGTAATTACAGCGCTGTCTAGCGGATCAACGTTGCGAGCAACAATAGTTTGAAGTTGTGAAACGAGCTGACATGCAGCAACTACCATATCATTTGTTGTATGTGGATAAGCAGCATGGCCGCCTTTTCCTTTTAAATCAATAAATAGCTCAGACGTGTTAGCAAATAGTAACCCTTCCTTCAGCGCAATTGACCCAACCGGATATTCAGGCGCTACGTGAAGGGCGAAGATGAAATCTGGAAGCCATTCTTTCATGATGTCGCTTTGGAGCATTGGCTTTGCTCCTCCTGGACCTTCTTCTGCAGGTTGAAAGATAAACAGTACATTATCCTTGATTTCATGCTGAGCAAAGTAAGTGAGTACGCCTAGCCCAATGGCCATATGCATATCATGTCCGCAGGCATGCATGAGTCCTTCATGCTGTGATTGAAAAGAATAATTCGTTTCTTCCGTGATAGGAAGCCCGTCAATATCTGCTCGATAGCCTATTGTTTTAGTTGGATTTGTACCATGTACTTTAACAAAGAGTCCTGTTTTCCACGTCTTTACTTCTAAGCGCTCTTGCGGAAGAGTGTTAATATAATCAAGCAAAAAACGCTGTGTTTTCACCTCTTGAAACCCTAATTCAGGAATTTTATGTAGCTCTCTTCTTATTTTCACAAATTCATTTTCAGCCATGTGTATGTCCTCCTCACGAAATAAAGAAGAAAGCGTGGTTGCCCACGCTTCCAACTTGTCCATATGATACGTTCAAGGATTCAGTATCCCAATCGCTAAAACCTATTAATTCAGCAAAGAAAAAGCGCAAACTGATCGTTTTTCTTATTCTTCGTTTAATTGACGCAATTCTTGCTTGATTTCTGTTTTAGACTTTGTTTTTTCGTCAATTTCTTTAATAACGCGAGCCGGCGTACCTGCTACTACTGTGTAAGGAGCTACATCTTCTACCACAATTGCGCCTGCAGCAACTACGGCACCTTTGCCTACTGTTACACCTTCAAGAACAACAGCATTAGCACCGATTACTACATCATCTTCTACTACAACTGGTTTTGCAGAAGGTGGCTCAATAACACCAGCTAATACAGAACCTGCGCCGATGTGACAGTTTTTACCTACTGTTGCACGACCACCAAGTACTACGTTCATGTCGATCATTGTTCCTTCACCGATCACAGAGCCGATGTTAATAGATGCACCCATCATAATAACAGCGTTGTCGCCGATTTCAACTTGATCGCGAATAATAGCGCCTGGCTCAATACGAGCTTTAATTCCTTTCATATCTAATAAAGGAATCGCAGAGTTGCGGCGATCATTTTCAATTACGTAGTCTTCAATTTTTCCTTCGTTTGCTTCAATAGCAGCTTTGATTTCTTTCCATTCACCAAATACTACACCTGTGTTGCCCGTTACGAATGTTTTAGAAGATGAACCAAAGTCAATTCCTTCTACTTCACCTTTTACGTAAACTTTTACCGGTGTTGATTTTGTACTGTTTTGAATAAATGAGATAATCTCATTAGCATCCATCATTTTCATTATGTATTCCTCCTAAGTAAGCAATGTCTCATTTAATGTAACAAAATGCTTTCACAATGACAAGCATCATTATCGTTTTAATAAAAAGATAACGATTGCAAATAAAAAAAGCGAGCATCTAGGCTCGCTTTAGACCGTTTCTCTTACATATTCACGTACAATATCAACAAATGCTCGAACTTGCTTCAGCTTAAACGCTGATTCATATCCAACTAAAGAAGTGTCTCGCGTAATTGGCTCTCCATTTGCTTTCAGAAGCGGCGTCCGGTGAATATGGCTTCCTGCTTCTTTAATAGCAATCGATGGTAAAATAGCGAAGCCAAGACCATTTAAAGCCATTTGCTTACACGTCTCAATCTGATCCACTACAATCGTACGCTTCGGTGTAGTATGAAACTCTCGATGCCACCATTCTAAAATTTCTTGATAATACGTTGAGTCACTTTTAAATTGAATAAATGGTCGATGAGTATTTACTACTTCCGCTGCCCTTTCAATTTCTGAATCAACTAGGTAAAGAGGATCTGTAAACAAATGTTCTTTGACACCTTTCCAATCCGGATTTCCGCGTATGATTCCAATATGTACCTCATCTTCGTACAGATAGCGAAGCATTTCACTGCTCCATCCGGTTACAAGAGAGATTTTAGCATGTGGGTAACGATCCATATAGCGTTTTAACACCGCCGGCAGCCAGTGCTGTCCAATAATCGAAGCCACCGCTAATTTGAGTGTACCATATACCTCATTATCTAAATGATGCAAGTCCTCACGAACCCGATCTTCTTTTTCTACCACTTCTTTTGCAAATTGAACAATCTTTTCTCCAGCAGGCGTTAATGACAGTCCTTTTTGCGAACGAATGAAGATTTGTGTATCCCATGCTTTTTCAATGGTTTGCAGCCTCTGTGATAAAGCTGGTTGCGATACAAATAATCTCTCTGCAGCTTTTCTCATATTTAATTCTTGAGCTAATACAACGAGCATTCGACATTCTATTAATTGCATTCAGTTATTCCTTTCAAGCCTCTTTTTACTTTCATTTTACCTTTATCATATAAGAAAAAAACGGAGAAAGATAGGCTGAAACACGATTTCTTAAAAAAATTATTGAAATAACTCTTTCGGGAGAATGATGGACTGCTTTCTTAATGACTTTAACAAATTTCTTCGTGTTAAAATCCCTTCAAAAATGCCATCTTCATTTTCTACGCACAAAAAAGGATGATTAATCATGGCATTTATGACTTTTAATACGGATTTTTTCATGGAGACACGAGGAACATTTTGATTCATAACTTCTTCTACTTTCATGGTTTCTAATCGTTCAAATTCAATGCGCTTTAATCCTAAAATCGAATCTAAAATAAGCGTCATACTCACGAACCCCTGCAGCTGAAACCTTGGATTTAATACGGGAATGGACGTATAGCCAGTCTTTGTTAACACAAGCAAAGCATGTTCTAAATTATTTCCCACTTGAACATGAGCAACTTTATCAGAAGTGACAAGCAAATCTCGAAGTTCAATTTGATTTAACTGATTGTGATCAATATCAATCATTTATACATTCTCCTTCCATTTCTCATAACTTCCACGTGTGTAAAGAGAAAAAGAACAAACTACAAAATGAAAATAGCTTGCTTACGTAAATGCGAACCTTTAAGAGGGAATAGAAGCAGACACACTCGATGTTCTCCCTTATATGTTAAGTCTAGATTTTTTTAAAACAAGTGTCAACGAAAGTTCATAATTATCTGAATTTTTTATTTTGATTTTTTTACAGCATTCGACCCGTTCCTTCTATTTATCAGAAAATCCGCTATCACTTTGTCGATATTTCTCGGGAAAATAGGGCAGAAGCCACCGCAAAAACTCCATACGCAGTAACAAAAAAATACCGCAAAGTATAAAATCCTTTGCGGCATTCGTTTTGCTTTATCCCTTAATGAATAAGTTCAAAAATTTCAATTGCAATCATATCAACGTTATCAAATTGATAAACGGCTGGCTTTTCACCATCTTGATATACTTCAAGTTCGTATGTTTCAGTTTTTGCATGATATTTCACGCTGCAAATTCTTTTTCCCTCTACTTCGAAGAAGCGTTGTGGCGCTTCACTTCCACTTGCTTGCTCACGGAGATTCACAAGACGAGTTAAAATACCTTGTAATTGTGACATATAATCTCTCCTTTCACCTATTACATCATTACGCATTCGACTTTTCTACAATATCAATTCAAATAAATACGTTATCTAAACTAATACTTAAAAGACACCATTTCACTATATGCCACATACTAAAAAAACACAAGTACTTTACGTGATTTTTCATAAGAAAATGCCTTATTATAGCGATATATGTCGTTTTTTATTATAATAACATAGCGATATACTATGTATCATACAAAACTTCATTCTACTTTAACACCATTCATTTTAATATAGGGAGGTGCTTTCATTGAGATCTATAGAGTTGTACACACAACCAGCTTGCCCACCTTGCGAAATTGTTAAACAGTTTTTACAGCATCATCACGTTTCCTATAAAGAATTTGACGTATCTAAAGATGCTTCTGCTCGAAAACGAATGACTACTGAGTTAGAGTCTTATTCCACTCCGACCATTCGTATTGACCAGGAAATTATCAGAGGATTTGACCTTCAAGCGCTTGAGAAGCTTCTTAACATCGGGTAACAGAAACACTCAAAATAAGCTTTCCTCAGCTATTTTGAGTGTTACTTACTATATATAAACTTTTGCACTTTCCATTTCCCCTGTTTTTTTACTAACGTGATCATTTCGTAATGATCTTGGTATTTTACCCGTTCATTATGCACAGCCGGAAAAAATTGATAGACATAAGCTTTGTTTTGGCCGGAATGAAGAGCTACCTTCGTTTGTTCATCGAAAGAAAAGAAAGGGATGTAGTGTGTTAAATATTCAGGTCCCTCTCCGACATACCCTTGAGCTTTTTGTAAGAGAGCCTCATTAAAAAACACAGATGCATACTCATCATCTAAAAACAATTTCAGCTCACGAACAGCGTCTTGATTAGTATGAGCAGACGCAGCTCTTAGCTGAGCCTGATAAGCGTCCTGCAAATTTATAAAGATTTCATGCCTAATCTCTCCTGATACTTCTGCATGAACAGATTTTCCTGAGTACAAGACAATCAGCAAAAAGACAAGTAAGCATATTTTCTTCAAATTAAATCAGCTCCTTAACTTCTTTTTTATTAGAATTCCGAAATTTTCTCTGCCTATGCATATCCCTATAACCGACTGTCGTTCTCCTCTAAAAAAACATAAAAAACCGGCAACCACTTTTACTGGTTGCCGGTTTAACTTCAACTTATTTATTCTCTACAAAACGTCTCTTTCGTATAAAAAAGAATATGAAATATCAAGGAATATATAGTGCATATTATCAATTGGATACGAAAAAGTCCGGATATTCTCACCTGTTTCAATATCATTATACAAATCTGATAATATGCCTTTTTTTTCATAGCTCATTCGAATAATATTCTCAAGAAAATATGGGCGCCAGCTCCAATTTTTCTTTACATATTCAGGTTCAAGAATCCAATCCTCGTTTTTCTTTACATAGTTAGAAGACTTTTGAAATCCATTTTCATCGCAGATGTAAAGGCGAAAACACACGTTGGATAGTTCTTCTGCAATAACAGGCAGCATATCGTCATACGTTTCTAACTTTCTGCACTTTGTCATTACCTGCTGCATTTTATCTTGAAAGCGTTCTGTCAGCTGGTAAACAGCAAGCAGCTTTTTCTTTTCGTGAGCGATATACATTTCAAAACGTTCCTTTAGTTTATCCTTTAAGATGTTCGGATCGACAAGTTCAGCAGCCGGCTTATGTAAATAATAACCTTGAAAATACCTGCCTCCGTTTCTCCATGCATATTGCAGCTGATAGGAGGCTTCTATATCTTCGTATAGAAGCGTAGCACCCATTTTTCTTGCTAACAGAGATAAAGAATACAATACGTCTTGATACGACTGCGCCATGTCCGTTTGTCTCAGAATATGTAAATCTACTTTTAAGATATCTGGTGAAAGCAACCCAATCCTGTCTAGATTACTACTTTCTTTTCCTATATTATCAATTGCAATCTTAATACCATATGTTTGATAATACTTTAGTAAGTGTTGAAGTGATTCCAAATCTCCACTAAAATTGTGTTCTGTAATTTCGAGAACAATTCGATCAAGCGATAATCCTTTATTTTCGAAAAGTTGCAATAATTCCAGCAAGGATTCTCCATGATCGTTCATTAATAAATTAGGGTTCTGATTAATAAAAATTAAAAATTGTTCTTCCTGGGTCAACATATGCTCGAGCGCTTGTGTTAAAACAGCATAATCAACTTCTATGCGATATTCATCCGGAATCGCATCATCATGAAAGAATGGGCCGAGACTTTCAATTTCCCCTTCATTTTGAAACCTCGCCAACACTTCATAGCCAATTACTCTATGTCCATCTGCACTAAAAATTGCTTGATAATACGGAAGAGTTTTCTCTATGTTTGTTAATACATCTAACGGGTCCACTCAACTCTCCCCTCTCCTTGTTCACTTTACGTTAGTATAATACGAATAGCATAATTTTGCTAGTCCTTCTCGGATTGCTTTGTACTTTTTAGTGCGTATCCAAACTTAAAAAGGATGCTGATTTAGCCACTGTCCCCCGTCCATTGTAATGCATTCCCCATTGATATAAGACGCTTCATCGGAGAATAAGAAACTAGCTAATCCTGCTATTTCCTCAGGAGTTCCAAGGCGTCCTAATGGTACAGAATTCAATGTACGCGCTTTCATTTTTTCTGACTCAAATAATTTATCGGCTCCTCCTGTTCGCTCGATCGGCCCCGGTGCAATCGCATTTACTCGTATACCATATTTCTTCCCCCACTCTACTGCGAGCGTGCGCGTCATGGTTAAAACTCCTGACTTGGCACAAGCTGAATGAATAACACCTGCTCCTGCGTTCCAGGCATATGTAGCTACAATGTTTGTAATGGCCCCTTTTGCGCCTTTATTGATCCAATATTTCCCTACTGCGGAACTGCAATAAAATGTACCATTTAATACGATATTAATTACGCTGTTCCATCCGTTAATGGATAAGTCTTCAGCTGCACATATAAAATTGCCTGCAGCATTGTTAACTAAAAAATCAATTTGGCCAAATGCCTTGTCCGTTTCTTGAACCATTCGCTCCACATCTTCTGGATTGCGTACATCCATCACCACTGAAAGTACCTGTCCATCAAACGTTTTAATTTCATTTTCTGTCTCTTGTAATCGATCGGCTGACCTACCTGTAATTACCACATGAGCACCTTGTTCTGCAAATCGCTTCGCCATATGTTTTCCCATGCCACTTGAACCGCCAGTAACAATTACGACCTTGTTCTTCAATTTATATTCCTCCCCAAAACATAAGTGTTTTACAACTATCATTTTACTATTTTTTCTGAATAAAGTGAAACTTTTATCTATTTAACTTAAAAGCAGACTTCTCGTTGTGATGATAAAAAAAACAATGCTATAATAAAAACTTGAAAACTATAAGGAATAGGTTGATTTTGCATGAAAAAGACGTATACAAGACGATCTTTTTTGAAAGGACTAGCGTCTATTTCGTTAGGGTCTTTGCTCACCACGTCTTTTGGGTATACATATGCCAAATATATTGAGCCTAGACGTCTGCAAATTGTTCGTCATACAATTACTTCTAAAAATATTCCGAAAAGCTTTAACGGAATAAAAATTTTACAATTTAGTGATATTCATCTTGGACTCTCTTATGATTTATTACAACTAGAACAGCTTATGGTGACCATAAATAATTTGAAGCCTACTATTATATTATTTACCGGAGATTTAATGGATGTACCTAATGAATACCCGCATCCAGAAAGAATTCCCCCGATTTTACAGAGGCTTCAGGCTCCTCTTGGAAAATATGCCATATATGGTAACCATGATCACGGAGGATATGGAACAAATATCTATAAACAAGCCATTGAAGACGCAGGATTTAGACTTTTAGTAAATGAAGTTGACACGGTATTCATGCCTGATAAAAGCTACATTCATATTTGTGGACTCGATGATATTATGCTTGGGAATCCACAATATGAAGGAACGCTAGGACAATTACAGCCGGATATTTTTTCTATTGCTATGATTCATGAACCTGACGTTGCTGTCAAAGCAGCTCCTTTTCCAGTAGATCTTCAGCTCTCCGGCCATAGTCATGGAGGCCAAATTCAAATTCCTTTTTACGGTCCTTTGATTACACCGCCCTTTGGGACGGTTTACCCTGAAGGAATGTACGAAGTTGGAGATTCTAAAATGAAGCTTTATGTGAATAGAGGCTTAGGAACCACTCGCATTCCTTTTCGTTTTTTAGCTACGCCTGAAATTACACTTTTCACCCTGCAATCAACATAAAAACGCCCTTACAGGGCGTTTTTATGTTGATTGTCTTTTTTTAGCTGATCATGACCGCCTAATTCTAGTCTTAAAGAAATAAACCAGGCTCAAAAACTTCCGTTCAGCCATACACTACAAAGACAACTGACAAGGAGGTTAAAATATGTACTATCAATATCCCTATACAGGATATCGTAATATTCCAAATGGTGACGAGCGCTTTTTTGGATTTCCTTTTGTTGCTGGCTTAGCTGGTGGGCTGCTTGGCGGACTAGCTGTTGGCGGTTTTGGAGGCAGACCTGGGTGCTGTCCACCACCTTATCCTTATCCAGTTCCGTTTTACGGCGGTGGATTTCCTGGAGGAGGCTACCCTGGTGCCGGCTATGGAGGCGGTGCTCCTGTTTATAACACATACTACGGACCTGGATACGGTCCTGTTGGTCCCATTCCTAGATAATAACATGACTAAAAAGCCGAGCACTCGGCTTTTTTTATGTTATTCTTGATCGTCGCAAAGAGCATATTGACAAAAAATCTCTTGACTATTAATAGAGAGCTCATGGTCTTTTTTTATGACGTAATGATAATTCCCTTCTTGGTCTTGTTCTCGTGCTTTTACATTATCAGCAAGCATAACTTCAAGCCACTTCCACACTTTTTTTTTCAAATGTGTATCCAAGATAGGAAATAAAATTTCTACTCGTTTCACCATATTTCTTGTCATCATATCTGCAGATGAAAAGAAAAACTTTTCCTGTTTATTATGATGAAAATAATAGATTCGGCTATGCTCTAAAAATCGTCCGACAATGCTTCTTACTCTTATATTCTCGCTAACGCCTTGAATTTGAGGGCGCAAGCAGCACGCTCCTCTAACAATGAGTTCGATTGTCACACCAGCTATAGAAGCTTCATATAGCTTCATAATTAAAATTTTATCCGTCAATGAGTTCATTTTCCCAATGATTCTTCCATTGCCATACCGTCTATGATAATGGATTTCCTGATCAATGAGATGCAAAAAATCATTTCTTATATCAAATGGTGCAACGGATAAATGATGATACACTGGTTTTTGCGTATAGCCACTTAAGTAATTAAAAAAATTGGCCGCATCTATCCCGATGTTTCGGTTGACAGTAAAAAGACTTATATCCGTATAGATCTTTGCTGTGGCATCGTTGTAATTCCCAGTCCCAAGATGAACAAACCGTTTAATATGCTCTCCTTCTCTTCTCACCACGAGCGTAATTTTACCATGCGTTTTTAAATGCGTCATTCCATATATCACGTGGCACCCTGCCCGCTCTAGCTCTTTAGCCCATTGCACATTATTCTCTTCATCAAACCTCGCTTTTAGTTCAACTAGTACCGTCACTTGTTTACCTTTTGCAGCCGCTCGTTTTAATGCTTTAATAACGGGAGAATCTCCGCTTACCCTGTATAACGTTTGCTTAATAGCAAGCACATGTTCATCGTCTGCTGCACCGTTAACAAAATCTAGTACCGGCTTAAACGATTCATAAGGATGGTGAAGCAAAATATCTCTTTGAATCATTTGATCGAAAATATTTTGATCCGGGTGTAACTCTGTTGTAAGCTTAGGAATAAAGGCGATTTCAGCCAACTCTTCATGCGTAGATTTAAGTAATCTATAAAACGAAAATAAACTGGTTAAATCCAGCTGTCCTTCGATCTCATACACATCTTCATCGTCAATTTCAAGTACTGACTTTAAATACGCTAGTACACCCTGATCATATGGACTCTTAATCTCAAGACGAACAGCCGCTCCCCATTTTCGCTTCTGTAATTCTTCTTCAATTTCTTTTAGTAAATCTTGAGCGTCTTCTTCGTGAATAGTCATATCTGCGTTGCGGGTAATTCGAAATTGAGAAACGGAAGAAACGCGATATCCCTTAAACAACTTCTTAATAAAATAGGCAATCACATCCTCTAGCAATACAAATAGACGGGTAGAATCTGATGTGGCTATTTCAATGTAGCGCGTTAGCATCGAAGGTACTTGAACGATAGCTAGCCTTCCTTTTATTTCAGCAATTTGCTGCTCATCATTTAAATTTTCTGAAAGGACGACTGCTAAGTTCAAGCTTTTATTCATCAACATAGGAAACGGCCGGTAGGTATCAATAGCCATAGGAGTTAATACGGGAAAGATTTGCTCGTCAAAATACTGTTCAAGCTTATCTAGATTTGATTTCTCCAGCTTTTCAACCGCAATAATTTCCACGCCGTATTTCTGTAATTCGGGAAGAAGTGTATGAATATACGTATCATACTGCTGCTTGACTAGATCGTGGTTTTGTTTGGAGATAGAAAATAGCTGCTGTTTAGGAGTTAAGCCTGCTTTGTTTTCAGGTTTGCTAAATCCAGCTTTCACTTGGTCTTTTAATCCGGCTACCCGAATCATAAAAAACTCATCCAAATTCGAACTGAAAATTCCTAGAAATTTAAACCGCTCAAGCAAAGGGTTTTTCGTATCTACTGCTTCTTCCAGCACCCGCTTGTTAAAAGCCAGCCAGCTCAATTCACGATTATTGTAATAAGCTGAATCAGCCACTTGTATGGTTTGCTTATAAGTGCGATTACTTTCTAACATTAGCCTCACCTTCCAGGATAATGGATTTAATCTAGTTAGCTATACTGAATATTCTAACCGATTCAGCGTTATTCTAAAGCTTAGCAAATTCAAGAACAATATTTTTTTTCACTACTTTTTCTAGATGCTTTTTCTGTTTTTCAGCCTGATATTGTTCAGGATGAAAGGTTTTTGTACATAATAGTTTAATCGTAACTGTGTTTTCATCGCTTTTCATGTCAATATGTTGAATAACATTTCGCTTTGTTGCATGTAAACCGTCAGCTATTTTTAAAACCGCACCGAGCAGCTGGACTTTTTTTTGTTCTTCTTTTGTTAACCACTTTTTAAAAGGAGCAACATATTGCCTAAAAGAAGACTTCCCTTTATATGAAGAAACAAGTGCCAGCTTTAAACGTTCTCTATGTGAAATTCCATCGATTGTACGATTAGCAAGCACATAAAACGTATGCTGGCTGCTTGATTCCGCATCAATATACTCTCCTATATCATACACTTGCGCAGCTTTTATAAGAAGCGCTAAGTCATCCTCTTTTAAATCAACCGGTCCCTGCTCCTTAAGATGCTGAAACATCATAATAGCTGTGCGGGTAAGCTGTTTGACATAATCTTTATTTACTTCAAACTCTTCCATTATTTCTTGAAAACTTTGCTGTATGACATCGGGGTACATTGGCTGGATATTAGCATCAGACGCTTCCTTAAATAACACCCCTTCTCTTAAGCCTTTGCGGCTTAAGACGAAGCGAGTCGCGTTGACTGTTTCATATAATGATTGAAATACTTCAATCGCTGGCAAAATTGTATCCGCACGATCTTTTGACAAGCGGTCTAGCTTTTGAAGATTGTGATAAGACAATGAGCCTATAGCAGATTTCACATGCAATATATCAGCTAAATTCATTTCATATTGATGCAGCCCGGCGAGAGGATAGTGGATAAAACCTTGATGCACTTGCACCATACTTCTTGCACTTCCTCCAATTGCTACAATCGGAACTTGGCGATTTAAAAGCCACGGGACAGTATGGAAATACCGGATCACGAAATCGCGGATTTTTACTTTTTCTTCTGCAGTGGGAATATTGCCTTTGACGAACTGCAGACGCAGAGATAAGGCACCGAACGGAAAGCTGTGGTACTGCACTAACTCTCGATTGCGAAAATACGTAACTTCCGTACTTCCCCCACCAATGTCAATTGTAATGGCTTCTTCGATCGAAGTGGAATGAATAACGGCAACAAAGCCGTAATACGCTTCTTCATATTCAGACAATAGTTGAATAGAAAAGCCCGTTTCTTTTTTTACAAGCTCTAGAACTTCTTTTGCATTAGCCGCTTGACGGATGGTAGCTGTGGCCACACAGGTAACGTGCGGCAGCTGCTGATGCTTGATAATAACTCCAAACGTTTTAAGCGTATCAAGCAAGGTATATATTCCTTTAGCCGTTAACACTCCTTCTTTACTTAAATAATTTCGAAGCCGTGCAGCTACTTTCACGTTTTCAATTTGCTTAAATCCTCTGCCTTTTTTGTATTCATAAATAACAAGGCGTATCGTATTTGAACCTATATCAATCAGTCCATGTTTATAAGTCAATGTAATTTCAACACCTTTTTCAAAATAACTTTATGCTCACAAAAGTCACTTTTACTTTTTTCAACCGTATACTGTTACAACATAGTCATATATCAAAGGAGCGAAGTTAATGAGATATATAGTAAAGCGCGGTGAAACCTGGCAAAGCGTTTCAGGTGACTACCGGACTCCGGTTGAAGATCTGTGGATGGCTAATCCTTTTGTAAGCCATAGTACGCTGAAGCCTGGGCAAGTAATCATCATTCCAAACCTCCCTGATAAAGAGCTCATTCCTTACACGATCCACGTGTTTATTGCTGAAAAGCAGCTTGAATTACGAAGAAATAATATCATACAAAAAGTCTATCCCATTGCAGCAGGAAAAATGCTGAGCGCAACCCCTACTGGAGACTTTGTTATCGTTAACCGGGAGCCAAACCCCGGGGGGCCTTTTGGCACAATGTGGCTAAGCTTGTCTAAAAAGTCATATGGCATTCACGGAACAAATGATCCAAGTTCTATTGGAAAAGCCGTATCCAAAGGATGCATTCGCATGTATAATGCCCAAGTAAATGAGCTAGCTCAAATTGTGCCAAATGGGACTGGTGTTTATATTCGACCTTCTCGACGAATGGCTCAATAGTTCGGGATTTACTAATCAATGATGGTTTAACTGTGGGAGCAGCATTTTTTAAAAAATAAAAAGTATGGCGTGCTGTTCCACTTTACTTGTATAAGGAAGCGTAACAAAACAAACCCTATACATAGGAAATTTCATTAATTACCAAAATACTTCTTCGTGTAATTATTTTCAAATGGGACAAGACACGCTATAATGAACGTATCAGCTTTCACCTTATAGATTGAACAGCTGATATGATAGAAAGGGAGTGAACGTATGTCTCAAGCAAATGGACAAGGCTCTTTGACCCCGTCTGTATCTGAGATTGCACAAGCTATTTTCACTGTAAATCGTCACGCAAAAGCTGCTCCTGATCCTAAGCAGTTATATACGTTAAAAAAAATTGCATTAGATCAACTAATTTTAGAAGGAAAAGCCAAAAAAGAAGGACTTCACTTTTCGCCAAACCCTGGTAAAAGTCAACAAAAATCAGATGTACTTGTATCAGTTGGAGACTACTTTTTCCATATGCCTCCAAAGAAAGAAGACTTCAAAGAGTTATCACACCTCGGCCATTTAAACCATCAGTATCGAAATCCCAAAACGACTATGTCATTATCTTATGCGAAGCGCTTATTATCTAAATATACGGGTCATCTCGTACAGCCGGCTAAAAGCCCTGTTTCGACTCCAAGAAAACGGCAAGCACCTGTGTTTAAACCGCTGGGTAAAAGTTATTTTTAAAAAAGTGCCTGAAGTGGAGCAATCTGCTTTCAGGCACTTTTTTTGATCCTACAAAATATAGAGATCGATCAACTCAACAAGCTCTCCAATTTCCGGCTTACTTACTTGTCCTTCCGCTCCTACCATCTTTCCCTTGTGACGTAAATCTTCTGTGATAAGAGAAGAGAAGATAATGACTGGAAGTATAGAAAGCTGAGGATTTTCTTTCACTTTTTTAGTTAAATGATGCCCATCCATTTGCGGCATTTCTATATCTGTAATAAGCAACTGGACTTGATCACTGATTTCCACACCTTCATCGATCACTGAGCTCAGATAATTCCACGCTTCCTCACCGTTCTCAAAAAATTCCGTGTTCTCATAACCTGCTTGTGCAAGAGTATCTTCAATCATTCGGCGCAGCAGCCGTGAGTCTTCAGCCACGACAATCTTTTTATTAGAGCGTTCCCTAGCCCCTAGCTTTTTGATTTTCGACTGATTAATACCCGCATCAGGGTTCACGTCAGAAATCAGCTTTTCAAAGTCTAACAGCAGAATCATTTGACCGTTTAATTTTACCACTCCAGTAATCTGCGTTTCCAAACCTTGATACAAATCTGAAGGCTTCTCAATCTCTTTCCAAGAAATACGGTGAATTTGCGTCACTGCATGGGTATGAAAGACAATTTTTTGCTGATTGAACTCTGTAACAATTAACTTATCTTTTTCCGGCGTATTTGAAGGTTCCATTTTTAACGCTTTTGCTATGTCAACAACAGGAAGTACTTCCCCTCTTAGCTCTATAATACCTTCTATGTAAGAATGCGCATTGGGAACAGGTGTAATAGATACGGGATTAATAATCTCTCTAACTTTTACTACATTAATGCCAAACCAAACATTTCCTATCTCAAATTCGACAATTTCCAGTTCGTTTGTACCACTTTCCAACAGTATTCCTTTATTTGGATTCATATACTTACTCCTCTCATCTCACCTGCTTATCTAATAGTCCATATTTCCCATTATAGTGACCGCCTCTTATATCCGTAAAGAAAAATTTTCTTATTTTGTTATCCTTTTTCCCTAAAACATATACATAAAATATTGTTTTACGAATTAACAGAATATTATATACTATATAAAAACATGAGCGTCGATCCCTTTCGTCTCATCCTCTGCTCAGTTTTTTAATTGCTCTACTTTACTTCTCTATACTAGCTTATGAACTTGAGTCAAACGACTACTCCTATTCGAACGAGGTGTAATTTATGAACAGAGGATTACAAAAAGAAGAAACAAAAAAACGCATCCAAAAAGCCGCTATCTCTTTATTCCAACAGCAGGGATATCAAAAAACGACTGTGTCTCAAATCACCCATGAAGCGGGTGTAGCAAAGGGAACATTTTTTAATTACTTCAAAACAAAAGAAGAAGTTCTTCACTACCTTGGAATTAATTTTACAAACCGTATCTCCTACAAATTAGAACAGCTCCTTCAAACAGAAGAATCAACTGCTGCCATTGTTAAACAACTGTTTTTATTACTAGCCCAATCAAACGAAGAAGCGAACCCTCACCTAATCCGTTCTTGGTTTCATATTGCTATTACCAACAGTTCCTTTCAACAATCCGAAATTCTTCAAATTGAAAAAATGCGTGCTCATTTTACAAAAGTTTTTCAAACAGGACAAGACCGAGGTGAACTTATAGTCGATATCCCTGCCGAAGAAATGGCTTCTATTGCTATACTTAATTTTTTTGGCACACTTCTTTACTGGTGTACCAACCAACCCGACTCTGCTACCCTTCAAGAAAGAATAGACAAGTCGGTTACTCTTCTATTTAGAGGGTTTCTTATTCATTCCTAAAAGCCTGTTCACAAATTTTTAACAAGAAATCGAAGATAGCTGTGGACTCTACAGCCAAAACGGTTTATACTACACAAAGTGAATGAATAATCTTAAAAGAAGGTGTTCGTAATATGAAAGGCTCCGTCATTCTTTTTAATGACGATAATGAAATGACCATTATTGAAAACGTAGAAGAAGCTGTATATCAAGATATTAAAGAACAAGAAGGCTCTGATCACTGCGTTGTAACATTGGACGATCATGAAGTTGATTTTGGCTACGTTTCCCCCGTTTATTGGCGTGAAGGCCAAATACACACTGACTAATATACAAGACCTGCATATATATGCAGGTCTTTTTATGCGCTTATTATTTTGAATCTAGAATTGAACGTGAAGCGAGGAACCTCTGATTTCCTAACACATACCTCAGCACATTCGCAGCTAAAAACAGGGTTAACAACTATATAGAAAGGGTACATTTCAAGTAATAGAAGCTGCGTTTTATTTTAAAAAAGGAGGTTTATGTTATGAGTTCTTATCGCAAAAATATGAATCACTATCCTCACTCATCTCAGTACACACCTTACCAACACTATTACGCGAAAGAAGCTGATCGTATTTTAACGACTATGAGTACAAACTTTAATAAACAGCATTTGAAATCTCTTATCGACGATGCGTTAGATAACAGAGACGAAGAACAATTTTATGAACTAACAACTGCTTATAATAAGCTATATAACGCCTAACTTAAAACCACTATTTGCAAAATGCGCAAATAGTGGTTTTTTACCTATTTTCATTGTGATAAAATGAGTTGAAAATACGCGGAAGGATTTGAAACCATGGAGCACTTAATCAATAAACGTGTCAAAGAAATTGAACTATCAGGAATACGTACATTTTATAATATGGTCTCACAATACCAAGATGTTTTATCCCTTACAATTGGACAACCTGATTTCTTAACACCACAGCATGTAAAAGAAGCGGCAAAATCTGCAATTGATGGTAACCAAACTTCTTATACCCACAATGCTGGAACAATAGAACTGCGCGAGGCAGCAGCTCAATTTGTCAAAGAAAAATATGCCTTGCACTATAACCCAGCGGATGAAGTGATTGTGACCATTGGAGCTAGTCAAGCAATTGACATTGCTCTTCGCACCATTTTAGAAGAAGATTCTGAAGTTATTTTACCTGGACCTGTTTACCCAGGATACGAACCGCTTATCCGGTTAAACGGCGCTAAACCTGTACATATTGATACAACCGCAACAGGATTTCGACTAACAGCGGATTTAATCCAACAACATCTGACATCTAAAACAAGATGCGTCATCTTGCCTTATCCGTCTAACCCTACAGGCGTGACGTTGTCACAGCAAGAATTAGAAGAAATTGCCGCTCTTTTAAGCGATAAAAATATTTTTGTACTATCTGATGAAATATACAGCGAGCTCGTTTTTGATAAAAAACATCAGTCCATTGCCTCCATTTCCTCTATGAGAGAGAAAACAATTGTTATTAACGGAGTATCAAAGTCTCATTCTATGACGGGCTGGCGAATTGGCCTTTTATTTGCTCCTTCTTATTTAGCCAAACATATTTTAAAAGTTCATCAATACAACGTGAGCTGTGCTTCTTCTGTCTCTCAAGCAGCTGCACTCGAGGCACTGACAGCAGGTAAAAACGATGCGGTGGATATGAAAAAAGAATACGAACAAAGGCTGAATTATGTGTATGACCGATTAGTAAACATGGGATTTGACGTAGAAAAGCCGACGGGTGCTTTTTATATCTTCCCTTCTATTCAGAACTTCCACAGCAATTCATTTGATTTTGCCCTGGAGTTAGTAAAAGAAGCAGGTGTTGCACTAGTACCCGGCAGCGCTTTTTCTTCCCACGGGGAAGGATATGTACGCCTGTCGTATGCGTATTCCATGAACACGCTGCGTGAAGCCTGTGATCGAATTGAAGCTTATCTTACATCTCGTCAATCACGCTAAGCCGATGGTAAGAAGTGTATGCATTTTTTTGTGAGTGACAGCACATAAGAGCGGGTATACTAGAAGCATATAAATTGACTTCAATAGTGTATCATTATAAAATGTGCATCGATTCACTAAAGAAATACATACTTTTAACGGAGGTTTTTATTATGACAAAAGATTTTTTTGATGTGGTAAATGAACGTACATCGATTCGAGAATATGACTCTTCAGCTAAATTAACCAAAGAAGAATTAACGGAACTTTTAGAAGCAACAGTGAAGTCACCATCAGCTTGGAACTTACAGCACTGGCATTTCGTTGTTATTACAGACCAAGATGCGAAAGAACGTCTACTTCCAATTGCTTACAACCAAAAACAAATTACAGAAGCAGGCGCTGTAGTAGCTGTCTTAGGTGATTTAGAAGCCAATAAAAATGTAGATGACGTGTACAATCCACTAGTCGAAGCAGGTCACATGACAGAAGACGTAAAAAATATTTTGTCAGGACAAATTAACGGCGCTTATAAAAACGGTGCTTTCGCCCGCGATGCAGCGTTTACGAATGCTTCTCTTGCATCTATGACATTCATGCTTGCAGCAAAAGCAAAAGGATTAGACACTTGCTCAATGGGCGGATTTAACGCTCAAAAATTTGTAGAAGAATTTAAAATTGAGGATCGATACATTCCAGTTATGCTTATCTCAGTTGGAAAAGCGGCTAAAGAAGCACACGCTAGCGACCGTTTACCATTGGATCAAGTTACAACTTGGATTTAACAAAAAACCCTGCGGCTGCAGGGTTTTTCTATGTAACTAAATGGATTTCACCATACCTCCGTCGATTAGAAATGACTGGCCTGTCATATATGAATTCGCTCCCGAGACAAAGAAAGCAACGGCTTTTGCAAACTCTTCAGGCTGACCGTAGCGTTTAAGAGGAATTTGGTTTCTCATCTCTTCTTCAATTTCTGAAACGTCTACTCCCATTTTTTCAGCACGAGTGGTATCTAGCTCTTTCACTCGGTCTGTTGCAATTCTTCCTGGCGCAACCGTGTTAATTAAGATACCGTCCTCTGCTAGTTCTGAAGCAAGTGTTTTGGTAAGCCCCACGATTCCTGTACGGAAGGTATTTGACAGAATAAGTCCAGCAATTGGCTCTTTAATGGAAGAAGAAGCAATATTGACAATACGTCCTCCGCTCTTTTTCATAACGGGCACTACCTCACGAATGATACGAATATAACTGAGGAGATTTAACTCAAATGCATGCTTCCAATCATCATCTGTTAACGAAAGGAAGTTCCCTGCTTTAGGACCTCCTGTATTATTAATTAAAATATCAATGGTTCCAAACGTATCTACTGTATATTGAATAACATCTTGAATGTCTTGAGTTTTCGTGACATCTGTCGTTTTATGTAACACTTGTCCGCTTCCAAGGTATGAAATCTCTTCCGCTACTTGGATTAGTTTCTCTTCTGAACGACTTGCAATCATAACGTTTGCGCCTTCTTCTGCGAGCCTGGCAGCAATCGCTTTACCAAGCCCTTGGCTCGCCGCAAATACAAGCGCTGTTTTTCCTTTTAATTCAACATCCATTTCTTTCACCTCGTCTAATAGTTCGAATCTTTTTAACTTTATCACGTTCTCGTCAAATTCTTCAATAAATATGAAATAATTTCTTTTTTCCATATGGTATACTTAATTATCTGAAAATTATTTCTTAAAGGAGGCAAAAAAGCAGTGTATAAAAAGCAATGCTTTGTCTTTCATCAAAATAAGCCTGTAACATGTACGGTACGATCCTATACATCAAATGACTTCGATGAGTTGATTCGGATTCAAGAAGAAAGCTTTCCCCCTCCTTTCCCTTCTGAATTATTATGGAGCAAAGATCAGTTAAATAACCATGTGTCCCTTTTTCCGGATGGAGCGCTATGCGTGGAGATAGACGGGACAATATGCGGATCTATCACAAGCGCGATTGTTTCAGTGGAAGGAAATGAGGCTCACACATGGGATGAAGTAACAGGAAGGGGATATATTCATACGCACGACCCTTCTGGTAATACGCTTTATGTAGTGGACGTATGCGTCACTCCTTCGCATCGATCGATGGGGCTTGGGAAGCTGCTTTTGCAGTCTTTATATGAAGTTGTGATTCATTACAAGTTAGAAAGGCTGCTTGGCGGGTGCCGCATCCCTGGATACGCATCAGTGTCTTCCTTGTACACGCCCGTTGAATACATGAACCTTGTATCAGCCGGAACTCTCTACGACCCGGTTATGACCTTTTTAATGCGCTGTGGCAGATCGCCTATTGGTCTCGCAGCAAACTATATTGAAGATGAAGATTCACACAACTACGCTGTACTAATGGAATGGAAAAATCCATTTTATACGGCTATTCAAAAAGAGGCTGGGACAAAAATAGTTTAGCCCAAGTGAAAAACGAACCATTAATCAACACGTTTGATTAGTGGTTCGTTTTTTTGTGATGGTGAATATAGTTTTATCTGTTTCGTTCCTTCTAGCAGTCCAGCTCATCTATCTCATGTGTTCGTCTTTAGGTTGAATTCATTTAGTTATGTCTCAATCTCTTTTTAGATTATTGAACTTCTTCAATGCTCCACTCTAGCTCTTTATGAGTGAGAACAAGATGCGCCTGCAATTTACTCATCTCTTTGTGCTCAAACCGATCATTGTACATTTCATTCATGTCGTCAAAGTCACCGATTGTATACAAAGGAATTTTAATATCTCTACGCGATTGCACCATGTGTTCAAAATCAATAAACAAGCCGTCATTCGTTAAAGTAAGAAGTGTATTTGCTAACACGAGCGGCAATATTGGATATTCTAACTTCTTCCTTCTAAATACAAATCTTTTTTGCTTAATTTCTGACATTTTCAACGGAATGATTCGGCTTAAAATATGCTTCATATCATATACGTCTCGAAAATAGATTTTGTTATAAAATCCATCATCATGAGCTAAATAAACAAATTGATTACCGAGTTTATTATTAAATGGCGAATTGAGCGGTTTTTTTAAATGACCTAAATACAGCAGCGCTGCAATATCTTGAGGTTCTAACAAATCTAACGAAGATACATCCTCAAAATCAATCCAACAAAAATCACCATAATTATAAACATCATCTTCTGCTAAAAGATGAATTTGTTCTTCTTCTACGTAGTCCATATGGGTTTGGTAATGGTAATCACTGTCTTCAAAACCATGCTTTAACAATAATATATTTGCAAGCGGCGTAGGAAGGGAATGATAAAACTCTTTAAATTCAATTCCATATGTAATAAAGCATTTTTTATTTACATGGCCATTAATATAAACGATATCTCTTATTTCATCTGCTTTACTCAACCGTTCTAACCACCTTATTGATTGATTCTGTGATCGATATGTAACCGTTCTACTGATTTATATATTATACTTCTAAAATAAACAATGTGTAAATATATATTGTTGGCAATTTCTTTTGTATTCACTGCCTCTTCTACTGATCATTTTATTTGATAGGAAAGAAAGGTATAGAGCTGATTGTGAATGTGGTAGAATGTGTATATCTTATTAATTAGCATGTATGAACACGGAGGTATACAAAATGGATGTTCGCCATTTGCATTACTTAACAGAAGTGGCTAAACATAAAAATTTCACAAGAGCTTCTGAAGCGCTGCATATTTCGCAACCTTCTCTCAGTAAAATGGTTAAATCATTAGAAGAAGAGCTCGGCACACCTTTGTTTGATCGCGCTGGCAAACAAGTTCAGCTTACCGATGCAGGAATAATTGTGTACGAGCAAGCAGAAAGCATTTTATCTTCTCTCCGAGATTTATCGGATTCCCTCTATGATTTAATGCATTTAAAAAGAGGAACCATCAAAATAGGCATTCCCCCTATTATTGGTACATTGTTTTTTCCTACTATTATTAAAGCATTTCGAGAGCAATACCCTGAGATTCATATTCAATTAGTGGAATATGGCGCTAAAAGAATGCAAAAATTTGTGGAACAAGGAGAAGTGGATGTGGGCGTAGTTTTACTTCCAGTTGATGAAAACATGTTTTTTACGACTCCTTTAGCCCGAGAAACACTGCAGCTTGTTGTTCATAAATCTCATCCGTTGGCTCAGCATTCTACGATTTCATTAAAAGAGTTAAAAGACGAAACGCTTATTTCCTTTCATGAAGACTTCACCATGCATGAAATGGTCTATAACGAATGTTTAAAAAATGGATTTACACCTAATATTGCTTTTAAAAGCTCTCAGTGGGACTTCATTGGAGAGCTGGTAGCTGCTAATCTCGGCATTGCTCTTTTCCCTTATTCATTATGTGAAAAGCTTGATTTGGAGCATGTGAAAGTAATTAATCTCGAGAATGCTATTCCGTGGGAAATTGCTTTAATCGTAAAAAAAGATCGCTATATCTCTTATGCTACACAGGCTTTTATTGATTATATTAAAAGTACAGTTTAACAAAGCTGAGACAAAAGTAGTTTAATTAAAAATCCGAACGAGTTTGATTCTTGATAGAAAATCCAACTCGTTCGGATTTTTTTCATGGCGTTGTAATAAGTCATTCATACTAAATCATTTATCCCATTGGTTCGTCTTTAAATTGAATTGATTTAGGCATGTCTCCATCTCTTTTATTAAATAATTAGACCTTGTATTTCACAAACTCTTTTTTGAAAAGGTTACCAACGCATTTGTAAAGAGATTTCTTTCAACTATAACTAAAAAGAATAGTTATCATAGTTATTATATATTTCATATTATAGTCGAGTTTTTGTAAGATAAGTGTGTAGCATTCATTTACTGAAGTTGTATCCCCATTTGCAAAATCCAAATAGTTTCTCTTTTCCCATGATGGAGTCGTCTTTTCAGCATAGACGACTCCATTATTGTCTCAACAAACTAGGAATGAATGAATAAAAACATAAATAAAGGAGGCTAATCATGAAACTGATTATGGTGATTTTACAGATTTTATTACTAACGGCTCTGTTTTTAATAGGAGAAAGTATTTCACAATGGTTTGACCTCCCAGTGCCAGGTAGTATCATCGGATTTTTCTTACTGTTTTTCTTACTGTACTTTAAAGTAATTAAATTAAGCTGGGTTGAACAAGGTGGAACACTGTTAGTGGGAGAACTATTACTATTTTTCATACCAGCCGTCGTTGGACTCATCAATTATGGAGATGTATTGATGCATTTTGGAATCCAGATTGTGATTATTATCACAATCAGTACGATTATTGTGATGTCTATAACGGGAATCATTGCAGAACATATTTCAAGAAGAAAGGAAGGTTCGCTAAAATGACATTACTCACATGGATTGCTCTTCCGCTTACACTGCTCGTTTATGTCGGTACAAAAGTGCTCTATAAAAAATATAAGTCTATGCTAGTTTCCCCTATTTTACTAGCCCCCATTCTTTTAATTGGCATCTTATTAGTGACGAATGGCTCTTATGATCATTATAAGCAAGGTGCCAGTGCTATTAGCTTTATGCTTGGACCAGCAACCGTTGCTTTTGCTGTTCCTATGTTTAAGTATTTTGATTTACTCAAAAAACACCGTGTTGAAATCAGCTTAAGCGTAGGGCTCGGCACGTTTGCTGCCATGATATCTTCCATGCTGTTAGCATTAGTGTTTCATTTACAATCAACGCTGGTTCATAGCTTGATTCCAAGATCGGTTACGATTCCTATTGCTGTTAATGTATCTCAGACGCTAGGAGGAGATCCGAATATTACCATTATGTTTGTGATTATAACCGGTGTAGTAGGATGTATGGTCGCTCCAAAACTGATTAAGCTCCTCGCACTGCACTCTTCTCTAGCAAGAGGTCTTCTTTTAGGAGTAGCTTCTCATGGGACAGGTACAGCAAGAGCTTTTGAATTTGGAAAAATTGAAGGTACTTTTTCTAGCCTTGGCATGATCGTAGCAGCACTTCTTACAATGCTGTTTGCGAATATGCTTCTGCCTACTATTTTCGCTTAAAAGATAAAAAAGGTGTGATCATATATGATCACACCTTTTTATTATCCAATATGAAAAGTTGATTTTACGAACTCAATAACTTCTTCCGTAGAAGACATTGATAGAATTGTATCTAAATGAGGTTCGATATCAGCTTTTGATAATTGACGGATTTGAGAACGAGCTTTCAGAATAGATGTTGCACTCATTGAGAATTCATCTAAGCCTAAACCTAAAAGAATTGGAATTGCAATCTCATCTCCTGCCATCTCTCCACACATGCCTACCCACTTACCTTCTTTGTGAGCCGCTTTGATTACCATATTCACCAAGCGAAGAATCGCTGGGTTATACGGTTGATATAAATAAGACACGCGCTCATTCATGCGGTCAGCAGCAAGCGTGTATTGAATTAAATCATTTGTTCCGATAGAGAAGAAATCTACTTCTTTAGCAAATAAATCTGCGATTACCGCTGAGGAAGGAATCTCTACCATCATCCCTACTTCGATGTCTTCCGAAACTTGTACGCCTTCTTGTTGAAGTTTAGCTTTTTCTTCTAAAAGAATAGCTTTTGCTTGACGGAACTCATCCACAGTAGCAATCATAGGAAACATAATTTTCAGATTACCGTATACGCTTGCACGTAGAAGCGCACGAAGCTGGGTACGGAACATGTCTTGCATCTCTAGACATAAGCGAATGGCACGGAATCCTAAGAATGGGTTCATTTCTTTTGGTAAATTTAAATAAGGAAGCTCTTTGTCTCCACCAATATCAAGAGTACGAACAACCACTGGTTTGCCTTCCATACGTTCAAGAACTGTTTTATAAGAAGTAAACTGCTCTTCTTCCGTCGGAAGATCTTCGCGGCCCATATATAAGAATTCTGTACGATAAAGGCCAACGCCTTCGCCGCCGTTTTCTAATACGCCTTTTACATCTTCTGGTGTACCAATGTTAGCTGCAAGTTCAACGTGATGATCATCAGCTGAAACCGTTTTTTCATTTACAAGCTTAGCCCACTCAGCTTTTTGTTCTGCATACTCAGCGGCTTTTTTCTCGTAAGCTTTTACTGTTTCTTCGCTTGGATCAACGATAACTTCGCCATCTAAACCATCAACAATTACTAATACGCCGTTTTGAATGTCTTCCATAACTGTTTTTGTACCTACAACAGCTGGGATCTCCATGGAACGCGCCATAATTGCTGAGTGAGAAGTACGTCCGCCAATATCTGTTGTAAATCCTTTTACGAACTTACGATTTAACTGTGCTGTATCAGACGGCGTTAAATCTTCTGCGATAATGACAACTTCTTCTGAGATTAAGCTTGGATTTGAAACGTTTACACCTAAAAGATGAGCTAATACACGTTTTGTTACGTCACGAATATCAGCAGCACGTTCTTTCATATATTCATTGTCCATTGACTCAAACATATTAATAAACATTGCCGCTACTTCATCAAGTGCATGTTCAGCGTTTACATTTTCATTTGTAATTTTATCTTTAATTGGATTAATAAGTTCAGGATCGCTTAGAACTAATAAGTGAGCTTCAAAGATTTCTGCTTTGTCATCTCCAAGTTCTTTACGAGCGTGCTCTCTAATAATTTCAAGTTCTGATTTTGACTTTTCTAGCGCAGCTTCTAGACGTGCTACTTCTGCTTCAACTTCAGTTACTGATTTTTTTTCAACGGTTAATTCTGGATTTTCTAGACGAAATGCTTTAGCAATAGCAATGCCGCTAGAAGCGGCAATGCCTTGAATTTCCTTTGTCATTATTCGCCTAATCCTTCTTTGCTCATTGTATCTTCAAGAGCAGCAAGTGCATCTGCTTCGTCAGAACCTTCTGCAGAGATAGTGATTGTAGCGCCTTTTTGAATACCTAAAGACATAACGCCCATGATTGATTTTAAGTTTACAGTTTTACCGTTGAATTCTAAGTTGATATCAGAATCAAATTTGCTTGCTGCTTGTACTAAAGTTGTTGCTGGACGTGCGTGAATTCCTGAGTCTGCTGTTACTGTAAATGTTTTTTGTGCCATGTTAAATCAATCTCCTTTTTACTTTGAAATGTTAATAATATTTGCTTCTTGTTGAGAAACTTGGCCCTGCTTTAAGATATCAATTTTTTCATCAGCTTGTAAATTCGTGAAAATGATCGGCGTAATCGTCGATGGCGCATTTTCTTTTACAAAGTCTAAATCAATTTTCAATAGAGGCTGTCCTTTTTTCACTTCATCGCCTTGGGCAACTAAAGCTTCAAAACCTTCGCCTTTTAAATTAACTGTATCAATACCAACGTGAATTAAAATTTCACGTCCAGTCGTTGATTCAATACCTAAAGCATGTTTCGTCGGGAATAAGTTTACTATTTTTCCGTCCACTGGTGCAACTACTGTGCCTGTTTTCGGAATAATCGCAAAACCGTCACCCATTAATTTTTGTGAAAATACCTGATCTGGTACTTCCGATAAAGGTACCAATTCTCCCTCAATCGGTGAAACAATATCATTACCATTATCGCTTCCTACTTCAGATGTTGCAACAGGTTTTTCAATTGTTTTTGTCTCTTCTTTTGTGACAACCGGTGTTTTGCCATTCATAATGTCTTGAATTTGACCTTTTAACGTGTCAGATTTCGGACCGAAAATAGCTTGAATATTGTTACCAACTTCAAGAACACCAGCTGCTCCAAGTTTTTTCAAGCGGTTTTTATCAACATTACCTACATCATCTACTGATACACGCAAACGCGTAATACAAGCATCTAAATGTGTAATGTTTTCTTTACCGCCAAGTGCAGCTAAAACATTTGTTGGAAGCTCTGCTGCTTCTACTTTTACATCTTCTTCTCCTTCTTCTTTATCTTCACGACCCGGTGTTTTCAAGTTAAATTTACGGATTGCAAAGCGGAAACCGAAGTAGTAAATAACTGCTAGAACTAAGCCTACTGGAATAACTAGCCACCATGCTGTACGGTTTTGCATAACTCCAAATAGAACGTAATCGATAACCCCACCTGAGAATGTCATACCGATTTTAACATTTAATAATTGCATAACCATAAATGATAAACCAGCAAATACTGCGTGAATTGCAAATAGTACTGGTGCTACGAATAAGAATGAGAACTCAAGCGGCTCTGTAATACCCGTTAAGAAAGATGTTAAAGCAGCTGAACCCATGATACCAGCTACATATTTTTTGTTTTCAGGGCGAGCTTCGTGATAAATTGCAAGAGCTGCTGCTGGCAATCCGAACATCATGAACGGGAATTTACCAACTTGGAATGTTCCTGCTGTTAAAGGCACGCCATCTGCTAATTGAGCAAAGAAAATCTTTTGGTCACCGTGAATATGTTGACCTGCTTTATTAACGTAATCACCAAATTCAAACCAGAACGGAGAGTAGAATATGTGGTGAAGTCCAAATGGAATTAATGAACGTTCAATCAATCCAAATACAAAAGCTGATAAAGTTGGGTTTGCATCAATCATGTTAGTAGAGAAAGCATTTAATCCGCTTTGAATTGGCGGCCAAATGAAAATCATAATAACACCTAAAACAATTGAAAATACCCCAGTAATGATTGGTACAAATCGTTTTCCCGCAAAGAACCCTAAATAAGATGGTAATTCAATATTGAAATAACGATTATACATGGATGAAGCTAAAATACCTACTATGATACCCCCGAATACACCTGTAGCTAACGTAGGAATTCCTAAGATGCTAGTGTAAGCTGGATTGGCACCCATTTTGTCAGGATCTAGTTGTCCTGTAGCAACTAAGATTGTGCTCATCGTTTTGTTCATAATTAAGTAGCCTACGATTGCAGCAATACCTGCTACACCGTCACCACCAGCTAAACCAACGGCAACACCAACGGCAAACAATAGCGATAAGTTGTCAAATACAATTTGACCCGCTTGCGACAAAACATTTGAAACCAATTGAACCCAGTCTGCACCAAGTGCCGGTACTGCATCCAACAATGTAGGGTTTTGAAGCGCTGTCCCTACTCCAAGTAAAATCCCTGCTGCCGGTAAAATCGCAACCGGTAACATAAGCGCTTTTCCGACTTTTTGTAATACTCCAAAAAGTTTTTTAAACATGGCGCTTACCTCCTTTTATATATTTAGTGTGCAACAAGCTATTTATTTGATACGTGAATCATTAACGCGCTTTCATAAAACGCTTTCTTTAACTAGAAAACTCCTTACATCTCCTGGTGTCCTGAAGCCTAAGCTTTAAATGATTGCGCTTTCTTATAACAAAAAAAGGCATGAGGAAAAAGAAACGATAAATGGATACACTCATCCAACTACACATCGCTTCATTTCTCACTCATGCCTGATCGTATCAGTAACACGTATTGAAATGATTTTATAAATCCGTTTTTGTTATAAGTCGCTGCAGATGCATCGTTAAGTAAACTGCTTCTGCTTCATACACAGGTAAATGTAACGCTTGCTGCATTACTTTTATCACTTTCCAAGACACATTGTAACACAGGGGATATTCTTCTTTCAATAGCAAAGCAATTTTTTTTGGCTCTTCTATTTTTTCTCCTGTTTTTACTCGATCAATCGCAAAATGCAAATGACGAATCAATCTCATATAGTGCACAGATTCTTTGTCTACCTGCAGATGAAGCGATTCTTCAATCACATTAATAATCGTTTGAATAAGCTGCGAGTCTTGATTCACTTCCAGCAGGTTTTTTTCAGTCAGCGCACTGTGGATATGAAGCGCAATAAAACCAATCTCTCCTACTGGAAGCTGCACGCCTATTTTGCGACTAATAATTTCTACCACTTCAGATGCGATCGTATATTCCTCTGGATATAAAGCTTTGGTTTCAAGTAAAAATGGATTTTTAAGCCCCATTCCCTGCTGAAAACGTTTTATCGCAAACGCGATATGGTCCGTCAATGAAATGTGTATATGCTCATTCAAAGGAATGTTAACACGCTTTTGAATGTGCGTTACAATATCATTCATCATTTCAATCACGTCTTCATCCACTTGCGCTAAAAGCTGCTTGTACTGTTCTTGCTCTTCTTCACTCTTTAACAAAAACATTTTCTCCACGGCTTTTGCATCGATTTCATCGCCTTTTTTCTTATTGAACCCTATTCCTTTCCCAATTAGCACAACTTCATCATAGGTAAGGTGTTTAGCAATTAATACATTATTATTAAGTACCTTTTCTACAAAAAAGGACTCTTTCACGAATCCTTCACTCCCCTGTTTCGGCTTTCTATTATTTGCTTTCCTATCTTACAAATAATAAGCATAACCGTCAATTCATTTTTCTTTGTTTCAAATATTTTTGAACTAAACTATTTGAGTTACGTATTATCTTAGTAGTTCTTCACTGGAAACGCAACGTCTTTTTTGCTCGTCCCATAACAATTTTTCATAATAAAGTTTTGAAGCATAACGCTCAGAATGAATACGCCCGCTTGTAAAAGCGTAAAAAGAACAAGTGAAGTGGTAACAGATACCAGCAACACCCCATAGTGAATCAGTAAAATATCTACTATACGCAGCCCCGCTATAATCATCCCAGCCCCAATAAAAAATTCTTTGGCTACACTCCAAACGAGGAGAATCGTAACAATACAAACGTAAATTATCGTGGCATTTACGGAATCATGAGTAGCCGACGCAAACCATCCCGTATAAAACCAATTATTATGAAAATATGCTAACAGCATAAACATAATAGTAGAAGTAATGGCGAGCATTCCGAGAAAAAATGTAGCGTAATGCACAAATGTCATATACCGTTCTGTTAGCCATACATACCAAATCTTTGAAATACTAAAGCCTATAGTCATTAAAGCGCCTGTATAAACTGTTTTCCACCAGTGATGTGTATAAATATCCCAGTGTAAAAATAATTCTTCAATCCCCATAAACATAGCTGAAATGATTAAAATATAGCGAAATTTCAATTGATAAGCAGCTACCAGCATAGCCATGATTGGAAAAGCAAACGCTTGAGAAGTTAAGGACCCGAACAAATTATCAAAATATTCATTGGTCATAAAATCAGGATCGTAATCGTAACTTTCAAACAATACAAATACAACATACTCTAGTACATAAGCCATTCCAATGATAAAAAAGAGCAAAACGACTAGCTTTTTATCTTTTTTACGTATGAATACTGTAAGCAAAACGGCTGTGCTGATAATAATCAATGCAAAAAAAGCAGTATAATGAGGCATAGACGTCTCCCTTTTACGACCTAATTATTACTTAGAGTAAGACGTTTTAGCTAAATTATACATAGCTAGCTTCTATTCAAAAAAGCTTGAGATATAACTACACCAATCCAATCTAAAGGCGAACAAACGGGATACATGAGACAGTATAGATCGCTTTCTACACTGCAGTTGATTTCTGTGCAAGACTTCGCTTTCCGCGGGCGGCCGCTGAGCCTCCTCGTCGCTTACGCTTCTGGGGGGTCACACTTCTCCCGCTTTTCCCGCAGGAGTCTTCGCCTGACCTTTTAATCTACAGGTAGAAGCCACTACATACCTGAAACCTGCGTTCACCCTACCAATAAAAAAATCCGAACGATTCATCGTTCGGATCTTCCTTCAACTAACATACTTTTGTTTCAGCCTCTTTTAACTCTTCAGCTTATAAAAACTGGAATGGTATCTATTATCCTTCAATCATTTTTGAAAGGTTAGCCATTTCGATAGCTGATGCTGCAGCTTCCCATCCTTTATTTCCTGCTTTTGTTCCTGCACGTTCAATTGCTTGCTCAATTGTTTCAGTTGTTAATACACCAAAGATAATTGGCACGCCTGTTTGTAAGCTTTGAGATGCAACGCCTTTTGCTACTTCATTACATACAAAATCAAAGTGTGGAGTAGCTCCTCGAATAACGGTTCCTAGCGTGATCACTGCATCATATTTTTTAGATTCAGCTAATTTTTTGGCGATTAATGGGATTTCATAAGCGCCCGGCACCCAAGCCACGTCTACGTCTTCATCAGCTACGCCGTGACGTTTGAGTGCATCTTCTGCTCCACTAAGTAAACGGCCTGTAATAAATTCATTAAAACGCCCTACCACGATTCCGATTTTTAATCCTGTGCCTACTAAATTTCCTTCATATAAATGATTCATCTTTTGTTCCTCCTGCTAGTATTAATATATAGTTATTTACATTTCTTTTCATGAATTAGCTTCATTTGTTATAACGAAAAAAAGTGTAAAATTATAAATGTAATAAATGACCTAATTTTTTAGCTTTTGTATCTAAGTATTTTTTATTGGCATCCACTGCCGGCATTTGAAGAGGCACTCGCTCGATCACTTCAAGGTCGTAGCCTTTTAGCCCAGTAATTTTACGAGGGTTATTCGTTAAAAGCTTCATTTGTTTGACTCCAAGGTCTTTTAAGATTTGAGCACCGATTCCATACTCTCGTAAATCTGCAGCAAACCCGAGTTTTTCATTCGCTTCTACGGTATCGTATCCTTCTTCCTGCAGCTTATATGCTCTTAGCTTATTTAGTAAGCCAATACCTCTGCCCTCTTGACGCATATACAGCAGAATGCCGCGTCCTTCTTCTTCAATTTGCGTAAGAGCTGCGTGAAGCTGAGGACCGCAGTCGCAGCGTTCAGAACCAAACACATCTCCAGTCAAACACTCAGAGTGAACGCGAACGAGAACGGGGCTATTATGATCAATATCACCTTTGATAAGAGCCACATGTTCTTTATTATCAAGTTTATTTGTATATCCTACAGCTTTAAACTCACCAAATGCCGTAGGTAAGCTCACTTCTACTTCACGGCTAATAAGCTGATCATGTTTGCGGCGGTAGGCAATCAAATCTTTTATTGTAATCATTTTTAAATCAAATTGCTCTGCAATTTTTGTTAAATCCGGTACACGTGCCATTGTTCCATCTTCATTCATAATTTCACAAATAACACCCGCAGGCTTTCCTCCTGCTAATACTGCTAAATCAACAGCAGCCTCTGTATGACCTGCACGCTGCAGAACGCCCCCGTCTTTTGCAATCAATGGGAAAATATGTCCTGGGCGTTGAAAATCACTTGCTACCGTCGCTTCATTTACAAGAGCCATAACGGTAGCAGAGCGTTCGTATGCACTGATACCTGTTGTACTTGAAATATGATCAATACTTACTGTAAATGCTGTGCCATGTACATCCGTATTGTTCGCTACCATCGGGTGAAGATTCAATTTATGCGCAATTTCTTCATTAACAGGTGTACAAATTAATCCTCTTCCATGAGTAGCCATAAAGTTAATAACCTCAGGCGTCGTTTTTTCGGCTAATGCAATAAAATCTCCTTCGTTTTCTCGATCTTCATCATCGCATACAATAACCACTTTTCCCTTTTTTAACTCTTCAATGGCTTCTTCTACTTTATGAAACATCTCTTTCACCTCACTGTTAATTTGTAAAACCATGCTGCTGCAATAAATCCTTCATGTTACCTGAACGATTCGAGGCGCCAGGAGTTGACTTATTTGTCATCATCTGATGCATATATTTAGCTAACATATCGCATTCAATATTCACCTTGTCTCCTCGCTGTTTGTCTCCAACGACTGTGTGAAGCACCGTGTGAGGAATAAGAGAAATAGTAAATGATTGGTTGCTGACATCAAAAATAGTAAGACTTGTTCCGTCTACGGAAACAGATCCTTTTAACATCATAAATTCACGAAGTTCAGGATCGACTTGAATTTCATAATAAAAGGCATTTCCTTTACGTGTTTTGCTTACAATGGTTCCAATTCCATCAACGTGTCCGCTAACGAAATGCCCTCCAAACCGGCCATTTGCAGCCATCGCCCGCTCTAAGTTAACACGTGATCCAACGGTTAGAAGCTGAAGGGTACTTGCTTTAATCGTCTCCGGCATGACATCGACCGTAAATTCATTTTGAGAGTAAGCCGTTACGGTTAAACAAACGCCGTTAACTGAAATACTGTCCCCTAAGTTCACATCTTCTAACACGGTCTTCGCATCAATCGTAAGAACAATTGCTTCTGTGGCCTTTTGAATACGTTTTATTTTTCCAATTTCTTCAATGATACCTGTGAACATTTTCTTCACCTGCTTTGGCGCTATTCCAACTTCTTATACCATTTTGAAATAGCAGCTGCTTTTTTTTCATATTTATCTTTCCCCCAACCACTGAAAATAAAAAAGCCCCTTGAACAAATGTCCAAGGGGTCGGCTGAGCTGAATCAGTTTTATCTATGCAAAATTCCGCTAATTGTATACGAAATAAACAGTTATATTTTGTGTACAAAAACAAGGGTAGCTTTAAAAAAGGCAAGCGTGCCCCTTATTAATTCAACACAAAAAAACAACTGTGCTTCCTGATCCTTCTCCCATCCAGACTTTTACTGTCGGCTCTAGACTTTAACTAGATCCACCGCTAACATACATCGTATGAAAACGGGTCACGGGCTTAAAAGCATAAGCTTTATCACCGCCGGTTGGGACTTACACCCGACCCCGAAGGATAATATATTCGACTGCTATAGTCTTATTTGTTTTACATTATAGCAAAGTAAAATCGACTTGTCACATCATTTAACTTCGTTTTTTCACATCTATTCTTTAAAATCCAGCTTTTAGCTTATTTTTTCTTTTTTAATACATAGCATCCATACAAAAGCTAGTCCAATATAGCCAAATATGGGATACAAAAATTCAAGAAGCTGGGCATATCCGAATTGCCCAATAATAAAGCAAGCCAAGATAATAAACGCAAAAGCTTGTTTGTCATTGAGGGGAAGAAATGACTGAAGCTGCTTAGCGATGCCAAATACATTTCCAATCAATGTAGTAAAAATCTCGCCCAACACAACTACCGTAAATAAAACATTCACCCACGCTGAGATATTTTTAACAACGGCACTCATCGGAATATCAAGTTGAAATGAATAAGGCAAATTGGAAAGGGCAAGATGAGTAGAAACAAGCATAAACGTAAGTACACATCCTCCTATTACGGCCCCTTTTTTAATCACGCTCCTATCTTTCACCGAGCTTCCTAATGGAACCAAAACGGCCTGAGCCAAAGCTAGATTCAGGGAAATATATAAAAAGGGACTAACCGCCCACTTCCACTGCGTGACGAGCGTTAAATCCGGCTTCGTTTGAATCAGTGAGAAATAGCTGATATTCGGCATAAAGATGATAAAAGCAAATGAAAGCATCATCGGCACAACAAGAGAATTAACCATTAAAATACCGTTAATTCCTTTTGCGATAAATATATAAGTTAAAACAATTGTAAAAATCATCCCAACAGGAGGCCACAGCCCGAACTGTTCTTTTCCTATTGCCCCCGTACTCGCTAGCATGACTGAAGTTACTCCAAATAAAATGACAATCATTACACCGTTTACCGCTTTTCCAAGCACATCACCAAATAAATATGTATTAAGCTGCTGATAAGAAGAAGCCCCAATTGCGTGCGAAAGCAGCATCATTTTTGAACCTAGCCAAATAAAAAACAAGCCGCTGACCAAAATTCCGACCATTCCAAGTTCCCCGTACTGTGTAAAAAATTGAACGATTTCCTTGCCTGTTGCAAAACCGGCTCCTACAACGGTGCCTACATACGTAGCAGCAACCTGCAGCGTGAGTTTCCACCTTTTCATGCCCATCACCCTTCTACCCTTCATAGTTCACTATATGTAGAAACGATAAAAAAAAGACGAGCCTTTTTACGTGGAAATCTACGCATCCCCCAGCGCTTGTGCCTTTTCGTTTATTTTTTTCATTTTCTTTTTGTATTTCTCACAAAAAACTCCTTAACCCCTAACATAACAGTCATTTCCAAACAAAATATACGGATATTTTCCCTTTAGCTTTTAAATTTTCCTCAATATTTGCTGGAAATTCACAATTTACTGTTGTATAATTTCTAAAAATCAGATAAATTATTAAATAAGTATTCTTTCTATTTAAAAAAATATGTTTCAATTATATACAATTGATTCTTATCATGAGAGGTGGAGGGACTGGCCCTTTGAAACCTCAGCAACCAGTCGTTAGAGACATGGTGCTAAATCCAGCAAGCAATTTATTGCTTGGAAGATAAGAAGGCGAAAAAAGTCTTCTTCTTAAGAAGACTTTTTCTATTTTATCGGCATATTGCATAAAACGAATCACTCGTAAAATAGAAGCGGAACAATTTAAGGAGGTTTTGACATGGGGTTACTTGAAGATTTAAAGTCTAAAATTTTAATTGGGGATGGTGCCACTGGTACCCTCCTTTACTCACACGGTATCGACAGCTGTTTTGAAGAACTAAACATCACCAAATCAGAAGAGGTTTCTCGTATTCACAGAGCCTATGTAGAAGCTGGTGCAAACGTTATTCAAACAAATACGTACGCTGCTAATTATCAAAAACTTGCCCGTTATGGATTAGAAGATTCAGTCAAAGACATCAATGTTGCTGGTGTAAAATTAGCGAAACAAGCTGCAAAAGATCAGGCTTACGTGGTTGGTACACTCGGCGGAATTCGTTCTTTCCAAAAAAACGCTATTAGTTTAGAAGAGGTTAAACGAAGCATTCGTGAACAAATGTTTTGGCTTTTAAATGAAGGCGTGGATGGCCTTTTGTTTGAAACATACTATGACTTCGAAGAATTAAAAACCGTTCTTACACTGGCAAGAAAAGAAACGGATAAGCCTATTATTACCCACGTTTCCCTGCATGATATTGGCGTACTGCAAGATGGCCGTCCTTTAGCAGATGCATTAAAAGAATTAGAGGCGCTGGGAGCAGATGTTGTCGGGCTAAACTGCCGTTTAGGTCCTTATCATATGATTCAGTCTCTTGAAGAAGTACCGCTTCCTGATCGTGCTTTCTTATCTGCTTATCCTAATGCCAGCCTTCCGGCGTATGTGGAAGGAAAGCTGGAATATGAAACAAATGAAGACTACTTTGTAGAAAGCGCGCGTTTATTCCGCGAACAAGGGGTTCGCTTAATTGGAGGATGCTGCGGTACAACACCAGCTCACGTACGCGCAATGTCATCTGCCTTAAAAGACCTGCCTCCGATTACAAGCAAAGTCGTTAAAATGAGACCTGCCGTTAGGGTTCAAGAGCGTGAGAAGCAGGATAAACCTCATATGCATGAAATTGTGAAGAAGCGCCGCTCGGTTATCGTCGAGCTAGATCCGCCTAAACAGCTTGGTCCCACGAAATTTTTAGAAGGCGCAAAAGCACTTGATAAAGTCGGCGTAGATGCTATTACATTAGCTGATAATTCTCTTGCCTCACCTCGCATCAGCAACTTGGCAATGGCAACACTGATGCAGCAAGAAACAAAAGCACGACCGCTTATTCATATTACCTGTCGCGACCGAAATTTAATTGGACTTCAATCTCATTTAATGGGACTTCATACGCTAGGAATGAATCAAGTACTTGCAATTACCGGTGATCCGTCAAAAGTTGGCGATTTCCCTGGCGCCACTTCGGTCTACGATTTATCTTCATTTGACTTGATTAGTTTAATCGCTCAGTTTAATGAAGGACTATCTTATTCCGGCAAACCACTTGGTCAAAAAACCAATTTTTCCATTGCAGCTGCCTTTAACCCAAACGTGCGTCACTTAGACCGAGCCGTTCAGCGTTTGGAAAAGAAAATCGACTGCGGGGCTCACTATTTCATTACTCAGCCTCTCTATTCAACTAAGCAAATTGAAGAGGTATATGAAGCAACCAAACATTTAACAACACCGGTATATATCGGTATCATGCCGTTAACAAGCGCAAGAAATGCTCGATTTATTCACCATGAAGTACCTGGAATTAAATTATCAGAAGATATTCTAGAACGCATGGATGCAACGGGAAATGACCGAATCCGCGGTGAAGTCGAAGGTCTTGCGATTGCAAAAAACTTAATTGATACAGCATATGAGTTATTTGACGGTATTTACTTAATTACGCCGTTTATGCGCTATGAAATGACCGAAATTCTAACACGCTATATTCATGACAAGCAACTTGTTACATCAGAAAGGAAGATATAAATGAGCTCACTTATCGAACAACAACTAAAGAAGCGAATACTCGTCATCGATGGAGCAATGGGAACGATGATTCAAGATGCTGATTTAACCGCTGAAGATTTTGGCGGCGAAGAATATGAAGGCTGCAACGAATATTTGACTCGAACAGCGCCTCATGTGATTCAGCGCATTCATGAAGAGTACTTTGCAGCAGGTGCTGACATCATTGAAACCAATACGTTTGGCTCAACATCTACCGTACTTGATGAATACGATTTAGGTCACTTGGCGTATGAATTGAATATCGAAGCTGTGAAGCTTGCTTGTGCAGCCCGCGATAAATATTCAACTCCCGAATGGCCTAGGTTCGTAGCTGGAGCTATCGGTCCTACCACTAAAACTCTCTCTGTTACCGGAGGTATTACATTCCCTGAGTTAGTAGAATCGTACGAAGAGCAAGCTCGAGGTTTGTTAGACGGCGGCGTTGACTTGCTTTTAGTCGAAACCTGTCAAGACATGCTGAACGTAAAAGCCGCATTTCTAGGCATTACAGCGGCGTTTGAAAAACTAAAAATCGAAGTTCCTATTATGATTTCAGGAACAATTGAGCCGATGGGAACAACTCTCGCTGGGCAAGATATCGAATCTTTTTACTTATCACTGGAACACATGAAGCCTCTTTCAGTCGGACTTAACTGCGCGACAGGCCCTGAATTTATGACGGATCATATTCGCTCTCTTTCAGACCTAGCCACTTCAGCAGTTAGCTGTTATCCAAACGCTGGACTTCCGGATGAAGAAGGCAATTATCATGAATCCCCTGAGCTGCTTGCTCAAAAAATTAAAGGGTTTGCTGATAAAGGCTGGCTGAACTTTGTAGGCGGATGCTGCGGTACAACGCCTGCTCATATTAAAGCACTGGCTGAAGCGGTAAAAGAGGTTGCGCCCCGTTCGCTTGATCGCTCCGAGCATAACCATGCTGTAACCGGTATTGAACCACTTGTATATGACGATTCTATGCGCCCTCTTTTTGTGGGAGAACGTACGAATGTAATCGGTTCTCGCAAGTTCAAGCGTCTGATTGCGGAAGGGAAAATTGAAGAAGCATCTGAAATTGCGCGTGCTCAAGTTAAAAATGGTGCTCACGTTATTGATATTTGCTTAGCGGATCCGGACCGTGAAGAAATGGAAGACATGGAGGAATTTATTCAAGAAGTTGTAAAAAAAGTGAAGGTTCCTCTTGTAATCGATTCAACCGACGAGAAAGTTATTGAAAAAGCTTTAACGTACTCACAAGGTAAGGTCATTATTAACTCCATTAACTTAGAAGATGGTGAAGAGCGTTTTGATGCAATCTTACCGCTAGTAAAAAAATTCGGTGCAGCTCTGGTTGTCGGTACAATCGATGAAACAGGCATGGCCGTTACTGCAGAACGAAAAGTAGAGATTGCTAAACGCTCACATGATCTGCTTGTTGAAAAACATGGCTTTAATTCAAAAGATATTATTTTTGACCCTCTTGTGTTTCCTGTAGGGACTGGTGATGAACAATATATTGGTTCTGCTGAAGAAACAGTTAAGGGAATTAAAATGATTAAAGAAGCCCTGCCTGATTGCCTGACCATTCTTGGCGTAAGTAACGTGTCATTCGGTCTTCCTCCAGTCGGACGTGAAGTACTAAATGCGGTTTACCTTTATCACTGTACGCAGGCTGGACTCGATTATGCCATTGTTAATACCGAAAAGTTAGAGCGCTATGCTTCTATTCCAGAAGCTGAAATTGAGCTTGCTAATGCGTTATTATTTAACACAACTGATGAAACGTTAAGCACGTTTACCGACTTTTATCGTGATAAAAAGAAAGAAGCAAAAGTAGAAATTTCTACGTTAACACTCGAAGAACGATTGGCAATGTATATTGTCGAAGGTACAAAAGAAGGATTGCTTCCTGATTTAGAACAGGCTTTAGCTCAATATGATGATCCGTTAGATATTATTAACGGACCGCTTATGAAGGGGATGGCGGAAGTTGGACGTTTGTTTAATGACAACCAGCTGATTGTAGCAGAAGTGCTTCAAAGTGCGGAAGTTATGAAAGCATCCGTTGCCTTTTTAGAACCTCACATGGAAGCAACTGAAAATGATTCTGGAAAAGGCAAAGTTATTCTTGCAACGGTTAAAGGCGACGTGCACGATATCGGTAAAAACTTAGTAGACATCATTTTAAGCAACAATGGTTTTAAAGTAATTGATTTAGGAATTAAAGTAACGCCCCAGCAGCTGATTGAAGCAGTAAAAGAAGAAAGGCCAGACATCATTGGCCTGTCAGGTCTTCTAGTAAAGTCAGCTCAGCAAATGGTTTTGACTGCCCAGGATTTAACACAATCAAGCATTGATGTTCCAATTATGGTAGGAGGCGCTGCCCTTTCCCGTAAATTTACTGACTTTAAAATTGCCCCGGAATATGAAGGTGCGGTCCTCTACGCCAAAGATGCGATGGACGGATTAGCGTTAGCAAATAAGCTGCAGAACAAAGAAGAAGTTATTCAGCTTTTAGCAGATTTAAAAACGCGGCAAGAAAAGAAAGTAACGGTTCGAGAACGCCAGCCTCAAACCGCTCAAGCAGCTACCGCTGTTTTAGAAAGATCCGCCATTTCAACGGACGCTCCTGTTTTTGTACCGGCTGATTTAAAGCGGCACGTTGTCAAACACTACGATTTGGCACAGGTTCTTCCGTATATTAACTGGCAGATGCTTTTAGGCCATCACTTAGGACTAAAAGGAAAAGTGAATAAACTGCTTGCTGAAAAAGACGAGCGCGCTGTTCAATTAAAAGAAACCGTTGATGACCTGCTCGAACTGGCACTAAAAGAAAACTTAATTAAGCCAGCGGTTATTTATCAGTTCTTCCCTGCTCAAGCAGACGGAAATGATTTAATTATTTATGATCCTGCTGATGAAAAAACAGAAATTGAACGCTTTACCTTCCCTCGGCAAACAAAAGGACAGTTCCTGTGCTTATCTGATTTTGCAAAGCCTAAAGAAAAAGAGATGGACTATGTATGTTTCTTCTCTGTAACAGCAGGAACAGGCATTCGCGAACGCGCGGCGAAATTCAAAGAAAACGGCGAGTTTTTAAAGAGTCACGTGTTCCAAGCTCTTGCGCTTGAACTAGCTGAAGGATTAGCAGAACGTGTTCATCAGCAAATTCGTGACCGCTGGGGATTCCCTGATTCGCCTGACTTTACAATGGCGGAGCGTTTTTCAGCCAAATACCAAGGTCAGCGTTTTTCATTCGGATATCCTGCATGTCCAGACCTTGAAGACCAAGCAAAACTGTTTAAATTACTTAAACCTGAAGACATCGGCATTCAGTTAACAGACGGTTTCATGATGGAACCAGAAGCTTCTGTTACAGCCCTTGTTTTTGCACATCCTGAAGCGAAATATTTTAACGTATTGTAAAATATGGCCGCGGTCTTTTAGACCGCGGCTGTTTTTTACAGTGAACAAACCTGAAAAAAAGCTGCGACAAATGGATTTTAGCTGAAGAAAGATCCGAACGGTAAATCCAGATTCTTAATTGAGAATCAACTGCGTTCGAATTTTTTTCATTGTGATCGTGAACTGGATTTCATGTAGCTGTTTCTAGCTGTTTGAAGGGCAAGGCGAAGACTCCAGCGGAAAAAATTGATGTAGTTATGTCTTAATCTCTTTGAATTGACCGCCGGTTTGAGCTTTTTTTATGAGTTCCTTGGGAAACACTGATAGAATAAGGAATGTAATAAATTTGTAACGCTCTTATCACAGAAATTTTTTTAAGGAAAGGAATTTTCAGTAAATGATTAAATTATTTGTAAGCGACTTAGATGGTACTCTTTTACACGAAGAAAAATACGTAGAACAGCATAATGCAGACGCACTTAGTGAACTTCAGCGCCAAGGAGTAGAGGTTTGTCTTGCTTCTGGACGAATGGATACGGAAATTTTAAAGATTTCTACTGATATTAATAATACATTTCATCGCATTAGCCAAAACGGAGGATTTGTGTGGACCAAAGAAAATCAAGAACTTCATGGAAAAGTGTTTGAAGATGATTTAGCGGTTCAACTTTATAAAAAAACGATAGATCCTAACCGTATTACGCTTGTCTGTTCAAACGACACGAATTATGTAGAGCAGCGAAATGAAATTATTGAAGCGATTGAAACTCACATGTTTTTCCCTATCGAAGAACAAATTGAAATGACGGATTCATTTGGTCACGCTCTTTCTCCATCCAAAATCACGGTTCTTGGAGATCATGATGAAATGGTAGCTCTGCAAAAAGAAGTGAACGAAGAGTTTGGTGATTATATTGATACATATATTTCCGCCAAGCAGTGTTTGGATATTATGCCTAAACATATCAGCAAAGGAAATGCCATTGAAATTTTATTAAATCATCTTCAGCTAAAACCAGAGGAAATTGCATGTGTGGGGGATTCATTTAATGATATTCCTATGTTTCAATTAACGCCGAACAGTTTCGCTATGGCTACAGCACCTGAACCTGTGCAGCGCCACGCCTCTGCTGTTGTGTCATCAGTTAGTGAAGCAGCGCGTATTGTTTTAGAAAAAAATAAGCAAACAACCTAAAAAAAGCGGTCAACGTTTAAATTGACCGCTTTTATCTATTTAATAAGAAAACGGTAGTTATTTTTTTCGTAAAGAACGAAAAAATTCACCTAAGCTTTTTTGCTTCCCATCTGCATGCTCTCCGTGATTAACCAAGCTGCTGATTCTTTCTCGTCGAACAACAACCATAATAAGAGTGGCAAAAAAGATAATGGAAACGGCAATGACAACCAGTGCAAGAACGGATGCTACAATAGCTTCAGAAGTCGTTAGTGACGATAGCATCTGCCTCGTACACCTCCATTTCGTTTGTGGCGAAAAGGAGCCTAGCAATTAGAAATGCAAATAATCTTTTTTCTCAGCTTGATGCATGTTATTATACACCATTTTCATTTTAGAAGCTGTAGCTTTTAAAGACGTGGACGAATCCACATCTTCGGCTAACATAATGTTTACTAAGTCAACCACAGAACGAGACAACAACTCTACATTATTTTGCAACTCTAATTCGTCATAAGTCGTACGGTCTTGAAGACGAAGTCGAATAATTTCATTTGCTAGCTCCCTAACACGCACTAATTGTTGATGTTCTCCCATAGTATCTCCGCCGCAAGAAACTTATAATCAGCCCTTTTATTGGCTTTTATAAGAGCTAGAAATCCCTGCAGCTTACCCCTCCTTATAAAGATGCCTAGCACATCTTTATGTAAATCACACTTTCACCTTGTTTACATGTATATTCGCTATAGCTGGTTCTTTTTCCTTTTGAAATTAGCAGCCATCGTCAACGACCTTCTTCGTTCATCGTTCAGATTTCAAATTTTTAAGGATGTGATATACGAAAATTAAAACGCCAATAGCCGTAAGTGTTGCTCCTGCTGCCACTACGGGTGTAAAAGCTTGGTTTTCTAGTACGATCATGAAAAATAAACCAATCATCATGACCGGTAATCCTATATTATGCAACCATACGTGCAGTTTGGCTAATTTACTTTCGCTAAACGCAGGAAACAAATAATAAATAAGTCCCGCTAACGTAAGCGATGTCCATCCTAATAAATTGATATGCACGTGAACAGGTGTCAAAGCGTAGCTGTGAACAATTGACATATAATACCCCAATATGATGCCAATTCCAAAATAAACGGCTGATATTTTAATTAATTTAATTCCCATCGTTTTCTCCCCCTTATATCCCCCTCCGACCTCTGTACTACTTTACGCAAGAAACGTCATTTTAGAAGCGGCAGATTAGCCAAAGGACACGAAATACGGAGTATGATAGCTAAAAAGAGGATTCTTTACCGCAAACACAAAAAACAGCTGAGCAAAAGTACTCAGCTGTCTATTTTAAGCAATATAATGCAGCACAAAATTCAAGAAAAACAACAGCGCGCTTACATACATAAACATCGATACTTCACGCATTTTACCAAGGAATAATTTAAGCAGTGGATACGCAATGAACCCAAATGCAATTCCATCAGCAATGCTGTACGTAAGAGGAATAAGCGCAATAATTAAAAATGCAGGGAAACCTTCTGTTAAGTCCTGTAAATTGATGTTTTTGATATTTTGAATCATCAATGCTCCAATAACAATAAGAATAGGTGCAATAGCACTATCTGGAACCAGCTTGATAAATGGAATAAACAGAAGTGAACTTAAAAATAAAACTCCTGTAATCAGCGATGTTAAACCCGTTCGCCCTCCAGCTGCAATACCAGATGCTCCTTCTACAGAAGACACCGTTGGACTTGTTCCAAACACGCCGCTTAGCAAAGCTGAGGCGGCTGTTGCTTGAAAGGCCCGCGGAAATTTGCTATCTTGATTCATCATACCTAGCTGACCATGCAGCAAACCGATATTTTCAAAAATCAATACCATTGTTAATGAAAAGACAGCTGCCCAAAACGCAACGTCTCCAATAGCTCCAAAAGACAATGTGCCAAAGCTGCTAAAGAAGTCGTTCACGCTCACAGCCGACTGTCCTTTTTCTGCACCGCTTCTTACACCAAGTAAGAAGGCAAGGACTGATCCAGCAATCATGCTTAACAAAAAGTTACCTTTCACATTTCGGATAAACAGTACGATTGTGATAATTAACGTCAACAGCGTACTGATCACAAACGGATCTGACAAGTCTCCAAGTGCTACAAATGTGTTTTCGCTTGGAACTACAAGCTTCCCTTTTTGCAAACCGATAAATGTTAAAAATAAGCCAACACCGACTGTTATCGCTTCTTTTAGCGAATGCGGAATCGAAGAGACAATTTTGGCAGACAGTCGTGAAAAAGCTAATGCTATAAAAAGAAAGCCGGATATCACTACTGCTAATAACCCTTCTTGCCAAGATAACCCCATTGATTGAACCATCGTATACGTAAACAATGCATTAATCCCCATACCTGGCACCAGGATGAGAGGCGCATTTGCCCAAAAAGCCATAATAACACAGCCTACAAAAGCCGAAGCTACTGTTGCGAATATTCCTGCTTCAAGCGGAATACCGGCATCAGACAAAATGGTTGAATTAACAGCAATAATATACACGATGGAAAGAAATGAAATGACCCCAGCTAAGCTTTCTTTTGCGACAGTTGTTTGGTGGTCGTTTAAACGAAACAACTTTTCAAATAATGCGTTCAATCTAATTTCCTTCTTTTCATCTATCCCTCGCCCACCCAGTGACCAAAAATGCCACCGAAGTTATTATAGCAAAATCAACAATTGTTGCAAGGAAAACTTGTCTCCTTTAGCTTAAGCGTTCATTCCTTATTTAAAACTGTTATCTTTTTCTAAACGTAACGTCTTGCATTCATTCTATATATACCTTGGACTGGACATAATAAAAGAGCGCTTTATCAGCGCTCACTGTTTTAATAATAATAAGGATAATATGGTGGGTACGGCGGATAATATGGTGCTGGATAACCGTAATAACCTGGACCTCCTAGTGCACTTCCAAGAACTAATCCTCCAAGAAATGGAGCTCCAAAGCCCCAACCCCAAGGGCGACCAAAGCCAAAGCCGAACCCCGGACGGCCGAAGCCAAAACCAGGACGACCGAAACCAAAACCTGGGCGACCGAAACCGAATCCTGGACGACCAAAGCCTCCAAAGCCTCCAAAACCACCGAATGGTCTTCTTATGTCATTAATATCAAATTCTTGCATGATACATGCCTCCTCAAATTATATTTCATTCTCTTTATTACATATGTTATTCACCTACTTCTTGCATAGGCAATCGCCTCTTTTTTTGTGATTTCTTAAAAAATATTCCTTTTCTACCACCTCATTAGGATTAAACAAGCGTACAAACATATATTTTTTAAGGCTTTGAAACATACTACATGTAACTTATGTAAAATAAGAGAAATGCAATGAGGAATAAACATAATATGAACGCATAAAAAGAACGCTCAACAAAAATGTTGACCGTTCTTCTTATGAAAATACATAACGATTTTTTATTAATTTATCTGACCCTTTGCTTGACCGTATATGCCCTAAAGCTATATAATCCCCTTTTTATACAATGCGCTTTGAACATAAAATCATAGGAGCGTCTCCCCAAACGCTGCTATGTATGTATATCTGTAATCGCTTACAAACCTTTAATAAAAAACCGATATGATTTTCTATCTATTTACATTAAACAATATTTCAGGCTAAATTTCAACACATTTTTTGTTTTTCTTTGTACTCAGCAAAAAAACAGGTGATATAGCACAGTGATTTTCCTTTTTTTCTATCCCTTTTACTTATAGCCATAATCGTTTATAGTTTATAACGAAAGGAAGTGACGCAATGTCTGATCAACTAGAAGAATACTTAGAACGAGGAATGTACGGAGCAAAGGAAACAAAAAGAGACGAAAGAAGATATTTCTTAACTGCTCTACGTGAGAATATTGAACTTGCGCTAAAAAAAGGGCAAGTCATGAAAAAGGATGCAGCAAAAATAAAGCCTCTTTTAAAAAAAGTGAAAGACGGTCATTTGTTTTTAAATGGCTCCTTGTCTTACTCATACCTCTCTCCCTATATTCAAGCGGCTAACCAACACAAAGTGCCTTTTACTATCGTTCAGAACTTAGAAGCTGATACCGATATTGGTCTGGTTTTAACAGGTTCTGAAGGCAGTTTGGAACGAGATATTTTTTTAGACTAAAAAAAAGAGCCAGAACGGCTCTTTTTTATTTAGCAAATACATGATGATCAATTGTTTTAATTACAGCACGTGAACGAATCCAGTTATCGGTAGCTGTTTTTGGATTATAAAAGTAAATGGAATCGTCTAAACGATCTTTTCTAGTCAATGCTTGCTCTACTGCTTTTTTCGAATCTTCTGAAGCAGGTTTGTTAATTGATCCGTTTTGGACCGGTGAAAAAGCGTATGCTTTTCCGACAACTTGTTTAATAACTCCTGTTACCGTATCTGGAAACTTCGGAGAATCTACACGGTTTAACACCACTGTTGCTACCCCTACTTTTCCTTCATATGATTCGCCTTTTGCTTCAGCTTCTACTAAGCGAGCTAATAAATCTTTTTCACTTGCTGAAATCGAAACTGCAGGTGTTTCCTGCTCTGTGGGTTTGGCTTCTGGTTTTGGTTCTGGCTTAGCCGTATTAGCCGGTGCTGCCGTTGAAGGTTCTGTTGTTTCAGCAGCCAGCACTTTTGTCTTACTCGGAATCGCTAATGTTTCACCAATATAAATCATATCTCCTTGACGATTGTTTAATTTTTTAATATCGTCAATTGTTACACTATATCTTTTACCTAACTTCCAAAGACTATCGCCTTTGACTACTTTATAATTAGTTGCAGCCGTAGCTGTTGCATTAAAACCTATAAATGAAAGAGTAGCTAAACAAGCTACTACCATTGATTTCATATAACTATGTTTCATAGGTAATACCTCCTGAAATTTCGTATGGTATTACTCTATCATAGCTATATAGGGGTTTCACCGAACGATTCAATTACATTTCTTTAAGTTTGATGAACAAAATTACGTCCGGAACACAATTATGACATTGTACCTTGTTTTTTGTCATAATCACGGTAATTTTTCTGAAATACAGGTATATTTTCCCGCTTTATTTCAGTTTAATCAGAAATTTCTCCATTCGTTTTTCCCTTATAATTCTTATGATAAACATTTAAATTCATCTACTTTTACACAAAAAAGCTGAATGTTGTAATCAACATTCAGCTCTTTTTAATCTTCGATCTCAATTTCTACAACATCATAGAAATCAATCACTAGCTTAGCACCCGTATCATCCATAAACGTAAAGACGTCTTGATCATCTGATAAATGTATCACGTATCCGGTCAACTGCTGTTCACTGTTGTCGTAAACAGTAGTAATTAGAATTTTTTTATGATCTACATATGCTTCTTCTAATAACGAATGGAGGTCATAGTCCCCGTCATCTTCGGGCCGGTTCGTTAACAGCATCCCATAAGTCGTCATTCCATTTTTATCTTTCCATATATGATCTGCAAAATAAAAAGGTGCTGTACTTTTTCGAAACTCATCCATAATATCCCTCCTATAACTAAACACGTTTATTCGCTCTTACCGTACGTTACTAAATAAACGCACAAGCACTTGTAACAGTATATTCTCTACTGTACAGGCTCATACATTCATTATATAAGGCATAATCAAATAATGCCATCATTTCGTTTAGCTCCTAGGAATTTCTAGATACGTATAGGTGAAATCTCCACCGCGTCCAGCTATTCCACGAAAATGTTTGAAATCAGGGCGATTTACTAAAAAAGGGCGAAAAGCAAGAAAGTCTTCTTTTTTAACTTTAATTTCGGTTACTTTTCCTTCACTTAACTCATTCAACATGTTTATTGCTGTTTGTTCATCCATTCAGTTTCACCTCGCTTTTAACTGTTCAGCCAATTTTGCAGAGATGCAAATTGAGCTTCTGCTTCTTTATATCCTTGGTTGTAAAGAGCGTCGAGACGCTCACGATTTTTCTCAATTCGCCCTACTACAAGAGGGGTTTGCGGACGAATCACAAAGATATTCCCCTGTCTTTCCTGTTCTTCAATATATGACAATGTTTCATTATACAATTTATAGCGGTTCTCAAGCGCACGAGTCAGCCCATCATAATGACGATATTTGCGCTTCAATAACCAAAGCATATTTGATTTCTTTTTTCGATATCCTTCGTTTCGCGTTAGCACAACAATATTTTTTCTATATCCATCCTGCACTGCTTTTTTGATTGGAATTGGATCACTAATTCCTCCGTCTAACAGCTCTTTTCCTTTATATGTAACGACAGGTGCTAAAAATGGAAGGGAACTAGAAGCGCGAACCGCTGTCAAAATGTCCCGGTCATATTCATCAAAATAAACGGGTTCTCCCGTCACGCAGTCCGTTGCTCCTACTACAAGCTTCTCTGTACGCTCAGCAAATGCCTCAAAGTCAAATGGAAGAAGCTGATTAGGAATTTCATCAAAAACGAAATCCATTCCAAATATCTCTTTTGTTTTAAAATAATTTTTCCACGACAAGTAGCGAGGATCCTCTAAAAAATCTAAATTAGCTTTGCGACTTCTTCCTATTTGTCTAGATAAATAAGAAGTGGCATGACAAGCGCCGGCTGAAACGCCAATTACATACGGAAGGTACAGATTTCTTTCCATAAAGTAATCTAAAACTCCAGTTGTATAAAGGCCTCTCATACCGCCTCCTTCGAGCACGAGTCCAGTATCTTTCAATTTCTACACCTTCTAATTCTTATAATTTATGACAAGATTATACCTCGTTTATTATAACGAAAGATGAACAAAGATGGAACTGTCCTGCTTCTCTCTTTCGTTAAAGCTATCAATTCCTTTTATTTCTCAGCACATTTTACTTATTTTTTCAATTTTATTTTATATTTTTTCAAAAAACCCTTTACTAATTCCCAGTTTTAAGGCAAAATTGTAAAAAAAGAAAACGCTAACTAGTTTTACTATTTTTAAAATTAAAATTATTGAAAAAATTTATAATGAACTAATTTAAAACAAAGGAGCGATGAATCATGAAAATAGCAGAGGTAGGAAACTTGATAGAATTTAAAAATGGCTTACAGGGCATTGTCGAAAAAGTAAATGAAAACTCCGTGATTGTAGATTTGACTTACATGTCAAACTACCGCGATTTAGACTTAGAACAGCGAACTGTTGTCAACCACAAAAACTACATCATCATTAATCCAGCTATGTAAAGGAAAAAAGCAGCCGGACAGCAAAAGCGGTTGCTTTTTTATTGATTTTGAAAGAATTGATTCTTTTGTTCTTCTGTAATAATCCCCAGCTTATACATGAGGTAAATATACTGTTGCACCTTAACATCCTTCGAACTTTTTTTCACTGTATTCCCTCTTTTCTAAAATGTTTCTTTATACAATAATATATGGCTGAGATAAAAAAAGTTTCCTTAAAGAAACAAAAACAGGCCCCATTTTTTCTTGAAAGGGACTTATTTTCGTGTGACAATAACAACAAGCTACTACTATCTTCTTACCGAAAGGAATTACTAGCATGTTTGATACTGTATTGTTTATCGTTGCTCTTATTGTCATTCTTTTTTTTATCGTGCAGTTCGTTTTTAAACGCAAACAAACTTCAAATAAAAAAACATCCGTTGAACCCATGAATTATGCCGAAGAAGATTCTAACTCCTACACAAGCTGGAGTGAAACTGCTTCTAACCACGATCATGATGGCGATGGAGATAGCGGTGGAGATGGAGATGCGGATGGTGACGGAAGATAGAAAAAAGCCCCTTCTTATGAAGAGGCTTTTTTTTATTTTGATAATACTCGCTTGCCGTTGGTAAACGAATAATAGCATTCACCTGTATAAATGTCTTGGCTTTCATGTACATGAACCCCACATTTATCTTCAAGAGCAGCTTTCATCATCGATTTGGCTACGTTATACGCTTTAATTGGACGATACTTTCTCCACTTTCCTACAAGGCAAAATGAACACGACTTTAACGTGTATCCCCCAATCTTTTCAAATAGGCGAAACTCTTGGCGCTTGCCTAATAATAACGATGGGCGGAAAAAGTGAGTAGAACGGATATACAAGCTTGCGATATCTTCTTCTACTTGCCCCTTTACTTTACTGTAAAAGAATGGCGAACGAAGATCAGCACCAATTGCTGTGATCGTTAAAAAGTTTTTGCAGCGATATTTTTCTGCACATTTAGCCGCTTTTAAAGGAAATTCATAGTCCACTTTAATGAATTTCGCTTTTGTTTTTGCTTTTTTCATTGTCGTGCCTAAACAGCAATATACATCATCAACTGCAAAGCATTCTTCGTGCTTATCAAGCTCTGAAAAATCAATTTCAAGCTGACGTAGCTTTGTGTGTTCGATTGGTAGCTTTTTTCGAACACACACTGTCACATGGTTATATAAGCTGTTGCTTAATAACATTTTTAAAAGTTCTTGACCAACAAGTCCGCTTGCACCTAATACTAATGCTGATCTTTGTGACATTCTTTCACCTTCTCACCTGTTGTTTTTGCAATGGAAAACAGGTTGTATACACAACCTGTTTGTTCGAATTAACGATTATCAATTGTTTCTGGGTATAAATCATGATTCATCAGGCGATAATTAGCCATTTCTTCATACTTTGTACCGGGACGGCCATAGTTTGTATATGGATCAATTGAAATCCCGCCGCGTGGTGTGAATTTTCCCCATACTTCAATATATCTTGGATTCATCAGTTTAATTAAGTCATTCATAATAATGTTCATACAGTCTTCATGGAAATCTCCATGGTTACGGAAGCTGAACAAATAAAGCTTTAACGACTTGCTTTCTACCATTTTTTCATCTGGAATGTAACTAATATAAATGGTTGCGAAATCAGGCTGACCTGTTTTTGGACATAAGCTCGTAAATTCCGGACAGTTGAATTTCACAAAATAATCACGATTTGGGTGTTTGTTATCAAATGCTTCTAGAATCTCTGGTGCATATTCAAACAAATAGTTTGTTCCTTGATTTCCAAGGAGTGATACACCTTCTAATTCTTCATCTTTTCGACCGCTCATTTGTATTTCCTCTCTTTCTACGATTGTCATTCTAACAGCGTTTTTTTATTTTGTATATATCTGTTTTTATTTTTCTTTGTAAATTTTTTGCTATGCGCTTACACACCTCGTTTATTTCCCCAAACAAGGGCGTGAACCTGCGGCAGAACTCTTACATCGTTCATGTTTTTAGCTGCCACTGCCTTATCGATTAACCACTCATACTTTTTAAGCAATTCTTGTGTTAACGACGCATTATCGATTGTCGTTAAGTCCTCGTTTCCTACTTGAACAAAAAATGGAACCTCAGGATAACGTTCATGAACAGACGCTGCATACTCAAAGTCCTCATCATTAAATACAACGACTTTTATGCTTATGTGCGCCATGCGTTTTTCCTTTATTAATGTCTCTATAATATCGTCTAATACGGCGAAATTTGTTTTCATTAATGAACTTGGAGGCTTAGGAGAAATCGTTAAATCATCGATCTTTAGGAACCAATCCTGATAACGGCTTCCCTGTGTTTCAAGAGCTGCTTTTACCCCATGACTGTGCAAAAGCTCTACAAGTGAACCAATTGCCTTGATAAGCGCAGGGTTTCCTCCAGAAATGGTGACGTGATCAAAGGACTCTCCTCCAATTTCTTTTAGCTCCGTCCAAATTTGTTCTGCTGTTAGCTGACGAATATCGTTTTTAGCAGATCCATCCCACGTAAAAGCTGAATCACACCAGCTGCAGGAATAATCACAGCCCGCGGTACGAACAAACATCGTCTTACGTCCTACAACCATTCCTTCCCCTTGAATCGTTGGTCCGAATATTTCAAGTACTGGAATTGTATTAGCCACGTTTTTTCACCTTCTTTGGGCGGTAAACTACGTAACTTGTCGGCGTTTCCCGCACGAATACTTGTACGCAAGAAGGCTTATTTGGTAGTGTGTCTAGATATTCTTGAACCAACTCATAAATTTTACGGGCAACAACTTCAGTTGTAGGAAAATCATTTGGATTTTCTTCGTTAAAGATAGAATGATCGTTCAATAATGTATGATCAAATTGACCAGAAACAATTTTTTTCAATAGCGCAAAGTTTACTAAAAAGCCCGCTTCGTCTAATGTATCTCCGGCAACAGTTAGATTTACGAAATACGTATGTCCATGGACTTGACGGCATTTTCCTGCTTCTGTGTGAGGAACAAAATGTGCCGCAGCAAACTGCATATCTTTGTTCAGTTCGTATTCATAGTCATGAAATACTTGAGGATACATTTGTTGCAGCATTATTCCTCTCCCCCTTCTTTTGTTTGCATGTATTGATCTAACCCGCGTTTTCGCAATTGACATGCGGGACATTCGCCGCATCCATCAGCAACAATACCGTTGTAGCATGTTAATGTTTTTTCACGCACATACTCAAGCGCCCCTAGCTCATCCGCTAACGCCCACGTTTCTGCTTTATCAATCCACATAAGGGGCGTATGAATCACAAATTCAAAGTCCATTGATAAATTAAGCGTGACGTTTAACGATTTTACAAATACATCTCGACAGTCTGGATATCCCGAAAAATCAGTTTCACAAACGCCTGTTACGATATGACGGCCTCCGCTGTTTTTAGCCAGTACGGCTGCAAATGATAAAAATAACAGATTGCGGCCATCCACAAATGTGGTAGGCAACTCTCCTTCTTTTTGCTCGATCTCAATATCATCTCGCGTTAAGGCATTTGGTGCTAATTGATTTAAAAGTGACATATCTAGTACGGTGTGCTTCACACCTAAATCAGCTGCAATAGCTTTTGCTACCTCTATCTCTTGACTATGGCGCTGGCCATATTGAAAAGTAACCGTTTCTACTTCTTTAAAGTTTTTCAAAGCCCAAAATAGACATGTTGTACTATCTTGACCTCCGCTAAATACAACAATAGCTTTTTCATTTTTCATCATTATTGTTCGTCTCCTTTTTGATTGAAATCAAAAGAAGAAGAAACTTTATTGAACCGTTCGTTCCCTTTGTGACTAATTTTATAACACAAAAAAGAGACTGCTCTTTTCCAGCAATCTCCCTAAAAAGCAACTAAGATACACGTCCTCGCCAGCATACACGTCAAAAAGACGCGTTGATAGAAAAGCACGTGAAAGAAGACACGCTAAAACCGTGTCTTTTGTCATCAACGATGATCTTAGTTTTTTATAGAGGGAGTTTTCGAACCTCTCCCGTACATATACAAACGTGCACGGCGTTTCTTCTTGAATTGTCATCGTATTATACCACATGCGTATAAATAATGCTATGTTTGTTGGCTTCTATCGCCTTTAGCTTCCTTATTTTTCTTTATATAAGAAAGAGCAATAAATAATAAGGGAAAACAGAGGCTTAGTACGAATAAAGAAAAAGGCCAGTAATATTTTTCAAAATAATTAAAGTATGCTGTATTCGGAATAATATAATACGCTACGCCTGTAATGATTAGACCTAAAGGAAAGCTTAAAAAATTACGTACGCGTAAATTACACAATCGGACGATACTTAACTGAATGGCATAGAACACAATGACAACTTTAAAAAAGATAGATAACATCCAAAATAGTGTTCAACTTCGTCTTTATTTACTAATCCGTCGATGTAAGCAACACCTAAAGTGAATTTTTCTTCAATCGAAATTCGAAACTCTCGCACAACTAAATCCGTGCTCTGTCCCAGTGCTTTTTTCATGCGGGATAAATTATCTCCCACCCTCTCAGATAATTTCTGCTCTTCCTGTGTAGAAGAAGCATTAGTATCCTTAGTATCCTTAGTGTCCTTCTATTCATCAGCTTTTTCTTTCCGCTGTTTGGATTTATTCGTTAACTCAGATAGTTTTTTTATACGCATTGTTCATCCTCCACTACATTGAACGAAAAGAAACGGAATTTCTTCTTTTTAGTCTCTATAGTTTTTGTATGAAAAGGAAATTTATACTTGAAGCCATTTTAATAATCTTTATTTTTGACATCATTTGTGCATTTCTATAGGATAGTAATGGATAATTCTTTGTTATTATGAAGAATGTTTATGCGGAACATTGAAAGGAGTCTATACATGGCACAATCACTTAAAGGCAAAGTAGCTCTTATTACAGGAGCAGGAAAAGGCATCGGTCGTTCAACTGCGATTGAATTAGCAAAAGAAGGCGTAAATATCGGTTTAATTGCTCGTACAGAGGCAGATTTAAAGGCTGTTGCTTCTGAACTAGAAGCATTTGATGTACAAGTTGCTTATGCAACAGCAGATGTTTCTTCTATGGAAGAAGTAAATGCAGCAGTTGAGCATCTACATACAAAATTAGGGGCAACAGATATCTTAATCAACAATGCAGGAATCGGTAAATTCGGAAGCTTTTTAGAGCTAGACCCAGCTGAGTGGAAACAAATCATTGATGTGAATTTAATGGGCGTTTACTACGTAACGCGCGCCGTTCTACCTCAATTAATCGAAAAAAATGGTGGAGACATTATCAATATTTCATCCACTGCTGGTCAAAAAGGCGCTCCCGTTACAAGTGCTTACAGCGCTTCAAAATTTGGCGTGCTCGGCTTAACTGAATCTCTAGCGTTAGAAGTGCGCAAACACAATATTCGTGTAACAGCTCTAACACCAAGTACAGTAGCAACGGAATTAGCGTATAAAGAAAACTTAACGGATGGCAATCCTGATAAAGTGATGCAGCCTGAAGACCTAGCAGAAATTATGGTCGCACAATTAAAATTGCATCCGCGTATTTTTATCAAATCTGCGGGCATGTGGTCCACAAATCCATAAACAAACATAGAAAAAGGAGAGCTTCAGCTCTCCTTTTTTGTGTCTTCCTTTATGTGGTGGTTACCTTATTTACGTTTAGGCGTGATTTCTTCTGATAGTTCTTCAAAAGATTTCACTTTTCCATGCGATGGGTTTTGTGATTGTTTTCGCACATTCCACTGACGCTCTTTTTGACTTTTAGACTGAGTCATTTTGCTTCATCCCCTTTTTATATGCTTACATGTAGTAGGATAAAACAAGCTGCTCTTTTCCATTCATCAAAACTACTTCCAATTTCTTTACTGCTTAGCTAAATGTATTTTAAACCATTTATCAATTTCCGCGTTATATTGATCATAATAAGCAGTTAGCGGATGGTCTCCGTTTTTGTACAGTACATATTTATATTCTTTTCCCTGCTCATCTAATTGTTTCACAAGCTTTTCAGCCTGCGTGTGGTGAACTTTACGATCATGATCACCCTGTAAAATCAAAAGAGGTGAATTTACTTTATCGCTCCAATAGACAACAGAACGACTTTTATACCTCTCTGGATACTGCGCCGGATCTCCTACAATCGTCCGCAGCACTTGTTTCATTTCAGCCCCTCTTTGATCATAGAATTGAAACATGTCTGTAATACCTGATTGTACGACAACTGCATCAAATTTAACGCCGTTTTTCATCGTTAAATACGTCATCATGCCGCCGCGTGAATATCCTAGCGCTACCTTTTGCTGGTGATTTACATAAGGAAGCTGTTCTCCCCACTTAATAAGATTTAATACGTCGTCAATATCTTTACCGCCGTACGTCTCTGTACCTTCACTTCCGCCATTTCCCCTGTATTGAGTCGCAACCACGACGTAGCCTTTACTTGCCCAATATGATAAGTACTGCAGTGTTTTTGCGCGAATCATGCCATGTTCGCGATTTCCTCCGCGATTATATACTAAAAGTGGATAATGTTTGTCTGCAATGTCTTTAGGCTGTACTAAAAACCCTTTTATCTTTAAATTATCACTAGGATACGTAATGCTATATACATCTACTTTATTTGAATAAGGCGATAATAAAGTCAATTTTTCTTTATTTACATCATCACTTTCAGCTCGGTTGAAAACCGCTGTCACACCGAGCACAGCTACAGTGATTAATGCAATGATGCCCCATTTTTTCAACAGAAACCCTCTCCTCAATAAATATCTTTTCTCTTTTATAATGAGTGTTTTCATTTGGCTTTACCCTTCTTAAATGTTTGCTAAAAAGGGCATTCATCCCATCGCCAATACAGCTTATTTATCATACCGCAAAACTCAAATTTCTTCATCAATAAAGAAATAAGAATTCATCCAAATACATTAACAAGAAAGACGTATAGTAAATTGTATTATTAAATTATAGATTTGAAAAGTGGAATGATACTTTTTTTGTCGTTTTTTACCTGTCCTTTTCCAAAAAAAAAAGCCCAGTTAAGACTGAGCTTTTTTCTTGGCAATGCCAATGCCTGTATATGCTAAAATAATTGAAAAAATAGGACATAAAATGCTAAAGAATGTAAATGGAATATAGTCAGCTGCAGGAATATTTAATGCAGTTGAAATAAAAGCACCGCTGACACCCCACGGAATAATAGCATTAATAACCGTTCCGCCGTCTTCAAGCGTTCGTGATAAGTTTTTTGGATCTAAATTCCACTTTTCATACAGCGGCTTAAACGTCTGTCCAGGCAAGAGAATCGATAAATACTGTTCGCCTGTAATAACGTTCACTCCAATTGAAGATAGAAGCGTAGCAAAAATAACGTCTCCGCTGCGGCGAATTTGTTTTGCTAATCCTTCTAACAAAGCATCAATAATTCCAACGGCTCTCATCAAGCCACCTAGCGACAAGGCAATCATGATAAGGGAAATAGAAAACATCATGGACTGCAGTCCGCCTTTATTCACAATCGCATCCACTACTTTATTTCCTGACTCTACTGCAGGCCCGCTTTGAAGAACGCCTAGCAATTGACTGAGCGTAAATTCATGCTGTGTGATCATTCCTGTAATGATGGCCGTTACAATACCTAAAACTAACGTTGGCAGTACATCGACTCTTCTCATCGAAAAAATAAGAACTAAAAGTGGAGAAAGCAACGTTAACACATGTAAATTAAACGTATGTTTTAATGCGTCTTGAATTCCTTGAATTTCCTCGTAATTGACGCTTTCCTGATTTCCGTTGATTCCGATTACCAGTGCAATGATTGCTGTAATAACAATACTTGGAACCGTCGTCCACGTAATGTGCTGAATATGTTTAGGAAGCGGGACTTCAACGATACCAGAAGCAAAATTTGTTGTATCAGACAATGGAGACATCTTATCTCCAAACACAGCTCCTGAAACAATCATCCCCGCTGCTAGCCCTGGATGTACACCAATAGCAGTTCCTACGCCAAATAAAGCGACCCCTACCGTACTGACGGTTGTTAATGAACTTCCCGTGAATGTTGAAACTAATACGGTAATAACTAAAGCACTAATTAAAAAGTACTGGGGTGAAATCCAGTGGAAGCCGTAGGATAAAATCGTCGGTATCGTTCCTCCTACCATCCAAATCGCAATAAGCATCCCGATCAGCATTAAAATAAGGATAGGCTTAATGCCCAGTCTGACACCGTCTAAAATCCCTTTCTCCATTTCTGTCCACTTATATTTCAACAAAAAGCCAATCACACTAATAAATGCTACACCAAATATCAGCGGAATATGAGGCGGCAGCTTTAACGTAAATAATGAAACAAAAATAATAGCTAATAGCACCAAAACCACCGCTATTGATTGTATAAATGAAATTTCTTTTTTCATGAGGTATTCCCTTTCTATCTTTCTTTTTCACTTAAACGCTTTTATGCTTTTACGCAGTTAAGTGCAAACCTTCTTGAGTATAATTTTTATCCTTCTTGCTGTCAATAACTTATTTTATCCAACGGTAAGCTCTGCACTCATTTTTCCACTTTTCTTCTTATTAATATTAATTCCCTCTCCAAGCAGATCATTGTACAAAATGCCTCTTATGTTTTTACATGTATAGAACGGGTACACATAAAACACATCTTTTTTTAATGTACTACCTTTTGTACATAAGCGAGGAACTTCCTTCAAAAATTTTTTAAGCAAAAGACTTGAAAGTCAAAAAAGGTCAAAGTATAATGAAATTACGAAAGGTCAAGAAAGGTCAAACACCTGCTGATCTTCGATTAAAATCATTTAGGGAGGCTAATTAAATGATTTGTCAAAACTGTAATAAACGTGAAGCATCTATTCAATTAAATGTACAAACAAATAACCAAAAATCTCAATATCGTTTATGTCATACATGTTATCAAGCACTAATGAAAGAACATAAAATCCCATCAGGTTTTGGAGGTGGCGGCTTTATGAACATCGATGATTTATTCAATCAAATGGCGCACGAACAAGCTGCACCGGAACAGCCACAGCAAGGAAATGGCGGCGGAGGCTTTTTAGACCAGTTCGGTCGAAACTTAACTCAAATTGCGAAAACGGGATTAATTGACCCTGTTATTGGCCGAGAAGAAGAAGTAGAGCGTGTCATTGAAATTTTAAATAGAAGAAACAAAAACAACCCGGTACTAATCGGAGAACCCGGTGTTGGTAAAACAGCTGTTGTTGAAGGGTTAGCTTTAAAAATCGCGGAAGGAAAAGTTCCTGCCAAGCTGTTAAATAAAGATGTATATCTGTTAGATGTAGCATCTCTCGTAGCTAATACCGGCGTGCGCGGTCAATTTGAAGAGCGCATGAAACAGTTAATTTCTGAGCTTCAACAGCGAAAAAACGTGATTTTATTTATCGATGAAATTCACCTTCTTGTAGGAGCTGGTTCAGCGGAAGGTTCAATGGACGCAAGCAATATTTTAAAACCAGCTCTTGCACGAGGCGAACTTCAAGTAGTCGGAGCTACAACTTTAAAAGAGTACCGTTCCATTGAAAAAGATGCGGCTCTTGAACGACGCTTCCAGCCGGTTATGGTTCACGAACCGTCTGTAGAAGAAGCCGTTGAAATTCTAAAAGGAATCCAAAGTAAATATGAAGATTACCACGGCGTTAGCTATACAGATGAAGCAGTCCGCGCTTGTGTAAATTTATCACACCGCTACATTCAAGATCGCTTCTTGCCTGATAAAGCAATTGACTTGCTAGATGAAGCAGGTTCAAAAATGAACTTACAGGCAGGCATTACAAATAAAGACGACGCGGCCGCTCGCTTAAAAGAAATTACAAAAGAAAAAGAGCAGGCGCTAAAGGATGAAAAGTATGAAGTAGCAGCAAAACTGCGCGATGAAGAAGCTGCTCTTGAAAAACAACTAAACGAAGAACAGCAAAAAATGAATGTGGATATTGCTGACATTCAAGCAATTATTGAAAAGAAAACGGGTATCCCTGTTGGTAAACTTCAAGAAAATGAATCAGCAAAAATGAAGCATTTAGCAGAGCACTTAGCTCAAAAAGTAATCGGACAGCAGGAAGCTGTAGAAAAAGTAGCAAAAGCGATTCGACGTTCTCGCGCTGGATTAAAAGCGAAGCATCGCCCAATTGGTTCATTCTTATTTGTCGGCCCAACAGGTGTCGGTAAAACAGAGTTAACCAAAACATTAGCTGAAGAACTGTTCGGCTCAAAAGATGCTATGGTTCGTCTAGATATGAGTGAATATATGGAAAAACACGCGGTGTCTAAATTAATCGGTTCACCTCCTGGCTACGTAGGTCACGAAGAGGCAGGACAGTTAACAGAGAAAGTACGCCGTAATCCTTATTCCATCATCTTACTAGATGAAATTGAAAAAGCTCATCCAGACGTTCAGCATATGTTTCTGCAAATTCTAGAAGATGGACGTCTAACAGATAGTCAAGGTCGCACAGTAAGCTTTAAAGACACAGTTATCATTATGACAAGTAACGCTGGTGTAGGTGAAAAGAAAATTACGGTTGGATTTGACGCAGAAAATGACGCACTTAAACAGGCATCCGTTTTAGATTCACTTTCATCTTATTTCAAGCCAGAGTTTTTAAACCGATTTGATACAATCATTGAATTTAATCATCTTGAAAAAGACAACTTGATTAAAATCGTGGGCCTTATGCTTGCTGAATTAAAAGAAACATTACAAGAACAAAATATCACGCTGAGCGTAGCAGCTGAAGTAAAAGAAAAACTGGCTGAACTTGGCTATCACCCTGCATTCGGTGCTAGACCGCTCCGCCGAGCAATTCAAGAACAGCTTGAAGATCGAATTACAGACTTACTTTTAGATAACGCAGACGTATCAACAGTGAACGTAACGTTAAATGAAGCAAGCGAAATCACCGTACAAAACTAATAGAAAAAGCGACTCTACTTGAGTCGCTTTTTTTTATAGAAATACTTACGTTTATTTACTTTCATCTGTTTTTTCGTCAGCACTATCCGTTGATTCTTCTTGATCATCAGCTGCTTCATCCCCCGATGAATCATCTGCTTCGTCTTGCTTCATTGTTTCCTGTGGATCATCTGTAGTTGTATCCTCCGCTTGAGTATCATCCGACTGTTCTGTTTGCTGTTCTGTGGCATCTTTTTCATCCGTTTGTGAGTTGCATGCTGTGATTAACATAATTGCTAGAAGTGATCCAAATAACTTGACTAATAAACTTTTGTTCATTTTACCGTCTCCTTTCGAATCATCTGAGCCTCTATGTAGTCACCATTCATATGGCTCTACTGGCAGTATAGCCTATCCAATTAGAAAAAAGTTCATTTTTACAAGGTTATCACAAAAGCTTTACATCCCCTTCATTTCGTTCATATTCTCCTCATATTTCCTTAATAGTTTATGACTAGCTGTATTCTAGATCTATCTTCCTTAGTCTAAGTACTCAATTCGGCTATTCACACAGTTGTAACTATGCTAATATGAGTGATATATCACTATATCGAGCGACTAGCTGACTATAAAGTTATTCTCCTATAAAATTATTCGCCATTTAAGAAAGGGATTTTTTATGGAATCACACAACCTCATAAAAAAACGAAATTTTATTCTTTTACTTATTTTTTGGCTGCTGTATTTTGTCCACATTGTGTTATACCACTTTATTGCAGCTGATCCTCATATGATTGTTTTTATAAGCGGAGGAATTTTATTATTGGTAGTGACGGCTATGTACCACTTTCGTTTTCATCCTGCTCTCATTATGTATTCTTTTTTTATATGCAATTATGCCTATATTGCGTACATGACATCTATTGAACCTGCTGTTATTAATTATTTATTTTTGTTTCTTGGAATTATTGTTAGCTTTATTTATTATAGCTATGTCGCTATTGTAATTTCTACATTAATGTCCATAATAATTGTTTTGTACTTTTATGTAAGCAACACTCTTTTTACATCTGTGACTTTCGTGAAATTAGATATCGTTTATTTCATTTTGTTTACGCTGATCACAATGATTATTTTGTTGTACTGTGCTCATTTCTCTAAAAAACTGATTGCTATTAAGACGGTCAAAATGAACAAAACCGAAGATGAACTGTACTCAGCTCAAGAGTATTTACAATCTTTTTTTACATACAATCGCGACGCCATTTCCGTGTTCAGTCTAGACGGTAAAGTGCTTAAAGTAAACGATGCTTTTGAGCAAATATACGGATGGAAAGCTGAAGAAATTGTCGGAAAAGCCATTCCATTCATTCCTGCTGGCTTAAAAGGCGGCGCTGAAAGCCGATTAGAAAGGGTTAAAAAAGGAGAAAAGCTGGTAGCCTTTGAAACTCAAGATAAGCGAAAAGACGGAAAAATAATTGATGTAGAAATCACTGTTTCACCTATTTTTAATCGTGATCAGCAAGTCGTTGCGCTTTTTGGTTTTTCACGCGATCTTACAGAAGAAAAAGAAACAGAAAAATTTCTTCGCAAAACCGATAAGTTATCTTTAGCCGGCGAAATGGCAGCGGGAATCGCTCATGAAATTCGAAATCCGCTTACTTCTCTGAATGGATTTATTCAGCTTATTCATGAAGACAGCAGCCGCTATCATTCTTATACAACCATCATGCTGAGCGAACTGAATCGTATTAACTCAATCGTTGGAGAATTTTTATTGCTCGCTAAACCTCATGACACGGTTATGAAAAAGCACGCATTCTCTACTATTTTAAATGACGTTATTCTTCTGTATGAATCAGAATGTGTATTAAAAAATGTCGTAGTTAAAACGCAGGTGGAAGCCCCGCATACATACATCTGCTGTGATGCAAATCAAATTAAGCAAGTACTCATTAATTTGTTAAAAAATGCGCTCGAAGCTATGCCTAGCGGAGGAGAAATTCATTTAAACGTTACTCAGCATACTAAAGATCTTACTATTTTCATTAAAGATACAGGAGTCGGCATTCCTTCACATTTGCTTACGCACATTCAAAAGCCTTTTTTTACTACGAAGCCCTCAGGTACCGGTCTTGGACTTGTTGTGATTAAAAACATTTTGTATCAGCATAAAGGAACATTTGAGATTAAAAGCACTGTTGGCGAAGGAACCAGCGTTTCCCTTACGATTCCTTTATGGGAACAAGAAATTAATCATTAAAAAAAGAGGCTGGAACAAAAGTATGTTAGTTGAAGAAAGATCCGAACGAGTTTGTTTCTTAATTAAGAATCAAACTCATTCGGATTTTTTTATTATGAGGGCGAACGTAGATTTAATCTAGGTGCTTCTAGCTGTTGATTGGAGGGCAAGGCGAAGACTCCTGCGGGAAAAGCGGAATAGGTGAGACCCCGCAGGAGCATAAGCGCCGAGGAGACTCACCGCCCGCCCGTGGAAAGCGAAGCCTTGCACGGAAATCAACGGCGGTGTAACAAGCGACTCATACTAGATTGTTTATCCCATTTGTTCGTCTTTAGATTGGATTGATTTTGTTGTGTCTCCATCTCTTTTTTTATAGCTTTTTATCATCAATACTATTTAAATAGTTTTCAATTTCATCTACTACAGACTGCACGCAGCCCTCTTCGAATGGAGAGATCAAATTCGCCTCCTCTACTAATTCTAAAAACGGCTTACTTCCGCCAAGCTTACACAAATGAACGTAATCTTGCCATGCTTGCTCATGATTTTCTCGATCTTTTTTCCAAAATTGAAATGCACAAATTTGAGCGAGCGTGTAATCAATATAATAAAACGGAGACGTGTAAATATGAAGCTGGCGCTGCCAGAAGCCCCCGCTTTCTAGATAATGATGGCCGTCATAGTTTTTAGAAGGCATATATTTCTTTTCAATTTCTCGCCACGTTTGTTTTCGTTCCGAAGGCGTCATCTCAGGACGTTCGTATACAGCATGCTGAAATTCATCTACCGCTACCCCGTAAGGCAAGAAAGTTAAGCCTGAGCTTAAATGAGAAAACTGGTATTTATCTTTGTCTTCTTTAAAGAACAACTCCATCCAAGGCCATGTAAAATACTCCATGCTCATCGAATGAATTTCAGCTCCTTCATGCGTAGGCCAGTTATACTCATTGGTTTCCATATCTCGGCTGGAATACACTTGAAAAGCATGCCCTGCTTCATGCGTTAACACATCAATATCCCCTGATGTTCCATTAAAATTTGAAAAAATAAACGGTGCTTTGTATTCTTCAATAAACGTACAGTAGCCTCCGCCTGCTTTGCCCTTTTTAGCGACTAAATCCATCAAATTATTTTCAAGCATAAATGAAAAAAATTCGTCCGTCTCTTTAGAAAGCTCCTTATACATAACCCGTCCATTTTCAATAATCCACTTTTCATCACCTTTTGGCACTGCGTTTCCTGTTTCAAACTGAAACGGTTCATCATAATAAGTTAAGCTCTCTACTTGAATTCTTTCCTGCTGACGCTTTTTTAGTTTTTCAGTAAGGGGAACAATATACTCTTTTACTTGTTTGCGAAAAGCGGCAACCATTTCAGCATCGTAGCCTATTCTAGACATACGAGCATAGCCCACTTCCACGAAATTTTTATAGCCTAATTTTTCAGCAAGCTTGGTCCGCACTTTTACAAGTTTGTCATAAATATCATCAAATTCCTCTTCATGATCGGTAAAAAATTGAAATTTCGCTTCTGCTGCTTTTTTTCTCATTTCTCGATCAGGTGACTCCATAAACGGATCAAGCTGAGCTAACGTTCTTTCTTCTCCTTCAAATACAATTTTAGCTGACGCCACTAGTTTCGTATATTGAGACGATAGCTTATTTTCTTCCTGAAGCTCTTTTACTATTTCCGGAGAGAACGTTTTTAACTGCATTTCAGCAAGAGAGAACAGCTGCTTGCCCCACTTTTCTTCTAGTTGTCGTTTAAAAGGCGAAGAGATTAACGCTTTGTAAAATTTCTCTACATATCCTTCTAAAAGCGGCTGTGTTTCATCAAAATAGTCTTGTTCTTCTTTATAAAATTCATTCGCTGTGTCGATAGAATGACGAATATAGCAGATGTTCCCCATTGTGCTGTACTGGGAATACGCATCATTTGCTAAACAAATTGCCTCGTTTTGCTGACTGACTGACGCTGCTTCCGTAAAATGTGTAATGGCCTTTTCAAATCGCTTTTCAATTTCATTCATATCAGGTCGCGTATATGTATAATCTTCAAATTTCATTATTTGTTCTCCTTCCTCTATTGTCTGTATGTAACCTAATTCGTTTTTATCCAGCTGTATTCCTGTTAATTTCAATTTTTTGTCACTTTTTATTTTTATGTCGATTGGTCATGAAAGAGGTCATAGAAAAAAACTCGTTTGTTCAACAGAAACAAACGAGCTTTCCTTAATTAATTAGTCGATTCCGGTAAAAATTCATCTGCATAGTGCCCTAGTTTCTTAAGCATCGAAATGGCAACTTCCTTTTCTTCGCTAGATAAAACGGATAAAATATCATGAATTCTTTTTTCGTGACTCGGAAACATGCTTTCAATCATTTCCTTACCTTGCTTGGTGATAGCTGCATAGGTTACGCGACGATCGTTCGGACAAGCAACGCGCTCTAAGAAGCCTTTTTTCTCAAGCTTGTCTACTACATACGTAATACTGCCGCTTGCGAGTAGAATTTTTCCGCCAATTTGCTGCAGAGGCTGCTGGCCTTTGTGGTACAATAACTCTAGGACAGCAAATTCGGTTGGATTCATTCCATGCTGTTGAATAAATTTATGCACATGATCATTAATTGAACGATTGGCACGAGATAGTACAATAAATAATTTAAGAGATTGGTCTAACTCTTCTCTAGTTACATCATTCGTCATTTTAATCAGTTCCTTTAATATTATCTTGATATCAAGATAATACTAAAATTTCCCTTCAAAGTCAATCAAAGCAGGCTTATTTCATCGGTTATTCTCTCCGCTTGTACAATTTTTTTGATAAAAAATGTATATAAGTGGATTTATACATATGCTTTTAATACAATAAACATATGACCATTACATAAAAAGGTGAATGATTATGAAACCAACCCATTTATTATTTAATTCCGCGATTGGTTCACAAAAGCCTGAAACAATCGTTAACCGGCAAAATCCCTGTCCCTTTTGCGATGTAGAATCTCTTACAGGCATTATTGAAAAACAAGGACCTATCATTTGGCTGAAAAATAAGTTTCCCGTTCTGCAAGATGCTTATCAGACGGTTATTATTGAGACCGATGAATGTTCTTCGGAACTATCTATTTATCCAAAGGAACATCTGTACACCTTGCTGAGCTTCGCTACTGAACGATGGATATCTATGATGAACAGCGGAGAATATGCTTCTGTTCTTTTCTTTAAAAACCACGGCCCCATGTCCGGAGGATCATTACGACATCCTCATATGCAAATTATTGGTTTAAATGAGATGGATGTAAATGAAAATGTGAAGCTAGAGCAGTTTGAAGGAGTCACAATTGCCCAAAATGAACACGTCACATTTAATTTATCTGTAAAACCTAGAATGGGCTTTTTTGAATTTAACGTGTTAACGGATCAGCTTGACAAAGAGCTGCACGCATTTGCAGATTATCTTCAAACGGCTGCTCACTATTTATTAAATCATTTTCATCGTAGCTGCACGAGCTACAACTTATTTTTTTATAATCTTAAAAACGGCAAAATTGCGGCGAAAATCATTCCTCGCTTCGCCACATCTCCTTTGTATGTAGGATATGGCATTCCTCAAGTTTCCAATAAGCTTGAGCACATTGCTAACCAAGTTCAGGAGCTGTACTTTACCTAAAAAGTTGAACCTTCACTGGTTCAACTTTTTTGTAAGGTTATTGCATAAAGCTATTCACTTTTAAAATAGTCATGCTCATAGAAACCAAAAAAACATACACTAAAAGAACGATGTGAATTGAGGATAAAAAGAAGAATACGTAAAAGGAGACGGTTTATGACTGAGGTACTAATTGGAAGCATTCTTTCTGCGCTATCGACTGGAGTAGGCGCTTTGCCTATTCTGTTTTTGAATCAAGAACTCACTCATCGCTGGAAAGATATACTTCTTGCGCTCACTGCAGGTATTATGACAGCAGCTTCTACTATGAGCTTGATTCCAGAATCTCTTCAAAGCGGCGGTTTTTTCTCCTTAGCCATTGGCTTACTGCTTGGAGTTGTAACATTAACACTCTTGGAGCAGAATATTCCTCACATTGATCTTGAGCATTCTAAAACCGGCATTCAGTTTGATGAAAAAGCACTTTTAATTGTTTCCGCTATTACTTTGCATAACCTTCCTGAAGGACTGTCTGTTGGTGTTAGCTACGCTTCAAATGTTGAAAATACAGGGAACTTAATTGCCCTTGCAATCGGTCTTCAAAATGCACCTGAAGGACTGTTGGTCGCGCTATTTTTAGCTCAGCAAAATATCAGTAAAATAAAAGCATTTTTAATTGCTACCCTTACAGGCTCCGTTGAGATTGTAACGTCTTTACTCGGGTTTTATTTAACTAATTTTGTTGATTCTCTCGTTTCATATGGATTAGCTTTTGCTGCTGGAGCCATGCTTTTTATTATTTATAAAGAGTTGATTCCAGAAAGTCACGGCGATGGAAACGAAAGATTTGCTACTTATTCGTTTATTTTTGGTATTTTGTTTATGATCTTTTTAATTAACATTTTTTAAAGGTGAAGAGAGGCCACGGGCAGCATGATTGTTTTACTGCCCGATCCCGAATGCTTGTCCTGTATTACAGCTTTGAAAAAGATAAAAAGCGGCTAATCAGTGTGGCAAACGATGTCTTTTCTTCCTCTTCTTTTAAACGCTGCTTTTGATAAACGAGTAAGAGCTGATCAAGCTCTTGACTACAGGTAACGGTTTCTTCATTAGTCAAACCTTTTTCTTCTCCGAGCTGCACCATCTTTTGTCTTTTTTGGACGATTTCTACTAATAATCTCTCTGATTTCGTTCTATTTCTCACTCCAAACACAAAATCCTCTCCTATGACAAAGAAATTAGCTTATAACGCATTATTACAAATTCTACTAAATATGTAAATAGAGTCGCAATAATAGACATTTTTTTTGCAAAAAAATTATTTTGTCGGAATTTACAAACGCTTACATTACTATAGGAATACCATTTATCTTTTTTTTACAACTTGTTTTTCGACAAAAGATGCTGCTTGTCGAATCGAAAAAAGATTGAAACATAACGAAATCAATACAATCTAAAAACGAACAAATAGGATACATGAGCCGAACCGCTTGTCCCGCAAGAATTTTCGCCTTGCCCTCGAGTCAACAGCTAGAAACAGCTAAATATATGAAGCCTGCGTTCGCCCTCACCATAAAAAAATCCGAACGAAGTTGATTCTTAATCAAGAATCACTTTGTTCGGATCTTCCTTCAGCTAACATACTTTTGTCTCTATATCTTTTTCTATTCAGCTTTCTGAGCAGCCATTTGTACAGCATCCCATACCGTAGCAAAAGGAGGGGCATACGAAAGATCTAGCATGGTTATTTCATCTGTTGTCAGGCGGCAAGTAATAGCTGTCGCAAATACATCGATTCGTTTTGATACTCCTTCTTTACCAATCATTTGAACCCCAAAAATCTCTTTTGTTTCAGGATGATAAACAAGTTTTATCACAATCTTTTCAGCTCCTGGATAGTAAGAAGCATGACTCGGAGCCTCGGCCGTGATGGCTTTGTATAAAAGAGAGTTTTCTCTTGCTTCTCTTTCTGAAATGCCGGTTTTTCCAATTTCATAGTCCATCACTTTGACAATACTTGTACCTACAACACCCGGAAATTCTCGCTTTTCTCCCCCTAATCGGTAACCAAGAACCCTTCCTTGCTTATTGGCAATGGTTCCAAGAGCAATATGAACGTCTTTTTTTAATACGCGGTGATAGCTCGTTGCACAATCTCCTGCTGCGTAGATATGAGGCACGTTGGTTTCCAACTTCTCATTTACTAAAATAGCTCCATTTTCAAGCATCCTTAGTCCGTTTCTTTCTAAGAATTGCGTATTCGGACGAACTCCTACATTTACAATCACTAAATCTGTTTGATACGTTTGACTGTTTGTTTGAACGTGAGTGACGAAACCATCTGAATGCAGCAATGCTTCCACTTCTTCTTCGAAATGAAATAAAATATCGTCATCTAGCTGCTTTTGCAAATGCTCTGCCATTTCTTGATCTAAAATAGATAGAATCTGCTTTCCCTGTTCAATAACCCGTACTTCTTTTCCCAAAGCCTTCATTGCTTCAGCTACTTCCATTCCGACATATCCTCCGCCGATAATGGTGACTTTCTCTACGGAGTGAGCCTGTAGATATGTATAGATCCTTTCGCTGTCTGCTAATGATTTTAATGTGCATACATTCGGCATGTTATCACTCATAAAATTGGGAACAACAGCTGTTGTTCCAGTTGCAATGATGAGTTCATCATATGTTACCTCTTTTTCCGTTTGCGTCTTTACATTTTGCACTACTATGTATTTTTTTGTATGATTTACTTCTTTTACTTCGTGAAAAAGATGGACGGAGATGTTTCGCTCCTCAAACTCTTGTTTCGTCCGAGCAACCAAATCGTCTTTTTCTTTTACAACACCTGACAGATAGTAAGGCATGCCACATGCGCTGTAAGAGATATCTCCACCTTTTTCAAACACAAGGATTTCCACTTCTTCTTTTTCTTTCATCCGGCGAAGCTGTGAAGCTGCACTCATTCCGGCGGCTACCCCTCCTATAATGACGACACGTTTCATCTATACTCCCTCTTTCTACATAAATAATAGGCTATACTATTGTTTTTCCTTATTCTTCCCGATTTCAAACGAAAAAAAACGGCTGTTTACACAGCCGTAGATGTTTGTTTTGAGCGGTAATACGTTAAAGCCAAGGCTCCTGCTAATACAGCTCCTTTAATAATGTCTTGCATATAATACGGAACATTTAGCATCGTTAACCCATTTAACAGCACACCAATTAAGATAGAGCCAATCAGCGTCCCGAATACATTCGGTTTCCCTGCTCCAAATACGGAAAAGCCAATGTATGTAGCAGCTACGGCATCCATTAAAAATGGTGAGCCGGCGTTCACTTCTCCTACTCCAATACGGGCAGCTAAAACGACTCCTCCAATTCCAGCAAGCAAACCTGAAAACATATAGGCATACATACGGTAACGATTAACCGGGACACCCGAAAGTCTTGCTGCTTCTATGTTCCCTCCTGTTACGTAGAAAAAACGCCCAAACTTCGTATAGGAAAAAACGATATGAACAAGCAGCACAGTCAGCAGCATAATGATAACCGGGACAGGAATACCTAGTAAGTGACCTTGCCCCAGTGCAAGGAAAGATGGAATAAAAATTCCCGGAGCTCTGTCTCCGCTTGGTAAAGGCATATTGGTATAAATAGCTGAGCCTTTTGTATACGTTAATAAAATCCCCTGTACGATGAACATCATTGAAAGAGTTGCTAAAATATCAGGAATCTTTACTTTCACTACTAAAAAAGCATTTACTAACCCGATAAGAAGCGATGCAATAATCGGAACAATGATAGCGACTGCAATTTCTTGTCTGTGTAAAACAAGCATAGAGGCTGATAAAATAGTGGCTAACCCCGCCGTAGACCCTACAGATAAATCGAGTCCGTTGACGGTTAACGATATCGTTACACCAAGCGCTATTAAGGTAACAATGGAAATAGAGCGCAGGATATCACTAATGTTTTCTCCTGTTAAAAAGTTAGGTGTGGCAATGGAGAAGATAATCATAATAACAAAAATCATTAAGACTGTCCCATATTTATAAAAAAAGTCGAAAACACTTATTTTTCTCTTTGGTTTCGCTACAGGTTCTGTTACATACTCCGCACTCATCCTTTTACTCCTCCTGCTGTATAATAAAATAATTTTTCACTAGTTGCTTCTTCTTTGGATAATTCTTTCACGATTTTTCCGTTGTACATAACATAAATTCGATCCGCTACCCCTAGCAGCTCCTCAAATTCACAGGTTGCATAAACAACCCCTTTTTGCTGCGACACAAGATTTGTAATTAAATCAAATATTTCTCGCTTGGAGCCTACATCAACCCCTTTAGTTGGTTCATCAAACAGCAGCACGTCAGAGTCCGTAACAAGCCATTTTCCGATTACTACTTTTTGCTGATTTCCACCGCTTAACGTTCCAACTGACTGCTCGATAGAATGAGACTTTACGCCCACTTGCCCAGTCGTTTGCTGCGCTTTTTCTTTGATCTTTCCTCGCTTTAAAAACGAATACTTTGTAAAGCGGGACAGACTTGGCAAAACTAAGTTATCGGCAATCGATTCATGAACAAAAATTCCTTCTTTTCTTCGTTCTTCAGGAACAAGAGAAAGACCTTGTGCAATATAATAATACGGCTGCTTATTCAACTTTAGTTTCTTGCCTTTTACCCGAACGCTGCCGCTCACATATTGCTCTAAACCAAATAGACTTCGGCAAAGCTCCGTTTTCCCCGCTCCGACAAGCCCTGCAATACCGACTACCTCTCCTTCTTTTACATGAAAAGAAATATTCGAGAGGCGCCCTGGAAGAGATAATGCTTCTACTTGTAAAAGTTCATTTCCAAATTCTACTGATTTTTTGACCCACTGCTTTACAGAAGACGTTCCTAGCATGAGCGTAATCACGTCTTCAATTGATGTATGTGAAGTTTCTTTTGTAGCTACATAGCGTCCGTCCTTTAAAACCGTTAAGCGGTCGCAAATATCAACCACTTCTTGAAGGCGATGTGAAATATAAATAATGCCTACTCCGCTTTTCTTCAGCTCTCTCATCACAGAAAACAATTGTTTCGTCTCTTCCACACTAAGAGGTGCGGTTGGTTCATCCAAAATTAAATAATCAACATTCTGTACAATTGCACGTGCAATAAGCACCTGCTGTTTTTCTGATAGAGTTAGATCAACGACATTTTTTTTAACGGATAAAGAAGAACCAAGTAAAGAAAGGGCTTCTTCAGCTTTCTTATAAATAGATTTCCAGTTTACAAATGCCTTACTTTTATTAGAAGCCTGCACGTCTAACACAATGTTTTCAGCTACTGACAGCGAAGGGATCAGCGCTACATCGACTTCTTGGTGTACAATGCCGATGCCGTGGCTCTTCGCTTCTTTAGGAGAAGAAATAGAGATTTCTCCCCCGTCTTTGCAGATCTTTCCTTCGTACTCGTCGTAAGCTCCGCACAATATTTTCATCAACGTACTTTTACCGGCACCATTGGCTCCCAATAAAGCATGAATTTCCCCTTTTTGAACAGTAAAATCAACTTTGTTCAGCGCTTGAAAAGAACCAAAGTTTTTTGTAATGTTCTTCATTGAAAGCTCGTTCGTCATGTCTGTCCCTCCACTTCTACTCTTTTTTGCCCCATTCTTCTACGTATTGACTAAGCTGATCCATATTAATCGTTTGATTAGGCAAGTCAGTTTGTTTGACTAAAACCGGATCAAAGGAATAATAACGAGGGATCTCTTGACCGGAAATCTTTTTAAGAAGCAGGTCAACTTGCTTTTCTCCTACTGAAGCTGGATTTACGGCAGCTGACGCTTTCCAAGGGCTGTTTTTTGCCTGCATCATTTGCAGATCTTCATCAGATAAGTCTACTCCGTACACTTTAATCTCGTCTCGTCCTGCTTCTTTAATCGCTCTTGTTACTCCTTTTGCAAATTCGTCCCAAGGTGCCCATACGGCCGCGATGTCTCCTTTATTTGGATACTGCTTCAACACAGCTGCCATTTTATTTTGTGTGTCTAATGAGGTGTTGTCCGTTGCACTTCCAAACGTAGCAATTTGTTTTACATCTGGATAGCGATTCATCATAATTTTATAAATGCTGTCGCGCTTTTCCATCGGCGCAAAGCCTCCAACAAACGCATATACAATGTTTCCTTTTCCATTAATGTCCTGCATCATTTGTTTCAGACCCTGCAGCGCAAGCATATAATCGTCTTGGTCAATTGTTGTAACGTCTTCTACTTTTAATTCTACGTCTGTTGCAATAACGGGAATTCCTTTTGCAATCGCTCGCTTCACGCCAGGTTCAAGGGTTTCAGCCCGGCCGTGGTCAATCATAATACCGTCAACATTTTGGTTAATAGCCGTGTCTAAATAAGCAGCCATTTTGGATTGATCATTGTTTGAATCAGAAACAGATAGCTGTACCCCTGCTTTTTTAGCCGCTTTTGTCACACCTGTTATGTACTGAGCAGCGTGAGTGCCTGACGTGAATTCAGAAATAAGCGCAATTTTTGTATCTTTCGTAACCTTTTTTCCTTCTTGCTGTACAGGCTTAGCAGAAGCCGCTTGCTGCGCTGGAGCTGCCTGTGCTTTCTCGTTTAGACTTGGCTGTTCTTTCGTGCAGGCAGCCAGTGCAAAGATTAGAAGCACGAGCAAAGTAAGTGGCCACAGCATTTTTTTACTCTTTTTCATGATGTTCCTCCCATTAAACTTATTATTCATATAAAAATAGTTTGTTTTATAATAATCCAAAGAATACCCCGCTTTTAGATGTAAAAGCGGGGTGATGATGACCTATGCTTTACAAGTAGTTGTTATGCGTAAATAGGTACCCATCCTTCAGTTGTCACGAAAATTCGGACAGCGACTACTTTGCGATCTTCCATTAATGTAAAGTAATGAAGAATGTTTTCTGGTACTGAAATTAAATCGCCCGGCTCTAATTCAACATCAAAAAATTCGCCGTCTTTTCCTTGAATAACAAAGATTCCATGACCGCTTACAATAAAGCGAACTTCGTCATCTGTGTGAATATGCTTGCGCTGAAAGTTTTTTAACAATTCATCAATATTTGGTGTAGATTCCGATAACGAGATAACATCTTGAGCTTTATAGCCGCGGCGTTCAGAAATATCTTTAATATCCTCACCAAAAGCGTTTAAAATTTCTGTTTTTTCTTCATCAGTTAAATCATATTTTTCACGAAGATTTTCTGGAAGTTTTGTAATGTCCCAGTTTTCATAAATAACTTCATTGTTTGCCAGAAAAGCTGATACTTCCTCTTGAGTTTCAATTCTTTTATTGTTTACATGTAAGCGAATGTGCGCCATTGTTGTTTCCTCCTTTTATAAATGCACCTTTGGCTTAATGCCTTTAAGTGATAGTAATTTGACGTGGTAGCTAAATAGAAATTCATAGGCTTCTAGCGCTTTTTTTGTTTCAAATGCATTTTTTCCCCATACCGTAATCCCATGGTTACGAATCAAAATCGCGCCTTGATCGCCTTTTATATGATGAGAAAACTCTTCTGCTAGTGTCGGAATATCTGCGTAATTCGGAATAATCGGAACAGTAATTTCCGCATCTTCTTCCCAAATCCCTAGCGCCTTAATAATTTCTTGACCCTTGAATGAAATAACGCCTTCATCTCCGTACAGTTCGGAGATCACGTTGTTGTCGATTGTATGTACATGAAGACTGCACCCAGCATTCGTTAAATCGTAAATCTTAACGTGTAAAAGCGTTTCAGCAGAAGGCTTTAAATGCGTGTCTTCTGCAGGCTTTCCGTATTGATCAACTAATAAAAAATCTTCATTTGTACGTTTTCTTTTGTCTTTTCCACTTGCTGATACAAAGAAAGTTGTCGGATTTTGGTCCACTTTAATTGCTAAGTTTCCGCTTGTACCGAAGAACCAATCGCGCTCTGCCAACTCATCTTTTATATCCGCAAGCTCATGCAACCTTTGCTGAGCCATAATACTCATGCTTTCACCTCTTCTGTTAATTCTTGTAAATGATGAATTACATCATAAAAAGTAGAAAAAGGACGATACGGTAGAGATAGCTCTTCACATTTTTCAATTAAAAAGTCACGTGCAATGACCGTATCAGCTAATTTGGCAGCCTGCAAATCCGTAATTGAATCGCCAATAACAACCGTATGATCTCTTTCATCTGCAAGATGGCGAATAATCGTTGGCTTACAGCAGCCGCAGTCATTTGTACACTGTTTATCACATGTATGAGGCCACGTAATGGAAATATGCTCACCGGAAAAATTAGATCCGTTGCAGTAGAGCATTTCCTCTGCAACTCGATTTCCCAAAAGTGGTTTTACAAAAAAGTCAATTCCTCCGCTTACAATATAAAGCGGAATATGGTGCTCTTTTGTATAGGCAATAAAATCATCAAATCCATCTCGAATAGCAGACGTCTCTAAAATATAAGAAATAATATCTTCTTTTAATTCCACGGGGAGCAAGGCAAACATTTGCCCAACTCCTTCTTGAATGGAGACGCGCTGTGCCAACACGTCGTCTTTAATACTTTCCCACTCCGGAGGAGCAAATTGTTTCATAATAGCAATAATGTTATCGCTATTTGTAATTGTTCCATCAAAGTCACAAAAGATTTTTAACGATGTCATGCTTTCACCTCTACTGTTCCCCATAGTTGCAAAGCTTTTTGCAACTCTTTTGATTCTTCAGCTTTTTCGGCTAGTGTTTGATGAGAGAGTACTGCATCTATCGCCGCACGGAATGCTTTTCCTCCTCCGATAGCTCCGTCTGGATGACCGTGAACTCCGCCTCCTGCATTAATAATGCTGTCGATTCCAAAGTCCTTCACAAGCTGCGGTACCATTCCAGGATGAATTCCTGCTGAAGGAACCGGGAAAGACTGCTTATATTTGTATACAGGACGCGTTAATTCGTAGGCAATGCCTGTCGTATCTTCAAGAGAAAGCGCTACGCTTCCGTATGGTGATGGAAACAGTGAGAAATCTGCTCCGGCTAAACGCAATAGCTTTCCAAGCAGCAATGAATTTGAAAAACCGTAAAACTCTGACGGCGTAAGCGCTCCGCTAACAGCTGGGTGTGCCATAATCGGCAAGTTAATTTCATCATCTTCTCGAAGTGCCTGCAGTACGTCTAACCCGTAAGCAAATACGTTGAATAAAAGAGCATCGGCTCCTAGCTCAGCTGCTTTTCTCGCTTTTTCTTTTAACTCAAACGTTCGTCCCGTTAAATTAACAGCATACAGCGTGCGGTGTCCCGTTTTTTCGTATACTTCATTCAGTACTTTTTTTCCTTCTGTAACGCGAGCTTCAAAAGGTGTTCGTTCACTATCAAACAAAATCTCGTCGTCTTTAACCAAATCCACTCCGCCAAGCGCTTGCTCACGCAGCTGAGTTGTTAAGTACGTCATATCTCTTCCAATCACGCCTTTAAAAATACTCATCACAAGCGGACGGTCATAAACGCCTAGTTTCTCTCGGATACCTTCTATTCCAAAGCGCGGTCCTGGGAATTCAGCTAATAATTCATCAGGAAAATCCAAGTCTAATAATTTCACTTTTCCATCAAGTGATAGTTTTCCGAAAACCGTAACTAAAATAGCCGGTAAATCTCTTGAAAAGTTGGCAGTTGGATAAGCAATTTTGACAATAGCCTGCTTAATTTCTCCGCCTAAATATCCGTTTACACGTTCGCAATCTTGAAGCTCAGTTACGGACACGACGCGCCCTTTATGCTTTTGAAGCTGCTGCTGATCTAAAAGCGGCAGATCTGTCCATGAGCCGACGGTTAGTCCTAAAGCGATTCCTTCCGCTTTTTTATGAAAATTTCCTTTATTATCATGTAGTAAGTAGCTTGCAACGATTTCGCTCATTATGCTAAAAACTCCCTTGCTGTTTAATATCGTTAATAAAAAAAACCTCTTCTGTGATTAAGAAGAGGTTTTCGTTGCTCTTCTTATCTCTCAGCTGCTGCTGCAAGAATTAGCACCGTGCTTAACATGCGTTAAGTCGGTTGCCGGGCTTCATCGGGCTAGTCCCTCCACCTACTCTTAATAAGAAAGTTGCTATTTATTTAAATTGAATTCGTAGATTATATACTAAATAAAAAATACCGCTAGGATTTATCGGTTATTAATCTCGTTAACTTCTTACATATTAAGCCAACTCAAAAAGGATTGTCAATGCGTTTTTAAAATAAATTTAATTTTTTTATTCGAGATACAGCTTCTCTCATGCGCTCTTCATCCGTCAGCAGTCCTACGCGCACATAGCCTTCACCATATGTTCCAAAGCCTACACCAGGAGCAACCACAACGTGGGCTTTTTCAAGGAGTAAATCTGAAAACTGTTCGGAAGTATATCCTTCAGGAACTTTTAGCCATGCAAAAAAGGAGCCTGCTGGAGATGTAACATCCCAACCAATTTCTCGAAGCCCTTGAATAAAGGTATTGCGTCTAGATTCATAGCGCTTAACTAAATCATTCACACATTGTTGAGATTCCAACAGAGCTGCGGCTGCTGCCTCTTGAACGGCCCCAAAGAGACTGACATACATATGATCTTGAAGAAGATTAATAGCTTCTACTACACTTTCATTTCCTACAGCAAATCCAACTCGCCATCCCGCCATGTTATACGTTTTAGAAAGAGTATAAATTTCAATTCCCGTCTCTTTTGCACCAGGAGTCTGTAAAAAACTGATTGGCTTTTTACCATCAAACCCAATTGCTCCGTAAGCAAAGTCGTGTACCACACAAATATCGTGCTTGGCAGCAAACGCCACGGTGTCTTCAAAAAATTCTGCCGTTGCCACTGCACCAGTAGGATTATTCGGATAGTTTAAAAACATGAGCTTTGCCTGTTCTTTAGCACGTTCACTTATCTCTTCGTATACGGGTAGAAAATGATTTTCAGCCGTGAGAGGCATCACTTCCATCTTGGCTTTTGCAAGCTCTACTCCAGACCAGTAGTCAGGATATCCAGGATCCGGAACCAGCACCGTATCTCCAGGATTTAACAAGCACTGCGGGATTTCAACAAGTCCACCCTTTCCGCCAAATAAAATAGCTACTTCTTTTTCAGGATCCACATCAACGCCATATTCTCGTTTATAAAAAGTCGCAACGGCCTCTTTCAAAAACTGGTGCCCCCGAAATGGAGAATATTTATGATGCATAGGATTAGCACTTGCTTTTTGCAGTGTTTCTACAATATGTGAAGGAGTAGGCTGATCAGGATTTCCCTGCCCTAAGTTAATAACGTCGTGCCCTTGGGCCATTACTTTTCCTACCTTGCCCACAAGTGATGCAAAAAATTGTTTTGGTAAACTTTTTAATAGTTCCGATTGCTCAAATTGTTTCATCATCGCACACCTTCTCAAAAAATTCTTGAAATTCTAGTCACAAATAATATATTGTAATACTCAACTTGTAAAGTCATTTTTTTCAACTACTAAAAAAAGGACGGATGATAAAGTGAGTGTAAAAATTACGTGTTTGCAGCTTGATATTGCGTTTGGAAACCCAACTAAAAACCGAAAATATATCGAACAAAAAATGACGGAAGCCCTGAAAGAAAACCCTGATATCCTTGTGCTTCCTGAGCTATGGGATACAGCTTATGATTTGACGCGGCTAGACGAAATTGCAGATGATGAAGGGCAGCAAGCCAAGCAATTAATCTCTCAGTTTGCTAAAACGAACGAAGTAAATATTGTGGGAGGTTCGATCGCGAAAAAAACAGAGCAAGGCGTCACGAATACGATGTATATTTTTGACCGAAAAGGTCGTGAAGTATCACAATACAGTAAACTGCACTTATTTAAATTAATGGATGAACACCTGTATTTAGAAGCAGGAACAGCAAAAAACCTTTTTACACTTGAACAGTCACTGTGCGCAGGAGTTATTTGTTACGATATTCGTTTCCCAGAATGGATACGGGTTCATACTAGCAGCGGAGCAGAAGTCTTGTTTGTTGTCGCTCAGTGGCCGGCTCCAAGACTTGCCCACTGGAAAGCCCTGCTCATTAGCCGTGCAATCGAAAATCAATGCTATGTAATCGCATGTAATCGTGTAGGCCAAGATCCTAATAACACATTTGCCGGACATTCCTTAGTCATCGATCCGTGGGGAGAAATAATCGCTGAAGCTGGCGATAGCGAAGAACTTTTAAGTGCTGACGTTAACCTGGAACTTGTAAAAGAAATTCGTAAACAAATTCCCGTCTTTACAGATCGCCGTACAGAATTTTATTAATTATGTATTGACAGCCGTTTTTTTGCATGATACGATTTTCACCAGATATCATAAAATATTCAAACAAATCAAAATTGAATAATTAATCGTACTCTTATCAAGAGTTGGCTGAGGGATTTGGCCCTGTGAAGCCCAGCAACCGACCGTCATTCCATCCTAAGATGGATCACACCCGTAAAACATGTTTTACAAAGGCACGGTGCTAATTCCAACAGAAAGTAATTTTTTCTGGCAGATAAGAGGTTTGAACACTACAATCAAGCCTCTTTCTAACGAAAGAGGCTTTTATATTTTCTAAAATTATAAAAGCCTCCATATATTCTTAAACCTATTAACTTAGTAAACAAATCAGTTTAATAAACTATGGAGGGATTCCGATGTCAACAACAAAAACAGAGAAGTATCACCCTTTAACAGAAATTTCAGCAATCAAACTTGTGAAAAAGCTAGGTCTTTTTGATGCCACAGAAGCACTGACTGCCCGTGAAATTGGTGACGGCAACTTAAATCTCGTCTTTCACATCATAAATGATCAAACCAATAAATCCATTATCGTCAAACAAGCGCTTCCCTATGCAAAAGTTGTAGGCGAAAGCTGGCCTCTATCCTTGAACCGTGCCACAATTGAAAGCAATGCGCTCAAGCAATTCGGTGCATTTACGCCAGAACTTGTGCCCGCTGTTTATTACCACGATGAAACGCTTGCTGTTACGGTCATGGAAGACCTGTCTCATTTAACGATTTCTCGCGCCGGACTTATTCAAGGTGAAAGTTATCCTCTGATCTCACAGCATATCGGTTCTTTTTTAGGACATATTGCGTTCAAAACGTCTGATTTCGCCTTAAAACCTCAGGATAAAAAAGAAGAAGTTGTTAAGTACAACAACCCCGACTTATGCAATATTACGGAAGATTTAGTTTTTACAGATCCTTTTTTTGATATTGATACAAATGAATTTGAAAAAGCGCTGCGTCCTGATGTAGAAGAATTGTGGAATGATGGTGATGTAAAGCTACAAGCAGCAAAATTAAAATATAAATTTTTAACAAATGCGCAAACGCTAATCCACGGTGATTTACATACAGGCAGCATCTTTGCTAGCAGTCAAGAAACGAAAGTGATTGATCCAGAGTTTGCTTTTTACGGTCCGTTTGGATTCGATTTAGGGCAATTTGTTGCGAATTTATTTTTAAATGCTCTTTCTCGAGAAACAAATCGCGAACCGTTATTTGCACACATTACGAACACATGGAACGTATTCAAAGATACCTTTACTGCGCTTTGGCATTCTGAAAACAATGAACCTTTCGCTAAAGATGAGCGCTTATTACATGAAATTTTAACACAAACGTGGCAAGATGCTGTTGGATATGCAGGATGTGAAATCATTCGACGTACGATTGGCTTAGCTCACGTGGCGGACTTAGACGAAATTTCTTCAGAGGAAAGAAAAATTAACGCTAAACGTACTGCGTTAAAAATTGGACGCTATTTGCTTCTGCACCAACAAGACGTTTCACCAAATGAATTTGAACATTTACTTCGATAACGAATAATGTACACAATGAAAGGATCGGTATCAGCATGACAAATACACTATCACTTCCGCGCTCAGTGGAATGGAATGAATCATATATTACTTTATTAGATCAGCAGCAGCTTCCTGGCAAAGTTGAATATATTAAGCTGCAAACCATTAAAGACGTATGGGATGCTATCACTACCTTGAAAGTACGCGGAGCCCCTGCAATTGGCATTACGGCGGCTTTTGGTCTTGCTCTTTCTGCGCTTAGCTATGACACAGATTCAGTCAAGGAATTTAACAAAAAGCTAGCTCTTGATCAACAGTATTTAGCTAGTTCACGCCCTACTGCCGTCAATTTATTTTGGGCATTGGAGCGCGTAGCGAAAAGCGCTGAATCCGCTTCGTCCGTTAATGAAGCTAAAACAAAAGTTGTTCATGAAGCTATTCAAATTCAAGTAGAAGATGAAGAAACGTGCTACCGAATTGGGGATCATGCTCTTTCTTTATTTAAAAAGAAGGATAAAATCATGACAATATGTAATGCTGGTTCAATTGCTACAGCTTATTATGGAACAGCCTTAGCACCTTTTCACTTGTCTAAGCAGCGTGATATTCCGCTTGAAGTATTTGCCTGTGAAACAAGACCCGTTCTTCAAGGTTCTCGCTTAACAGCCTGGGAACTTCAGCAGTCGGGAGTGGACGTGACGCTGATTACGGATAATATGGCCGCTCATACCATTAAAACAAAAGGAATTAATGGGATTATTGTAGGTGCTGACCGCATTGCAGCAAATGGCGATACGGCTAACAAAATTGGAACATATGGACTTGCTCTTTTAGCGAAAGCATTCGGTATTCCATTTTACGTAGCAGCGCCGCAGTCCACATTTGATTTATCTATTCAAGACGGCAGCAGCATCCCTATTGAAGAACGTTCACCTAAAGAAGTAACGCACATTGGAGATACACAAATTGCTCCAGACGGAATCTCTGTGTACAATCCTGCTTTTGATGTGACGCCAAGCGAACTGATTACGGCCATTATTACAGAGCATGGAATTATCCATTCCCCGTCTTTGGAATCCATTCAAAAAGTTTTGCTGCAATCTGCTCAATAAAAAAAGCCGCTGCTATGCGGCTTTTTTTTGTTGAGCACTGGTTTTCAGCTGCATTTGTAACACAATTGTAACAGTACTCTCTTCTTTTTCTACATATATTATAGGGGATTCTTTTTGAATAAGGGGGAGTAAATATGAGTTCAGAGCAAAAAACAGATAAAAACAAAGCGCTGAATCGTAAGCAGCACTATCAGCTATTCGATTTATCCAAAGATGAAGAATTAAATTCCCTCCCTTCTCCTCAGCAAATTGACGGTGTTTTTGTGCAGGGAGAAGGCTGGAAATTGGACGGTGAATAGTTATTTTAACTCCAGAGCGCCTTTTGCTACATTTCTTTCAAGCATTAATAGTTTCTCTTTTATATGAGTTTGGGAGCCTGCATAACCTGTTAAAGCTCCATTTTTTCCAATCACACGGTGACAAGGTAAAATAATAGGCAGTGGATTTCGACGATTCGCTTGTCCCACAGCCCTTACGGCTTTAGAGCGATTAACAGAATCCGCTACATCACTATAAGACCACGTTTGTCCATAAGGTATACCTTTAAGCGTTAGCCACACTTCTTTTTGGAAGTCTGTTCCTTTTATATCCAAAGGCAAATCAAATGTTAGCGTGCGCCCTTCAGCATAATCCTGCAGCTGTCGCTTCGCTTCTTTCACATGGTGATAATTCTCGTCATGGACAAGTTCTTTAAGCTGCTCATTATGATCATCGCTATCAAACCAAATATGTTGAACCCCTGTTTCCGAGGCTACAATATAAATTTTCAAATCAGAAAATAAATTCATTTCTCCGTAGTACATATTTTTTATCCTTTCTAGTTAAGCTGGAAGAATAACATGAAAAGCTGTGCCTTCTCCTATTTTGCTTTCCACTTCAATTCGCCCTTTATGTTCTTCGATAATTTTATATGAGACCATCAAACCGAGTCCCGTTCCTTTTTCTTTTGTCGTATAAAATGGTTCTCCTAAGCGCTTGATGCGCTCTTCGGGCATTCCATCCCCTTGATCTCGAATGGAGACCGTCACGTAGTGCGGCTCTGTAGAGTAGACTTCAACAATAATTCTTCCTCCGTTTGACGTGACTTCAATTGCATTTTTAATGACATTTATTAGTACTTGCTTAATCTGGTTCGGCTCGCAGTACACCATTGGCAGCTGAGGAGACACACTTAGTTCAAACTGAATATTTTCTAAAAGCGCTTGAGCATTTAATAAATCAATCGTTTCTTTAACAACCGCAGCTAGATTTTTCTTTTCAAACTTTACGGCCTGTGGCTTAGCGAGTACGAGAAACTCTGTAATAATGGTTTCAATTCTTTTTAATTCAGATTTAATAATATCAAAATAAAGAGAGTGGTCTTCTTGAATGCTGCTTTCTAACAGCTGAACAAACCCTTTTAAAGCTGTCATCGGGTTGCGGATTTCATGCGCAATCCCAGCTGCTAACTGTCCGACTACTTGAAGCGTATCCGATTTTCGAATCTGCTCTTGCATTTGATTTCGTTCCGTTACGTCTCTTAAAAGCGTCATATATAGACCTGGCAAGATATCTTTTTTCGTGGAAAATTCGATATTTTTAACTTTTTCGTTCCCCGTAATGTACGTAATCTCTCCTTCAGCTTCCCCTTTTTGCTCAATCGTTTCTTTATGCTCAATGACCGCATCCAAATTCGCTGAAGAAATAAAATCCTCCATGGAGTACGCACAAATCTCCTCTTTGCTGAGTTCTAGAATATCACAAAGAGAAGAATTTACATCAATAATATTTCGCTTGCCGTCCCATAAAACTAACCCATCGATCGAACCATTAAAAATCTGTCTGAATTTCTCTTCGTTATTCCGAAGCTCCTGTTCGATTTTTGTACGTTCACTGATGTTTCGAAAAATCGTTAAATGGTCTCCTTCTATAATGCCTTTTTTCCCTGTGAATTCCAACTGTTTGATTTCTCCATTTGGCATGTAAAAAGGAAGCTGATTGCGAATTTCTCCTTTTGTTTGAAACGTTTGGAGCACCTTTAACGCACTAAAGCTTTTTGTATCGATAAATGTATACAAATTGCTTCCAATTAATTTGTTTAACGGCAGCTCAAATGTACGCGAAGAAGCAAGATTAGCGTTCAAGATTTCACCATCATCTCTCCAAATCAAGATCGCTTCAATCGCATTTTCAAAAATAGCCCTGAAATTTTTTTCGCTTCTCAACAGCTGCTGCTCCATCAGCCTTTTTTCCGTCACGTCTCTCATAATGGACATATAGTATTGACTGTATATATTAGCCGTTGTGGTAAATTCAAAAAAAGTAACGTCTCCATTTTCGAGCCTGATCGGTAGCTCACCGCTTGTCTTTCCTTCTTGATGCAGAGTTCTCCATAATTTTTTCACCTTATAATGATAAGTAGGTTCTACAAGCTCTTCTAATGTTTTGGTTAGAAGCTGTGCTCTTGTATAATTTAATCGTTCGCAAAATGAAGGGTTCGCGTCGATAAGCTGACCCGTTCGATCAAAAATGACAATTCCGTCTACCGCTTCATTAAATACATCCATAAACATATGATGACTAATAAACCGTTCATTTTCCATCATTTTGTGCTGCGTAATATCCCGAAATGTACACACAATAATGCCCGACATGTGACTATGTTTGTGTGAAGTAAATTCAACATGTTTCATCATGCCGCTTCGAAGCGTCATCGCGCCTTCATATTTGAAATAGCTTTCTTCTAAGAGTGCTGGATAATACGCTTCAATCATGTCATACGGAAAATACATCAGAAAATCTTTCATTTGATACGTTAATAGCTCATCCTTTGTTTTTTCAAACAGCCCGCAGGCTGATTCATTTGCATTTATAACTTGAAAATACTCATCAAATACGACAATGGCATCTAATACGTCATTAAAAATAGCTCGTAGCTGCTGTAATTCACCTTGCTGCTTTTGCTCAGCTTCAGATGTTAATTCTCTGTGTGGTGACATGCTCATTGCTCCTTTCTTTTGCACTTCCCATTTCCCCACCTTTTATCTATAGACTTAATATTCTACAAGATTTGCTTTTTACCTTTTTAAAATTAGGCATGTTTATTCAAAATACGACATTTCTTCACATTATCCCGCTATTTAGAAAGAAAGCATGAATAAAAGAGGCTCATAACTAAATCAATCTAATCTAAAGACAAACAAATTGGATACATGAGCTGAACCGCTTGTTACACCGCTGTTGATTTCCGTACAAGGCTTTTCTTTCCGCAGGAGTCTTCGCTTTGCCTTCCAATCAACTGCTAGAAGGAACGAAACGGATGAAACCTACGCCCACCATAACAAAGAAAACGAACCATTACTCAAACACGTTGAGTAATGGTTCGTTTTTCACTTGGGCTAAAATACGTTTGTCACAGCCTCATCGATCATTCACTACAATATAAGTTGCTTGAATAGGCCCATGCACACCAACTACTAAATTCATTTCAATATCAGCTGAATTGCTCGGTCCCGTAATAAAGTTAATGCAAGAAGCAATCCTTTCTCCTCGCTCTACTTTTTCATGAATCATTTCAGCGGCTTGTGTCATGCGAGGAACAATTGAGCTTTGAGGTATGATTGCAATATAAGTGGCGGGCAGCAAACTGACCGATCGTCCTTTTTCAGCGCTGCTGAACAAAACAACTGTGCCGGATTCCGCTAGCGTCAAATCACTGAAGGTAATTCCAACATTTGCTTGTTCAGCTAGTTTAATATTCTCATCGCCTTTTGCAGAATCCCATACATGAAGGCTACTGCTTGTTTCCCATTTCTCCATCAGCAGATTCAATCCATATTCGGAAAACCTAGGATCATTCCACGTGCAGACAAGACCATTTCCATAGTTCGCTACGGCTTCCTCAAGGACAGCTGGCAAGTGTTGTGATGATGTTTCTACATAGCGAGTATGAATACGTTCGCAATGGTTTTCAAGCTCTTTCTTTAATTGATCTGGCGAATAGCTGCGGTAGACCTCATGCTGAGGAGCATGCTTCCATTGTGGCTTTACTACGCCGCTTGTTCGCCTGCTTCGCTTAAGATTAGCAGCAATATTGTCTAAAAAACTGTCTCTATTTTGAATGCTTCCGTTCATCATCATCACTCCTTTTATCAAACCAATCTCGTAAGCGCTCTTTTGTAGGCGCCGGAAACTCTCTGCTTTCCGTCCACGCTTTTAATGGACCAGGCCCTTTGGAAATACTGCTTCCTGACATAAAAGGAGTAAGAGCTGCCGGTGCTACTTTAGCGCCCACTGTATATAGAGAAGAAGAAGCTGCTCCCAAGCCAAATGCTTTCATCGCCAGCTTTTCCGAAATAGGTGCTTTTCCTTCTTTTTCGACAATTCGCTGACGATGCTTGTGCAATAGCTCATGCAGCGGAATTTTGACCGGACAGGCATCTGTACAGGCTGCGCATAGCGTTGAGGCATATGGAAGCTCTTTGTAGTCTTCATAGCCTCCAAGTAAAGGAGATAATACAGCTCCAATCGGGCCTGAATAAATAGATCCATATGAATGTCCTCCAATATGGCGATACACGGGACATACATTCACACATGCCGCACAGCGAATACACTGTAAAACAGATTGAAATTCAGTTCCTAAAATAGCAGATCGTCCGTTATCCACAATTACTAGGTGAAACTCTTCCGGTCCATCTACTTCTCTAGGAAGTCTAGGTCCTGTAAGCGCTGTTACGTAACTTGTAAGCCGCTGACCTACTGCACTTCTAGTTAACAGGCTTACCAACACTTCAAATTCTTCAAACGTTGGCACAATTCTTTCCATTCCCATAACCGTAATTTGCGTTTTAGGAAGGGCTGTTGTTAACCTTGCATTTCCTTCATTGGTTACAAGTGAAATAGATCCAGATTCTGCAATCGCAAAATTACATCCCGTGATGCCAATATCTGCTGATAAAAATTCTTTTCGCAGCATTTCCCGGGCGTGAAGAGCTAGTTCTTCAGGTTTTTCTGTTTTTTTATACGAAAGCTTTTCCTGAAACACATCTCTAATTTGTTCTTTATTTTTATGAAGCGCAGGAGCTACGATATGAGAAGGCGGATCGTGATCATCTACTTGCAGGATGTATTCTCCTAAGTCCGTTTCAATAACTTCACAGCCTAGTTCTTCTAAAGCAGCGTTCATATGAATTTCTTCTGTAACCATTGACTTGGATTTAACGACTTTCTTTGCCTGCTTTTGCCTCGCTACATTTTTTATGTACTCATTCGCTTCTTCAGCTGTTTGAGCGAAAAAAACGTGGCCTCCGCGTTTAGCTACATTATCAGTGAGCTGCTCTAAATAGTAATCTAAATTTTCAAGCGTATGCTGACGAATTTCTTCGCCAAGCGCTCTCCATTCTTCCCAGTTTCCTAACTCTTCTGCCGCATCTAATCTACGGCTTCTTAAGCGCTCTTGAGCACTTGAAACCGCAAAGCGCATAAACGCATTATTGACTCCATCATCGACGCGTTTTTTAAACTGATCGTTTCCTATTTTCATAGACATTCGGTATTCTCCTTTCTTTACATTCTGCTATTTAACACTTCAGCGATATGCATCACTTTTACAGGCTGTCCTTTTCGTTCAATTCTTCCTCCAATATTCATAAGACAGCCGCAGTCAGCTCCAATTAAGTACTCTGCGTTTGTCTTAGCTATACAGCCTACTTTTTCATCGACCATTTGTTCAGAGATTTGCCCCATTTTAACCGAAAACGTCCCGCCGAATCCGCAGCAGTTATGACTGTTTTCAAGGTTTTCCATTTCAAGACCCTTTACATTGTTTAATAGTGTAAAAGGTTCTTTTTTTACGTTTAGCAAACGCGTCATATGACAGGAAGAATGATAAGTGGCTTTCCCATTTAAGCTGGCTCCTACATCTTCTACTTTTAAAACGTTTACAATAAAATCTGTTAGCTCATACGTTTTATCAGCAAGCTTCACGGCAGGTTCATACCATGCAGCATCACCTTTAAAAAGATGGGGATACTCTTTGAACATTGTCACGCACGAGCCAGATGGAGATATAACGTACTCTGCATGTTCAAACGCTTTTATCATGTTTTTCATCGCTTCTTTTGATTCTTTTACATAACCGCTGTTATACGCAGGCTGCCCGCAGCAAACTTGACTCTTTGGAAAATCCACTTTGCAGCCTAATCGTTCTAATAATTCTACCGTCGCTTTTCCTACATTTGTTTGAAACATATCAATCAAACATGTGGCAAATAAAGATACTTTCATCATTTGCTCCCTCCAAGCTGATCATTTTACTTCTTTTAGTTAACAGGTCATCAGATGACTTAATGCTATTATACTCCTATGTTTTTCTAATTTCACTAGTTTTTCGAAAATACCTTTCTTTGTTTGCTATCTTTTTTTCATAAAAAATAAGAAATTGGGATACGTGAAACCTACGTTTGCCATAACATTAAAAAAATCCGACCGGTGAAGATTCTCTATCAAGAATCTTCACCGGTCAGATTTTCCTTTAACTAAACTACTTTTGTCTTAGCTTCTTACTTATTTATTTCCAAAAATTATCAAATACTGTGATTGGCAATTGGCGTTTATGCTGCGTTTTTAAGAAGTGACCTTCAATGACGTTACTTGCATGTTCACCTACATCTTTGCCTTCTAAATAATCGTCGATTTGCTCATACGTTACGCCAAGCGCTTCTTCATCCGGAAGCTGTGGACGATCTTCTTCCAAATCAGCCGTTGGTTTTTTCATATATAAATGCTCGGGACAGCCTAATTCTTTTAGCATTTGTTTTCCTTGTCGCTTGTTCAGACGGAAGATAGGTACTAAGTCAGCTCCTCCGTCACCGAATTTTGTATAAAATCCTGTAACAGCTTCAGCAGAGTGATCGGTTCCGAGTACGACCCCACTGTACATGCCCGCTACCGTATATTGCGCAATCATTCGTTCACGTGCTTTTACATTTCCTTTGTTGAAGTCGGAAACTTTATCATCTGCCGCTTCTTCAACAGCAGAAAGCATAGCATCTACTGCTGGTTTTACGTTAATAGAAATAGATTTTGTTGGTTGAATAAAAGCAAGTGCATCTTGACAGTCTGCTTCATCTGCTTGCACACCGTATGGAAGACGAACAGCAATAAACTGATAGCGCTCTTCTCCCGCTTCTTCGTTCAACTCATTAACCGCTAGCTGCGCCAGCTTTCCAGTTAACGTAGAATCTTGGCCGCCGGAAATACCTAGTACAAACGAACGTAAAAACGGATATTTGTTCATGTAGGATTTCAGAAAATCAACGCTGCGGCGAATTTCTTCCACGGGATTAATTTCTTTTTGGACGTGCATTTCTTCAATAATTTGCTTTTGTAGCTCTTTCATAAAAAAACTCTCCTCTCATTACTAGCTGACGGAATCTACACAAGTACGGTATCAGATAGTAACTTGCTTCTAGTCTCTTCAATATTTTGCATTTTGTTATCCCAGCAGTTTGTACTCAAGTCTACCGGATACTCTGTAGGACGGAATACATCTTCGTTCGATTTTGTAATGACTTTGTAGTCATCCCATAGATGCTTTAAGTTCTGTAAGCAGTAGGCTCTCATTTCTTCAATGGTAGGCTGCTCGTACACAAGCTTGCCGTCTGTAAAGATTGGCTGGTGAATTTTACGTGCGTTAAAGTTCGTGACAAACTTGCTGACGTGCGTATGAATAGGATGAAACATTTTTAAATGCTGCTCTTCATTCGGCACTTCGTCTTGCATCGTAATATAATCGCCTTCCCATTTGTGGTTCACTTGATTTACAATTCGGTATACCTCTTTTAAACCAGGAGTGGAAATTTTCTCTGGATTCTCTGACAGTTTAATCGTATCCACCATGTTTCCATGATCATCTTCAATCGAAACCAGCTTGTACACCGCTCCTAGCGCAGGCTGATCAAAAGATGTCATGAGTTTTGTTCCAACTCCCCATCCATCAATTTTGGCACCTTGCGCTTTCAAATCTAGAATGCTGTACTCATCGAGATCATTCGAAGCAAAAATTTTCACATCATGATAGCCGGCTTCATCAAGCATTTTTCTTGCCTCTTGAGAAAGATATGGAAGTCTTCCGCTATCTAATCGAATACCGATAAAATTAATGCGATCTCCCATTTCATTTGCTACTTTAATAGCATTGGGAATACCTGATTTTAACGTATTATATGTATCTACTAAAAAGATACAGTTACGGTGTGATTCCGCATACTTTTTAAACGCGCTGTACTCATCACGATAGACTTGAACAAGCGCGTGAGCATGAGTGCCGGACACAGGAATTCCAAATACTTTCCCCGCTCTGACATTACTGGTTGCATCAAAGCCTCCAATATAAGCAGCTCTCGCTCCGTAAAATGCAGCATCCATCTCGTGTGCTCTTCTTGAGCCAAATTCCATAAGCTGATTCGTACCCGTATGCTCATATAAATTATCTTCTCCCGCGGCCAGGCGAATACGCGATGCTTTTGTCGCAATCAGCGGGTGGAAATTTAAAATATTTAAAAGCGGCGTTTCAATAAGCTGCGCTTCCGCTAAAGGAGCGTCAATTTGCAGCATCGGTTCGTTAGCAAAAATCATTTCGCCTTCTACAACCGAACGAACATTACCACTAAAGCGAACTTGCTTTAAATAGTCGATAAACTCCGCTTCATAATGCAATTCTTCATATAAATAATCTAAGTCCGTTTCGCTAAATCTGAAATTAGCAATAAAATCAATTACTCTTTCTAGCCCGGCAAACACAGCATAACCGCTTTCAAACGGCATCCGACGAAAGTAAGCTTCGAATACAGAACGGCGTTTATGAATATGGTCTTTAAAATACGTATGTGCCATATTCAGTTCATATAAATCTGTATGCAAAGCTAAACTATCATCTCTATATTGCTTTTTCATACTTTGTAACCCTCCATTTGACAATCCTAGTTTCTATTATGTAAATCTTTTCACAATAGAGCAAGCATAAATTATCGGAAGGTGCTTGAATTTTAGTTTTTCTGTTATTTGGTGCACACTTTTCTACCTGAAATGGCATTATTTTTCTTCTGGTATGTATTTCATTAACACGTGTTCAACATTATCAAGATGACTCATCATAAAATGCTGAGCGTCTTCTGCATGCTGAGAAAGAATAGCTTCATAAATTTGCTGATGCTCTTTATAAATCCGTTCAGCCGTTTTTTCTTCCGCATAAAGCCAGATGCGTCTTGTCTCTTTCATCGTTTCAATCATCATTTCTGATACGTTATTCATAAGCTTCACTAAAAGAGGGTTTTGCGAGGCTTTGGCAATAGCTAAATGAAAAGCAAAATCTGCTTTCTCTCCCAGCTCTTCATTGCCAAACGCTCCTTTCATTTGCTCCAGGCTATCGGACAGTTGTTTAAGGTCCGCATCTGTTCTCTTTTGAGCTGCCGCTCGAACAGCACCAATTTCTAATACTTTTCTCACTTCAAGCAAATGTTCAATATCATTTTTATTCATTAATACAGCGCTAGTTACAGGCAAAGACAGCATATCAGAGTTAAATTCGCGTACAAATGTGCCTTCTCCTTGCTTCATCTCCAGAAGCCCCATCGCCCGCAAAGCGCTAAGAGCTTCACGAATAGCTGAGCGCCCTACCTGAAAGTTTTCCGCCAGCTGCTGCACTGAATCCAAACGGTCACCAGGCTTTAAGCTGCCTTCTTTTATATTCTCAAGAAGCGTTTCAGCTACTTCTTCGTATATTTTTTTTGGCTTAATTCGCTTATATTCCACGTTTTCCACCTCATTTTTTTCGTTCACCAAGGTTTACATTAACCGAGACTCTTTCTTCTTTTACGTTTCTGTTACATTTTACCGAAATCCTTTCCCCTCCACAACAAAAGTGGCAAGGTATTTATACTTTATTTCTCAAATGTGCTAAAATAGTAAATTGATTTCATATTACGAGTTAAAAGGAGCTTTTTGAATGAACATTGTTGTCAGTACATTGAATGCGAAGTATATCCATACTTCTTTAGCCCTTCGATGTTTAAAAGCCTATGCAGAGCCTGACTATAAAGTGGATATGGCCGAATATACGATTAAAGATCCTGCTATGAACATTGTCACGGATTTATATAAACGCAACCCAGATATTATTGGTTTCAGCTGTTACATTTGGAATATTGAAGAAACGATTAAAGTCGCACAAATGCTAAAAAAGATCAATCCCGAGCTCATCATTATATTCGGTGGACCAGAAGTAACCTATGATGTAACTCACTGGCTAGAGCGTATTCCTGAAGCTGACTTTATCGCGATCGGTGAAGGAGAAGAAACATTCAAGCAGCTGTTGGACGAACTTCACGGAGAGCGCCAGTTTGAAAACGTAAGCGGCGTGGCTTTCCGAAAAGAAGGAAAACCAGTTGTAAACCCGCAGCGCAATAAAATTGATCTGCGCGAAATGCCTTCTCCTTTCCGTTTTGAAGAAGACCGTCAAGAACTTTCAAAACGCGTTGTATATATTGAAACAAGCCGCGGCTGTCCGTTTAGCTGTCAGTTCTGTCTCTCTTCTATTGAAGTAGGCGTTCGCTATTTCGATAGAGAAAAGGTAAAAGAAGATATTCGCTATTTAATGGATAACGGAGCGCGCACGATTAAGTTCGTAGACCGCACATTCAACATCAGCCGCAGCTACGCCATGGAAATGTTCCAATTTTTAATTGATGAACATCGTGAAGGTACCGTATTTCAATTTGAAATTACTGCCGATATTATGCGCCCAGAAGTTATTCAGTTCTTAAATGATAATGCGCCAAAAGGATTATTCCGCTTTGAAATTGGCGTTCAATCTACGAATGATGCTGTCAATGAACTAGTCAAACGCAAACAAAACTTTAAAAAGTTAACGCGTACCGTAACAATGGTAAAAGAAGGCGGAAAGATCGATCAGCATTTAGATTTAATCGCGGGACTGCCAGATGAAGACTATAACTCATTTAAGAATACATTTAATGATGTATTTGCACTTCGCCCTGAAGAGCTTCAGTTAGGCTTTTTAAAAATGCTTCGCGGCACTGGCTTACGCTTAAGTGCGCCTCGCTATAATTATCAATACATGGATCAGTCGCCTTATGAAATTTTAAGCAATAACGTCTTGCCATTTTCAGATGTCGTACGCATTAAACATGTAGAAGATATTTTAGAAAAGTTTTGGAATGACCATCGAATGGATGAAACAATAGAGTTTTTAGTAGAGCACTGCTATGATACACCTTTTGATTTCTTCCAAAACTTTGGGACGTATTGGGATGAAATGGGCTGGGTTCGAATCGGCCATCAGCTTGAAGATTTATTCAGACGCCTTAGACAGTACATTGAAACAGAGAATTTTTCAAATGAAGAAATGATTGAAGGGTTTATGAAAATTGATTATTTACAAAACCAAAAGCATAAGCCTCGTAAACCTTGGTGGGACGATAAAGTAGAAAAACAAGTCCGCTCTCATTACTATCAGCAAATGCTTGCTAATCCTTCTATCATGGGACAGGCTTTTGAAGCTGAACAGCTTGCTGAAAAAGAATTATACAAGCACACTGTTTTAGAGATTCTTCCATTTGACTATATGTATTATAAACAAACGGGAAAAATAAATGAACAACCATCTGTTCTTCTTGCTTATTATGATCAAAAAGCAAATGATACAAAACTTTATTCAGCACCTGTAGAGGCATTTGGCCTTCCAATTGTAAGCTAAAACCTCGGATATCCGAGGTTTTTTTCTTTAACATTCTTTTTTCTTTTCATGCTCTTTATCAGACTTTGTCTTTCCTAGGGATTCATATATTTTAGCCGCGTTGGGATCGCCCATTTCCGCTCCGAACTCTTCTTGCAGTAACTGTTTTTGCTTCGCTTCAGTGCTTGCGATATGCTTATTATTTTGTTTATGTTTGCTCATCGTTACTTACCTTGCTTTCCTTTTTTCGAATTGCGATTCGCGCCTTTAGCCGGCTCCTCGCCGCCAGCATATTCAGCAGCAAACTCTGCATCTGAAAGGCTCTCTTTTGGTGTATTATTGTTAGTCAGTGCTGATTTGTACCCTACTTTACGCTTTGCCATCATATATCCCTCCTATGCTTGGAAGTCCATTGAACTTCCTTTTCTTAGAATGCACTTTCTGATGTGTAATATAAGCAGAAAAAGCTGTAAAAAAGCGGTTGAAACATAACGAAATCATTTTAATCTAAATGCAAACAAATGAGATAAATGGGTTGATCCTCTTGTGAACAAGTTACATGAAACCTGTGTTCACCATCACAATAAAAAGATCCAAACGAGTTTGATTCTTAATCAAGAAACAAACTCGTTCGGATCTTCCTTCAACTAAAATATTTGTGTGCCAGCCTCTTTTATCCAATAATAATACGTTCTTTCGGATAGTGATAATCCGGTCCAGACGTTGGACGGCGAAGCATTAAAATAAATGAAAACATGCCGATTCGGCCAATAAACATTAAAATCATAATAACGCATTTGCCGATATCAGAAAGCCCTCCCGTAATTCCCATTGATAAACCTGTTGTCCCAAAAGCTGAACACACTTCAAAAATAAGCTCAATGAGAGAAAAATGTTCTGTAATACTTAAAATAAGAAGAGAAATCGAGCAAATGATTACGGCTAACATCGATACAGCTACTGATTTAATAATGTCATCTTCATGAATTTCGCGGCGAAAGATTTTAATCGTCTTATTTCCTCTGACGTAATAAAACAGGAAAAGAATATTTAATGCAAACGTCGTCGTACGAATTCCTCCCCCTACTGAGCTCGGTGAAGCACCGATAAACATCATCGCACTCATCATAATTAACGTAGGAAGTGAAAACTCATTAATATTCATGGTCGCCACTCCTCCGCTCCTTGTGGCAGCGGATTGGAAAAACGCATAAAAAAACGATTCATCCCAAGACTTATCTGCTAGAAATCCTGAATGCTCTAGCACAAGAATCAAGATTGTTCCCCCTGCTAACAGCAGAAAAAACATAATGGTCGTTAGCTTCGTAAATAGCGAAAATTGAAATTTACGCTTATCTTTAAATGTTAAAAAATAGTGCTTAATTTCAATTAATACAGGGAATCCAATCGCTCCAAGCGTAATTAAAATAACGGTTACCACTTGGACAAAATAATCATGGGCATACGGAATAAATGAAGATCCTGTAATATCAAAGCCAGCATTTGTTGTAGCGCTGACAGAAGCAAAGAAACCATGCAAAAACGCATCTGTCCAGCTCGAATAATAACGGAGAAAATGTAATCCTAAAACAATGGCGCCAACTAGTTCAATGGCAAAAATAATAAATAAAATATTTCTCATCAAGTCAACTAATCCTGATAAGCGGGATTGGTTATGGTCTGTCATAATGAGCTGACGTTCCTTTAAACCGATTTTTTTACCCAAAATCATCCAAATAAATGTACTGAGTGTCATTACACCAATACCACCGATTTGAAAAATAAAAGCGAGCAAAAAATAGCCCGTTGTACTAAATGTATCCGGAGTAGAGACAGGTGTCAGCCCTGTTACACTTACCGCACTAACGGCAATAAATAAGCGATCAATAAATGCTAACTTCACTCCCGGCTTTAAAGCTTCTGGAATACTAAGTAATAGAAATCCAAGCGTAACAGCCACTATGTAAAATGTAACAATAATTTGAGCTGAAGACATCTGCCTTACTCGTCGTTTCCATGGTTGCGGCATAATCTGACATTCCTTTTTTGTTATAATACTAATAGTTTTCTTCTTTCTTCTCAAAGCATACTCATTGTTACACGGATTGCAATATCCATGTAAAAAATCCCATGTTCAAGAAGGTGACTACATTAGTATAAAAGAAGTCACCTCACTTGTCATTAGATATCATATATTCCAGCAGCCCGCATAAAGAACCGTCAATCAATATTGTCTGTTTACAAAAAAAACGAGGTTGAGACATAATTAAATGAATCCAATCTAAAGACGAACAAATGGGATACATGTGCTGAACCGCTTGTGACATCGCTGTTGATTTCCGTGCAAGACTTCGCTTTCCGCGTGCGGCCCGTGAGCCTCCTCGTCGCTGACACTCCTGCGGGGTCTCACCTGTTCCGCTTTTCCCGCAGGAGTCTTCGCCTTGCCCTCCAATCAACAGCTAGAAGCAACTATATATTTGAAATCTACGTTTACCATAACAAAAAAACGAACCACTAATATCAGTGGTTCGTTTTTCACTTCGGCTAAAATACTTTTGTCCCAGCCGCTTCTTTATTTTATTTAGAGCGTTTTTCTAGCCAATCGCCGATTGAAGGATATGTTTCCTTCACTGCTTTTGGACCAAATACAACAGATACGTGACCTGTTTGCAACAATTTGTACTCTTTATCTTCACTTGAAACAGCGTCCATTAAAGCTGCCACTTGATGCGGCATCGCAATATGATCACGGCTAGCAGCAATGTTTAAAATATTAGCTTTAATATTTTTCAAATCTACTTTGCGTCCGCGAACTTCAAGTTCACCATTGATTAATTTATTTTGTTGATAGAAGTCACGAATCCACTGACGATAAGCTTCACCAGCAAATGGGATTCCGTCAGCAACCCACTTTTGCATTAGCTTCCAGCTTTCAACAAACCGCTGATTTTCCGAACGGTCCACCAACGTTACATATGGGCCATAGAAATTCGTGATCGGCTTTAACATCTTGTTTCCAAAGTCAATCATCTCTGGAGGGATGTTTCCGAATGTATCTACTGCTTTATCTAAATTAAAGTAGCGATCGTCTAGGAATGCTCCGTATAAACCTGTATCCGAAAAATCAAATGGACTTGTCATAAAAATTAAGTTTTTAATCGGCAAGTCTTCATTTAATGCAGCAAAAATAGATGTCATAGTTCCGCCCATGCAGTAACCAAGAACAGACAAATCAGGAGATTTAGAAGTGCGCAGCACCTTTTTCGCCGCTTTTGGAATATAATCTACAATATAATCATCTAGCTTCATATTGCTGTCTTCAAGCCCAGGAGTTCCCCAGTCAAGCAAATACACGTCAAAACCACGGTTTAATAAGTATTCAACAAGGCTGTTTCCAGGTGTTAAATCCAAAATATACGGTTTATTGATCAATGCATATACGAGTAAGATTGGTGTTTTATGCAGGTTATCTTTTACTGGCGTATAGCGGTATAATTTCGCTTTGTTCTTTTTCCAAATAACCTCTTTTGGTGTTAATCCAACTTCCGGTTCCGCTTCTGTTGTCATAATTTCATATGCACGCTTAAAACGTCTTGCAGAACTTTTATATTCACTTGGCATTGATTTGATTAATTTTTCCCACTCTTGCACGTAAGGAATTGCCACGAATATACACACCCTTTCATTCCATTAGTAGTTAGTTAACAAGCACAGCCCCGACAAAAGTCAGGGCCAGCATTTATTACATGTATAAGCCGCCGTTAATGTTTAACTGTTGTCCTGTAATGTACGCGCCGTCTTTTGCTAAGTAAACAACTCCACGTGCAATTTCTTCAGCGTGGCCTAAGCGACGAGTTGGAATTTTCGCAACAATTTTTGCACGAACATCTTCAGGAATTGCCATCACCATTTCCGTTTCAATAAACCCTGGGCAAATTGCATTAACTGTTACGCCTGTCTTAGCTAGTTCAAGAGCTAATGATTTAGTGAATCCTAGCATACCTGCTTTAGCAGCTGAGTAGTTTGTTTGACCAAATCCGCCCGCTTGACCAATAATTGATGAAATATTGATAACACGACCACCTTCAGATTCTAAAAGGTGCGTTAGCGCAGCTGATGTTGTGTTGTATACGCTATGTAAGTTTACATCAATTACTTTTTTCCAATCTTCTTCACCTAACTTCTTGAATGAACGGTCGCGCGTAATTCCAGCATTGTTTACTAGAATGTCTAATTGACCAAACGCAGCTTTTGTTTCTTCGATTAGGTGTTTTGCTTGATCTACATACGACACGTCAGCTTGAACCGCAATAGCTTCTCCGCCGTTGTCTTTAATTTCTTTTACAATTGCTTCTGCAGATTCTTTACTGCTGTTATAGTTTACTGCTACTTTTACTCCATTAGAAGCAAGCTCACGTGTAATTGCTGCCCCGATACCTTTAGATCCGCCTGTTACGATTGCTACTTTACCTTGTAATGTTGTCATGAAAAATTTCCCCCTTGCTTCTTCAGCTATGATTTTTACTGTAAATACAGCAGTTAATGTTGTTATAAAATCCCCTATACCTTACTTGCGAGCTGGCTGCTCAGTTTTTTGAGCGTTTGATGGTTTTGCTTCAGATTTAGCTTCTGCCTTTGGCTTTTCAGCTAATTTTTCTTGTTTTTCTAACAGCTGAGCCTGAAGCTGCTCACCTTGAGTTTTAATTTGTTTTTGAATAGTTTCTTTTAACTCGTCTTGTGTTTTTTGCTGCCCTTCAAGAAGAGATAAAACTTTGTCGAGTTTTTTGTCTAACGATTTGACATCAGATTTCAGCTTAGTTACATCTTTTTTCAAAGCAGATGCACTTTCTTGCTGTGCTTCTAATTCATCAAAACGATCGTCAAATTGCTCTTCTAATAATTCTACTTTTTCTTCCACATTGATGACTAATGACGCAACGTTTGCTACATCTTCTTTTGTTGGTACATTTACTTGGTGCAGATAGCGCCCCGTTACTTCATTTACTGCTTGTTGATATTGAAGGTTCATATTTAGCACATTTCCCATGAGCTGGGAAAATTCTTCACGATTCATATTGTCCCCAATAACTTTACCCCAGTAAGATTCGGTTTTGTCATATACGTCTTTCCATGCTTGAAACGGATCAAATACTTTTTGCTGTTCCAAAACTCCATCTCCTTTCTTGTGTACGTTAAAAGTGATGGCTTTCAATATGGACACTTAATGTGACAAGCGACATATTAGAAGCTCTAAGTAAACGCAACCAATTTTGCGTTTATTTATTGGATAATGTAAATCTTTTCACAATTCACTTACCAACAAATTATAAATGTTATAAAAATTACCTACATGTACTATTATAAATACGTTTTCCAAAATAAACAATTCTAAATCTTTGTTTATTTTTGAATTTTTTTGACGCTTTTTGTCGAAATCCAAAAAATCGTTCTTTTTTCCTGTATTTGAAAGACCTGTTTTAAAGTGTTGACAATTTTTTCATCTAGGTGTAAATTACACATATGGAAAACAAATTCTCTTTTTTCGAAGGGGTGATTACCTTGGGATCAAGTGAAAAAGATAACACCTCTAATTCAAACAACTTAGAAAAATCGATTAGCGGTGCACCAAAAAACTTGATGGTTCCTTTTCTTCTTTTAAGTTTAAGAGGTTGGAATCTACATGGTTACAAGCTCATTCAGCAACTAATGAGCTTTGGATTCACATCAGTTGATCAGGGAAATGTCTACCGCACGCTGAGACAGCTTGAAAAAGACAACTTGATTACATCGCAATGGGATACGTCAGCTGAAGGACCTGCACGCCGGATTTATTCATTAACAGATGCCGGCGAACAATATTTAAGCATGTGGGCTAATTCACTTGAACAGTATCAAAACATGTTAGATTCATTTTTTCACATGTATACCGACATGTTGTTCCCTTTTAGCTCTTCTTCTTCTAAAAAGTCAAAAGAATCAAAAGAGGAAGAAAACGATTAAAGGGATTCACGCAGTACATCTGCGTTTCCTAATATAATGTTAAATTTCACGGTCAACCAGCGAGCGCGGAATGTTAGGTTTATCACACAACTACGAATTTCTTCTTTAACGTTTTGTTCATTACGATAACTGTTCGCCAGACCAAATTATTCAAGGAGGAATTTGATTATGTCAACAGTAAAGTATGATACAGTAATTGATGCAATGTGGGAACAATGGACAAAGGGGTTACAAAACATTGCAGAAGGAAACAAACAAATTGAGCAATGGACGTTAAAAGCACTTGAGCAACAGCAAGAATTTGTAACAAAAGCAGTTGAACAACTTCAAGCAACAGACAAACAGTGGAAAGCTGAATTAGAAGATCTTCAACAAAAAACAGTTGAAAACTTACGTAAAACAGCTGGAAACGCTGTTGCCGATTCTTATGAAGAATGGACAAACCGCACGCATGAAGCATTAAATAAATTACAAGAGCTTTCTCTTAACCAAAGCAAATCAAGCTATTCTTTAGTAAAGCAAGCTCAAGAACAATATCATCAAGTAGTAACACAATTAGTAGAAGAGCAAAAGAAAACGCGCCAAGAATTCCAACACGTATCTGATGCATACGTAGAACAAGTAAAATCTCTTCAAAAGTCATTTGCTCAGTCTCTTGAGCAATATGCAGTTGTAAAATAATATATAAAAAAGCCCAGCTTCTTTGAAAGCTGGGCTTTTTTATACTTTCTTGCAAACCATTACCAGTATGCAAAATAGGAAACAACAAATAATACAGGTACAGCAGTTCACTGCTGTACCACTAAAAAAGGAGATGACTAATCATGGCTAGAACAAATAAACTATTAACACCAGGTGTAGAACAATTTTTAGATCAATATAAATATGAAATCGCTCAAGAATTTGGGGTAACTCTAGGTTCTGACACTGCTGCACGCAGCAACGGTTCAGTAGGCGGAGAAATCACAAAACGCTTGGTGCAACAAGCTCAAGCTCACTTAAGCGGCAGCACACAAAAATAAAACATAACTTCATAACATGGCTAAAAAAAGGCACCTGCGTGTGCCTTTTTCTTACATAATATAGTCTTTTAAATACACGTAGTCCCCCGCTAATATAATAACCATCGCGATAATATATTTACGGTTTCTTTCAATTGTTTTCCGGCTCACTTTGACATGTTTTTCAATCAAGCGAATAGGAAGCTGCCGCTTTAAAAACAGCTTATCTTTTAATTCTTTTTCATTGACGATAAAGGATGCAACTTCCACTGCATTTCCCCTTGCATCCTTATGTTTAGGAGACGTCTTGATAATGTCTTCAAGAGTTAATTTAAACAATTTTAGCGTCTGACAAAAATAAGTCATTTCCTCTTGAATATATGAAGTTTCACTTTGCCTTTTATAGTTAGAAAGCGATATATCCCTTTCTACCTTGCCTTGAATAAAACCTTCATTTTCAATTCGGCTATAGAGCAGCGTTTGATTTCTCTTTTCTTTTCGAATATAGTCAATTACTCTTCTTTTAATAATCAGTTCCGCAAATGCAAGAAGAGATCGTCCTTTTTGGATTGTGTAATTTTCAATGGCTTCATTAAATGCAATCAGACCAATGCTAAATTCATCGTCAGCTTCACTTATATAACGTTTACATACAGCTGAAACAACTTTAGCAATAAACGGTTTATATTGTTGAATCATTTCGTTATGTAATTGTTTATCCCCTTGCTGAATCGTCAGTACAAGCGTTTCAAGCGATGGAGGCGTTTGAACTTTTGTGAGCATTGGCTTCACCTCTTTTACTATACTCAGTTGCTTTATACCATGTTAATATCCATTCTTTTGATGACGAACAGGGTTGAGAAGCGCTCTGCTCCTTTTAATTTCCCTTTATTATAACCCATAATAGCTCAATTTTACCAATTAACATACATTTGAAATATATGTTTATAAACTGAAATAAACTTCATTGAACTGAATTACTCACGGCTGATTCTGTTCTCTACAGAATATGAACGAAAAAGCAAAACATTCGGATATAAAATAATTAAACATTAGTTGGTTCTTTTACCCTTTATTTAAACAATCCAAACTAGGTATTTTGTCTTAATATAAAAAACGCGCCTTCAATTAGCATTGAAGGCGCATTTTTTCATTATTGATTTTCAATTTTTTTTAACGATTCTTTTTCTTTCTCTGAGCCTTCAAGATCAGTTTGTTCTTTATTTTTAGATAGAAACCAACCTGAAGCTGCTATGCCAAGTAACACAATCCAAAACGTAATTTTCCACACTTTTGATTCAGGGAAATGTTCATTAATAATACCTAATTCCGGATGAGCAAGGGTATACACCGCTAACTTAACTCCTACCCAGCCTACAATAGCAAAAGCCGCCGTTTCTAGGCCTGGGCGCGTATTTAATAGCTTCACGAACCAAGTTGCAGCAAAACGCATAATGATTAATCCCATAATTCCTCCGGCGAAGATCACCAAGAATTGTCCGCCATCGAGTCCGCCAATTTGAGGAAGATTTGTTGTTGGCAATGTAACGGCGAGAGCCACAGCAGCCAAAATTGAATCAACGGCAAAAGCAATGTCTGCTATTTCTACTTTTAAAACCGTCATCCAGAAACTTGAGCCCTTTTTCCCGTCTGCTTCTTTCACTTTTTCATGATCGTCTTTTTTCACATATCGCTTCACAATATGATTAATGGAAATGAACAATAAGTAAATGGCTCCTATAGCTTGAAGCTGCCATACGTCGACTAAAAATGAAATCAAGAACAACGAACCAAATCTAAAAATAAAGGCACCGGCTAGTCCGTAAAATAATGCCTTCTTGCGTTTTTCTTCCGGTAAATGTTTGACCATAATAGCCATCACAAGAGCATTATCCGCCGCCAAAATTCCTTCTAATGCAACCAGCACTAACAATACCCATCCATACTCTAACAAAAGTGATGCATCCATAAAAATCCCCTCTCATTTCTTGTATAAGTTTATTTATCCTCATTACCGGAATAAAACACAAAAAGACCTTTGCCAAATATGGCAAAGGTCTTGCTAAGCATAATCATTATGCCAACAAAGCCGATGGAATACTCCATGTAATGACGACTTTGTTTCAGGTTTCCCTGACGCTACTCCCCTTTACTCCTTAAGAAGTAAATGTATTAAGTTGTTTTTATTTTACAAAGAGTCCACTAATAAGTCAATTAAAAGCCCTCTAAACTTTTGTTAAGCTTTTGTTAAGCGTTTTAATACATTCAAAAACGTTGCAATATGAATAGGCTTTGTTACGTATTCACTAAAACCGACTAAAAAAGCTTGATCGATATCGCTTTGCATCGCACTTGCACTCAGGGCGACTCGCGGAATATGCTTCAACTCTTTTTCCAGCTGAAGCTGTGTGCATACCTCAAAACCATTCATATCAGGCAGATCAATATCAATTAAGATTATATCCGGTGAAATGGACTTGATTAGCCCGATGCCGTTTTCTCCTGTTTTGGCAACTAAGAGCTTAACATTTTTATATGGAGAAAGAATCGATTGCATAAGCTCGATATTTGTATCGTTATCCTCAATATACACAATTGAAATTGGCATGGAAAAACCTAAGAACGACTCGGCTTCCCCTCCACTGGATAATCGTTTAGGAACAGGTGGATGGACTATGGGAAAACGCACCCAAAATGTACTGCCTTTTCCTTCTTCACTTCGCACTCCGCACGTTCCATTCATTAATACAACAAGCTGTTTTACAAGCGCCAACCCAATTCCTGTTCCGTCTTTTTCTAGTCTGTTCACACGGTAGAAAGGCTCAAAAATCCGATTTAATTCTGAAGCTGGAATTCCAAAGCCCTTATCTTCAATCGATATAGTTACGTGATGCTTAGTGATGTCGGTATAGATAGTGATATCGCGATAAGCGGGCGAATATTTAATGGCGTTTGTAAGCAGATTTAATAAGATCTGCTGAAACCGAAGTTCATCTACTTCAATAAAGACTTCCTGGTATGCGTGAAAGCGAGTATAAAGTATACTATGCTTATCTTTTGCTAGTGGTTTCATAATTTTAAGCGCATCTTCAATTGCCTCTTTTACCGACACCGGTTCAAGATTAATCGCTAAGTGACCTGATTCAATTTTCGATAAATCAAGCGTTTCATTTATCAAATAAAGAAGATGATTACCTGCTTTTAAAATTTTTCGTATACGATTCAATTGTTTTTCTGTTAAATCTTTTTCCCCTTGCTCTTCCAATATCTGTGCATAGCCTAAAATACTGTTTAAAGGCGTACGAAGCTCATGGCTTACTTTTGATAAAAACTCAGACTTGGCTTGATTTGCCTTTTCGGCTTCTTCTTTTGCTATAATCATTTGCTGATTGGAATGAAGCAAATCTCGTTCTTGTTCCTGCTGTTTTGTAATATCATAAAATGTGACAACTACGCCTTTATAATATTTGCTTTCTTGAAGAGGTTCAGCATTCACCGAAAGCCAAGTCAACTTTTTCTCATTTAAATAAATGCCCATGACCGTGTTTCGTACAGGCTCTTTTGTGTGAAGACAACGAACAGATGGAATGTCTTCCAGTGCAAAAGGTGTACCGTCAGGATGAATAATTTCCCAGTCTAAACCAAACGGGTTAACCGATAACATTTGGTCGTAAGGCACGTTTAGAATTTTAGCAGCGTATGCATTGGCAGCAATTAGATTTCCTTCAAGGTCATGAAACACTACACCTTCTGACATTGTAGAGAGAACGGAGCGATACATGCTTTCACTTTTAGCCAGCTTTTCTCTTGCTTCGTGAAGATCAGTAATATCTACTATAGAACCAATAACTTCTTGTACTTCTCCTTTGTAGATATGAGGTATTAACTTCGTATAGTAAGCAAAGTCGTTCAAAAGTACTTCATAAGACACTTTCTCTCCCGCCCATGCCTTCTCATAGTATCTCTTATTTTCTTTTGCGTAGGATTCAGGCAAAAATTCTTCAAGTGTTTTACCAACAACATCTATTTCCTCATATCCCATTTCACGAACCATTTTTCCTTCGCACATGGTATGAATATATCCTTTATCGTTTTTCACAAATTTAAAAATAGCGCCATCTTGCTGTGAAAGCGTGCGTTTTAAATCTTCTTGTAAATCCAACAGCTGCTGTTGAGCCTTTTTTCGGTCTGTCACATCTTTGGCGATGACGTAACTGCCTTTAATTTGACCATGAACAATAATAGGCATTTGCGTTACTTCAACATATACAGGCTGATTATCTTTGCGAATGAGCGTTGCCTCATAATAAACAGAGTCTCCGCTCAGAGATTTCCACATATATTCTTCAGCTTGTTCAGCTTCTCTAAACATATAAGGAAACGGAATTTTCTCCATTTGATGCAACGTGTATCCCGTTAGCTCGATTCCTTTTGGATTAATCGTTTGAATATTGCCGTACAAATCAACCGCACACACAATATTGGGATTGTAGTTAAAAAGAGATTGATAATACTCTTCTTTTAATTGACTTTCCCTCACTTCTTCCTGACGCTTAAAAGCTGCAACGAGCAGGAAGACAATAAGTAGCGTAATTGTGATACTTGCAATAATATTGGAAAATGGCGCTTGATACGGCAGCCACTGCCCCCATTTTCTAGCAACTGAGTGTGCAATATGCAGCTTCATTCCATACATACTGATGAAATGCATAACTGAAATTCCAATGCCCAGTAAAATAGAGCTAACAAGTTTAAGAAACGGATTAGCCTTCACGCTTTTCGAACGAAAAAACAAGTGCATCGCATAAAATGCAACGACCAGGGCGATGATGATAGAAAGCAAAACAGATAGCAGGGCATAATGAATGTGTGCTTCTGTTTCGATTGCTGCCATTGCAATGTAATGCGTACCCAGAATGCTGCTTCCTAAAATAAGCCCTGACCATACCGACGTGCGCCATTTCCAGAATGTCCAAAACGCAACTAATGATCCGCTAATTGCTATTATTAAAGCAAGGACAGAAAGTACAGCATCAAAATGGAAGCTAACAGGAACATAATAAGCAAGCATAGCAATATAATGCATCGCCCCCACTCCAAGCCCCATTGAAGTTGCTGACAGTGTAAGCCACAAATAATTGTTCCGCTGTTTTTTTATCATTTTGCTCATAATATCAAGTGCTGTATAAGAGGCAAGAATCCCTACAATGACAGCAAGAAATACGGTAAATTCATTATAGTGACCAGTAATTGACATCATTTGCTTTCCTTTCACTTCAACGTTACTTCTTCTATCTAACTCTTCTCATAAGAACTATATTACTATCATTTATTCCGAAAGCAGACACATGAAATAGACGAAACTTGCATAAGCTTCGTCCTTTCATCAACATAGCTATTTTAGAAGCAGCAGCATCTCTTAATTCGTCATTAACTGATGCAGCTGTTTTTGAACGTCTTGGATTTTTAATTTTGAGATATGAGCATATTCATCAATTTCTAAGAAATAAACAAGATATGTTTCGTTTTTTGGTGTGATGTGCGAAACTTTCTGTAAATTCACGATATAAGACCGGTGTGTTTGACTAAATACAGAAGGGTTCAAATACATATAGATATCACTAATATTTTCATATGTCTCATAGACACGTGATTGAGTATAGATTAAACATTTTTTTCCGGATTTCTCGATAAAAATAATTTGATCAATTGGAATGTAATAAGTAGAACCATTAAATTTTACAGGCAGTCTTTTTAATTTCTCCCCTGGCTTTTTTGACTGATTTTTATCAATTCCAATGGAGTTTTTTGCCCGCTCTAACGCCATATAAAGCCTGGTTTTTTCAATCGGTTTTACAATGTAATCCAGTGCTGACAGCTCAAATGCCTTCACAGCAAATTCATCATAACCGGTGATAAAAATGAAGTTTAAATTCGGCTTAATGCGCAGGCACTTTTTTATGGCATCTACCCCGTTAATCGTAGGCATATTAATGTCTACGAGCAAAAGGTCTGGACTCTTAGCCATCACTTCCTGTACAAGCTGCTCTCCGTCTTTGCAGATGCTAATCACTTCAAATTCCGGAAGCTGTTCTATAAAATAATCTAAAATTTCAACCGAATCTTCGTTGTCATCGGCAATAATTAAGTTAATTTTGTTCATCCTGACTCCCCCTAGGATACAATGTTAAAGTATAGTACGAACTATTGCCCATTCTGTTTTATGCATGTCTACACATCGTTATAGTGTTTTTATGTTGAGATGAATGATCTACACGGACGCTAATCGTTAATGAACACACAACGATTGTTCATGGGGAATATTGCAATAATTGTAGGTTTTCTAGAAGAAGACATAAAAACCGTTTATCTATTATCATTTATTTTCCTAACAATGATTTAATACCCTTTTTATAATCTGTAAATCAGCATGTCAAAATCTTTATTTAACATTTTCGATAAAGGCGACACGCTCTTTTCAATCATTTTGTTTTCTCTTACTATTAAAACATGTTCTACGCTCTTTCACCCATACTTTTGTTAATTTTTTCACTTTCCATTAAAGGAAGTTACTTACAGATTGTCTTTAACAACCATGATTTTGTGATTTCATCCAAAAGAATTTATGTATTTTTTATTCATTTTATTATAAAAATTCTAGCATACAAAGGTATGAACTTACATATGTATTCCGAACTAGTTCCTTTTAAAACTATGATTATTATACCATTTCATAGTATATATCACATATAGTTAAACGTGAAGACTTTCCATTTCTTTAAGTGTTCAAAGCTATTTATTTGTAAAATAAATAACTCCATTCCTCTATAAAGGCTACATAACTTAATTAACCATCTATTATTTGTAAAAAAACAGGCCTAAAGTTATAACCCGGCCTGTTTTGCATTCATTTGTTATTTTTCATTTTTCACAATTTGCTGTGCTTGTTTTGATACAAAGAAGCGATTCTTTTTATCCTGTACCACTACGCTGTCCATTTGAATTTCTCTTCCATTTACAATAGCAATATTTTTATTTACTGGAAAACGCACCGTTCGCTTATTGTTTGTAACAACTAGCACAGGGTTGTTTTTGTCTTTTGAGTCAACCGCTACCTTTGAGCCTTTAAAAGCTTTATTTGCTTCAATAAATAATTCATTTGTTAACTGGTTTAAGTTAATATTCATTGATTTAGCCATATGTTTGGCAATATCCGTATTATCAAAGTGCCCCGTTGGTCGATTTACGCCGTATGAATACAGAAATACATCCTCACCCGTATGACCGCCCGTTGTGAATCCAAGGTTTGCTCGGTTGGCTAATAACTTCGATAGTGCAGCACTGATTTCTTTTTTATCTCTTGCTTTAGTCAGCTGCGCTTTTTCCTCTGAAGTTAGATTTGATAAACCATACAGAGCAGCTACTTCTTCTTTATTTGATAAATCTTCTTTTAATTTAGACGTAGCACCTTCTAACGTCATTTTTGCTTTTTTTAATGGATCAATATAAGCAGAAACAGGTGTGGTATCGTATCCTTTTGTTGTATTTGCATTACCGATTGATAGACCGCTGTTTCCGTGATCGGCAATCGCAATAACCATCGTATTTCCATCTTTTTTAGCGAATTCTACTGCTTTTCCCACTGCCTCATCAAACGCTAGTACATCGCTAATCATTCCTATTGGATCATTCGCATGAGCTGCCCAATCCGTTTTGCTTCCTTCAACAAATAAGAAAAAACCGCCTTTATCTTTGGATAGTGTTGTTATTGCTTTATTTGTCATCTCGGACAACTTTGGCTGTTCTGCTTTTGTCTGCGGTCGGTCCATATCATACGCTAAGTCTCGGTCGGCGAAGCTCCCCCAGATTTTTTTGGCGCGTGACTGCTCTAATTCCTTTTTATTTTCTACAAAGTCATATCCTCTTTTATTCAATACATTGACTAAGTTTTCACTATCTTTCCGGCTTTTTTCTTCTTTTCCCGGAAGAAGAGATTGCTTACCTCCTCCAAGCACTACATCAATGTTTTGATACACTTGCTGCTCCGCTAGCGTTTGAAAATCATCACGGCTGTAGTTGTGGGCTGAAAAGCCAGCTGGTGTGGCATGCTGGATTTCAGAAGTAGCCACAATTCCCGTCGCACGCCCTGAAAGCTTTGCTCCTTCTAGAACGTTTGCTACGGGACGAAATTGATCTTCTTTTGCTACGGCTTTAACCCCAGGCGTGTTCACTACCGAAGGCAGCACACCTACATAACCTGAATTTGATTTATTTCCTGTCGCTAAAGCAGTAGCTGCCGGAGCGGAATCTGTAATAGCAGATTCTGCCGAATACGCCCGTACTCCCCCGGCCATCAGCTGATCCATATGTAACGGTTTTCCCTTGTACCATCTTGCAAGTGTAGTAGCATTTGAACTCGTCCCGTCCATTACCATCATAATGACATTTTGAGGTTTCTTAGCTGACTTGTGCTCCACTTTTGCTTCCGTTTGAATAAGTGAGTTTCCTACACCAAACGAGGCCAATGCTACGGCTCCTGCCAGTGTAATACCTGCTAATTTTTTTTTCATATAAATGTACCCGCTCCTTTATTTCATTATCTTCGACATGTCTAAAGTTACCATTCAAACGTAAATCCACTGTTTACCCACTGTAAAAGAGTGTAAAGTTTGTCTTTATATTCTTCCTTTCTTCTTGAGAAAAAATAGTCGAATAAAAAGGAAGTACATGAACAAACTACCAGTAATAGAAAGTCAAGTGAGGGGCACGGTTATGTTTAAACATTTATTTAAAAAAAAGAATGCAGACGATCAGCCCAAAAAATCATTGGATGAACTGATTAAACAGTTTAAGAAATCAAGTGACTTTATGACATTAGCCATTGGCTCACAGCATCGAAAATACATCATTACTTATTTTAAGCAGCTCGTAAACATGCAAAGCGTTGAAGATAAAATACTCGAGCCCTTTCAAAAACTAGACTTCACGTTAAGCAGCGTGCAAGAAGTCGAAAACGTTCTGCCAATCGAAGATATTTCCGTTACAAAAGATACAAAAGAGATTTTAGAAAAGATGCTGCGCGGCTACGTAATGTTTCAATTACATAAAGACGATAAGCTAGTAGCGCTTATTAAAGTTCAAAGCTTTGATACAGGTTTTCGAAAAGAAAATGAAACGGAAAATGAGTTCAGCGTTGTTGGTCCTAAAATTGGTTTTGTAGAGGATTTAGATGTCAATCTCTATTTAATGAGAAAAACGGTCATTTCCGAAAATCTTATTTTTAAAGAACTTACCGTAGGAAACAAATCAAAAACAAGGGTGGTTCTTGTTTACTTAGAAGGCGTAACGAACCCTCAGCACGTAGAGACTATGACGCAGCGCCTTGAAGATATAGATTTCGACGTCATTTTTGATAGTACAATGCTTGATCAATTAATTTCCGATAATTCTTCTACGGCGTTTCCGCTTTTTTTAACAACAGAGCGGATTGACCGAGTCTTGTTTAGTCTGTTAAACGGGCAAGCTGCCTTCTTTTCAAGCGGTTCACCATACGCAGTTACGGGGCCGTCAACGCTGCTTGACTTCTTTATTTCACCTGAAGACTACTATCTGCCGTGGGTTCTAGGATCTTTTTTCCGAGTTATTCGTATTTTAGGCGTCTTTTTCTCTATTTTCGCTACACCTCTTTATGTAGCCATTGTTACGTATCATTATGAGATGCTTCCAAAAGATCTGCTCGGGCCTATTATTTTTTCAAGGACAAACGTTCCTTTTCCACCGGTCATCGAAGTACTTTTTTTAGAAATAACCATTGAACTGCTTCGAGAGGCCGGAGCCAGACTTCCAACAAAAGTAGGTCAAACACTGGGAATCGTAGGCGGGATTGTTATTGGGCAAGCAACAGTCGAAGCTGCATTAACAAGCAATATTTTACTTATTATTGTTTCACTGACAGCTTTAGCTTCTTTTACAACGCCTATTTTTAAAATGTCTAACACCATCCGGTTATTACGTTTTCCGTTTATTTTGTTTGCTACTGCGTTTGGCTTAGTCGGCATCACGTTTGGTTTTTGTTTCTTGCTGGTTCACCTGCTTCGTTTAAAATCTTTGGGCATGCCTTATCTTGTTCCGCTTTTTCCGTTTCGTCCAACAGAGTATAGGGATACCTTTCTGCGATTGCCCTATAGTCATACAGCAAAGCGTCCAAGCTACTTGCGTCCTTTAGAACGCTTTCGCTATAACCCTAATAAAGCGAATAAGACTAAACGAAAAAGTAATTTAGATAATGAGTAAAGCGGGGAAACGTCATGAAGAGAATACTTATTTTATGCACTTGTCTTACTTTCTTAACGAGCTGTGCAGACCGTGAAACAATTGACGAAATTCAAGTAGTTAACTCCATAGGATATGATTATATTCCTCAAAGCAATAAAGTCAGAGGAACCATTTTATACCCTATCTATAAGTACGGGCCAACGGAAGAACCTAGTATTATTGCGGCTACTGCTAATTCATCCTTTGATATTCCGCTTCGTTTAAACAATAAATCATCTCTTCCAGTTGCTTTTGGGCAGCTACGGAGCATCGTCATGGGAAAAGAATTTGCAACACATGGCGTGGATGAATTAGTAAACACAATTGCTAGAAATCCAGACCTTGGACGTAATATTAAATTAAGCATTGCAGATGGCAACGCACATGAACTATTAAGCTCTGTTACAAAAAAGAAAATTAAGGACTATCAGTTTATTTCTAATTTAATCGAACAAAATATCCGCACAGAAAATTTGCCTAACACCAATTTACAAATTTTTTTATTCAGTTTTTTTAGCGACGACCGCGACCCCTATCTTCCTGTTTTAACGCAGCAAAAAGATGCCATTAAATTAAAGGGACTGGCTCTTTTCAAAAAACAAAAAGTCGTTACAACCATCGGAATGAAAGAAACGTTTTTATTTAAACTGCTAACAAGCGGAACAAAGCACGGCCGCTACTCAGTAAAAATTAAGGAGAGTGACCGTAAAGGCGAAATTATACTGCAAAACTTGCGCACCAAAACAAAGTATGAAATTAAAGGAAATCATCAAAATCCAAGCATCGTTGCGCACTTAACTGTTGATGGCCTTGTAAAAGAATTTCCCGGATGGATAGATTTAACAGACCCGGCTAATATTAAAATGGTAGAAAAAACGCTTCAAAAAGATATTGAAAAAGACGGGGATGCCTTTATTAAGAAGCTTCAGCGTCACAAAATCGACCCTATTTGTTTTACCGATTATGTTCGAAGTAAAACGCGAGGGTTTAACAGTGAAAAATTCAAAGCCCAATATCCGGATATGAATATTAAAGTAAAAGCTCGCGTTCACCTTATTCAAACCGGCATTAGCAACTAGGAGGAAGAAAAGATGCACAATACAATCAAAGAAGAAAATCAAGTTTCCCCTTCTTTTCTTTTTTTCTTAGTCCATTCTACTCAGATTGGCGTTGGAATACTAGGATTTCAGCGTTATATTATTAAAGGTGCTGGATATGAAGCGTGGATATCTATCTTCCTTGCTGCGATCAGCGTCTGTATTTTATTAGCGATGATTTTTAATATCTTAACCCGCGAAAACAGCGATATTATTGATATTCACCGGTTATATTTTGGAAAATACCTTGGAGGAGCCTTAACTCTTGCGGCATCGGCTTATTATTTTATTTTTGCGTTAACCATTTACCGGACGTACGTAGAAATTTTACAAATATGGATGTTTCCACAGCTGGAAACATGGGTTGTATCACTTGTTTACTTGCCCATTATTTACTATACAGTTTCCGGTGGGTTTCGTGTGATTACTGGAATTGCTTTTTTTGGGATTGTGCTTCCCTTGCCGCTCGTATTTGCATTGATTTACCCATTAAAATATGGGCACCTTAATAATTTATTTCCTTTATTTGACCACACGATATGGGAATTTTTAATTTCAACTAAAATGATGACTTTTGAGAATTTAGGATTTGAATCCGTGCTTTTTTTCTATCCTTTTATAAAAAACGGCGCTACTAGTCAAAAGTGGGGGCAACTTGGCGTTTTGTTCAGCACTTTTTTATATTTGTGCACAGCATTAGTGTCATTTGCTTACTTTAGTCAGGGACAGTTAACTCATACCATTTGGCCAACTTTAACGATGGCCAAAATTATTGAAATCCCATTTTTACAGCGTTTTGAATATATTTTAATTTCTCTGTGGCTTTTAGTTGTTTTACCTACTATTGCTGTCAGCGTATGGTGTACAATTCGTGGATTTAGTAAAACATTTAATAAGCCGCCTACGATTTTTCTTATATTAGTTCTTATTGCCCTTCTTGGTTTCTCTATTTTCTTTGATGATCGGGAAACCATCGATCAGCTTAATACACGATTATCCATGACCGGCTTTTACTTTATTTACGGCTACATTCCTTTCCTTTTTCTCTATAGCCTCATTCGAGCCAAAATAAAACAAAAGAAAGCACAAAAAGAAGAGCGTGAGCCAACTTTAAGTTGAATCACGCTCTTTTTCTCATATTATTTTATTTGTTAAATAAAACAGTATATTCCCCGTATCCTTCTTTTTCTAAATCTTCTTTCGGAACAAAGCGAAGAGCTGCTGAGTTGATGCAGTAACGCAAGCCGCCTGCATCTTGCGGACCATCGTCAAATAAATGACCTAAATGAGAGTTAGCCGTCTTGCTTCGTACTTCTGTACGAACCATATTATGACTAACGTCCATGTTTTCTTTTACTTCATCTTTATTAATGGCTTTTGTGAAAGACGGCCATCCGCATCCGGCATCATATTTATCAGTTGAACTAAACAACGGCTCTCCTGATACGATATCTACATAAATACCATCTTCTGTATGATCCCAAAATTCATTGCGAAACGGAGGTTCCGTTGCGTCATTTTGAGTAACTTCATACTGAATAGGCGTTAATGTCGTTTTCAGCTGCTCGTCGCGTCCAAAGTCTCTCCAGTTTTCTTTAATAAAACGATCACGTCCAGACCCGCGTCGATACATAGCATAGCGGAATTTATTTTTCTTATAGTAACCTTGATGGTATTCTTCCGCTTCATAAAACGGTTTTGCCGGTAGAATTTGTGTAGCAATCGGCTCAGAAAAACGACCGCTTGCTTCTAATTGCTGCTTCGATTCTTCAGCTAGTGCCTTTTGGTGTTCATTGTGATAAAAAATAGCTGTTCGATATGAATCGCCTCGATCCGCAAATTGTCCGCCTGCATCCGTTGGATCAATTTGAGGCCAGTATAGTTCTAAAAGCTTTTCATATGGAAAAACCTCTGAATCAAATGTAATTTGGACCGCTTCATAGTGGCCCGTTGTTTCTGAGCATACTTCTTTGTACGTCGGGTTCTCTTTGTGACCGCCTGTATAGCCAGATACAACTTTTATAATGCCTGGCTGTTCATCAAAGGGCTTCACCATACACCAAAAACAGCCGCCGGCAAAAGTTGCTACTTCATATTGTTCTGTCAAAAAGATGACCTCCTTCATGTGTTCTTTCTATTATTATACGCTGATTTTATGTTCTCACCAACTAACTTGCCTTTCATACTCTTTGCGTTTTAAGACAAAAAAATAATCAGTGAAAGCCATGTTCGCTGATTATTCTTCCGCATTTAAAGCGCTTTATTTTTGATCGCCTTTAATTTTGTGAAACAGTTTATTCACCGTTTCAATTTCTTTATCTGTAAAGTGCTCAAAACGCTCAAGGAAATAGGCTCGTTTCTTCTCTTGAATAGCATTAAAAATATCCTGTCCTTCCTTGGTCAGTTCGATATCAATAATACGCCGATCGTTTTCAGACCGTTTGCGTGCAATGTAGCCTTTTGATAAAAGCAAGTCGGTTACCGCCGTAATGTGGCTTGCTGAAACCTGAAGATACTTTGATAAATCAGTTGATCGCTGCCTGCCGGAATCAACCAGCATACGAAGCACCATAAATTCATTTGTTGATAGCTCTGAATTGTATACTTCATTAATTTCTTGGCGAAGCTGTCTGAACACAAAGCGAAACAGCGTCTCCATTTCTTGAACGAGCTCTTCTCTTTTTTTCACTTGTCACTCTCCTTAACGCTATCGCCTGATAACGAATATGTATTTACGAAAGTATTTCACTTTCTTAACTTAATTAGTTTTATCAAATTACTAAGCGTTTCGTCAACTATTATTGAGATTTTTTTCCACAATTCTGTACAAATTGATGTATTTTTCATAAAATTCCATAAAAAAAGCGATTTACCGTTATGGTAAATCGCTGCTAATAGCTAAAAATACCGGTTAAAAAGCTTCTCCATCTCGGAACAGGCTTTTTACCTTTTAAGCTGTCTTCACTTTTTAACTGACTTTCAAGTTCCACTACTCGATTTTCTAATTTCGTAATAACTTTATTTAATCGATCGATTTCTGAACGATGCTCTAAAATTTGAAAAGTCACTACTTCTCCCGCTTTTTCTTCTGTACGCTTTTCATTTTCAATTAGCCTTAAAAAAAGCTGATCAAGCTGCTTTTGCATGTCTTGTACACGTTCATCAGATATAACGACTTCCTCTTTTTCCACTACTTTTTCTACCACTTTGACGACGGCTTGACGATTGCGGTTTTTTTGAAAGTTTCTAAGTGCTTCAACATTTTCTTCTGTAAACTCACAGTGTCCCGATTCATTTCTCTCTAGCTCGATATCCGCCATTTTGACCCACTTTAATACCGTACTTGGATGTATTCCTAGCGCTTTTGCCACATCTACCGTTTTCATCGTCATGTTCCATCCCCCCATTTTTTTCATTTACTAGCCATTTCGAGAGAAATTTTTAAATCCCTTCATACGTGACAAAACTAGTATGAATTCGTCAAAGAAAGTGGACGTTCAACAAATGAAGAAAATGATGTCATTATTGCTTAGAAAAACTCGTACAATCCTTCTGCAAAATAACAAAATTCGTGCTGTGAAATCCCCTTGCCGTATCCCTTAAAAAAACACGCGCGCTCTTTACCTGTAAAAATTCCGTCTTCAAAGCGAACAGCAAGGGCCATATCATAACGAGCGTCTCCCCAAGTTCCTCCGCTCCAGTCAATAACAGCTGTTATCCGACCGTCGTGCACAAGTACATTATCAATCGTGTAGTCTCCGTGAATAAACACCTCTTGTTTGCATATCATGTTTTGCTTCTGCAGTTGTTTTAGCAGCTGTTGACTTCCGTCTACCTTATAGTGGATTAAATTGTACTCTGCCTCTTGCAGCATTCGGTGGATCCACAGCTGCTTACTCACTAATTGTTCTGGACACTTCGCATCGTGAATGCGAGCAAGAAGACGCCCCATTTCGTAGACAATGTGCTCGCGCTTTTCTTCATTATCTTCTTTCTCTAAATACTCTCTTACAGTTTTTCCTTCAAAAAATTCTAGCAGCAGCCAGCTCTCTTCTGCTGTTTGGACGAATTTGTAAACGATCGGACTTCGACATTCTGCCAGTGCTTGTATATTCTTTAATACATAATATTCCTTATATAACCATTTTCTGTACTTTTCCCCTTTTGTCCGCTTTAAAACATACCTTCCTTTAGCGGTATGAAGGATACCAACATCCGACGTACATCCCTGCTTTGGAAACGTCACTTTTTCGATTTGTTTCACATACTTTTTTATAGAGTCAGGAATTTCTTCTACTATAATAGGATGCAACTGTCTCACTCTCCTTTCTTCCTACATTCTCTTTTAATTGCTCTTTCCCTACACAAAAAGTTGAGACATAACGAAATCAATTGAATCTAGAGATAAACAACTACACACACGATAATCATAACAATGAAAAAATCCGAACGAGTTGGATTCTTTATCAAGAACCTCGACTTATCGTTCGGATCTTCCTTCAACTAACATACTTTTGTCCCAACCTCCTACCCTTTACCAAGCACCCAGCGGCTTTTTGTAAACATCGTATAACCAATCGTAAATAAAACAACTGTACAAACCGACAAGCTTCCTATTGTATAGGCAAGGCTCTGCATTTCATAGACACCGTAGAGAAGCTGTTTCATAAGTGCAAATACGTTATAAATAGGAATTAAGAATCCGCTTGGCTGCAGTTCGTGTACGGATTTTCCCATCAGTAAAAAGTATGGAAGTATCGCTACCATCATAATCTGGGATGTGTAGCTTTGCGCTTCTTTAACCGAACTTGCTAAAAGGCTAAGAATACATAATACCATAGCTCCTAGAAGCGCTAGTAAAGTAAGACTAACTAAAAATGAGAAAATAAAGGTTGTAAAATGCCCCTTAAGCTGCAGTGCATTATTTAATACCTTTGTTAAATAACGTACAGACAAAACAAAGGCCAATGTCGACAAAAGGCCGCTTATGATACCGAATGTAGAGATAGTCAGCCATTTCCCAACCAATAATTGAGTTCTTTTGACAGGAGACATCAATAAAGCTTCCATCGTCTTTCGTTCTTTTTCACCGGCAAAGATATCATTTGCAGAAGGAAGAATACCACCTAAAACGCCCATAATGATAATCATTGGGGCAAACATCGCAATCATAGTTAAAGAGCCGTCATCTTCCTTAGACACTCCTTTTTCAACCACATTAAACGGAGCAATCGTTTGACTATTGACATTTAATTGATCTAAGCGTTCGGTAACTATAGCTTCTCGATGTTTATTTAATATATTTTGTATATAATCCGCCGTAGCGCCTGAGTTCATACTGGATGAATCAATATAAACAGTAACTTCTGGCGATTTCATGTTACGCATTTCTGAAGAAAAATTACCTGGTATCTTTAACGCCGCTAACGCTTTCCCTTGTTCTACAGCGCTGAGTGGATTTTTACTTTCAATTACTTTAATGTTGTCATCGTTTTTTAACCAATCGATCACACTGGCATCAGAATTCTTTGTAACAGCTACAGACATAGAATCTATTTGATCACTAGCCATCATTTTGTCGGCAAAAAAGATAATCCCTACATTTAATAAAATAGGAATCAACACGCTAAAGATAATCGTCTTTCGATCTCGCAAACAATCAATTAACTCTTTTTTATAAATATGCCAAATCATATTAAGCCCCCCTCACGATACGCGACATAAAGATATAGTTTAAATCTGTGCTTTCCTCTTCTTTATAAAGCTGTTCATTTGTTCCTTGATAAATCATTTTTCCTTTATGAATCATGATGATAGACTGACACAGCATCTCCACTTCTTCCATAATGTGACTGGAAAAAACAATCGTTTTTCCTTCTCTTTGCAGACTTTTAATAAGCTCACGAAACATGTTTGCTGATGTAATGTCTAACCCTGTAGTCGGCTCATCAAATAGGATAACGTCCGGGTTATGAAGAATAGTGCGTGCAATGGCTACTTTTTGACGCATTCCTTTTGAAAAGCCTTCGACGCGGCGATCCAAGTAGTCTTTCATTCCAAAACGTTTGGCCAGTTCCTCAATCCTTATCTTTGTTTCATGTCTGCTCATTCCATAAAACTTAGCAAAATAAGCTAAGTTTTCACGCGCAGTCAAACGGTCGTATAAACCTGTTTCACCGCCAAAAAGGACGCCGATTTTTTGCTTTATTTTATCAGGCTGTTTATGAATGTTTATTCCGTGAATGAACATATTACCTTCCGATGGTTCAAGTACAGTCGACAGCATACGTAAAAGAGTTGTTTTCCCCGCTCCATTTTCACCTAATAGTCCTACAATTTCTCCTTGTGCGATGGTTACATGAATATCTTGAACAGCTGCAATTGTTTGCTTTTTCTCTTTAAAATATTTCGTCACACCTTTGATTTCAATCATATCTGCTCTCCCCTTTTACTGTGATTGAATCTATCTTAGCTTATTTTTCATACAGCATCTTCCATCTTGTCATAAAGAGGGTTTTTTATGTCGCGAAACGTCCTTTCTATCTTGTAAATCATGGTAAAATAGTGTGGTAATATCCAATAGAATGAAACAAAGAGGGTTTTTATTTATGAAAGTAGGATTAGTGGATGATCATTCATATGATTTAGAAAAATTGAGGATTTCTTTAGAAAGAGAAGATGATATAGACATACTTTTTTCGACTAGCAGCGCGGAGGAAGCTTATAACGAAATTAAAAAAAATGAAATTGATTTATTAATTACAGATATTGAAATGCCAAAGCTATCAGGTTATGAGCTTGCAGACTTTATCAATGCTTACGCACTTGATATTCAAGTCATCTTTGTCACTGGGCACAGCGGCTTTGCCGTTCATGCATTTGAACTCAACGTTTTAGACTACATTATGAAGCCTTATTCTAAAGAGCGTCTGTTAAAAGGCATTCAGCGTTTTCATCAAAAAAAACAATCAACTGACACAAGAGATAAGCTTATTTTAAAACAAAAAACCGAAATGCAAGTGCTGAACAAACAAGATATTATATTTGCAGAACGAACAGGTCGCTCTACCACAATCATAACGACAAATGGAGAATTTAGTACCTATCAATCATTAAACGAAATTGAAAAAGAATTAACAGCGAGTCATTTTCTAAGGTCTCATCGAGCTTTTATTATCAACATTTCCTATATTCAAAATTTCTCCCTGTATACTAAGCACTCCTACTCAGTGATGTTTCAAAGCACCGAAAAAACAGCTTTAATCACCAAAACAAATTTAGACATCTTGCAAAAAGAATACTTTTAAAGGAGGGACTATCTAAAATGAAACTATTTTACACACTAGTTTTACTAACTGTTTTCGTGCTCCTCTTTTTTAAAGACCTGCCTGTTAGTTTACATCTCCTACTTAGTTCTTTTATAATTGGTTCATTTTTTATATGGAGAAAGAAATATCAAACGGTTCCTTCACTAACTATAAAAAAAGCAATCGTACTGACGTCTTTTTTCCTGCTTTTATTTAGCCTATCTTCACCTTTTAGCATTGCCCTAACCGTTATCGCAATGATTGGTTGCATGACCGACATGTTTTCCTCTTATCAACAATACATATTCGTAACCAAACGGGAAAGCAGTGCTTCACGTGAAATTCAAAAAAACAATGAGCTTTTTCAAGCGTTAAGGGCTGAAAGACATGATTTTATTAAACATGTCAGTGCCGTATCCTATCTTCTAGAAACAAATCAAAGACAGCAGGCACAAGAGTATATTCAAGATTACGTTGAAGCTTTGAATGATACCCATTCATATATTCAAGGTGAACATTCGCACGTTGCTTCTGTTGTACATCAAAGCAAGAATCAAGCACATACGTGGGGAATACATATGAATGTTCAATTAAATTCACCGTTATCACAGCTGCCTTTAAAGCACCTTGACCAAATGAATCTCACCATGAATTTACTACATAATGCTTTAGAAGCCGCTCATTCTTCTGAGAAAAAAGAGATAACCGTTTCGAGTATGATCCGAAGTGGCATTTACATTTTAGAAGTCAGCAATTCTACTGCTCCTTTATCACGAGAGCGTCAAGATCACTTGTTTACTTCTTTTCATGTTACAGAAAAGAAAGAACGCCACGAAGGCCTTGGCACGTGGATCATTTCTGAACTTGTTTCCAACTACCACGGACGCTTGGAATATACGTATAACGATTTAACTCTTTCCATTAAAATAAAATTTCCAATAGTCGTTTCCTCAAAACAAGCAACATAGCCGCTATAGCCCAAGCGGCTTTTTTTCGTATGAGCCTCTTCTATACGCACACACTATAAAAAGCACCGAAAAAAAGAAATATTTCACACTTGTTTTAGCTCTTTTATCGTCACTTTTTTAGTTTTTGATTTTTTATATGCAAATCTATTGCATTTCAAGTAAAAAACGAATATTATATATCATGTTGCTTTTAATGTTCGTTATTTTTGGAGGTTACTTATGTTTAAGTTAAAAGAATATAATACGGATGCTAAAACGGAGATTTTAGCTGGTATTACAACGTTTTTAACCATGATTTATATCGTCATTGTGAACCCAGTTATTTTGTCCAGCGCCGGCGTTCCTTTTGATCAAGTATTTACAGCTACTATTATTTCAGCAGTCGTAGCTACGCTATGGATGGCTCTTGCAGCTAACTACCCAATCGCTATTGCTCCCGGTATGGGAATGAATGCATACTTTGCTGCTTTAGTTGTTGGTTCAAATGGAAGTATCGACTATGCTACTGCTTTTTCAGCTGTATTCGTAGCGGGCATTATCTTTATCATCCTATCGTTAACATCGTTTCGTGAAAAATTAATTGAAGCTATTCCAAACAATTTAAAGCACGCGATTAGTGCTGGTATCGGTTTATTTATTGCTTTTATCGGGCTTCGTTCAGCCGGTATTATTGTTGCAAATAAGTCAAATTTAATTGGACTTGGTGATTTGCAGTCTGAAAAAGTAGTTTTAACACTGATTGGACTTGCGATTACAATCATTTTATATACGCTAAATGTAAACGGCGCTTTATTCTTCGGTATGATTATTACGGGGTTAATTGCTTTCTTTAGAGGACAGCTTTCATTTGATAAAGGTTTGTTTGCTTCTCCTCACCTTCCAGACGGCTTAATGATTTCAAATCCTTTTGCCGCTTTTGGAGATGTTATTCATCATGATCTGTACACAGTTGTTTTTTCTTTCTTACTTGTTACAATTTTTGATACAACAGGTACAATGGTAGGAGTAGCTCAACAGGCCGGTCTTATGAAAGGTAATAAGATGCCTCGCGTACGTCAAGCATTGCTTGCTGACTCATTTGGTACAACGATTGGAGCTTTATTTGGTACAAGCCCAACAACGGCTTACGTTGAATCTTCATCTGGTGTAGCAGCAGGCGGACGTACAGGTCTAACGGGTGTGACGGTAGCCATTTTATTTATTGTTGCAGCGTTCTTTAGTCCGGTTGTAAGCTCGGTTTCTGGCGTAGCAGCTATTACTTCACCTGCATTAATTATTGTCGGAAGCTTGATGATGGGCGCTGTAGCTAAAATTAATTGGAATGACTTTGATGAAGCGTTCCCTGCCTTTTTAGTTGTTCTAGCGATGCCCCTTACATCAAGTATTGCAACAGGAATTGCGCTTGGCTTCATTTCTTATCCGTTAATGAAGCTGGTAAAAGGAAAAGGCAAACAAGTCCATCCGCTTGTGTATGTCTTTGCTGTTTTATTCCTCTATCAGCTCATCTTTTTACCGCATTAAAAAAGCTTGGAGATTCGTCTCCAAGCTTTTTTTATTGAAAGTGATTGTTATTTTCTTTTGTTTGATAAAGATAATTTTCCACATAGATTTGTTCTGCATCAGAAGCATTCTTTATTCCTTCTTCTGGATCTAATTTGATACTTCTCTTCTTAGCTATATAATCCACTAGCGCCCCAAACCCTAAAAGACCGCCTATGATCCCAGCAAATACAATCCATATTGGCAATCGCTTCACGTCCCTTTTCTTTTAATTGTATCATCCTCAGCACAACAGGTAAATATTAACATAGTTATCCATTTGTAAATAAAACGCTTTTTACCAAATATACGTAAAAAACTTCTTTGTATTTGGTATACTAAACTCACGGCATGTTCTACAGAGAAAGGGGCTTAATTGCATATGAACAAACAGCTTGGAACGTTAATGTTTGTTATTTTTATGGTATTTGTCGGTTTTGGAGTGATCATCCCCATCGTACCTGAAGTTATTCGTGCCACGGGTGCAAGCACGGTCAATTTAGGAATACTAATGGCTAGCTATTCGATCGCATCTTTTATTACCGCACCTTTTTGGGGGAAGCTTTCCGATATAAAAGGCCGGCGTCCCATCTTACTTTGGGGCTTACTCGGCTTTAGCGCAAGCTTTTTTCTTTTTTCGGTGGCAGAAAACTCTCTGACTTTAATGTATACGTCGCGCATCATCGGAGGTTTGTTTGCAGGAGCTGTTATTCCTTGTGCTTTTGCATATGCTTCTGATAGTACAGATGAAGAAAACCGAACGAAAGCAATGGGACTGTTAGGAATGTCGATTGGCTTAGGCTTTATTTTTGGACCGGCATTAGGCGGCGTCCTTTCATCTTTCGGCTTGTTTGTTCCCTTCGTTATCTCTGGTATCTTGTCACTGATTATGACAGCGTTCTCATTCTTTACGTTAAAAGAATCTTTACGAAAAGAATCTTTACGAAAAGAATCTGCTGATAAAGTACAGACATCGAGATGGCATGACTTCACGTCAGATTTTCAAGGAGCTATGAAGTATTTATATGTTCTTTCATTTTTAGCGACTTTTACGCTCGCTGGTTTAGAAGCTACTTTTCAATTTTTTCAAATAGCGAAAATTAATGCTACTCCTACGACAATCGGATGGATGTTTATGGCGAGCGGTTTAACTCAAGCGCTGATTCAAGGCGGTGTGCTGCAGCGATTTAAAAAAGGAAATGAAAAAAAGCTGATGGCCATTGGCTTATTAGTTTCAGCAATAGGATTTACGTCTATTTTGTTATCTTCTAGTGCCGTTAATGCTACCTTATTTTTGTGCATATTTACAGCAGGAAATGCCCTTATTCGTCCTTGTGTCCTCTCATTAATTACAATGAGAACCAAAGTAGGATATGGCTCTGCTTCGGGGCTGACCGCCTCAATGGATAGCTTAGGGCGTATTTTTGGCCCTCTGCTTGGTGCATTTGCCTTTAAACTCAATATGACGCTGCCTTTTATTATCGGAGCTGTTGTCACTTTAGCTGCTTTACTGCTGATTCAGCGTCATACAGCTCTAGATTATTCTGAGCAAACACTCTCATCGTAGAGGCCGGGACAACATTATTTTAGTCGAAAGAAGATCCGAACGGTGAATCGAGATTCTTGATGGAGAATCAACGCGTTCGGATTTTTTTATTGTTATGAGTATTCTAGCTGTGTTGATTGGAGAGCAAGACGGAGACTACTGAGGAATAGCGGAAGAGTTGAGACCCCGCAGGAGCGCAAGCGACGAGAAGGCTCAGAGGCCGCCCGCGGAAAGCGAAGTCTTGCACGGAAATCAACAGTCGATTCCTACTAGCTCATGTAGCTCATTTGTTGGCCCTTAGATTAATTTAGCGATGTCTTAATCTCTTTTCATCGTTACTAACACAAGGTTATCAGCAGCTGCAGTGTGTTTTATAATTGAAAACTGATGCGCTTTGTACAGCTTAATCGCAGGTGTATTTTTTTCGGCTGTAGACACTATACATTCACATTCAGAATATCTTTGAAGTACATGTGTTAAAAGACAGCTTCCGATTCCTTTTCGAAAGTAACGAGGACGCACAACGAGGCGGCAAATCGTTAATCGCTCATTTTCTTTTTCAAACGACAGCACTCCTGCTAGCTTACCTTCAATCATTTCTCCGATAAACACTTCCTTGCTTTTCATAATATCTTCTTTGCTTTCTGTAAGCTGAGGAATATCTGAAAAACCAATGAGCCTTGCTTCTTCTTGATAAGCTTCTCCTTGCACAGCTACTATTTGAAGAGCGATATCCACTCTTTGATGTTCGAGGATTTGAAGCATGAAAACCACTCCATTTCTTTCACAAATTTAGACAAATTCCATGTTTTCACTATATCCAAAAGCTTTCTTGGTACGTATTCTATTATGTACTACTTAATTAGACCCTAAGGAGGTGTTTGTATGCATATCCCTGCTCAAAAAATTAGAGAAGCAGCAGAATCTCTCTCTTGTACGGAGCTCGAAACATTTATGTATCAAGAGCCAAATTCTCGACGTAAAAGCTCTAGAAGACGCTCTACTCGTCGTTCTAGCCGTCGTTCTACTTATCGCTCTACTCGTCGTTCTAGCCGCCGTTCTACTTATCGCTCTACTCGTCGTTCTAGCCGTCATCACCACTGTCAATGCGGTTCACCTTGCTGCTCATATCCATGGTTTAATAAATCATTGGGCTGCTGCTTTAAAGGACATGGCTGTCGTCGCTAAATAACTCAAAAGCAAGTCGAGTCTCAAACGTACACGGCTTGCTTTTTTAAACTCTCTATTTTACACCTTACATAATCATTCGTTTTACTCTTCTTGAAAAGGAAAATAACGTATAATAATGGGAAAGAATCTCTTTTAAAAGGAGGCCTATCCATGCACTTATCTTTTGATCATCTTGTTCATTTTTCACCTGATCCTATTAAAGCTCAGAAAGAACTAAACGAATACGGAATAAATGTCATTAAAGGCGGCATCCATGAAAAATGGGGCACTTTTAACACCTTGGCTTATTTTAACCTCAGCTATATTGAATGGCTTGGGCTTAGAGATATCGCGTTAGCTCAAAACGTTACAGATAATGACCTTATTCAGCAGCTTGTTAACGAACATACACCGCTTGGTCATTTTGGCCGATTTGCACTTCGTACAGATGATATGGATTTGCTGATAAAAGAGCTTGAAAGCAAGAACGTCACTGTGAAAGGTCCTGTAGCGGGTTCTCGCCAAACCAATGATGGAGAAAGACTTCAATGGAAAATGTGTTTTATTGAAGCTGACCACGATTCCCTGCCTCTTCCTTTTTTTATTGAATGGGGTGAACCAGAAGAAAAACGCAAGCCAAAGCTAGCGGATCTTTCTTCCCACCAAGCTGGTCAGCTGCAGCTAAAAAATATTTACTGTGCTGTACATAACCTCGAAGAATCCATCAGCAAGTGGACGAAACTGCTGGACGTTCAGTCTGGCGAAAGCTACAAAGACTCTTTACTTGATGCACGTTGTCAAGAACTATATGTCAATGGAGGAAACCTTATTTTTTGCAGCGGAACACAAGGTGTTGTCCATGATACATTAAAAAAAGTTGGAGAACGTCCATTTTTGGTTGAATTGGATCACGCTCTAACACCGCAACAAATTACCGTACAAGGAGCTTCTTTTAAATTCAACAAATAAACATCCGCGGACGGATGTTTATTTGTGTGCTTCTTTTATAGCTTGATAAATGAAATGAGGCAAAATTTCAAAGGAATACTGAACGTCTAATCTTTCGGTCCATTGATGCGCATCTCTTCCCAGCGGTCCAATGTTCAGCACCGGCATCTTCAGCTCCTCTAGCTCTTCTAGCGGGATATGATACCCTTTATTCCATAGGGGCATATTGGCTACTAACGTGTTAAATGTATGAAGCGGATGCTGCAGGCTGGCATAGCTTAAATCCGAAATTCCGCCAAAATAACTTTGTTCAACTAGCTCCAATTGGAATTGCTCTTTGGCAGTTGCCTGTACGTTTGACAAAATCTCTTGTACAAACGGATCATCATGTGAACAAACGGCCGGATAAAAAGGCGGCGTAAAAAATAAGACCATCATCGGAGCTGCTTCTTTACATAAACCAGCTAAAGAGTTTACTAATTTAATGGTTTTATTTCTGTCATCCTCCTCTTGTGCCAAAAGTGCTGCTTCCATTTCGTGCACATATTTTTCGCCGTGCTTTTTGACTGCATGAGTATAAAGTTCTTCATACGTCCATACGTTCACGTCACGAGATGAACCCTCCATTCCCTCAGCGTACTGCCTAGCGGCTTTATTATAATGTTTTTTTACATTCAAAGCCGCTTTGTCAGCCGATTTCAACAGCAGATCTGTTACTTCTTTAAGAGAGCGGTTTAACATAAATAAATTAAATAATACAACGGCAGAGTGCGGAACTTGAACTGAATACTCTTCTTTTAAATCTTTTTGTATCAGCACCGTAGGAGGTGGACTCGTTTCATCTCTTACTTTTTCGCAAAAATCAACGTTTAATTCTATTTCTTTTGTTAAATAAGAAGCTAGTAAATTAGCATTTAAACCAGCTAGCGGTTCCCCTACATGAGTTTCTTTTCCATAACACAAAAAGCTTGGCATGATTTTTCCAATCGATCCTGAGTACACATAGTTCGTTTGATCTCCAGGATAGCGGCTGAACACGGGTTCTGCATTTAGCATGAGAGAAAAATCCAGCTGATGTTTGCGGGCAAGTTCTAAAAGAACAGGCACTGCTTTTCTCATCCCAAGCGAATTTACTTCTTCATCCGGCACTGACAGCAGCAGGATGTTTCCGTCAAACTCTCCGTTGCATGCTCGTTCAACCATACTGATATGCAGGGCAATGCCTGCTTTCATGTCCATCGTTCCTCGGCCAAAAAGCCAGTCTCCTTTTATCATATCTTTTTGTACGTGCGCCGGAACTTGTTCCATATGGTTATAAAAAGTACTCGTTAATGTATCAGCGTGAAAAGCATCCTTTTTCCACTGTCCATAATCTTGTACATCCACTACATCGTAATGACTTACTAGTACAACTGTTTTATTCGTATTTTCCCCTTGAACAAAAGCTGTGACAATCGATCGCCCGTCTCCTGTTGAATGAAGCTCGACTTGCTCGTTTTTTTGAAAGTAAGGCAGCTTCAATAAATACGACGCTATCGATTCAGCCATTTCCACTTCTGCCATCGTTCCTGTCACGCTAGGTATAGAAACCAATTCGCTTACAAGTTTTTTTAACTGTGCTTTTGTTTGATACAAAGATGTTTTGTTCGACATACCCTTCATCTCTTTCCTTTTTCTAAATTTTCTATCAAACAAAACTATTCGTCAATCCCTTTGACAGAGACCCTTTCATTCTATCCCTATGTATAATAGTATGGCGCTGCCTTTACGCACATGATAAAAAAAGAGTGCGCGGCTAGGGATAGCACCGCACACTCTTTTTTTACTTTTGGTCATCTTCTAAAAAGTCTAGGATACGATCAATAAGCTGTTCGCTTCCTGCATCGTTTCCGTGTTCAAGAGACATTTCCATTTCAATGCTCCTTTCATAAAATATTCTTGTTTTATAACATACCACAATTCATTTCGAATGTAACCTTTAATTTGTGTAAAAATTTCGACAATTTATGATTAATTTTAAAACCTATTGAGTATTGATTATACCCACCAGATTCTTTGCTTGTCAAAAACCATGCTTTCTATTTAAAAACACTTAAAAAATAGAGGCGCGAGCAGACTTCTTCTATAAAAGACAGCCTACTCGCTCAAGCTTGGAACAGCATGATGAATAAATTTCTAGTTCATTTGCTTTTTGTATATCTTTAATGTCTATGCCTACAGCATATGTACGAACATGGTTTTCGACCACAATTTCATAAAATGTTTCTAACTCACGATAAGCTACTTGATAATGCTTTCCTAATAATTTCACTGCTTCCTTTAATGCTTTCTCTCCTGTATGTGCTGCAACTGCTGTATGACTCATAAAACCCTCTCCTTTTAGAAAAATAAAAAAAACTCATTTTGCTTTGATGCAAAATGAGTTTTTCACCCGTTTTATCACCCAAAGCACATGCTTTGCTGGTAGGAGCACCTTACATTCGTAGGTTGCTGTGGAGTCAAAGAGCCAGATCTCTCGTCCACTCGTGATAACTTTTTAATTTAAAATTTATTTTATCAAACAATTCCATCCCCGTAAATAGAAAAATAAAAATTTTTTAATTTTTTCGGTAATGGAATGAATTCAAAAAATGAAAGCTTAGATTAGCAAAATAAGAAGCTGCTACAAGCAATGCCTCTTCATTTAATGAAAAAGAAGGATGGTGCCATTCATATTCTCCAGCTGTACCCATCCATACAAAAAATCCTGGTACATGCTGCTGATATACGGCAAAGTCTTCTCCTCCAGGCGATTGTTCAGCTTCTACGACTTGATAACTAAGATTCTCTGCAGCGTTAATAGCCAGTTTTTCCAGCGTATCATCATTGTTTACTACAGGAAGATATGGATACCATTTAACGTCTACTGAAGCCCCGAAAGCTGCTCCAATCCCTTCAACAGTTCGTTTCATAAGACCCGGTATTTTTTCTCTCGCTTCTTCTTGAAAGGTACGCACCGTTCCTTCAAGCGTTACTTTGTCAGGAATGACGTTCCACGAGCTCCCTCCATGGATTTGAGTTATGCTGACAACAACATTTTGAAAGGGGCTGAGATTACGGCTGACAATGGTTTGTAAACTAGTAACAATTTGACCAGCAGCAGCAATCGGATCTACTGTTTTTTCAGGGATGCCCGCGTGACCTCCTACTCCTTTGATGTCAATTTCAAAACGATCAACGCTTGCCATTAAAGGTCCCGGTTTGATACCAATGGTTCCTACAGGAAGATCCGGTTTGTTATGCATCCCAAATATCGCTTCTACTCCTTCGAGCACACCTTTTTCAACTAGCATTTTTGCCCCAGAAGCCGTTTCTTCAGCCGGTTGAAAGATAAATCGTACCGTACCGCAAAGCTCCTGCTGACGCTCTTTAAGAAGAATGGCTGCTCCGATTATAGAAGTCGTATGAAAATCATGGCCGCATGCGTGCATAACTCCGTTTACTTCAGATGCAAATGGCAGATTGGTTTTTTCTTCAATTGGCAGCGCATCAATATCAGCTCGAATTGCGATAGTAGGTCCCGGCTTTCCTCCTACAATTTCTGCTACTGCTCCTACGTCTAATTGGAATGCATCTGCTATAGAAATATCATAGTGCTTTAACCACTTTTTAATACGTTTAGTTGTTTCATATTCTTTCATTGAAAGCTCTGGGAACCGGTGCAGCTCACGGCGTATGTCTATTAACTCATTTAGTAGTAATTGATCTGTCATATTTATCACTCTTTCACATTTCTTAATTTGGATCACTTCTCTATCTTTTACGACAAAGAGTGTACCTTATTAAATTTTTTATAAAGAAATATGGTCGTATAACCTTCTGCAAGGTGCTTTTCTTTAGCTTGAACATATCCTTTTCGTTCATACATTTCAACTAACCAAGGATGTTCTTTTGCTGTTCCTAAAGACACACCTGGTGATTTAAACGTATTTTTTATTACCTCTTCCTCTACTCGATGCAGCAGCTTAGATCCAACACCCTTCCTGGCAAACGACGGGTCTACTGCAAACCACCAAAGATGCGGAACAGCAAACGGACCTGGATGTTCTCCCCAAGGCATTCGTATCGACACAGTAGCAGCGATTCTTTTCTCTTCTTCATATACATAGCAAAGGTTTTGAGAAATATTTTTCTTAACGAGAGCAAGATCAGCAGTAGCTGCTAAGAAAGGAATGCCTAGCTCTCGAATAGGCTTATATGCTTGTAGAGTTAAGTTCAATAAGTTATCTGCGTCCTCATTTGTTGCCAAACGGAATTCATTTTTCATCTCTTCGTCTCCTTATGTAGTGCTTAAATATTTTATTTAGCTTATAAGTTTACTAGGAATTAAAAAAGACAGACTGCCTCCTTGCGTACTCACTATACAACTGCTTTTATAACGTGTCAATTTTCATTATCTCTTTCTATGAAAGCTATCATAAAAACCAATACTTACAGTTTATTATACTGAACAAATATCAATAAATCCCTTTACGAAACCCCTTTCATTACTTTCGTTAAATTTTCAACCGCCATTATAGAGCGACGTATGATAAAATAGAACACGGTAGTTGTAAGAAAAGCAAACAGAAATGTAATCACTAGCATAATCGAGGCTGCTTGCTCTTGTTTCAAGATAAGATAATAATTTGTCACTTCAATTACAGTAAATGCTATGACCATCATATATAGCATTTCACATGTAAACTTTGAAACGCTTTTTTTATTTTTCATTCCCTATACCATCTAAAGACATAGAATGTCTAATCTATATTAGTAGTATCGGCATATTTTTATATGTTTTTGTAAAAACTAAAGAAGAATTGAAGCAATTATTATTGGCGCTTTTCCACTAAATATTGGAATACATATCATTCTGCAAGGCGCTGCAACAGCAGTTGATAACTGTCTGATTATTCTTTCATTTGACCAAACTCTACCTTTGCTTATAAAATGAAGATTTGTAGAAAGGAGTACGAAAAATTTTATGTATACGTATCAAACAGGCAATCAAACAATTGACTACAAAATTGAAGTCGTTCCAAATAGAACCGATATCACGGTGCAAATTTGTGACAAAGAAGGGGTAAAAGTTATTATCCCAAGAGGTCTTAATGAAAACAATGTGCGTTCAATCATCGCACGCAAAGCAACATGGATTTTAAAACAACTAAACGGTTCACAGCCAGCTGAGGAAAAGCCAGCTGCTCCAAAGAAAGAAGCAGTAAAAAAAGAAACAGCTAAAAAAGAGGCTCCTAAAGCAGCAGCTTCTGCAGCTAAAACTGGTTCTTTTGAAGAGGGAGACAAATTCCCTTACCTAGGGCGTCAATACCGATTAAATATCGTTCGTGGAGATGTAGCAAAGGCTGAAATGACATTCCGTGCAAAATTCATTGCTACAGTACCTGAAAGCTGGAACGAGCAGCAAACAAATGAAGGTATTGGACAACTATTAACAGAATGGTACCAAGGCCGCGCAGGTGAAAAATTCCAAGAAGCTTTGAAATCTGTAAAAAAAGCAGCAAACAATGCTCCTGAATCTGTTAAGTGGGATGAGTTAGGTGAAGAATACGCTACGACTCAAGATAATACCATCGTATTAAACTGGCGTTTGCTAACAGCTCCTCTTGCAACAATTGAATATGTCATTGCTTCTCAATTTACAAATGCAGATGAGTTATTCGAAGATGCAGCTGAACGCAAACAGTGGTTAAGCGATAACACCCTAAACGCATTTTAAGTTTATACATAAAAAAAGCATGCGGCGAACGCGTGCTTTTTTTATTTCGATAGAAGTACTCGAATAATCTCACTGCTCAAAAATTAGTTAACCTGATAGGTTCATTCAAGTGCAGTTTATAAACCAATATATAATATACATGTTTAAAGTTTTATTAATCTAATTTTAAAAGCAGTAAGTAAGAATAAACTGATTCTTATCCTTTTAATACTCTAAACGCTTCTCTTACTTTTCGTGCAAAATCTAACGGTGGTTCTACGGATTCAAAATGCATATACATTGCTCTCGGCTCTTCAAATAGCCAATGGTTGTGAACGGCCGTAACCTTAATATCTCTTTTTCTAAGCTCCGTTAATAATGGATTTACCTCTTCTTGCAAAAGCACGGTTTCACCTAGATTTAGCGCTCTTCCCTTGCTATCTAAATCTTCAAAAGTAAAAAATTGAGGAGTATAATGGAGAGCGTGTTGGACGCCCTAAAATTTTAAAACGAATCGTCCGAAACTTTTGTACCAAACAAACGCCATTTTCATCTAAACTGCCTTGTCCACCTAGAATTCTCGCAAACTCCTGACACAGACTCTTTTTATTTTCCCAACTCATTATGCTGACTTCCTTTCGTATCATAACTTGTCCTTTCTTAATAAATGTATGTAAAATCCATCAATTAGAAACAGCAAATCACACAGAAAATCTGCCCGTTTTATAGATATAAACGATAAAAAGTCATATTTATTTTTATTTGTTCATATCAATAGCATGTATTTTTGAATTCAACTACAAAGAAACATTCAGATGCCTATTTAAAGACTTTAGAATTTACTTAAACAGTTTATTTTAATTGAATTTATAGGAGGAAGTAGAATGAAGAAGATAGGAAAAGACGATTTTGTTTCAGGATTTGTTCCTCATCATAATCATGGCTCAGTGGACTACACTTCGGTTGCGTCAGGACATGTCCATCAGTGCCTCGATGTAACGTCTCCTCCAATTCAAAGCGAGGATGGAAGCCACATTCACTATACAGAAGGCTATGTTGTTTTTGAAGACGGACATACACATCATTACAAAGCCTACTCTGGTCCCGCTATTCCCATTGGCAACGGTATGCACGTTCACTATTATGATTTTTATACCAGTGAAGACAACCAGCATCGGCATCATGTCAAAGGTGTAGACCATCCTGCTCCGGGCGATAGATAATGAAATAGTTTAATGCAATTAAGCCAAAGTCTCAGCTTGAGTTCATATAACCGCTTTAATAAAAGTGAGGCTGGGACAAAAGTATCTTAGCCCAAGTGAAAAACGAACCATTGATCAACATGTTTGATGAGTGGTTCGTTTTTTTGTTACTTGAATACAGCTTCATCTGTTTCGTTCCTTCTAGCAGTTGATTGAAGGGTAAGGCGAAGACTCCTGCGGGAAAAGCGGGACAGATGAGACCCCGCAGGAGCACAAGCGACGAGGAGGCTCATCGGCCGCCCGCGGAAAGCGAAGCCTTGCACGGAAATCAACTGCGGTGTCATAAGCGGTTCAGCTCATGTATCTCATTTGTTCGTCTTTAGGTTGGATCCATTTGGTTATCTCCCAGCCTCTTTGTACATATATGATTTAAATGAAAGTCTCTCCCTCTGCTTAAGCAAAAAAGGATACGCCAGCTCTTTATTCCAAAAACTCGACATAACAGGTCTTTGGACATGTTAAAGTTTCTACACCAATCGATATATTGTATTTTAAAAGAAAGAAAGATATATATAATCAATAAAATGTTTGATTTTGTTTAAATGTGGATACGTATACCTATAAGCAAGATAGCAAACGCTTAAGATAGTTTCGCTGTAAAAGTTGTAATGACCATGCAAAGAAAGGAAGTGCAGCTTATGAAAGGACAGAGCTTTTTTATTTTAGGACTTATATTTGCTCTTATCATCGCTGTTTTAGCTGTAATTAACAACGATCCTGTACAATTTAACTATGTATTTGGTTCACAAAAATGGCCTCTTATTTTAATTATCTTAACAACGGCCGTGTTTGGAGGAGTTGTTGCTGCTTCATTGAGCTTTGTAAAAATTGTTCAACTAAGAGGACAAGTGAAACAGAAAAACAAGCGAATTGCTGAGCTGGAAGAAGAAATCAAGCAGCATAAGCCTGTTGAGCCTGTTGTGGAAGAAGAACGAATTCAACCAGCTACTCGAACTGAGCGCGCTCAATTATAATAAAGAAAAGCCGTTATTCTCTAGGATAATGGCTTTTTTCATTTTTTTGTTCCCTCATGCATATTTTTGGAATACACGCATAAACAGATAGATATGGAAAACTTTAGTTCTGAATGGTACAATCAACACTGTTATATCTCTATGAAAAACTTAAATTGACAGTCTTACCGTTAAGAAGGTGTTCATCCATTATGGTCAATAAAAAACTAAAGCGTGAAATTCTTACATACACAAGCGTCATCCTCGGCACTGTTTTGCTTTCTGTTGTCGTTCAGCACTATTGGTTTCAGCCCTACACTGTAAAAGGCGATTCTATGAAGCCTATTTTGCACGAAGGCAATCGAATTATTATTAACAAACACAGCAAGCTGGAGCGCTTTGACATTGTCGTTTTGCAAGCTCCCTATAGCAGTGATTTTCTAGTAAAGCGCATCGTCGGCTTACCAGGAGAAACGGTCGAATACAAAGATGATGTTCTGTATATAAATAACAAAGTCAAAAAAGAACCGCATCTTCATAAATATTTATCCAAAGTACCCGCTTACGAGCGATTTACTGAAAATTTTTCCACGTACGAACTGTCTCAAGACGGCACGATACCCGATGGATACGTATTAGTGCTAGGTGACAACAGACGCATTAGCCGAGATGGCAGACATTTTGGCCTTACTCCTATCTCTTCAATCATGGGAGAAGTCAACATGAAATACTGGCCTTTAAAAGAAATGACTTTTATGCATTAACACATAAAAAAGAAAGCTCAAAAGTGAGCTTTCTTTTTATTTTGGATTTTCCTTGTTTTCTACATGCTGTTCTTCTGCAAATTCTGTGTCATACGCTAGTTTTCGCTTAAAAGCGGGACGCGTTCTCGCTGTATGTTTCGTTTCAATATGGTTGAATAAGTAGCGGTGAACAAAAACCTCGGCAAATGTAATAATAGCTGAAGAAATAATACTTCCCCAAGCAATTTGAACGTAGCTGTCTAATAACAATGTTCCAAAAATCCATACGCTCATATAGGTTAGAACAAATTCAACAATAATGGCATCACGGTTGCCCACTCGAGGCAGTACAATTCGATCCACTACTAAATATGTCACAACTGTCGTTAGCAAGCTAAAGGAAATAATGTCTCCGATGGTTGCATCAAAAAACAAATCAAGGCCTATACCAAACGCAATAAGTGCCGCTGCAAATTTAATGAGCAATAATGTTGCATGATTCATATTTGAACCCTCCTTTTTCTATATTAATTTGAACAAAAATAGGGAAATTAATACCTTTTTTGCCAAGAAGGGTATAATATAGGCAAAGCCAGTACGTTTGAGGCTGCTCGAGCGTACAAGAATGATTTGGGAGATGTTGTAATGATTGTACTAGAAAATAGCGAACTGAAAGTCACCATTGAAGAAAAAGGAGCGGAAGTTGTAGAAGTATTTCATAAAGAAAAAGACCTGCAGTTTATGTGGAGCGGAGACCCCGCTTATTGGGGACGAGTATCCCCCGTATTGTTTCCAATCGTAGGCCGATTAAAAAATGATCAGTATACCGTTGATCAGCGCGAATACTCTTTGCCACAGCACGGTTTTTTACGTGATTCTGCTTTCAGCGTGATCGAACAAACAAACGAAACGGCACGGCTGCAATTTGCTACAAACGGCCGCTTTAAAGACGTATATCCGTTTGAATGTTCAGTTGAAATCAGCTACCGTCTGGAAAATAACCAATTAACTTTTCAGTGGAAAGTAGTGAACGAAGATAAAGACGATATGTATTTTTCAATTGGAGCCCACCCTGCTTTTCGTATTCCGTTACGTGAAAACGAGCAGATTTCTGATTACTTTTTAGAAATAGAGCCTTCTGAAACTACGCCGAAGGAATTTATATTAAAAGACGCTCTTATTCATGAAAAAGGAGCTGCAGAAAATTTGCATCAGCTGCCGCTAAGCGCAGATTTATTTGCAAATGATGCGCTAATTTTTAGTCATATTGACGGAATTACGATTAAATCGCCGGTTAATGAAAATCAAATTAACGTTCAGTTTAATGATTTCCCGTATGTCGGTATTTGGTCAAAGTATGATGCAGAAAATCATACAATCGCTCCTTTTCTTTGCATCGAACCTTGGTTTGGAATTGCAGATACGCATGATCACAACGGAAATTTCAAAGAAAAATTAGGCATCAACCGTTTATCAAAAGACGGTGTATTTCAAACAGAATTCTCTGTTTCCTTTAGCTAATTCAACACATAACAAAATCAATCCAATCAACAGCTAGAAGCAGCTAAATAGATTAACTCTACGTTCACCATAACAATAAAAAGCTCCGAACGATTACTCGTTCGGAGCTTTCTTCAACTAAACTACTTTTGTCCCTGCTTCTTTTTGTATTAGTTATTTACAACATCGCTATTTTTTAGCGCATGGACTTGTTCTATTAGCTTCTGAACATATTCTTCGCTGAGTACACCTGTTGCCCCTCGAATAATTTCAGTCGAATAATGATCCGGAGGTGCGACTTCTTTTTCTTTATTTAACACAAAAAAAGTAAGAACATGATCCACCATCTTACCTTCATGCTCGACAGAAATAATAGCAGGACGATAGCCGTTATTATCTACGCCTTCTCTGCCATACAGGTACGTAATTGCTTCAGGCGGCACGCGGTACAGTTTGCCTTCAACGACTCCGCCTTCTTCAACCATGTCTGCACGTCCTCCGTCATGAATAACGTGGTTATATCGAAGCGTATAGCCTTTGAAAACAGCTCTGCCGAGACAGTCTTGGAAATGCTGATCCACCCCGTGCTTAATAAAACGATCGTTATCCATACATGAACCGTAAGCAAAATACAGCATACCTTCTAATAAATCTTCTTTCCACACGCGCCAGTTTCCGCTCGGGATAAATTCGTGCAGCAGCGAACGATCGCTTGCCACATACACAACGGCTTCAAATTCACCTTGGTCCGTTTCAACCGTTTGCACAACTTTATCATATTCATTGTCTTTATGACCTTCATGAATGTACCCTTCTAATTCATCAAGAGCCTTCCACATAAGCTGATCGGTCACTTCATATACTTCTCCGTACACAATATGTTCACTGTCGATATCAAGCATAGGATAGCCTTGCTTTGTGTCATATAATTTCCCTTTCGTTTTTGCCTGCTTGGCAATAGGGCGCGCATGATGCAGCAATCCGTGATTACCTTCTCCTTCAAGAAGCGTTCCGTATACAAATAAATAATTGCACATACTCCTTATTCCCCCTCTTTCTCTTCATACAGCTCTAGCGGTAACCCGTCCGGATCAGCAAAAAAAGTGAATTTTTTTCCCGTTAGTTCATCTACCCTAATAGGTTCCACATCAATCCCTTGCTGCTCTAGTTCACGCTTGGAATCCTCTACGCTTTCAACCGCAAAAGCTAAATGGCGTAAGCCGTACGCTTCAGGTCTTGAAGGACGCCGTGGCGGATTTGGAAACGAGAACAACTCAATTTGATAGCCAGGAGCTACTTCTAAATCTAGCTTATATGAATCTCTTTCTTTTCTATATGTTTCTTCTATAATCTTGCATCCTAACACATTTACATAAAAAGCTTTTGAACGTTCATAATTACTTCCTATAATGGCTACGTGGTGCATTCGTTTTAAATCCATTTCATTCTCCCATAAAAACCCTTTTCTAATCATCCTACACAAAATGCCGGCAAACATCAAATAATTACGTTATCACCTTTGACGAGAGTGATAAAAGTCACGGACATAGCTCCTCATAACAAGTAACATAACAACGAGGTGAATAACATGATTTCGTTAACATTTAAAGCAAGAATTGACCGAACTCAAAATTTAGATTCGTTAAAAGAAGAAGCTGCTATTATGCACCGTATTGCTGATCAGCTATCTCCAATGAGCCCTGAGTTCATAGATTATACTGAACGTATTCAATATGTGTATGAACGCATGCACATTATCGTACGTCATCCTACTAAAAAACTCGCTTAATATAAGCGAGTTTTTTTATAAAATCTTTGTCAAACTACCTTATTTTGAGATATACTGAATGCTAATAAAAAAATGAAACTTTTTGATCTTACGCGCGTATACTTAATTACGATAGGATAAAAGATAAATAGTTACGCAGATAAAAACCATCACGTGATAGTTGACATAGTTAAAGGAGGTGGTATTCTGATGGGGTTGCGACATACAAAATTGGCGAACTTGCAGAGATGGCACATGTAACGAAACGCACGGTTGACTATTATACCAACATTGGTTTGTTAAAAGCAGAACGCTCTGCTTCTAACTATCGCTTTTATAACGAAGAAGCGCTGAAACGTCTTTACTTAATTGAAAAATTAAAAAGCGAAGGCCGTTCTCTTGAAGAGATTTCTTCTCTATTTTCTATAGAGCAATCCGAGAATAGCCACTCCAAAGACGAATTAGCATCCAAATTTTACGTACTAAACGACAGTTTAAAAGAAGTTGCACCGCTTATGGAAAAGCTTAATGAAGAAGATCGAAAAGTAATGATGAATCGGCTTTCACCAGAAAGCGTCACTCTTTTGCACTCTTTACTGCTGCTGCTGTCGTAAATTTATTATTTACAGGAGGTGTTTACTTACTTTATAGCATTATAAAGTAAGTATATTCATTGATAACCATTAACTTAATTATTTTTGCGATTTTAATTGTACTCACTGCTTTTTTCGTTGCTTCAGAGTTTGCAATTGTGAAGCTTCGTAGTTCACGGGTAGATCAACTTGTTGCTGAAGGAAAAAAAGGAGCGAATGCGGTTAAAACCGTGACGACACACTTAGATGAATATTTATCTGCGTGTCAGCTTGGTATTACGATTACTGCTTTAGGACTCGGTTGGTTAGGAGAACCGACTGTTGCGAAGATTGTAGAACCCCTGTTTGAAAAAATGGGTGTTGCTGCATCTTTAACACATATTCTTTCATTCATTATCGCATTTGCGCTTGTAACGTTTGTTCACGTAGTCGTTGGTGAATTAGCGCCAAAAACATTTGCGATTCAAAAAGCTGAAACCGTTACGTTATTGTTTGCTCGTCCGTTAATTTTATTCTATAAAATTATGTTCCCCTTCATTTGGTTACTAAATGGTTCTGCCCGTTTATTAACTGGAATGTTTGGATTAAAGCCAGCTTCAGAGCATGAACTTGCGCACAGTGAAGAAGAGCTGCGCATTATTTTATCAGAAAGTTTTAAAGGCGGGGAAATTAACCAGTCTGAATATAAGTACGTGAACAACATTTTCGAATTCGATAACCGTGTTGCTCGCGAAATCATGGTACCAAGAACAGAAATTTCAGCTGTTTCTGAAGACGACAGCATTGAAGATTTCTTAAAGCTTGCTGTAGAAGATCGCTACACTCGTTACCCTGTTACCGTTGACGGAGACAAAGATAACATTATCGGCTTAGTCAACGTCAAAGAGATTCTAAACGATGTCGTAATTAACGATGCGTTAAAAAAGCAAAGCGTGAAGCTTTATATGAATCCTATTATTCAAGTAATTGAAACCGTAGCGATTCAAGACCTATTGCGCTCGATGCAAAAGAAACGTACGCATATGGCTGTGTTGATTGATGAGTACGGCGGTACGGCTGGTATCGTTACCGTTGAAGATATTTTAGAAGAAATCGTTGGAGAAATTCGAGATGAGTTTGATACAGATGAAAAGCCGCTTGTTCAAAAAATCAGCGATCAGCACTTTGTCTTTAACTCAAAAGTACTGCTTGAAGAAGTTAACGAAGTCCTTCATATCGAAATTGAAAACGACGATATCGATACAATTGGCGGCTGGATGTTAATGCAAAATATCGATATCCAGGAAAGCGAATCGTTCAAACTTTTCGGATACGAGTTTATTGCAAAAGAAATGGACGGTCACCAAATGAAAGAAGTAGAAGTACGTGCCCTTCCTGAAGAAGAACGCGTGCAGCCTGAAAGTCATTCACCAGAACAAGAAGTTACACAAGCATAATAGAAAGAGCCGCTTCTTCATGAAGCGGCTCTTTTTTATCATTACTTTATCTTAATCATGCAGCAGCTTATACACAACGTTCTCTTCTGCCTCTTCCCCAGTCTTTTCCTTCGCTTGGTCCATCGTGCCGACAAATTCCAGCTTTCCTTCCTTCAAGACCGCAAACCGATGACACACATCTAATATTTCATTCAAATCATGGGTAATATAGATAATCGTCTTTCCTTTTGCCGCCAGCTGTTTAATATAACGAATGATCTCAAGCTTGGACTGCAAATCAATTCCGACCGTCGGCTCGTCCATTAACAAAACGGACGGTTCATGAATAAGTGAAACGGCTATGTTTAGCTTTCGCTTCATGCCTCCTGATAAATTTTTCACTTTTTCCTTCCATCTTCCTTCGAGCTGTACAGCTGAGCAAAGAGACTGAAGCTGTTCATTCGACAGAGAGCGTGAAGTCATTTTGCTCCACATTTTCATGTTTTCTTTTACGCTAAGCTCTTCCCACAGCGCTATGTCCTGTGGAACATAGCCAATGACTTCTCGAATCGCTTTTTGATTTTTCTTAAGCGATAAGCCCCCAATCGTGACATTCCCGCTTGAAGGAGCCGTAATGGTAGACAAAATAGACAGAAGCGTCGACTTACCAGCGCCGTTTGGTCCTAAAAGACCAATGACTTCTCCACTTTCTACGGTCAGCGTAACATTTGCTAACGACCGTTTTTTTCCGTATGTTTTGCTAACATTGTTAATTTCAATCATTTGATGCTCCTCACATTCCACACTATTTTAAACGCGCACAAACATATACATGCAATGGAAACAGCTATCTCTTTCCAAATGAACGTAAGCGGCAGTGCATGCTGATACAGAAGCAGATGCTGCGGAAGCCACTGACTTATTCTTTCAATCGTTGCAGAAAGCTCTCCTACCGGGAAAAAGCTCCCTCCTATTATACTGAGTCCTGTGACCATGACAACGCTGATCATATAATAAGATCCAACTCGCTGACTTTCACTTGCAAGCCACGTGCTAAAAGCAACGCACACAATCACATAGATACACATATACAGCAGCACACTGTAAGACTCTACTCCATACAGCCATTTAAATAGAGCAAAGCTTATGAGAGCTTGAAACACGTATAGCACAGCATAAGCAGCGCTGACGCTTCGAATATAACCATAAAGCCCTTTTTGCATCGTTTTCATTCGTTTGAAAAGATGCTTCCTCTCTTTAATCATCCAATCTGATGTGAGGCAGCAAAGTAAAAGCGTAAAGAATCCCCATAGCGGCACGTATCCGGTCACTTGAGCGCTCCCTTGCTTCGTATGCTTCGTTCCTTGCGCCTCGTAATCAATTGTCATCAGCGGCTTTGGCTTCCACTGGTTATCGGTATAACGATACGCTTCTTTCCATAAATCCGGTCCTGCATGAATGTTATAAACTTTATATAAAAAACGCACTTCATTTGCCGCTTTAACATTTGTCGTTAACCTTGTCACTTCACTCGCCACGACTTCTCGAACCGCTTCTGTGGCAACTGAAGAAGGCAGCGTGAGCAAATCAATGACTCCTTGATAATTCCCCGCTTCTACTTCTTGTTGAAATCCGTTAGGAAACATAAAAATGCTGTCAATTTTATTTTTGGCCAGCTGCTTTCTCGCTTGTTCTTCATTCAGGGAAATAAACTGAATTTCTGTTGTTTTCTGTAGTCGATTGATCACTTGTTTAGACATTTTGCTGTGATCTTGATCGACAAGAGCAACAGGTATTTTTGAATCACTTTGTACTTTTGCTAAAAACGAGCTGCTAATAATCGTTCCTATTAAAGGTAAAAAGAAAATCATGATAACAAGCATAGGGCGCTTCAGCAGCTGCTTTATTTTTTCACTGATCATTTTCTCCACCGCCTTTGCAGCGTCATCACGTAGCCAGCAGCAAGAACAAAACTTCCCGCTGCCGTAATGAGAATAGGCTTAAGGTAAAGAAAAGCTTCGTTTGTGTTATATCCATCAAATTCATAAAATAAAAGCTCCAATACGCGGGTGTTGAGTGACCATTTCTGGAAAACACTCGCCCAGTCCGGTAAATAGACGACCGGCACAACATGTCCACTTAACATCGCACTCAGCAAAATAAACAGCAAACCGGTTATTTGATAAGCTTTTTGTGATAAAAAAAGAACCCGAAGCAGTAAAAACAAACATAAAAAAGCAAACAAGCTTCCGCTTACCCCTAAAAAAAGCTCTCCGTACGTACCAGTTACAGGCAGTTTTAGTCCTCTAAGGAGACTTCCAAACAAAACGACAGAGACCGGTAGCAAAAGAACATACAGAGCCGTCAGCTGCGCTAAATAAATGTGGACAAACGATACACCTCTTGTTTTCATTCGAGCCAGCACGGGAGAAGTCTGCGTTTCACTAGCAAGCAGCCATCCGCCGTAGCTCCAAATCATAAGCAGCAAAGCAGCAAAAGACAGGACATAATATTGCTTCATATCCTGCTGAAAGAAACTCGTTTCTATTTGTTCATCAAATAAACTTCCTCTATCTAACACGTGAAGCCCAAACGTCACCAAGCTCTTCTTAAACTCTGCGCGTCTATTTTCATCGGAAACATTTTCTTTTTCTAAAAAGGCTTCAACCGTATTAATACCGCTTTGAGCAGCTGACGTGTAGTCGGCTGCACTTTCCATCACATAGCGAAACAGCTGTGACTGAAGCGGCTTATTACTATTTCCAATGACGTATAAAGGCTGATTTTTTCCATGAGCAATATCGTGACTAAAACCTTTTGGCAGCGTTACAATGGCTGCCACTTTATTTTGCTGCAGAAGCTGTTTAGCTTTCTGTTCATTCGTGTAAAGAGGCTTCATGATCTTGCGAAGCTTACCTTCAGTCAGCTGTTCGATGACGTACTTCGTTTGTGCAGTGTCATCTTTATCCACAATTGCCACGGGGAACCGATTCACTCTCTCCTCACCTTGCATGGTCTGACTAATAATGATCCCTGCTCCAAGTAAAAACAGAGCAGGGATCATTATTAGCAGTATGAGAGATTTTATATTTTTCAATAGAGCTTTACATGTAAAAAGAGTCAAAGAGAAATATATCTTCATCTGCTTTGCACCTTTTAGTAACCAGCGGTTCCCATATTCATCATGAGACCTTGAACATTTTTAGCGAAATTTTCTTGAATCGACAGCATATCTTCAGGCGTTACATCTTTTACATTTGTTGCATTAGACGCATCAAGCTCTAGAATAGCTGCTGATTTTTTTAATTGAGAAGCAGAGTCAATTTTTAACGTAACGTTTGCCGGATCTGCTTTTGGTCCTATTTTTGTACGAATATCAAACGAATAATCTGCTTTTCCTTTTGAAGCAATTATTGCTTGATTCTGCTTTACTTCCCCGTTTACTACTAGATCTTCTTGATCACCTAAGTCTAAAGAGAAAGTACGGTCAGCCGTTTGTTTCGCATCGGTTTTACCATTGATTACCGAATCCATTTTAAATGTCATATTCGTGTCTTCATCTTTTGAATCTTTTGTTAACAAATGAATAGACATGTTTTCTTTTCGTTTTTCGCTTTCCGTTGTTACGTTATTTTTCATATCAAACGTAAACGCATCATCGGTAGTGCTATCCGCTAAAACTGCTTTAAACTGCTTAGCTGTTTTGTTATCTTCATACGGAATATTTTTAGTTACTACGTTAAGTTTGCCTTTATCGTTAGAAGCATTTTTTACGCCCATGTTCATATCGCGAGCTACCACAACATCATCTTGAACGTACACAGTTGATTTAACACCGCCAGGGTAAGTCGTATCTTTTGCTTCTTTTTGGAAGTCTTGAAGACTTTCTTTTACTGATTTTTTCAATTCTTTTGGATCTGCCATATCTTTTAATTCTGGATTCGTTGCTGCCGAAGATTTAAACAGCTTAGATACATGATTTGCATAGATGGTATGAAGCTTGTCATCTTTTGCTACCTTCGCAATAAGCTTATCCATAAATTGTTTTGTTTCTTTATCAGACATGTTAAGCGTCACGCTTGTTAACTGAAGCGTTTTGCCATTTGTTTTATAATCCACATTTTTTTCTTTGGTAAAATAATCGCTGTCTAGCTCATCATAAATGAACGTTCCGTACTCTTTTGCAATGTAGGTCTTTTCTTTTTCCGTTAACTTTAAGTCTTCTAAACTCACGTTGCTTGTATTAATGTCAAGCGTTTCAGGACCTGAATAAGAAGGATCGAACTTACGCGCTACCTGTCCATATTCGTCTAAGTTTAAATAGAAATATTCATTTGCAAGAATCGGGGCTTTAAAACCTATTCTTTCTTTCGTTTGAAAGCCTTCTAGGTCAAGCGCTTTTGAACCGCCGATATTAAGAGCCAGTGAACCGTATCCTTCACTTTTTTTCGGATCTTGTTCCGCTTTAATTTTAATTTCAGCTTTACTGATAAGATCTTGAATCATTTTAAAGCTTGGATCATACGAAAGTGAATCCATGTTAAAGCCGCCTTTGATAGTAGCATTTGTGGTAGAAGGCTGCTTCATCGCTTTTTCCTGATAAGCCATCGTTTCACTGTACTTTGTTTCTAATTCATCAGCTGCTTTTTGATACGTATTTACTTCAGAAATTAAGTATAATTGCTTAGGAGATTTTTTAAATACCGTAGCAAATGTAATTGCTCCTCCAATAATCACAATTAAAGCTGCTAAAATGATAATCCATTTAGCCGGTGCCTTTTTGGGAGCGGGCGCTGTTTCTAGCGAAGCCGCTGTTTCGTCTGTTGTTCTGTTTTGATCTTTCTCACTCATCTACACCAGAACCTCCTATGTATTTTGTTAGTCACTTTGTACATGATAAGGAATGGTTTCCATAAATTCTACTACTTCGACAAAATAAGACAATAATTAGTCCGATAAACCGATGTCTTTCGGTGCAATATCGTGTGCAAAGTACTCTACTTAAGTACCCAATATATTGAAAATAAAACCAATTATTCAAAACTATCTCAATAACTATTAAAATAGGTAAATGACTTAACTTCTTATTTTATTACAATATATTCCTATTTTTAAGCATTTACACCTAAGAATTACGAATCGGCACTTTTCTATAGTCGATCTCTTTTTCCTTTCATCATATACAGGTGATATCTATGTACGCCTTTATGAAAAGATGATAAAAAAGCAGCGTTTTGTTCTGGTTCGAAAGGGAAATAATATAAGAAAGCTTTTTTCTTGCCGGTGATATAAAAATCGAGTAAAGTATTGCTAAATACATTTTACACAATTTAATTTGAGGATAGAAAAAGGAGGATATCATTATGAATATACGCGTCACTCCTTCTGCAAAAGAAGCGTTGCGGAACGTAGAACAAAATCAAATGATTCAGCTTTCTTTTGATCGAGGAAGCTGCGATATTGTTAATACAATTTATGAAATGAAGATCATCTCAAAGCGCAGCCTTCAATCCTATGAAAAAGTTGTAACGGTTGAAGACTTAGAATTTATTGTTGATGATGACATGGAAGAAGTGTACGACAACGAGCTGGTGATTGATCACGCAGCAGGTGCTTTTATCTTCAAAAATCACAACCAAATTTTTAATAACCGCGTAGGATTGCGCTATATCAGTTCATAGAAAAAAAGCAGGGAACTAACTCCCTGCTTTTTTTCTTGCATATGTTAGGAAACTCGCTTCTATCGATTGACCTTTAAGCGCTCTTGGATAAATAACAACACGTTCACAAGGCTGTTTTCTTCATATACATTCACTTGCTGACGCTTAAATTCTCCTTGTTCATGGTAGTAAATAATATCTCCCGTCCCTTTGTCTTCATTCATATGTAAATGAAAACTAAGCGGCGTTGCCAAAATAGATCCGTCTTCATCTCGCTGAAGAATTTGACAAAGCGTTTGATTCCCTTGTTTTTCAGATAAAAAGTCATAGCCAAATTGACGTGCTAACTTTTCCACTTGTGCAGCAATAAGAGCTGTAATCTGTTGATTGTCTTTCATAAGCAGTATTTCTCCTTACTTTATCTCATTAGGGTTTTCTTCTTAGTATACTATACCTTAAACTTCTGGAGCTAACGACTTAACCTGTGCAAATCATGACCACATGTCCATCCGGATCTTTTATGGTAAAAAACGAAAAATCTTCAAAAGAAGTAATCGGAGAATCAATCGTATAGTGCAGCCCTTTAACAAATTCATATGCTTCTTTAATATCTTCAGTATGAAAATTAAAAATTGGATGGAGACTAACCGCTATTTGTTTTTCTTTTCCTTCAGGACCTGCGTCTAGTGTTAATCCTGTTTCTCCATCAATTTTAAGATTATAAACTGGATTCTTAACTTCGCTCATCTTGTATTCTTGATTCAATAAATCGCTATACTATTTTACCGAAGTTTTTAAATGAGCTACGTGAATAAATACCGTATTCATTTTATTGAAAACAGGACTCGGCATTTTTAATCCTCCTTTTTGTTTTCGGTTCATTCTATATCATTATCCACACATCACTTTATACCTGCTATTCCCTTAACTTTTGCTCATATATACAAAAAAGCTTGCGAATACTATTCACAAGCTTTTTCTTCATAAAAAATATGTATGCTGTACAACTACAATCACAACCGCAATTAAAATCGAAGGCAATAAATTCGCAACTTTAATTTTAATAATTTCTAATAAATTAATCCCAATTGCTAAAATTAATACGCCGCCTACCCCCGTGACTTCGGCAATGATACTATTCATTAAATCTTGCGGCACAATCGCATTAATTTGCGTGGCAAATAACGCAATGATGCCTTCGTATAGAAACACGGGCACAGCTGAGAAAATGACGCCTATTCCAAGCGTAGTCGTTAATAATAATGAGATAAACCCATCCATCACCGCTTTTGTAAACAATACGCTGTGATCGCCGCGTATTCCGCTGTCTAATGCCCCTACAATCGCCATCGCTCCAATAACAAAAATTAACGTCCCTGTTACAAAGCCCTGTGAAATACTGAATGTTTGCTTGTCATTTTGCTGTGATTGAAATTTTCGTTCAATCATATTGCCTAAAAGGTTTAGCTTTTCATCTAAATCAATGAACTCACCAATAACCGCTCCAATGGCTAAGCTCAAAATTACAATTAAAAACTGATGACTTTTAAAACCCATTTGCAAACCGAGCGTGATAACGGATAACCCCATCACTTGCATCACCGTCACGCTCACTTTTTCAGGAATGCGGTGAGCAAGCTTGCCCATTAATGTTCCTACAACAATCGCTAACCCATTGACTAATGCTCCTATAATAAACATGCCGTCACCTTTACTATGAATAATGCCGCTTCTTTTTTCATTTGTTCTACTCCCTCTCTGCTCCGCACTAGCTGTATCAAACACACTAAATTTTAACACAAAATTCTTTTAATTATGAAGAAAAGAAAAAGATCCGAACGATGAATCATTCGGATCTTTTACTAAAACACATTTGTTCCAGCTTTTTTATTAAAATGTAATAACGTCTTTTGTGCCTTGCTTTTGGTACCCTGTTTTTAACAGCTTTACTTCTTTATCCGCTGGCAAGTTGGTAAATACAACTGGTGTCACAATCGACGGTGCATGCTTTTTAACATACTCTATATCCACCTGTAAAAGAGGTGTTCCTTGTTGAACGCTGTCGCCTTCTTGAACAAACGCTTCAAATCCTTCGCCTTTTAAATTCACGGTATCTAATCCAACGTGAATCAGGATTTCAATTCCTTCTGCTGTTTTTAAGCCAATCGCATGTTTTGTTGGGAACACGGTCATAATTTCACCGTTAATCGGTGATACGAGCGTTCCTTCAATCGGTTCAATCGCAAAACCGTCGCCCATCATTTTTTGTGAAAACACTTGATCTTCCACTTCACTAAGCGGCTTTACAACGCCTTCAAACGGTAAAACAAACTCTGTGTGTGCGTCTGCTTGAACAGCCTGTTGTTCAACAGGTGCAGCGGTTGACGCCGTGCCGTATTTAACTAATTGATTCATTGCGTCTGCAACAAACTCTACTTCTGTTCCGACAATGACTTGAACATTTGTTTTGCTGAGCTTCATAATTCCTCTCGCTCCGTGGCGCTTTAAGGCAGCTTCATTAATATTGCCGGCATCAGCTACTTGTAAGCGAAGACGAGTCGCACAGTTATCAATCACGGTTAAGTTTTCTTTTCCGCCTAGATCTTCAATAAAATACGATGCCATATCCACATATTTATCGCCTGTTGCTACAACCGTTTCGTTTGATGTGTCTACTTCTTCATCATCTTCACGTCCCGGTGTTTTTAAATTTAACGCTTTAATCAGCGTGTAGAAAATGATAAAGTAAATCACTGCATATACAATTCCAATTCCCGCTAACAGCAGCGGCTTTTGTGAAATTCCGTAGTTTAAGAAGAAGTCAATGGCACCTGCTGAAAATCCAAATCCCGCGTGAATGCCAAGAGCAACGGCTAAAGCCATCGATATTCCTGTTAAAACGGCATGAATAACGTATAATAGCGGTGCTACGAACATAAATAAAAATTCAATTGGTTCCGTAATTCCCGTTAAAAAAGAAGTAACCGCAAGCCCGATTAACATACCGCTGACTTGTTTGCGTTTTTCTTTTTTAGCTGCTGCAACCATCGCAAGCGCAGCTGCCGGTAAACCAAACATCATAACCGGGAAGAATCCAGACATGAAGGTTCCTGCCGTTGGATCTCCTTTAAAGAAGCGATTCAAGTCTCCCGTTACGCCGTGATAGTCTCCGAATACAAACCACACTAAGCTGTTTAACACGTGATGCAGTCCAATTGGAATTAATAGACGGTTTAAAAATCCGTATATACCTGCCCCAAGCGCTCCTGCTCCTGTAATCCACGTTCCTAAGTTGTTAATTTGATCTTGAATCGGCGGCCAGATAACCCCGAAGATTCCTGCAAGCGCAAGCATAACGACTGACGTAATAATCGGCACAAACCGCTTTCCTGCAAAGAAGCCAAGCCACTCGGGCAGCTTAATTGCTGAGAAACGATTGTATAGTAAACCGGCCGTTACCCCTGAGACAATCCCGCCGAGTACACCCATGTTAATATCTTTATCAATAGCTACAGTTCCTTTTGTTAATACAAAATAACCAACGACTCCGGCAAGTGCTGCTGCGCCGCTTCCATCTTTTGAAAGCCCTACAGCAATTCCGAGTGCAAACAGTAGTGCTAAATTCGCAAAGATCGCATCTCCGGCTTGAGCCATAAATGGAATATCTAATAAGTCCTTTTGACCCAAACGAAGAAGCAATGCCGCAGCAGGTAATACTGCGATTGGCAGCATAAGCGATTTACCAATACGTTGTAAAAAATTCAGCATGTTTCTATCCCCTTTGTATAACGTATTTAACCCGATGTTACGAGCAAGGATTTTCGTAACAATATTTATCGGATGACAAGTTACCGCATTCATCCCGGCCTATGATTACATCATCAGCTGACATAACGGCGGTTTTACTGCATGGACTCATACTAGCACATAAAATATATAGTTGTCTATACCAATTTTCTTTTTAAAAACCTTTCTATATCAATGTTAAAAGCCCTTACAAAACTTTCTAGTTCACAAAAAAGAATCAACTGGTCTAGACAACTATTCCAAAAAGCGTTACACTTAAATCAATACAACGAGCAAAGGAGTGTATGTATGGATACACATTCATCCATCATTATTTATAATGTAACCGTTTATAGTGAAAATCAGACATTAAAAAATGGGTATATTAAACTAACGAACAAAAAAATCACTGAAATCGGAGAGATACATCAATACGTACGTGAGCCAAAAGACCATGTAATTGAACTTTCTCCTTCCTATAAAGTTATTCCGGGTGCCATTGATGTGCATATTCATGGCGTTAACAATGCCGATGCGATGGACGGTACAGCAGAAGCATTAAAAACAATGGCGCGCACGCTCCCAAAAGAAGGTACAACAAGCTTTTTAGCAACCACTATGACGCAGTCGAATGAAGCGGTTGAAAAAGCGCTTCGCAACGCGGGCGCTTATATCGAAGAACAAACAGATGCGGATGCTGAAGTAGTTGGTATTCACTTAGAAGGTCCGTTTATTTCACCGAAACGTGCGGGTGCACAGCCGCCTACTCACATTCAAGATCCGAATGTGACACTGTTTCAAGAGTGGCAAAAAGCAGCCGGAGGACATATTAAACTTGTTACATTAGCTCCGGAGCAGCCAAACGGCTTAGCGCTTACTTCTTATTTAAAAGAAACAAACGTCGTCGCTTCTATTGGCCATTCCGACAGCACATATGATCAAGTTGGTGAAGCCATCGAAGCAGGAGCTTCTCATATTACGCACTTATATAACGGCATGCGCGGTCTTCACCATAGAGAGCCGGGCGTATTAGGGGCCGCATATTTGAGAGATGAATTATTTGTAGAGCTGATTACAGACGGCATCCACTGCCGACCTGAAATGGTCAAGCTTGCGTACGATCAAATTACAAGTGAACGCATGATTCTTATCACGGATTCTCTTCGTGCCAAATGGCTAAAAAACGGTACGTATGATTTAGGAGGACAGCCTGTTCACGTAAATGACACAACCGCTACACTTGCAGATGGAACATTAGCAGGAAGCATCTTAAAGATGAACGATGCGATTAAAAACACGATGAGCTTTACGAACTGTTCATTAGAAGACATCGTAAAAATGACTGCTGAAAACCCAGCAAAACAGCTTAACCTGTTTGATACAAAAGGAAGCCTTAAAATTGGAAAAGATGCGGATATCGTGGTGTTAAATGAAAACTTAGATGTTGAAATGACATTTTGCCGAGGCACATTGAGCTTTAAAAAGGAGGACTAACAATGAATATCATCCAAGTGAAAAACTACAGTGAAATGAGTGCAAAAGCAGCTGATATGCTGATTAGCAAACTTCATGAAAAACCAAATATGAATCTGGGACTTGCAACGGGAGGCACACCGAAAGGATTATATGATCGTTTAATTCAAGATCATAAGGAGCACGGCACGTCTTACAAACACGTTACTTCATTTAACTTAGATGAATATGTCGGAATGAAGCCGCAAGACCCAAACAGCTATCACTACTATATGGCAGATGCGTTATTTAATCATATTGATATTGACGTAAGCAACACGCACGTTCCTAACGGCCTAGCTGATACGCCTGAAGAAGAATGCCGCCGCTACGATGAAATGATTCAAAATCACGGAGGCATTGACCTTCAGATTCTTGGAATCGGCCAAAACGGACATATTGGCTTTAACGAACCTGGTACGTCATTCAACTCTCCTACTCATATTGTGACGTTAGAAGAGTCAACGCGAAAAGCGAATGCTCGCTACTTTAATTCTCTTGACGAAGTGCCTACTCAGGCTATTACAATGGGAATTGAATCGATTATGAAAAGTAAAGAAATTTTACTTCTTATCTCCGGGGAAGCCAAAGCAGAAGCGATGTATCAGCTGCTTAACGGAGAAATCACAGAAGACTTCCCTGCTTCTATTTTAAAGAAGCATCACTGTGTTACAATTATTGCGGACCAAGAAGCTTTAGCTAAAGTGAGCCTTTGAAAGAATAGTCAAGCAGCCTAACCGGGCTATAATCAATCCGTCTTTATGAAAGAAAGGTGTCTCGCTATTAGTTAGAGCATATATAGATAACATACCTCCTCGTCTTTTTTAGATGAGGAGGTTTACATAAAGGAGAGAACTTAAGTGATTGATAAAAGCTCACCTCTTCCGATTTATTATCAAATTGAAAAACAGTTGAAAAAACAAATTGAAAACGGAGAGTTAAAACCGAATGATTCGCTTCCTTCTGAACGAGAGTTTGCAGAACGATTTGAAATCAGCAGAATGACCGTTCGCCAAGCAATTAACAATTTAGTAAACGACGGTTATTTATACCGTCAAAAAGGCCGCGGCACCTTTGTATCTGAAAAAAAACTGGAGCAGCAGCTCGTTGGATTAACGAGTTTTACAGAAGATATGAAAGCGCGCGGAATGGTGCCAAGCAGTAAGCTGCTGAGCTTTGAAATTATTGCGGCTTCAGAAAAAATTGCCGAGCAGCTGCACATTTCTCTTCATGCGCCCGTTTATGAAATCAAGCGTATTCGTTTAGCTGACGACGTGCCAATGGCGCTCGAAAGCGTATATGTATCCGCTAACTTAGTCAAAGGCTTAACAGAATCCATTGTTAATGACTCTCTCTACCGCTATATTGAAGAAGAGCTCGGACTAAAAATTGGCGAAGCCAACCAAACGTTAGAATCCATTTTAGCTTCTGAAACCGAAGTGAAGCATCTTGGAATCAGCTCATATTCACCCGTTCTATTAATTCAAAGAAATACGTATTTGCAAGACGGTACGCCGCTTGAAGTGGTGAAATCTTCGTACCGAGCAGACCGCTATAAGTTTACGATTAACATGACACGATCTTAACTAAGGAGTTTTTTTATGTCTAGTTTATATCTACAGGAACTAACAAAACTGCTTGCTAAAGTGGAGGCGCATGAACAGCAGGCAATGGAATCCGCAGCCGAGAAAATCTCACAGCAACTAGCTTCTCATCACCTTATTCATTTATTTGGGTGCGGTCATTCTCATATTTTAACGGAAGAAGTGTTTTACCGTTCCGGAGGGCTTGCGCCGATTCATCCTATTTTTGTAGAAGAACTGATGCTTCATAAAGGAGCTTCGCGCTCTTCACAGCTAGAGCGTAAAAACGACTATGCCTCCACCTTTATGGAAAAAGAAGATATCGTATCAGGCGATATCATGATTGTGATTTCTACGTCGGGCGTAAATCCCGTTCCGATTGATGTGGCCTTAATTGCAAAAGAAAAAGGCGCCTTTGTTATCGGGCTTACCTCTCCTTCTTATGCCACGAGCCGGGCTTCGCGACATAAAAGCGGAAAATACCTTCATGATGTCGTGGATCTTGTTATGAATAATCACATTCCAAAAGGAGACGTTCTTCTTCATCAGCAAGATATTTCTTTCGCTTCTGGTTCCACTGTAATTGGAGGCGCTATCTTAAATAATGTCCTATCTAAAGCCATCCAAAAACTGCTCAGCCGCGGTATCACGCCTCCTGTCTTTTTAAGCGGAAACATGGAAGGTTCAGATGAACATAACCAGCGGTTGATTGATGCTTACAAAGGAAGAATTACTGCCCTATAACAGCCCCTGCGGCTGTTTTTTTTGCACAAAAAAAAGATGCTTGAAAGCATCTCATCAAAGTCGGACTGTACGATTTGGACTAGATCTCCTCTTTATCAGTAGAAGTCTTGTTCACAGCACCATAACCCACTTATCCGACATAATTACTATGTTTAACACAAGTATACTCTTTTATACCTTAGGTGTCAAATAAGTTATAAGAAATTTCGTAGTGCCTTCATTTGAGGATTTTCTTACGGTAATGTTCCAGCTGGCTTTTAGCTTCTTTCATAATTGGTGTATGTATGATTTCATCCGTGATGGTAAAATAACTTACCATACTTAACTTATAGATTTTACATATAAATTCCTTCCAAAATTTTGTATAAAATTTCCTGCCGCATCTCACAAAAAAGAACCTGCATCAAAACTGATGCAGGTTCTTCCCTTCATATCATGCTAATTATTTCATGTTCATTTGCCCTTGTGAGGCCCTTTCGCTACGTATATCGGTTCATAACGAGCGTGCCAATTGTCAGATCAGAATATCTGCTTTTCATGTGAGGTAATACGTTTGCTGAAGTTGCTGTTAAGTATTCCAAAACGAAACCAGTCCCTTCATGAAGCTAAGTATTTACCTTTCACAGTAGCCTTAGAAAAATTTCTATCGGCTCTGTACTATTTGTATACCACGTTTCAATTGAACTAAACTAAAAAATTCATTTTAATCAAAAAATTCTTACCACAGGGATACAACCATTAACAGCGAATTACAAATGAAGCTTTAATCCTTCGTGAGAAGCTGTGAATCCAAGCTTTTGATAAAAACGCAAAGCCTCTGACCGTTCCTTGTCGGTTGTTAATTGTACTAACTGACAATTACGTTCTTTCGCTCGTTCAATCGCCCATGTAATCAGCTGATATCCAACCCCTTTTCCGCGCTGTGACGAAGCGGTTCGAACTCCTTCAATCGTTGCTCTCCACCCGCCTTGTCGTGCAATGTGGGGCGTAAAGGTTATTTGTTGAACACCTATTACTTTACTATCTTTACATGCGACAATCAGTTCATTGTTTGGATCCGCATCAATTGCCTGAAATGCTTGAACATAACAGTCTGGAAGCGGTAATTCGTAGCGCTCTCGTTTGCTTCCGAGCATATCATCAGCGAGCATTCCAACAATTTGATCTAAATCTTCCCGCACTGCTTCTCTAAAGATTATTTCTCCCATTTCACACAGCACCTTTCCCGTGTCTATTTATGATGTTAAAAAGAACGCTGACGAACAAGCTCAGAACCGACGCTACAAACAAAGCAGCCGCTAAAGCACCAAGACCCATTCCTTCAAAGCCGCCAGCTCCAAATATGCTATATAGAAATAGAAATATGCTTATTAGCATGCTGCTAAGTGAAATTCCGTACTGCACAGGTGAGTTCCTTCTATAGAAGAAATACGACGCACCAAAAATCAGAACAAAGAAAGCACCCATTAATCCAAATAAAGAAATCATTTACACCCTCCTTCTTCTTCAAAAAAGGAATTTATATCCATTATATGCTATCATTTTTATTTATTCTATCTATATTACTAGCCCTGCAGCCACAACTAAATAGACATGACCAAAATGGCCATGTCTATTTTTCTACTATATTAAAAAGAAAGTTCTTTGAACCAAAAAGAATAAGGGGCTAAACAAGCTTCATCAATTTCATTCATACGTTTTTGGCATCGCTGAAGCACCTCAGCAGGAATGTGTCGCTCTAAGTATGCAGATTCTCCGTTCGCTTGAATCGTTTCTTCTACTAGTTCTTCAAACACATCTAAGCATGCTAAAAACTGTGGAAAAGTTGTATTAATAAAGCGCTCGCAGTCATCGTTGGACGTATCGAGCAGCACAACAGAACCGTTTTGGTGGTGAAGACAAATTGGATCTCCAGCGCCTGTTGTTCCTAAAAACCAATAGTGTTGATAGCGAGATGATAACTCAAATGTTTCGCATAATGTTGTTAGCTTTCCTTTGGATGAAACGAACTCTAGAAATGGTGAAGCTTCTTTGGGCAATCCTTTTTCTATTAGCAACTTCTTTATCTCTTCATCAATATCAAGGGGTGCAAGCTGTTCGGCATCAAACTTCATTCGTTTTTCCTGTCGTTGCATCACATTTGACAACTTCTTTCACTCCTTTTCACCATTTGCTCTTTCTTTGCTTTTGTTTATTATAAAAGAAATCCAGCTCGTATTATATGCTACAAATGAACTTAATTAGACTGAAAATTTTTCCAATCTTTATTTATATAGCCCGATTTCCTCTTTATAAACACAGGTAAAAAGAAACCGATCAGATTTTCTCCAGTGAATTCTGCTTTTAAAAATAATTCTCATTCCCTTCTTCCCTTTTCAGCATACTCTCGCCTCTTATAAACAGGCTCAATCTTTATTATTCCAATTTTTTCTACTTTTTGCAACTAGGACTTATCTCACCATTTCTTATACGAGATTAATAACTTGACAAAATACTAAAATAAGCAACAGTAATTATTTACAAATTTTTAAACTTTATGGTTTAATAGGTATGTAATTCCTGTTTTTTACTATATTTTTTTGGAGGTTTAACATGAAAAAAGGGTCAATTTATCGTTTTATTGCTTTTGCTTTAATGTTCACCTTGTGTTTTAGCCAATTAGGCTTACTGAAAACACAAGCGGCAGGCAATCCTCCTGCTAACGAAAAAACATTAAGCATTGGTAAAGCAGCAAAAGGAACATTTACAGAACCAGAACAAACACATTGGTACAAAATTAATCCTTCTAAGCAAGAGGTAGCAAAATTTTCACACTACCGAATTAAGCTTCAAAGTGATGATGAAGTAAACATCACGGTTTACTCTAGTCTTGAAAATGCCAAAAACAACGTGGCATTTGACCGTTATATGGGATACTCCTACAAAGATGAGCCTGCTCAGCTTGATTTTCCAATCGCTTGGACTGGCCCTTATTATGTGAAAGTTGAGTATTATGGAAGCGAAGACGAAATGATTGAAGAAGACGCGGAAGACGGTTCAACTTCTCCAGAACCACAGCCGGAAGAAAAAACAGAAGTTCCTTACACAATCAGCTATGAAGGCGCTTCACTACCACCTTCTCAAATGGTGGCAGAAGAATGCCCAGCTGAATTGAGTACAAGCCAAAAAGAAAACGGAAAAGGTATTTTAAAAGATTTGCGTACGATTCGTGACGCTGTACTTTCAAAAACAGCAAGCGGAAAAGACCTTTCTTCTCTTTATTACAAAGCCGCTCCGTTTATCAGCTCTAAAATGATTATCGATAAATCGATGCGCGAACAAGTATACAAAGATTTAGTTCAGCTAAAAGGTCTATTTACAGATGTAGCGAAAAACGGCGCATCAAGCACGTACATGATTACAAGTGCTGATCAAAAAGCAATCAATGATTTATACAGCATCGCTTATAAATCCGTTCCGGCTGCTTTAAAGAAAGACTTAGAAAAAGTAGCAGCGCAGACAAAATTAAAAGACGTAACGGAATTAAACGTATCGTCTGTATTAGTAAGAGCTAAGTTAGTTAGCGCAAACAGCGTTTCAATAAAAGCTGAAACTCGCTATATTGTTAAATTAAAAGATGGTGCAAATGCTAAATCATTCAAAACAAAAGCACAGTCAAAATCAGCAAGCATTGAATCTATTAATCCATTAAAACAATCAGCTGCTTCTTTTGATAATATGTTTGTTATTCAATTAGATGACAGCAATGGAAAAAGCTTCAGCACGTCATCTGCTCAAGGTAAAATGACGGCAAAACAAATTCAGGCACTTCCTGAAACTGAATTTATCGAGCCGGTTCAAGAGTACCACGCTCTTTCAATGGATTCACAATATCCGTATCAATGGTCATTAAATAACACGGGTAAAAATGACGGTACTCAGCATGCCGATATTCAATATGAATCGCTTGAAAAGTTACTAAACAGTCAAAAATTAAAAGATACGGTTATTGCCGTTGCGGATACGGGTGTCGATTCATCACTAGCTGATTTAAAAGGCGTGGTGGATACAAAAACAGGCTATAACTACGTGGATCGTTCGTCAAATGCAACTGATGACAATGGACATGGAACTCACGTAGCAGGTATTATCGCAGCCTCTGCAAACAATAACTATTCAATGGCCGGCATTAATTCTCATGCGAAAATTTTACCGGTTAAAATTCTAGACGCATCTGGTAGCGGAGATACAGAACAAATTGCGTACGGTATTAAATACGCGGTTGATCACGGTGCAAAAGTCATTAACTTAAGCCTTGGCGGATCTTACAGCCGCGTGCTTGAATATTCGTTAAAATACGCATACGATCATAACGTAACGGTTGTAGCTGCAAGTGGAAACGACGGTATGGAAGAGCTCTCTTACCCTGCTTCATCCGCCTATGCGATTTCAGTAGGCGCATCAAACCGTTTAGATATCGTATCTGACTACTCAAACTACGGAAAAGGATTAGATATTACAGCTCCTGGCTCTGATATTCCAAGTCTTGTTCCAGACGGAAACGTCACTTATTTAAGCGGAACATCCATGGCAACACCTCACGTGGCAGCCGTTGCGGGATTATTGCTATCACAAAACCCAGGCTTAAAGCCAAAAGACGTTGAAAAACGCCTAACGGATACAGCTAAAGATATTAAATTTGATGAAAAAGATGCTCCTGTATACGATGACGAAGAAAGTCCAGCAGAACCCCCTGCTCCAGGCTACGATTACGTATCAGGATGGGGACGTTTAAATGCGTACAGCGCAGTAAGTGCACAGCAGCTGCAAGCGCAGGTAAATCCATTTGTCAGCACGCAAAAAATTATTACAGGTAAAGCTCAAAGCGGTTCAACTGTTAAAGTAATGAACGGTTCAAAAACACTTGGCACAGTTAAAGCTGATGCAAAAAATACGTTCTCTGTGAACATTCCAGCTCAAAAAGCTGATACCGTTTTACAAGTAGTTGTCACAAACGGAAAAGCAAGTACGAGCATTCGTGCAGTTGTTCAAAAAGCACCTGCCAAACCAGCGGTAAAAGCGGTGACGAATAAAGATGAGTATGTAACAGGAACGTCTAAAGCGAATTTTACGGTAAATGTTAAAAACAGCGCTAAAAAAGTGATTGCTTCAGCAAAAGCTGATGCAAAAGGCGCTTTCAAAGTAAAAATTCCAAAACAAAAAGAAAACACAGTCTTGTACGTCACGGCTACAAACAGCCAACAACAAGAAAGTGAAGAAGTAAAAGTCACGGTGCTTGACGTTATTGCTCCAAATGCACCTAAAGTGAATCCAGTCAGCGACGCGGATACAGCTATTAAAGGAACAGCTGAAGCAAATGCAGCTGTTGTAGCGAAAGTGAACAACAAAGAAATCGGCAAAGCAAAAGCCAATGCAAAAGGTCAGTACAGCATTACGATTAAAAAACAAAAAGCAGGTACAGCAATCAGCGTAACAGCAGCAGACGCAGCCAACAACACAAGTAAAGCTACGACTGTAAAAGCGAGCGATAAAACTCCCCCTGCTGCACCAAGCGTAAATGCTGTCACAACAAAAAGCACGGCTGTAACAGGTAAAGCAGAAGCAAATGCTACCGTAACGGTAACAGTAAACAAAAAAAGCATTGGCTCTGCTGCTGCAAACAGCAAAGGACAATACTCAGTAAAAATTAAAAAGCAAAAAGAAAAAACAGTCTTAAGCGTAACCGCAAAAGACAAAGCGAACAATACGAGTAAGGCAACAACAAAAACAGTGACAAAATAAAGAAAAAAGGCGCTTGGCTTATGGCCAAGTGCCTTTTTGTTATAACAGCTGTTTGTTTTTAAAGTATTTCCACATTCCCCACGTTAACACAATTAACATAACGATAATAACAGCAGTAGCCCAGTGGGAATTCTGATATGGAATCGGTACGTTCATTCCAAAAAATCCGGTTACGAACGTCAGCGGAAGCATAATCGTTGAAATCAGCGTTAAGACATTCAGCTTTTCAGATGAAGTTGCATTGGTAATAGAATAATACGTATCAAGTGCACTGTTTACGAGGTCTCTAAACGTTTCAGCAGAATCTACAATACGCTCTAAGTGGTCAAGCAAATCAATGTAGAAAGGAACATTTTCTTCTCGTATATCGAATTTCCACTTTCCATTAACCGTTAAGAAAATTCGGCGCTGAGGCAGAATAACGCGACGGATTAAGATAATCGTTCTTTTTAACGCCAAGAACTCTTCTGTCACTCCGCGCACTTCTTTGTTGTAGATTTCATCTTCTAATTCATCAATACGCATGTCGATTCGGTCTAAAATCGGGAAGTATTCGTCCGTGATGCCATCAATCAAAGCATATAATAAAAAGTCGGCGCCGCGGTTCATAAACTTTGGATAACGTGAGCACACAGCATCCATTTTGCGAAGCCAGCCCATTTTATGTTTATGAATTGTTACTACGTAATTTGATCCGACAAAGGCATTTAACTCAAGCGTCGTAATCTCGTCATCACTTTCTTCGTTATAGCGAAGCGCGTGAAAAACGAAAAATTTATAGTCTTCGTAATCATCCATTTTAGCGCGAGGACTGTCGTGTAAGCAGTCTTCAATCGCCAATGGGTGAAAATCGAATAATTTAGCAATTTGAGCAAGCTCTTGTCCGTGGACATCATACAAATCAATCCACAGCAAATTATCAGGATTGCGCAATTTCTCATGCACGTCTCCTAAATCAAGATTCGTTACCATTTCTTTTGTTTCATCATCATATAAGTATGTTTTAATCATTGATTTTTCACCTCACATCATTGAGGCATTAAGGAGTATTTTCCTTCGTTGAAATGAGAGGAACACATACACCTTTGTTGCCCCTATCTTGTTTTGCAGTAACCTTCATCGAAATGGGGTCATCAGTGCCCATTCATCTCACCTCCTAATTAGTTGAAGGAACGCTGACTTGTAATACAGCTACTTCACAAAGTTTAATTTTAACATACAATCCAATTCTAGCGTAGCGCTTTTTTCAAAACCTTTTCCTCACCTTTTAAAGTTTCAAACAAAACTTCCGATACTATAAAAGCAGTTATAATCGGCAATCGATAACTAATAAAGCTTGAATCCTCCCGCAAAGGTTCACCTAATCGTAGACGATCAACCCCTCAAGGGGGATCGCCTACGATTAGGTCTAGAAAATCTGCCAGGGCCAAAGACCGGCCATGGTAGATTTTCTACACCGATAAACATTATATGTGTGATGGGGAAAAACGTGTAGGAATTTTTGGACTTTCATCGAATACTTACTTAACAAACTTAGATTACGAAAAGGACTGATGAAACATGCATTTTAAACGTGAAGAACCGTTTCGCTTTTTATTTGAGACTCCCATTGTTGGAACGTTTTCCATTGCTAAATACGACAACAAAGAAATCGATTCTAAGCCAGGTCCTTTGTCTGTTATCGACCTTTCACCAAAAGGAATCAAAATAATCACACCGCTTGATTTACCTATTTTCAACCATCAAATCCAGCTAAAAATCAGCTTTTATTTAAATGAAAAACCCATCCATATTACCGGACTTTGCGTGTGGAAAGAAAAACGGCACACCGAATACCTTTATGGTATTGAAGCGTTTAACGATGCGGAAGAACAAGCAATTTTAATTACAGAGCTCAAAACCTACGCCAAGAAAAAACGAGATACACAATAAAAATAGCGCTCATTTGTTTTACTCCCCTTTTAAGATGGCAATACTACGAACGACTTCGATAGAAAAAGGTGAGACGATGAGCAGCAAAGCAAAAAAAGAGTGGATTGGCGGTCTCGTACTATTTTTACTCGTCAGTTTTGTCAGCATCACATTTGCAGGCTATCATACGGTGAAAGCTGCCGTTGATCAAACGTATGTACCGCTTGAGCATGGGCACAAAACACACGTCAATTTAAAAAAAGGGCAACCGTTTTCCCTGCTTTTAATTCAAGAGAACCATCAAAATACGTCATTTGTATATATGACTGTTAATAAACAGCATGAATCAATAAAAATGACCCACTTGCCAGGGTCAACTCAGCTCGGCAATGAAACACTGCGAACCATTTATCATCGAGGAAATATGAATGCTGTCGTAAAGAACGTCGAAACGTATGCAAAGCTTCCTGTTGATTATTATGTCAAAATGGATCAGCAGGCAGTCGTCGATGCTGTAAATAAATTAGGCGGCATTATCGTCACAAACAAACGTGCTTTTGAACACAGCAACATTGTTTTTCCAAAAGGATCGATTCGCCTTAACGGAAAAGAAGCGCTTGTTTTTTTAAAGGAGCGTAATGAGCAAGACATCTTTACTGCCCATGAAAGACAGCTGTCCGTCGCAAAAGCCATTTTCAGTCAAGCAGCCACGGTACCCAATGTTGCAAAGCTGCATTCTCTTGTATTTACTCTCGCTGATCACATTGAAACCAACGCAACGTTTAATGATATCAAACGGATTCAAAAAACCTATAAGCCGGCCGTTGCTCACGTAGACAAGCAGCAGTTTCCGCAGAACGAATGGAATCAAAAACAAGTCACAACGCGGCTGTATAAGCATTTAGAACGCAGCGAGCTGTTTTTATAAAGAACGCCTCACGAAAAAACCATTGACCATAGGCTCAATGGTTTTTTATGCTACTTATCTTCAGCAGGCACTACTTTTTCATTTATTTTAACCACAATTCGTTCATCCCGTTCATCTTTAAAACAGCTCTTTTGATAAAAAGAATGATCATTAGGCGGCCCAATGATCACCGTATCCGTAATCGGAGCAACGGCTTCTGCTACTTCGCTTGCGCTTACTCCGTATGCTTTTTGAAACACAACCGGAGGCGTTAAGCGCAGCACGTCGGATCCTTCTGTAGACTCAAATTGATCATTGTTAAAAAAGAGATGAAGATGCGCTTCTTCCGATAGAGGTTCAATCCAATGCCACCAGCCCATCGGTATAAAAACAACTTCTCCTTCTTTTATCCGGTAATTGTGCATGCTGCTTGTATCAGGGTCCAAGATAGACACCTGCACTTCACCTGAAACGACGACATCCAATTCCCACGCATTTGGATGCCAGTGCGGTTCTCTCATATGCCCTTTCGTCATATATAAATCAACAAACGCTCCTCCAAGCATGGCAGGCAGCTGAGTTGAGGTTAGCTGATACGCTATATTTTGATCATTTCGTTTGAACAGGACGTTTTGCTTATAGTTTACTGACAGATTAGGCGTTCCTGAGCTTTTTTTAATATTGGAATTATCCGGCACAAATCCAGATTTACTCATAGTGTCATACCCTCTTTTCATTAAAAAGTTATATGCACTATCCTATTAAAACTTTTAGCTAAGGGTGTTTTAATTAGAAAAAATAAAAAACGAGCGTTTCCACTCGTTTTTCATCCGACAAGACGTTCAATTTTCTTTTTCTTCCATACAAATCGATAATAGTTGTACTGCAGAATTAAGCTGACCACAAACGCTGCTGGATATCCAACCCAAATTCCTTTAATCGCAAGAGAGGTAAACTGCGATAACACGTAGGCTACGGGCACTTCTACACACCAAATAGCCATAATACTAAATACCGTAGGCCACAGCACCGTACCGCTTGCTCGCATCGTAGCGGTAATAATTTGCGCATGACCGAAAATCAAATAGCTCCAAAGTGTTATAACTAACAGCTCTTCAGCAATATGGAGCGTGTGCTGACTTGTTAAAAACAGAGCTAAAATTTGATTGGAAAAGAGATAAATAAGTAAAATCAATACGCTGCCAATAACGTAATTCAGCATAATTCCAGAGCGGATAACTTCTTTTAACCGCTCAAATTTATTGGCGCCAATCGACTGCGCCGCAAAAATAGAAACTGCAATTCCTAAGCTGATTGCCGGCATTTGTACATAACTTGCCACTTGGTTCACCGCTCCGTACGCTGCTGTAGCGTCTGAGCCAAATCCGTTTACAAACGTAATAACCGCAATTTCAGAAAGAGAAACTAAAATCATATTGATACTCGCTGGAATCCCTAAACGCATAAGCAGCTTTAAAAGCGTTCCGTCCATTTTTAATGAAATAGATGAGTCAAACTTTAACGGATGATTTTTCTTGCGTAAATAGATAATCATAATAATGAACGTTAATACGGTTGAAAACACCGTTGCATACGCAGCGCCGTAGACTCCAAGCTTTGGCACTCCGATCCATCCAAAAATTAAAATCGGAAGAAAAATGAGGTTTAAGACCGTACTCACAACTAAAAAGTAAAAAGGCGTTTTAGAGTCTCCGGTTCCGCGCATAAACGTCGTATAAACAAAGTATAAAAACAAAACAGGAATCGCCACAAACAAAATGCGCGCGTAGTGAACCGTTACGTCAATAATATTAGCCGGCGTTCCCATAATCCGAAGAATATCCGGAGCAAATATGCTTCCCAAAACAGCAAGCACAATTCCGACTAAAAAGGTAAACGTGAGCGTGGTACCGATAATTTCTTTCACTCGTTTTTCATTTTGTGCCCCGTACGCTTGCCCGATTAAAATCGAACTTCCTGAACCAATTCCAATTGAAAACGACACGAGCAGAAAAAACAGAGGAAAAAAAGCGGAAATAGCGGCTAATGCATCAACTCCAAGCGCTCTTCCGACAATAATACTTCCCGCCAGCTGCCCAACGGACTGCATGGCGTTACTTAACATGAGCGGAATTAAAAACACAAGCATCAGCTTACTGACGGATTTTTCTGATTCCACTACTTCACTTTTAACATGTTGATTCTTCACACCTATTTCTCCTTTGTATCAGCTTTCGGCGAATGATAGCCTTTTTCGCCGTAAGGCTGCAGCTTCTCTAACCATTTCGCTTCCAGTTTCAGCAAATCCTTTTTTGAAAGTGCTTTTTCTTCTTCTCTTTTAATCGTTTCCAGCATCTCAATTGAAAAAGCATCCGCTCCGTACGTATTCCACTCGTTTTGAAGCTCTTTATTTTGATGAGTGTTCGTCTTTAACGTGAACTTTACGCCGTTTAATGTTTTAACGTTAGGCGTAGAGCCAATGTAAATCTTATCGTTGTGAAGGTTTTTAATTTGATACACGCCGCCTTCTGTTTTTACTTCTTTCGCTAGCTGCTTCATTTGTTTTTTATAGTCTTTTGAGTCCATACTCATCTCTGTCTCTCCTTTTCTCCAGTAGCTGCTTCCGTCTGCGCTGCGCTCTAAGAAACCGTATTCAATTAAATAGCGCCGCAGCACGGCGTAGTCGCCATAAAAAGGTGTTAACATATCGTTCACTTCTTTTTCGGTATACGTGCTGCCAAAAGCAAAATGTCCGCTTAATTCTTCAAGAACAACAAGACGGTGTTTTTCTTGCAAGTGAAAGGTGCGAAGAGGTCCGTTTAAACCTTGTGGAAAGTTCTTCGCTAAAATTTTTTCACGCTCTTCATCACTGACGCTGTAGCGCTGACTTCTTCTAGGCGCCGTATTTGTTACGGGTGCCGCCTTTTCTTCTTCCCCGTCGTTCAACAGTTCCATCAGCGTTAAAAACACTTTTGCCTGACGCTCTTTTTTCTTTAACGTAAAGCGGTGATTTCGAATGGTCGATGAACTGCCGATTCCCATTTCTTTTTGAATATCGCTGTCGCTTTTTCCTTCTTTAAAAAACTTCACTAAATTTTTTTGATGATCAGAAAGACCCGTTACCTCTTTATCTAGCCCTATTAAATGATGGAATACAGACCCGTGCTGCTGTTCCACATGAAGCTTCATATAGCGTTTTGCTCCATAAAAAACACCTTCCACCGGATAAATAATGCCTTTTTCAATGCTTTCACCGCACAGTAAGCAGTGGTAGTGATCTTCGCTTTCCCCGTACCCTTTCTTCATCTCTTCAAAAGATGATTCCCAAAACAAATCGTTCACCATAAAAATAGACACCTCTCTATTTTGTTTATTAATTTATAAACAAATATATTATATGTTTATAAATATGTCAATTCTACGTTTATGATACATAAAAAGATGGAGACATAACGAAATGACTCCAATCAACTGCTAAAAGGAACAAAACAGATCAAACCTACGTTGACCATAACAAAAAAACAAACCACGAATCAAACACGTTGATCAATGGTTCGTTTTTTACTTGAGCTAAAATAATTTCGTCCCGGTCTCTTTATTCCATTCACTTAAATACGGAAAATCCTTAGATACGACAGGCTTATCATCCAAAAGCGTAATTAATTCCAAGCGGTTGCCGTCAGGGTCATTAAAATACACGCACGCCGCTGGCATCCATGTATGAACAATCGGCTCTGTTTGGGGCTTTCCAAACGACGTCTCTTCCGGTTCAATGCCTTTTGAACGCAGCCACGTTAACGCTTCATGAATATCTGCTGCTTCAATTCCAAAAGCAAAATGACTGCTTTTCAACTCTTTTTCATCGGTTTCCCAAAGTCCAAGCATCTGCTTTTGTTCCCCAATAAAGAAAAAAGCACAGCGCCTCTCTTCAATTTTATGAACAAAAGTCAGCCCAAGACCTCTATAAAACTCAATCGAATCCTCCAAATCCCGCACCTGCACATGCGTCTCATAAATACTCTTAATCATAGCCTTCCCTCCATCCTTTTCTACTACTATAAGCCATCACACACCAAACAGCTTCCTAACAAAGAATGAAAAATTATCAGTCTTAAGAACGAGAATCCCCAACACAAACATGCAGACCTGAAATTCCTAACAGCACTAAGGTTTTGATCTTGACTTTGACTAAGGTTTTGAGGCCACGCCTTGCGGGGTAGCCTCAAAACCTTAGTTCCAGAAAAACCCCCATGGCTGCACTCTAGCCATGGGGGTTTTTCTACATCGATAAATTAAACGTGAGCTTTTGCGAGGCCGATACAGATACCGCCTGAAATAATCAGTACACTCGCAAGAGATACATAGAATAATTGACGCTTTGTTTTCTTTTCTCCCAAGAAGACAATACCGCCAAAAATGGAAATAACGATACCCATTTGCGATAATGAAAAGCTTGTTGCTACGCCTAGTCTTGATTGAGATAAGAATAAGAACATGTTTCCAGATGCCCAAATTAGACCTGGTAAGATATTACGAATCGTATATTTGTTAAATGGCTTATGTTTGTATGTAATGATTAAACCGCCAATTAACATACCAATTGCTTGCGGGAATAGTGCTGCCCATGCGTCTACGTTGAAGATACGTGCGATAACTACGTAAACTAAGAATCCAAGACTTGAAATGATAAGAGTGATAACTCCTTTTTTCGTTTGTCCTGGAGCCCCTTGTGCCCCTTCTTTTTTACCGTCTAATGAAGAAAGCACGACGCCTGCTAGTATTAAAAGAATCGCAATAGATCCAAGCACAATCGTTTGAAGCGTTGACCATTCTTTAAATACAATAACACCAAAAAGAGCTGTTGATACTAATTGCATACCTGTTGAAATCGGCATTGACTTTGAAACACCAAGGTATGGAACACTTTTAAACTGATTGCTTTGACCTACTGACCAGAACAAACCTGAAACAATCCCGACAATAACGAGCGTTGGTGTTAACACCGGCTGCACAATCATAAACTGAACAAATGAAAGAATCAAAGCTCCAATAATTGTTCCAAGCGTTTGACTGTAAGGCCCACCGCCCATCTTCATACTAACTAAAATCATGCTTCCCCACGCAACGGAAGGAAGAACACCTAGCAAAATATCCATCTTTCTCTTAACCTACTTTCCTATTTCTAATCTATGTACATCGTATGTAACGACTTGCTGCTTTTCTCTCATCAAGGGCAAAGAGCCAAGCACTTATACTCCCTCGAACATTCCCCAAAAGGTTTTGATGCCTACCCCGCAAGGAGGGCAGCAACCGCTTAGGTCTAGAAAATTTGATAGGACTGCTCTTTAGTCCTATCAAACTTTCTACATCGATAAAAATATATAACGTTTTCATAAATGGTGGTAAAACTGCTACTTTTTGCTGCTCGTACTATACTAACACGAACATTTATTATTTAGCTAGAAATTTTTTTGATTATTTTTTAAAAACAGAAAAAATTTTTTTCTTTTTGCTCCGCAGCTTGCTTTTTCCTCTTATGTGATCTTCAATCAACAGAAACGGACGCCTCTGCTGATTGAAAATAAGAAGAGATAAAGCCTTTTCATTTTAGTTAGCTACAGGCTTACAAAATTGCTCTACTACTTCTTTGGCTGGAATGGAGCTGATCGCACCTTTTCCAGTTGTCGTTAAGGCACCGCTTGCATTTGCAAAGCGCAAAATAGCATCGTGGTCGCGGTCAAGAATAGCCGTTAAGTTTTCTTGTGACACATCGCGGCTTAATAGCTGATAAAGGAATCCGCCAATAAACGCATCTCCTGCACCTGTTGTATCAACAACCGCTACTTTGTAACCGTTTGATTCATAGACAGCTTCTTTTGTATAAAGCGTTGCGCCTTCTGCACCTTTTGTAAACACAACTATTTGAACGTCACCTGTAAATAGAGACTGAATTGCTTGCTGTTCATCTTCAATTCCTGTGATAAACGATAGCTCGTCGTCTGAAATTTTGACAATGTGCGCTTGAGGGATAAATTCTAAAATTGTTTGACGGCATAGCTCATGGTCTTTCCACAGCGGAAGACGTACATTTGGATCAAAGCTGATAACGCCGCCTTTTTCTTTCATGCTTTTAATCGCTTTCATATGAGCGTATTTCATAGGACTTTCAACTAAATCAACCGAACAGAAGTGAAGAACATCGTTGCTTGCAAACCAATCTGGGTTAATTTCGTCTTCAGTTAGCAATAAATCCGCTGAAGGATTACGATAGAAGCTGAAATCTCTTTCTCCGTCTTCGCGCAGAGAAACGAAAGCTAAAGCTGTGTTTGCTTCTTCTGTACGATAGACCATATCAGTACCTACTCCTACTTCACGAAGCGTATCTACTAGAAAGTCTCCAAACGCATCTTCTCCAACTTTTGTAATAAGCGCTGACTCATTACCGTATGTAGCAACAACTGCTGCAACGTTTGCCGGCGCTCCGCCTGGCACACGCGTAAACGATTCCACTTCTTTCAATTGAAGACCTTTTTGAGCTGGAATCATATCAATTAATACTTCACCGATACTAAATAACTTACCCATTCTATTCACCTTACTTTTCTTTTTTGTCATATTGTCATACTATGTTCCAAAAAATCCTTAAATCAAATTATACGTCTCAAACATCTTTTTCGTAAAGAGAAATTTCCAATTTATTTTAAAAAATCGTAAATTATCGTTTTTTTCTCACAATCTTTTATGGGTTATCTCCCTTCCATCCCTTGTCAAATCTGGGATTTAAATGACCTTCTTAAATAAAGATCACAGAATAAAAAAAGTTAATTTCCAGTTTAAACTGTTTATCTATTCATTTTTCGTTCGACATCTCTTTCCTTATTTCCTGTTTATTCGCCTCAGATATGCAAATAATGATAAAAATTCGTGTTTTTACCCCTATTTAAGAAGGAATGCAGAAAAATGTGTCGAATAGACTTAGGTAGGTATATGACATTATGTATGTTACACTAAATACAAGGCAAGGAAGGGAGAATCAGTCATGAAAATCAATGTTTTTCTAGACGACTATCGCAAGTGCCCTGACGGTCATGTTTTAGCCGAAACGATTGACGAATGTATTGATCTGCTAAGGTCATTCGATGTTGAACATTTGTCACTCGATCATGATTTACTCAGCAAGACACGGAATGGATTAATGCTCGTGCATTTTATGGTAAAGCATCATTTATATGCCGATCGAATTACGATTCACTCTGCTAATCATTTAGGCAGCAAAGCAATGTACAACTGCTTTAAGGAAGCTCAAAAAGAGCATAAAATGCCAAACAACATTAAAATTCTAAGATGCCCTCTGCCTCTTCGATGATATCTGCACCCTCACACATTCATTTCAACAGAATCTGTCCGATTCAATTCTCACAGACTCCCTGTTTCTATAAAATGAAGAACGATACTGCTTGTTCGATACGTATAGATGTGAATACGCTTTAAGCAGTTTATATTATATAGAAGAAAACCGCTCTAAAATACCGTGATGATAGCTTTAAAAAGCAGACTATATGGTATAAAGAGCGGTTTTTTGCTATTTAGACAGTTTAGCAGAATCCAAGTCAGCTGAGAGAGCAGCCGGCTGATTTTTAACTTCTTTTAGCTGCCTAGCGTTCACGAACCAGTAAATGCTTCCTACAAACAATCCTCCCCCTACGATGTTTCCGAGCGTAACAGGAATTAAATTATGAAATAGTCCAGCAGCCGAAATCGCATCAGGATGCGGAAGCAATAAAGCTAGGCCAAGAAACGTCATATTTGCCACGCTGTGCTCGTATCCTGATGCAACAAATGCAAACAGCATCCAAAAAATGAGCATGATCTTTGCCGCATCGCTTTTAGTGCGCGCAGCCGTCCAAATCGCAAGACAAACAAGCCAGTTGCAAAGAATGCCGCGAAAAAATAATTCACTGACCGGCAAATTCATTTTTTTAGCTGCCAGCGTCATAAGTAAATGGTTCGGTTCAATTCCTTTAAACAAACCGGTTCCGGTAATTAACAAACAAAGCCCAAACGCACCTATCGCATTTCCGATAAAACACCACGTCCAGTTTTTGACCGTATCTTTCCATGTGGTGACTCCCGATAGCGTACTGACTGTATAAACCATATGATTTCCCGTAAACAATTCAGCTCCTGCAAATACGACAAGCAGGAGAGCAACAGCAAAAGATAATCCCATGACAAGAGAAACGACCGGTAAAGAAGCAGAAGCTAAAGGCGCTCCTACCGATAGAGCTAATATAACGCCCAGTCCTACGTAAGCACCCGCTAGCACAGCTAACAGCAAATAACTCGGCAAATGATCATTCACAAGCTTCGTTTTTTCACGGGCTAACTCATTCATTGACTGCAGTGAATTCTTAAGCAAAAGCGTTTCCTCCTTTTATTCATCTTAGACGCATACTTTTTCTTCTGTTTTTTCCAAAAACCATGAAAGAGCAGAAGCTTGCTTCACCACTTCACCAATCACAATCATCGCGGGGTTGCTGACTTGCTGTTCAGCAGCCGTGTCTACGATTGTGCCAAGCGTACCTGTAACCGTGCGCTGATAAACCGTCGTGCCTTGTTCAATAAGAGCGACCGGCGTATCCGCGCTTTTTCCGGCGTCTGAAAGCTGACGGCAAATATACGGCAAGTTTTTAACGCCCATATAAATCGCAAGCGTATCAACTCCTTTTGCTAAATGCTCCCAGCGAATACTTTCCGGCTTGCCGCTTAAACAGTGTCCCGTCACAACGGCAAACGAACGGCTCAGCTCACGATGCGTCACAGGAATTCCAGCATAAGCAGGTGCCGCGATGCCCGCTGTAATACCCGGAACGACTTCAAACGAAATTCCGTTTTGAACGAGCACTTCTGCTTCTTCCCCGCCTCTTCCGAAAATAAACGGATCTCCGCCTTTTAACCGCACGACGGTGTTTCCTTTTCTTGCGTAGCATACAAGCAAATCATGAATATCATCTTGAGAAACGCAGTGATCACCAGGCTTTTTCCCGCAGTAGACGAGTTCGGCTCCTTCTTTTGCATACTGAAGAAGAACAGGGTTCACTAGTCGGTCATATAAAATAACGTCTGCTTTTTCTAAACATTTTGCTGCTTTTATCGTTAGCAAATCTGGATCTCCTGGTCCGGCTCCTACAATGTACACTTTTCCTTGTCTCATCTTCTGCTTCGCTCCTTTGAGTATGTCCCCTTGAATTTTTGTGGCGCGTTGAAAATCAACGCGCCTCGTTACTTATTCTTCAATTAAAAGATACAGCAAATCTCCTTCAACAGACGCTTCGTACGTGTCTACACAGCCACTGTCTGGCTCTTGTACGTTACCGTCATGCAGGCAAATTTTCCAGTCGTGCATCGGACAGAACACCGAGTCGCCGCTCACGATTCCTTCACTTAGCACCCCGCCTTTATGCGGACAGCGATTTTCAATTGCCCGTATTTTTCCGCTTGATAGCTTAAACACCGCAATTTCTTTTCCGTTTACTTTTACTGTTTTACCCAGGCTTACCGGAAAATCATGAATAGACCCCACGCATACTTTTGTAATGTTTTTATTCACCATCTTTATTTCCCCCCAGCATTATGATGTGACAACTGTTTCGAACAGCTCTTTTTTCGTCTTTTTGCTTTCGACGATTTCTTTCCAAGGATCACGGTACGTAGATAACGCTTCGTCCATACGCATATTCAGCTCTCTTCTCGTCTCAGCGTCATCAAGCACTGATTGAATGTGCGAAAGTCCCATGCGCTCAATCCATGCAGACGTACGCTCTAAGTAATTAGCCGTTTCTCGGTAATACTGCAAATACGCTCCTGTAATGTCCATCAATTCTTCGTCTGTTTTTACTTTATACAATAAATCTCCGCCGCGAAGATGCGTACCTCCATTTCCGCCCACGTAAATTTCCCAGCCGCCGTCAATTCCAATAAAGCCAATATCTTTAATACCTGACTCAGCACAGCTTCTCGGACAAGCAGATACAGCCATTTTCACTTTATGAGGCGTCCATAGTCCTTCAAATTTTTTCTCAAGCGCAATTCCAACGCCCATTGAATCCTGCGTGCCAAAGCGGCAAAACTGTTCGCCGACGCATGTTTTCACCGTTCGCAGCGACTTGCCGTACGCGTAGCCAGAAGGCATATCTAACTCTTCCCATACGCTAGGCAAATCTTCTTTTTTAACACCAAACAAGTCAAGACGCTGACCACCCGTCACTTTTACGAGCGGAATTTCATATTTATCAACAACATCTGCAATTTTTCGTAAATCTTCTGCATTTGTGACGCCTCCGTACATGCGAGGAACAACAGAATACGTGCCGTCTTTTTGAATATTTGCGTGCATGCGTTCATTCACAAATCGTGATTCGCGTTCATCAACGTATCCGGTTGGATTCACCATACCTAAATAATAATTCAGCGCCGGACGGCATTTCGAACAGCCTTCTTCATTGTTCCAGCCAAGTACATTCATAACTTCACGCGTATGCGAAAGACCTTTTGCTTTGATTTCTTCGACAACTTCATCTCGTGACAGAGTCGTACAGCCGCAAATCGCTTCTTTTTGAGCCGCTGCGTCAAAGTCAGCGCCAAGAGTATGCTGAAGCACTTCCGCTACAAGCGGTTTACATCCTCCGCAAGAGCGAGAGGCACTTGTACAAGCTTTGATTTCATCAACCGATGAGCATCCTTGTTTTTGGATAGCTTCCACAATCGTACCTTTTGTTACGCCGTTACAGCCGCAAATAATATCATCGGCGCTCATGCTTGCTACTAAGCTTTCACCCGCGTTACCGCCAGATGGCTGTAAAATTGACACTTTTGCGACATCGGATACATCTTCTTGCTTTTGAATCATTGAAAACAGTCGATTTCCGTCGCTGCTGTCTCCAAAAAGAACGGCTCCTACGATTTGATTCCCTCGCAAAACAAGCTTTTTATAAATGCCGTCTTGTTCGTCGAACACTTTGATCGCTTTTTTCTCTTCATCTTCTGTAAAGTCTCCTGCTGAGAACACTTCAACACCTGATACTTTTAGCTGCGTGGATAAAACCGATCCTTCATAAGGCACTTTTTCTGCCCCGCAAATCGCTTTTGCTAATGCTTTTCCTTGTTCATACAGAGGTGCTACCAGTCCATATACCATTCCTCTATGCTCTGCACATTCTCCAACCGCGTAGATGTTTGAAATATCCGTTTGCATATAGTCATTTACAACAATTCCTCGATTTACGTTAAGTCCCGCTTCTTTTGCAAGCTGAACATTTGGCTTAATTCCCACGGCCATCACGACTAAATCAGCTTCTAAAAACGTACCGTCTTTAAAAGATAATCCTTCAACTCGCTCATCGCCGACGATTTCCGCCGTTTGTTTTTCAAGCAAAAACTTCATGCCTTGTTTTTCTAATTCGTTTTGAAGCAATTTGCCCGCTGTTGGATCAAGCTGACGTTCCATTAAATACGGAGCTAAATGAATGACAGATACGTCCATTCCTAGATTTAACAGTCCGCGCGCCGCTTCTAATCCAAGCAGTCCGCCTCCAATAACCGCTGCTTTTTTATACTGCTGAGATGCCTGCAGCATTTCATCCGTGTCTTTTATATCTCGAAAAGCCGTAACTCCTTTTTTATCAGAGCCTGGAATTGGAAGAATAAAAGGAAGAGACCCCGTTGCTAAAATCAACTCATCATACGATTCTACTCTGCCGCTGTTTGTCGCTACTTCTTTTTTTATCGAATCGATACTAGTAACCGTTTCGCCCGTATATAATGTAATATTGTTTTCTTGATACCAGTTCCAATCGTTTAGCGTAATGTCTTCAACATTCGTATCTCCTTGCAGCACTTTTGATAGTAAAATACGATTATAGTTCGGATGCGGCTCGCTTCCGAAAATCGTAATTTCAAACGCTTCGCTTGAAACCTTCAGTACTTCTTCAATCGCTCGAACTCCAGCCATTCCATTTCCAATCAATACGAGTTTCTTTTTTTGCATCTTCCATTCCTCCCCTGGCGTCTATACCTGCTTGTTTCAAAGATATATTTTCTATGCATCTTTAAAGATATATTTAAGATATATGAATTTTCTGAATCGTTCAACTTATGTGTTAGATTATCTAACACAGTTATGGTATGTATGCGATTCCATTGCGTTAACAGCAAGTAAAAAAAATAAGTAGTCTCACTACGTCTTAATTGAGATCATCCTTTGCATTTTATTTTGTGATATTTTTCACAACATTAATTTAGCAAGAATAAATAACCTGAGCTATGATAAAAATCACTCCTATTAAAAATGAGCAATAGCTTCATAGTCTTTTTCTAAAGACTTGGGTTAGTATCCTGGCATCTATCCTTTTATCAGAACAAGGAAAAGTCATAATCTTATAAAACTATAAAAAGACAAGCCCTCCTTCTTTTGAAAGAGGGCTTGTCTTTTTATTCTCCTGTAAACCAATTCACAACATATTCTCCCCACACCTCATTTCCTTTTTTCGTTAAATTACCGCTGTCTTTATTTATATATTCTCCTAAATGAAAGGGCCAAATGAGCGAGTGATTCATATAATATACCCAGTTTGCTTCAGATACTCCCCTGATCGCTTCTACCCCTTCTTCATAGGACTCCGTTTGTGAAATGTAAGGCTGTGAAGGCTGAATCATAAGGGTTTTTTTCAAGTCTTTAAGCTGATGAATCAGCTTGTCTGTATTTTCAAGCGTCTCATCTAGCGTAAGATGCTGATAATCATTTTTAAGAGGTGCTTCAAACAGAATAATGTTTGGCTGAAGTTGATCAATTTGATCGGCAATATGTGAGGATAAAAGCTCATCAGTTGTCCCGTTACCATATGAAAGTGTTTTAACCGTAAATACATCACTTCCATATGTAGCTGCTAGCTCTTTTTTTAACTGCTGTGGCCACCCTGCTTCCTTCGCGGATGTGGCAAGCACAAGAGTCAGAGGCTTTTTATTTGCGATAGATGACTCTATTTGCTTTGTAATAAAGTCCGGAAGATTTTTTGTATAAGCAGATACATCGGAAAACTGTTTTTCTTTATGTACAACAGCAGTTTTTACTTCACTTGCCTGCGCTTCCGTTTGCTCCTGCCAGTGCTGCGTCCCTGCATACATCACCGCCCCGCACAAAACAGCCGCCGCCACATTTACCCCAACCATCGCCTTCATTCAATCTCCCCTTTACAAGTTCTTCTTACAATCTCAGCAAATTGCTTTCATAAAGAAGAACTCAAAATTAGTAGCTCCTGCGAATATACCCTCAAAGGCTCATCCGGATAGGTCTAGCAACTCTACCATCACTGCTCTTCCGTGATGGTAGAGTTGCTACATCGATAATAGATATATAAATAGTATAGATTAGTAGAATTTGGAATGGGGGACCTTTCGTACGTAAAATCTCTACAAATACGTATATACTTCGCATATTTCCTAGCGAAACGTGAAGTTTCCGGGGAAATTACGTCACGTTTCTTAAAAAGAAACATAATATACGTTCATTCGCACAGGTGATCTTCCCCTTGTACAGTAGAGATACCGGCGGAATACAGCAAAAACGCGTTTTTGAAAAAGGAAGGCTGCATGCAAAAAAGCTCATTTGATCAAATTGCTTCATCTTTTCATCCATTAATTGTGTCGATGATTAAAAAATTTCATATTTACAAAGACTACGACGAATATTATCAAATTGCGTTGATTGGTTTATGGAGAGCGTATCAAAAATTTGACGAAAGCAAAGGCTCTTTTTCCGCTTATGCCTACACAACCGTGCGCGGTACGATCCTATCTCATTTAAAAGGCACCATTTTATACGAAGAACGTGAAACACCTGCTGAGCAGAATCTGCTTTCACTGAACGAAGATCTCGCTCTCCCCGTTCCGTTAGAAAGTGAAATCATCAAGCAGCATATCGAACACTTAACAGGGAGAGAAAAAATCTATGTACTCGAACATCTGCTAGAAGGCTACTCATATAAAGATATTGCCTACAAATACGGAGTCTCCACGGGAGCCGTTAAAAACTGGGGAAAAGCAGCTCGCAAAAAGCTAAAAGCCTCGCTTCTTCAAGAGTAAGAAAAGGAGGAAGCTTATGATAAGCTTCCTCCTTTCGTTCATATGTGTAGTCCAAACGATTGTTCATATGTAGGACAAGTTTATTCGATAAATCGAACGCATCATGCCAAGACAACCGGACTTTCTAAACAGTAATTGCGAATAACAGCCGCTCTGGCCAGCTTTTTTTCTAAACTGTAATAAGAAAGCTTAACTGGAATGAACGTTCCATCTTTGAAGTGAATTAGCATGGAGGTTGGATCAACTGTAGCAAGCGTGTGTGAAGTATGAACATGAGAGGCAAAAATCCAGGCACAACTATAGTCATTTGGCGAAGATGTCGGAAACGCAATGGTGGCTTGTGAACGATTAATAACAAGCGGCGTAAGCTGTTTGTACGGAAACATTTTTCGAACGGCGGCAATCGATCCCTTAAACGTACTTAATTCTCGAATGCACGCTTCTTCTAATAATTGCTTACACGTCTTGCTTAGCATATATTCTCCTGCTTCATCCAGCACCTTTGTGCGGTGAATAGGATCATTCACTGGAATCAATGCTTTTGTCGTCAAACCAATTTGATACTTTTCATCATTTGTCATACATCTACCCCCTTTGCTACTTTATAACTATTCTATACTATCGAAACGGGAAAAATCTAGTCTTTTTTTCTCATTATTTGAAATATTTTGAATATATTTTATATCAAAGAAAAAAGCGCTGAAACCAGCGCTTTTTCTCTTAGATGAAAATGTCTAAAATAAGAACCATTGCAAACGCCGCAAACGATAGAATCGTTTCCATCACTGTCCACGTTTTTAACGTTTGAGCCACTGACATATTGAAGAATTCTTTGATTAACCAGAAGCCAGAATCATTTACGTGCGATAACATTACAGAACCTGCGCCTGTTGCTAGCACCAATAGCTCCGGGCTTACGTTTGGCATGGTTGCTGCAATTGGGGCTACAATACCTGCTGCTGTTGTCATTGCCACTGTTGCTGAACCAACTGCTGCACGAATTAACCCGGCAATCACAAACGCTAGTACGATAGGAGAAAGATGTGCATCTTGAGCAAATCCTGCAATCGCGTCACCCACACCGCTTGCTGTTAAAATTTTATTAAAACCGCCGCCTGCACCGATGATTAAAATGATCGAAGCAACGGGTCCAAGACATTCGTTTGTGAATTTTAATAGATCGTCTTTGTTGTATCCTCTTGCAAAACCGAACGAATAAAAAGCAAACACTAACGAAATCAACAGCGCTACGATTGGACTTCCAATAAAGTTTGTTACGTAGCGAATCGTACTTGTTTCTGGATAAACGAACCCAGTGATCGTTGCTAAAAGCATTAATAGTACCGGAAGTAGGATCGTGAATAACGTAATCCCGAAGCCAGGAAGATCTTTATGCTTCGACTCTGTGAACTGCTCCATAATTTCACCAGTTGGCTCTACGTGAACACGGCGTGAAATGAACGATCCGTAAATCGGGCCCGCCACGGCTGCAGCTGGAAATGCCACAACTAATGAATACAAAATCGTTTTACCTAAATCTGCTTTAAAGATATCCACCGCTAGCATCGCTGCTGGATGCGGAGGTACTAAACTGTGAACAACGGCTAAGCCGGCAATTAATGATAAACCAATTTTAATAAGTGATGTACCCGTATGCTTGGCAATTACAAACACAAGTGGAATTAATAGTACAACACCAACTTGGAAAAAGACCGGGATACCGCAAATAACGGCTACAACCATCATTGCCCAGTGTACGTTCTTTTCACCGAATACGTTAATTAACGTGCGGGCAATACGCTCGGCTCCGCCTGACTCTGCCATCATTTTACCTAACATCGTTCCAAGACCAAGAACAATCGCGATAAATCCTAAGACGCTCGCTACTCCTTCTTGGAACGCCGTTACGATATCAGGCAGCTTCATACCTGAAATAAGACCCATAAACAAAGCCGCGACAATCAGTGCTACGAACGGATTTGTTTTAAATTTAGCAATTAAAAAGATAAGTCCGACAATCGATACAATCGCATACAGCAAAAGACTTGCTTCATGACTTAATCCGAATACTGAATTCATATGTTCATCCCCTTAGTGTGACCATTTTTCATGTACGTACATCCAAATAATGTATACGCTTTCAAATATTTTCTAAAGTGAACGCACATCGTACGTTCACTTCTTTCTATTTACTTAGTAATTCAACCGTTTCTCGAAGCGTTGTTTTTGCTCCAACATTCCCAGGGAAAATGATGTACGCAATGCCTGGAAACTTGCTTTCCTCTCCCGTTACCCATACCGGAATGCCCGGCTTGATTTGTCCGGCAACCGTCGCACGCTTTACTGATAAGCCGTTTACGCCAATGTCACTTGACGTAATGCCGCCTTTTGCAACGATAAAGTTTGGACGAACGTTCAAGCGGCGAACAATGCTTGTAACCGCATCTGAAATTTTCACCGATAATTTAAGCTCTTCTTCTTTTTTGCCTTCGCCAAGATCTAAGCGCTCGCGTCTTGTATACACAGCTACCGTTTGACCTTTAGAAATAAGCTTCTCTGCTCCATTGATAATACGGTTCACTTCTGCTTCAAACTTTTCAGGTTCTAAGACAAGATGACAATCAAATTCAATAAATTCAATGAAGCTGCATTTCTTCAATTCTTCTAACTGCTCTGTTGTTTTTTTAACATGCGAACCAACCATAATTAATCCGCCGTTTGACGACTTTTCTTTAATGAGCTCTTCTTTTGTTAACAAATCTTTATCGCTCACGCCGCCCATTACTTTTGTTAAAGCCGCAGCGCTGCGATACATAAAATGCTTTCCAAGCTTCATCGCGCGAAGAAGCGCAATCGTCACAACTTTTACATCTACATAATCCACTGCGTTCACGATCACTTTGTTAAAGTCTTTCACTTCTATTAACTGATTTGTGATCGTCACTAAATCAAGTGCACGAATACTTCCGAGCGAAATATATGTTGTATGACTTGCTTTGAATTTCCCTTCTGACTTTTCTTCTACCCACTGGCCTAAATGAGATTTACTGTAGCCAAACGTACGGTCTTTTGCAAACTCGGTTTCTCCTGCCGGCACCAAGTAGTCTTCATCTTGCACGTAGTGAATGTTATCAATGGTGAATCGTCCGCCTTCTTTAAAGAAAGGAAAGATCACTTCGCCGTCAAGCACTTGATTGGAGTGCTGTTCAACCGTTTTCTTTAACACTTCTGTTTCTAACGGATAGTGACCGCGAAGAGTCGAATCACCTCTGCTGATAATTAAAAACTCTTTATCTACTTCAGCCGCTACCTCTGTAATAACAGCGGCAATGTCCGCGTGGGCTTTTTCCGTTTCAGAAGCGGTAAATCCGCGTGAATTTGTTAGGATAAAAAACATGGAGTTTTCTTCTAAAAATCCTTGCTTGATGCTGTCTTTGGTCCAGTCTGTGTACACGGAAATACCGTTAACCGTTTGAACACCCGTTGGATCATCATCTAGCACGATGATTTTTTGATTAAACGTCAGCAGCTCTTCATCAAGCATTTTTTGTACAAGTGCCTCATCGACCGCTGGAATGTTTTTAAACACATCGCTTACAAGACGTTTTTCATCTTGTTTAATCATGCTTCCACCTTCTTTTTCACTTCAACGTTTGCTAATTTTTCATAGTACTGCACAATTCCGCCGTGATCATCGCTTGCTTTTCCGTCTACTTTTAACGCATGGAAAATTTCCACAAGCTGACTTGAAAGCGGAAGCGGTACGCCAATGTCATGAGCCGTTTCCATCACGTTTGTCATATCTTTTAAGTTAATATCAATGCGTCCGCCTGCTACAAAGTTGCGGTCTAAAATAAGGGGTACTTTTGCATCTAATACAGCGCTTCCTGCTAATCCGCCGCGAATCGCTTGATACATTTTTTCAACGTCAATGCCTGCTTTGGCTGCTAGTACAAGTGCTTCAGACATCGCTGCAATGTTTAAGTTTACAATCACTTGGTTTGCAAGCTTCGCCGTTACGCCGCTTCCGTTTTCTCCAACAAGCGTTATTTCTGCTCCCATCGCATGAAGAATAGATGAAACGCTTTCAAAGATATGTTCATTTCCTCCGACCATAATCGCAAGCGTACCGTCAATTGCTTTTGGCTCTCCGCCGCTAACCGGAGCGTCTAGCATGTGAATTCCTTTTTGTGCAAGTTCAGCCGCAATTTCTTTTGATGCTACCGGTGAAATGGAACTCATATCGATGATAACGCTTCCTTCTTTTGCGCTATGAATTAACCCTTCTTCTCCAAGCACTACGCTTTTTACATGATGTGAAGCCGGAAGCATCGTGATCATCACGTCGCTGTTTGCTGCAACTTCAGCAAGGCTTTCTGCTCCAAATCCTCCTGCTGCTTTCACTTCTTCCACTGCTGCTTTATTAATATCGTAAACCGCTACCTCAAAACCTGCTTTTAATAAATTGAGCGTCATCGGTTTTCCCATAATTCCAAGTCCAATAAATCCAACGCGTTTTGTCATTTTCGTTTCCTCCCCTTGTTGTATACGTTTTCAAATACGTTTTTAAAAAGAATGTATACGTTAAAATATTTTTTGTATACATTTCTGATAATTTTGTATACACTCATCATATTCGCATTTTATTTATTTGTCTAGACTTTTTTTAAATAGAAATTATTTCTAAAAGCGAAACTTTCCGTCCCACCTTTTCAAAAGTTATAGTATGATTTGGGTATACGCGTACAAAATGATAAAAACTAAAGAGAGAAAGAGACGAGATTTCCTCGTGTCGAATGCTAGAGGTGAAGCAGAGTATGTTAAGAAATCAAGGTTCTCGTTCGTCTCATCACCCTTCTTATGAGATGATTCGAGATAAAATTTTAAATGGTGAGCTTGAAGGCGGTACAAAAATTGTCGAAGAAAAATTAGCGAGCGAGCTTGGATTTAGCCGAACGCCGATTCGTGATTCTATTAGACGCTTAGAATATGAAGGACTGATTGTTCGAAAAAAAGTGGTGTCGCCGACAGAAAAAGACTTACGCAACTTGTTTGAAGTGCGAATGCTGCTAGAAGGCTCAGCTTCTAAAGCTGCTGCAACTTTTTTGTCTGATAACGAATTAGAAGAATTAAAGGAATGCGTAGACATCGGAAGAAACGGCTCATTTGAAGACATTATGAGCGCGAATGAACGTTTTCACGCCATTATTGTGAACGCAAGCAACAATGACGTAATGATTAATATCATCGACCGCATGCAGTCGATCATTTATTTATTCCGTCATACGGTCGTATTTTACAACCGCCCGTTTTTAATTGACGAACATGAAGACATTTATAACGCTATTAAAGAACGCAATGCTGAAAAAGCTGAAGCGTTAATGCAGGAGCATCTTCAAAAAGATTTAGAGTTTTGCCTGCATTTGCTTCAGCGAAGACAATAAAAAAGCTGCCAATCGGCAGCTTTTTTATACGTACATCTTTTCTTTTATAGAAATGTCAGCTAACTGTCCGCTGCTGTTTTTGAACACCACGTGTTTCTTTGAAAACTTCGTTGGCGAATCAATACCGGCTGCTGCGGCTAAATTAAACAATCCTTCACGTAATGACAGCACGTAGTTGCACACGCGGTATGACTTTTCTTCAATAATAAGCGCTTTTTGCAGCTTTGGATCTGTTGTCGCTACGCCGACTGGGCACTTATTGTTGTGACAAACCTGCGCTTGAATACAGCCAACAGAAAACATAAAGCCTCTGGCAATATTAACGCAGTCGGCACCCAGTGATAAAGCCGTCGCAATTTTATCAGCCGTTAACAGCTTGCCCGATGCAAAAAGTTTTACTTGATCACGAACGCCATACTTTTTAAGCAGGTCATCCACAAAAGGAAGTCCTGAAAACAGCGGTACCCCCGCTCCGTCCGCTAGTTCTTGAAACGATGCGCCCGTTCCGCCTTCTGCTCCGTCGATCGTAATAAAATCAGGTCCGCTTCCTGTCTCTTTCATATAGGCCGCCATTTCTTCAAGATCATTTGTGTTTCCGACAACCATTTTAATGCCTACTGGCTTGCCGCCCACATTTCGAAGTTTTTCAATAAACTGGAACATTTCAGGATACGATGCAAACTCTTTAAAACGGTTTGGACTGTCTACCGATTCTCCTGGCTTCAAGTTGCGGATTTCTGCGATTTCTTCCGTTACTTTAGAACCGTCCACGTGACCGCCTCGCGTTTTAGCTCCTTGGGCGAGCTTAATTTCAAACGCTTTGATTTGCTTCATTTCGCTTTTCTTTTTAAATTCTTCCCATGAAAATTCGCCTTCTTTTGTCCGAACGCCATAGAGTCCTGGCCCAATTTGAAAAATAATATCGACGTTTCCTTTTAAATGATAAGGTGACAGTCCTCCTTCTCCCGTGTTCATCCACGTGCCGCCTGCTCGTCCTAAACCTAGTGATAAAGCCGTAATTGCGTGGTCACCAAGCGCTCCAAAGCTCATGGCTGATTGACCGATTAATCCTTTTACAACAAACGGATTTTTGCATGAAGGACCTATAACGACCGCTTCTTCATCCCGCAAATAAAACGGATCCGCTTCTTTTTCTTCTCGGTGCTCTCTTCGGCTAAATAAGTTATCCGCGTCCATTTTATATACTTTTGTGTTGATTTTTTTCGTATTATCCACTTTCATTTCATCGCGCTGCTTTGGAAACACCGCGTTTCGAATATAGTAGCCTGGTTCGTTAAAATCACGCTCTGAGCCAAACCCCATCATTCGGTTGAGGTATTTACCTGACTTAACGGTTTGCTCATATTGATTTCTAGAAAACGGCTTGCCTTCATTATTATTTAAAAATAAATACTGACGCAGTTCAGGCCCCATTTTCTCAAAAATATAGCGTATTTTCCCGAGCAGCGGATAGTTTCTCAAAACCGAATGCTCTTCTTGTTTTTCGTCTTTCAGCCAAAGAATAATAGCAATAATAACCGGCACTACAATCACAAGCATCATTACCGCGCCAAAAATAAGTAAAATGATTTCAAACACTCCCATGATATCCCTCCTAAAAAGACTCTCCTGTAAGGAGAGTCACTGATTAAAGCATTCTGCTTAGCCCTTTACGAAGCGGCGGCATTTCAAGCTCATGCTCTTTGAAGAACTTCTTCATGATATGCTTCGAATAACTGGCCGCTTGTCCGAATGAAATTTTGCCTGGAAGCGGCGGTTCATCTGCGACGACCACATCAATTACAACAGGAACATTCGCAAGCGCTGCTTTTTCAAATGCTGTTTCGAGCTCCTCGTATTTTTCAACTCGGTACCCAATCCCGCCGCACGATTCAGCGAACTTCGCAAAGTTCATTTCACCAAGCTGCGTTTGGTAATCCAAGTGACCTTGAAGCGCTTGTTCATATTTAATCATCCCGATTTCACTGTTGTTCAGCACCACTACAACAATTGGCAACTTATACTTCACGGCCGTTACAAAGTCTTGCATCACCATCGTAAAGCCTCCGTCACCGCATACGGCTACTGATTGTTTTTCAGGATGGGCAAGCTTACCAGCAATCGCAGCCGGAAGTCCGCAGCCCATCGTTGCCAGCCAGCTGGAGACTACAAATTTTTGATTCGTTATGCGGAAATGTCTCGCCATCCATACCGTCACGTTCCCGACATCAACAGATACAATCGCATCATCATCAACGATTTTTTGAAGCTTAGGAATGACTTGCTGCGGCTTGATTGGCGTACTCACTTCATTTTCTTCTTTTTCTACGTGTTTCCACCAGTTTTCCATATTAACTTGACACTCTTCTAAAAAACGGCGATTTTCTTGATAATCTAAATTATGCGTAAGCTGTGATAGCGTCGTTTTAGAGTCACCGACTAAGCCGATTGATACAGGGTAGCGTCTGCCAATTTGTGTGGCATCTGAGTCCAGTTGTATTGCTTCGGCTCCATCTGGTAAAAACTCACGGTATGGATACGAAGTCCCAACCATAATTAACAAATCGGTTTCTTCCATTGCTTCATACGCAGGCTTCGTCCCGAGCTGCCCGAGCTGCCCTAGATTATAAGGGTGACGGTCAGGCAGTATTCCTTTAGCGGGAAGCGTAAAAATAACCGGCGCCGCGATTTTCTCCGCAAACTGCGCTAGTTCAAGCTTTGCATGCTTTGCACCTGTTCCTGCTAAAATAACCGGTTTTTTTGCATATTTAATCGCCAACAGCGCTTTAGCTACATCTTCCGGGTCACTATGAGAAATGGATTTTGATACATTCGCAACTGGCATTTTTTCATCAATTTTAATCGTTGAAGACGGAATATCATCTGGAATGACTAATACTGCGACGCCTTTTTTCGCGTAAGCCGTTCGAATCGCTTGCTGCAGCAGATGCGGAAATGATTCAGGTGAATCTACCCGGTGATTAAACACCGACACATCGTCAAAAACACGTTCTAAATTCACTTCTTGAAACGATTCGTTGCCAAGCTTCGCACGAGGCACTTGTCCGGCTAACACTAACACCGGTGCACCGTCTGCTTTTGCATCGTATAAGCCGTTTAATAAATGAATCGCACCTGGTCCTCCAATTGACAGACACACACCGATTTTGCCTGTAATTTTAGCGTAAGAAGATGCCGCCAGTGCGCCTACTTCCTCGTGACGGACTTGAATAAATTCAATTTCATCTTTTTCACTGCGCAGATTGTCCATAAAATGATTGATGGAATCTCCTGGCATACCGAAAATGTGATCGATATTCCATTCTTTTAATACCGACATAGCTGCTTTGCCAGCTGTAGTTTTTATCATATTCAGCCTTCCTTTCTTTAACGTTGTTTCTATTCCATACCACAATGAAAGAAAGACAAAACAAGGGACTTTCCCGTTTTTATGGAAAAGTCCCTTGTTTTCAGCTAAATAATTTAAATAAACTAAATTTTCTCATCGGCTCAGGCTCTAATTGATGCACCGGACGACCGTCGATAATCGCTTCTGCATTTTCAATAAAAAAATAAAGTTCTGACGCACCGTACATATCGGAAATATAATCATACGCTTTTGAAAGTGAATAGTCGTGGTAATTGCGAGCATGAACGCCAGAGGCAATCACGTGGGCTAAGCGGTATTTAATAAGGGTAAATGCCGCTTTTCTTTCTTTTTTTCCGTTTAATCCAAGAATACTAGCTGCGCTTAGCTGAACAAGTACGCCTTTTTTAACAAGCTCATACAAACGCTCGGGTTGATCTCGGAAAATCGGATGACATTCTGGTGAACGTAGAATAGGCACGACGCCTTTTGTTAGAAGATCATACAGCGTTTTTTCAAAATAAGGTGAGATATCATAGTCAGGCAGTGAAAGAAACAAATATTTATCGGTGTGATTAAGTGTAAGAAGCTGATTTCGCTCATAGTTTCGCAGAAGTTGAGGCGATAAAGGGACAAGCTGACCTGGTAATACTTGAAGAGGAATATATGAATTTGTAAGCCATTCATTAGCTGCATTCACATAGAGAAATAAATGGTGTTTCATAAACTCTTGATCACTATCATAAAGAGGCGTCGCCACAACCGATTGAACGCCTTGATCCGCTAAGGAGCGAGCCATCTTCAAGAAGCCGTCTACTTCCTCAGGTCCGCTATCGATATTAGGCAATATGTACGTATGAATATCAATCACTTTATTTCCCTCCCTGCGTTTTGTATAGCTCTATTCTACGACGATTTCTCGTGTGAAACTATGTATTCTTCTCGACATTTACCACCACGAACCCCGGAAAACCGCGTACTTTCCTGTCATCTACTCAACTAACAATATTTTACTATCACTCTATGTGAAAACGCAAACATAATTTGTAAAATAACTCCAAATAATGATGATAAAAGAAGGGATTGAAATAGGTCTTTGTATGCAAATACCCTGATTAAACAGAAGTTAATCAGGGTACAAAGGGAAAAGTTAAAAGATTCCTAGAAATTTTGTTTTTTTGATGCGTTCAGGCGGTAAAGTTTGAATGCCTTGACCATTAAATGCAGCTTCTGCATTTTGCATCAGCAGCTGAGACGTCTCAGCTCCTTTTTCTTTTGTGATGACATCATAAGCCTGACGCAATGAATGCTGCTTGTAGTTATCCAAGCTTGCACCAGAAGCAATCACGTGAGCAAGATTGTGTTCAATAAACTGCATTGCGGCTTTTTTAGCGTGCTTGCCGTTTTTACCAATAACACTATCTGAAGATAATTGTACAATAGCTCCTTTTTTAACAAATTTATATAATGCGTTTTTATGTTCTAAAAAGTATGGATGACGTTCAGGTTCGCTAATAATCGGAACAATTTTATTTAGCTGAATTTCATATACGAGCTGTTTAAGACAATCCGCCTCTTCCTGTTTAGGAATGGTTAACACGATATATTTTTCATTTGAAGCAAGCATAGCACCACGGCGTTGATAAGATTCTGCAAACGTACGATTCGCCAACACTTCCGTTCCTTCTACGATTGTAAGTGGGATATGATTATCTTTTAACGTTTGGTTGGCTTCTTTTACATAAAGAGATAGAGAAGTATTCGTTTCTTTATCATTTAAAGTCGTCGCTACTGCTTTTACGCCTTGACTAACTAAATGTTTAGCGGCATCTACAAACTGTTGCTTGCTGTTTGCTGTTCTGGGTAACATATGGGTGTAAATATCTATCACAAAATCTTCTCCTTGCTTTTACACATTCATTTGGAAATTCTAATATTATGTTCCTCATTTTAGCATACTTTTTTTACCGGAATAATAACCTTTAGAACCATAACAAAAAGCCCATCCGATGCGAACAGGCTTTAAAACAAACTAAAATATACCTAGTATTTTTCCTTTTTTTACTCGTTCTGGCTGTTCTTTAAAGATGGCTTTTCCTTCTGCTACATAGTCAGCATTCCCCATAAACTTATAAAGAGCCTGTGTACCGAGCTGTTTAGATAAGATCTCGTATGCTTTAGGCAATGTATAACTTTCGTATGTATCAGCACTTACCCCTGATGCAATAACGTGAGCCAGTCCGTGGTTAAGAAACGAAAAAGCGGCTTTTTTCTCTTTGCGGCCATTTTTACCGATTAAGCTGCCTGCGGACAGCTGAACAATAGCCCCTTTTTTCACAAGTTCATAAAGCTGATCAGGATTTTCTAGAAAGACCGATTGTCGTTCCGGCTCACTAATAATTGGGACAACACCTTTTAATTGAAGCTGATAGAGAATTTGTTCAGCGGAGCTAAATGTGTATTCGTTTGGAATCTGTAAAAGCACATATTTCGTAGAGCGGTTAACCGTGATGAGTGTATGTTGTTCAAACGCTGTAACGAGACGATCATGAATGATTGCCTTTTGTCCAGGAAGAATGGTAAGAGGAATAAATGAATGCTGTAAGCGTTCGTTCGCTGCGTCTACATGCATTTGAATTGTAAGTTGTTGGGTGTCTTGATTATCATATACCGGCGCCGCTACTACAGACGTTACACCTTGATCAACCAGGGATTTTGCCATGGCTAAAAAAGCAGTCGTATCGCGCGGCCCTTTGTCTACATTAGGCAAGATATTCGTATATAAATCTATCACAGCACATGTCCTCCTTTACTTAATAACGATAATTATATCTAATCTTAATACTGTTTTTGGCAATTTTCAATAAATTAATAGGTTTTCTTACAAAATTTTTACATAGAATAAGAAGTCCTACAAACTATATTAAAAGCAGTTCATCTCAATAAAAAAACCTGTCAAACGACAGGTTTAAGATGCTGTAAAATATTCTTCTAAGTAGCTGCTCCACGCTTTGTTGCCTTTAGCAGTTGGAACGCGCTGCTTCTCTACTAGATAATCTAGGATTTTCTCTGACTTATAATCAGGCCATGCGCTCCAATGATTGACATACTCATAGCCATTGTTTTTCGCAAATTCGCCTAAAGCTTCTGCTTCTTTTGGATAGTTGCTAGCATTATAGATTGGCTGAGACGGCTGTAAAATCGTTACAAGATCTTTATCCGCTTCTGTAATATGAGACATGATGACATTTAAGTTATCGAGCGTATTTGTAATTCCTACAACGCCATTATCATTTAATAAAAACGGCTCAAATAACAGGACGTCGGGCTTTTCTTTGATAATATCTTTGTAATCTTGATTACGAACAAAATCAAGCGTAGTTTCGTCTTTGTATTCAAGTACGCTCGTTTCTACAAGCGAACCATATGTATGATTTAACGTTTCTTTTAACCTTTCAGGCCATGCCTTTGAATCAATAGACGTTGCCTGTGAGCCTACAATTAATAACTTCATCGGCTTTCCAGATGTCTCTGCTTTTTTTAACTTCTCTTTTACGGATTTCGGAAGATTCTCTGCATAGTCTTCCCAATTTCCACTGGCCGCTTTACTAGCGCTGCTGCTTGACGTGCTTTTACTAGAAGCTTCCGCAGACATCTGATGATCCCAATACATTTTACCTGCGACAATAGTAACAATCAACACAACAGCCGCAAAAATATTTACAAATACTTTCATAAACTAACTCCCTTATTTTTTTACTTGTCTTTTCATTATAATATATTTTTTAATCATTTTTTATAAAAAATGATTAAAAATGACATTTTTTTTGATAAGATAGAAGAATAGTTGTGTATTTTGTCACATGATGAATGACACAATCTTTTTATCTAAAAAATTGTAAAGGACGATAAAAAAATGGAAACAGAACACGAAGTACAGCGCAGAAGAAAAAAGCGCAGGTCAAAAAAGAAAAAAGGATTTAAAATTGCTTTAGGTATTATACTTCTTCTTATCCTAGGCGTAGGAATTTATGGATATTCCGTGTACAGTTCAGTGGCGAATACCTTTAATCGTACGCATGAACCTCTGAGCCGTGAAAAATCAGACAAACGCTCTGAAAAAGTAAGTCTGGCAAACCATGATCCTATTTCAATTTTACTGCTTGGAGTAGATCAACGAGGAGGGGATCGCGGACGTTCAGACTCACTTATGCTGCTAACAGTAAACCCTGATAAAAAAGCAGTCAAAATGGTGAGTATCCCTCGTGATACGCGTACTGAAATTGTCGGCAAAGGAAAAGAAGACAAAATCAATCATGCTTATGCCTTTGGTGGCGTTGATATGTCCATTAAAACGGTAGAAAACTTCTTGAATGTACCAATTGATTACTACATACAAGTAAATATGGAAAGCTTTAAAGATATTGTAGATGCCGTTGGTGGTGTTACTGTAAACAACACATTAGATTTCACATATGAAGGACATCACTTTGAAAAAGGACAACTTAAATTAAACGGAGAAAAAGCACTAAGTTATTCTCGTATGCGCTATGATGACCCACGCGGTGACTTCGGCCGTCAATCTCGCCAGCAGCAAATCATTCAAGCTGTTATTGATGAAGGCGCAAGCATTAAATCACTTACGAACTATGGAACTATCCTAGATGCGATTGGCGATAACGTTAAAACAAACTTAACGTTTGATGATATGAAAGAAATTCAATCAAACTACAAAGAAGCACGCAATAACGTCGAACATATTCAAATTAATGGTACAGGTGGAAAAATGAACGGTATTTATTACTATAATGTACCAGAATCGGAACGAACAAAAATTTCCAACACATTAAAAGAAAACTTAAATCTAAACTAAAAAGAACCCCTCCAACTTCGGCTGGAGGGGTTCTTTCAAACAAGCATAAACTTACACACCGTAATAATAGTAGTAGTCACTGCCTTCTTCCATTTTACGATTGTTTAACACGGCACCCAATACTTTTGCATTAGCTTTCAGTAAAAGCTCTTTTGCTTTTACTGCAGCTTCTTTATCCGTTTTGCCACTGCTAACGACAAGAATTGAACCATCTACTTGATTCGCCAAAATCTGTGCATCCGCTACTGCCAGCACAGGAGGCGTATCAAATATAACCATATCAAACTCCTCTTTCATCTCTTTAAGAAGTTCGGTCATATTGTTTGACGCAAGCAGCTCTGCCGGATTAGGCGGAATAGGGCCGCTTGTAAGCAGAAACAGTTCTGGTACTTCGGTTCCTTGAACAGCTTGTCCAAGCGTCGACTGTTTCGTTAATACATTCGTTAACCCCACATGGTTCTCTAAACGGAACGTATAGTGAGCAGTCGGCTTACGTAAATCTGCGTCAATTAATAATACTCGAAGCCCTTGTTGAGCGTAAACGGTTGCCAGGTTTGAAGCCGTTGTTGACTTCCCTTCTCCAGGACCTGTGGACGTTAACACAATAGACTTAATGTCTTGATCTGTATTTGAAAACTGGATGTTCGTACGAATCGTACGATACTGTTCAGCTACAGGATCTTTTGGACTGTTATGAGCTAATAAACGACGCTTTAACGTAAGTAATTTATCATTTTTCTGGTCTTTTCGTTTACGAGCCATACGTTTCACCTCTTTGCTGAGCACGAGTATTTAACGGTGCCCTTACTGCTACGTTTGTTGCTTTTGGTACCTCTTTAATGTTTGTGATAACACCCATTACTGGAAGTTCAAGAATACTTTCGATATCTTGCTCTGTTTTAACTGTGTTATCTAAGTACTCTAGTAAGACGGCTAATCCGACACCAAAAATCAACCCAATGACAATAGCAATTGCAATATTTAATAACGGATGAGGTTTAACAGGAGACACATCACCTTTTACTTCTGCTTTTGAAAGAACACTAACATTGTCAATTTTCATGATCTTTGAAATTTGTTTCTGAAATACTTCCGCTGTTTTATTGGCAATTTGTGCGGCTACGTGTGGAGATGAGTCTTGTACTGTAATTTCGACTACTTGAGAATCTTTAGCACTACTTACAGTTACCTGACCGTTAAGCTCTTCAACCGTACGGTCTAAGTTTAATTCGTTTTTTACTTTATCTAGAATGGCTGGGCTTTTAATAATAACATTATACGTATTTATTAATTGGATATTGGTTTGTACTTCCGCAGCATTATACAATTGTTGATCAGACTTAGCTTGGTTAACTAGAATTTGCGTTTTTGACTCATAGACAGGTGTAAGAACAAAGAAGCTCACAACTGCACTAATTATTGCTGCAATAATTGTAACTAACGCAATTAACCAGATACGTTTCTTAAGGGTCTGAAACAATTCTTTTATACTCATTGTTTCTTCCATGATGACCTCCACATACTTTTTTTGAATCAAAGCAATATAACTATGACTATTATAATAGACATAGTTATATTTATCTATATTTTTTTGGTAATATAATTATATCCTTACAAATTTTAATTTAAGAACTTTAGAATCTTATTAATTGTTGTTTAATAATTATTTTCTAACGTTGCTGACTTAAAAAATGTAAGAGACCCTCTTTCCACTCTCTAGGCTGTTGAAAACCATTCAATTGTAAAGACATATGTTTAAATACTGAATATGCAGGTCGAGCAGCCGGTCGAGGAAATTCTTCTGTAGTACATGGATTCACTTGAATATCTATACCAGCTTCTTCAAAAATAGCTTTTGCAAACTCATACCAAGAACAGCTTCCACTATTAGAAACATGGTAGATACCATATTTCTCGCTGGTTACTATCTCTAGAATAGAATTAGCTAAGTCTAATGTATATGTCGGACAACCAATTTGATCTGATACCACCGAAAGCTCTTTACGCTCCTCGCCTAATTTCAACATTGTTTTGACAAAGTTCGCTCCATGCTTACCATATACCCATGAAGTTCGCACAATAAAGAATTTAGAATGTAAATCACGTACGAATTGTTCACCGGCTAACTTAGTTTTTCCATATACTCCTAAAGGAGAAGTCGGAGAAAATTCGTTATAAGGTTCATCAGTTGTGCCATCAAATACATAATCTGTACTTACATATACAAGCTTTGCTCCTACTGCTTCTGCGGCTACAGCAACATTACGTGTACCGTATGCGTTGATAAGGAATGCTTGGTCAGGCTCTGACTCAGCTAAATCGACTTGTGTATGAGCAGCTGAATGAAGTACGATATCTGGTTTCAAAGTATTAATCACTTCTTGAACCTGTGCTTGGTTTGTAATATCCATCTTATCTCGACCAAATCCATAGACTTCAAAACCTTTTTCAGTAAAGAGCTCGACTAACTCCTTACCAAGCTGTCCATTCGCTCCTGTAATTAAGACTTTTTGACTCATTATTTATCACCATATTGTTTGTTGTAGTAGTTTACATAGTCACCTGATTTAATGTTTTTCCACCAGTCTTGGTTGTCCAAATACCATTGAATTGTTTCAACAATTCCTGTATCAAACGTGTATTTTGGCTTCCATCCAAGCTCTGTTGTTAATTTAGTAGGATCGATTGCATAACGACGATCGTGTCCAAGTCGGTCTTCTACAAATTTAATTAATTCTTTTGGAGCGTTAAGTTTTTCTACAATTAAGTGTACAATTTCATTATTTGTTCGTTCGTTATGTCCGCCCACATTATAGATTTCCCCCGGCTCTCCTTTATGAATAACCAAATCAATAGCAGCGCAATGATCTTTTACATGTAACCAATCACGAACGTTTTTACCATCTCCATAGATAGGAAGTTCTTTTCCTTCTAGAGCATTCGTCACCATTAATGGAATCAATTTCTCTGGAAAATGATAAGGACCATAGTTATTTGAACATCTTGTGATATTAACATTCATACCGAATGTCTCATGGTACGCACTAACAAGCATATCAGCCCCTGCTTTACTTGCAGAATAAGGACTGTTTGGATCAAGAGGCGTTTCTTCTGTAAAATAGCCTGTTTCGCCTAGTGAACCATATACTTCATCCGTTGATACTTGTACATATTTCTTTAGGTTATTAGCTTTTGCTACATCTAAAAGTGCTTGTGTCCCTAACACATTACTCTTAATGAAAATATCTGGCTCTGTAATACTGCGATCAACATGAGATTCTGCTGCAAAGTTCACAATTACATCAATATTATGATATTTAACTAAATGATCTACGAGTTCTCTATTGTTAATATCACCTTTTACAAACGTATAGTTTTCATGACTTTCAATATCTTTTAAGTTTTCAAGATTGCCTGCGTATGTAAGTAAATCATAGTTTACAATACCATAACTAGGATATGTTTCTACCATATGACGTACAAAATTACTTCCAATAAAACCTGCTCCACCCGTTACTAAAATATTCATTATTGAATCACTCCCAAGTAAAATTATTATCTGCTTCTGCTAAAGTTGGATGTTTTGTATCTTTGTCAGAAAGAACTGGATTGTTAAATGGCCAATCAATATTTAAAGTCGGATCGTTCCAAGCAATGCCTCTATCATGCTGTGGAGAATACAGCTCGTCTACTTTATATTGTACCTCGGTATTTTCTACAATTGTACAAAAGCCATGTGCAAAACCTTTTGGTACTAAAAGCTGACGTTTGTTGTCTGCTGATAAAATAAAACCTTGCCATTCTCCATATGTAGGTGAACCCTTTCGGATATCTACAATAACATCATAAATAGCCCCTCTTGTTACACGCACAAGTTTTGTTTGTGCTCTGTCATTTAGCTGATAATGCATGCCTCGCAACGTACCTGGTTGCTGAGATAATGAATGGTTATCTTGAATAAAATCCATATCAATTCCATTTTGTTGAAACATTTCTTTATTATAGCTTTCTGTGAAGAAACCTCTATGATCACCAAAAACCTTTGGCTCAATCAAGATCGCATCTTCAAATTTTGTCTTTATAATATTCATGCTTTTCCACCTACCAATATTTTTTCTAATGCACTTTGATTCGCTAAACGTAGCATGTACTGACCATATTCGTTTTTCTTCAATGGCTCAGCTAATTGAACAAGTTGTTCTTTTGTGATGTATCCTTTTCTAAATGCTATTTCTTCTAAGCATGCTACTTTTAAGCTTTGGCGCTTCTCTACAGTTTCAATAAACGTAGACGCTTCTAATAATGATTCATGAGTACCTGTATCAAGCCACGCAAATCCACGTCCTAATAACTCTACCTGAAGTTTTCCGCGACGTAGATACTCTTCGTTAACAGAAGTAATCTCTAGTTCACCACGAGCTGATGGTTTAATAGATTTTGCAATTTCTACTACATCGTTATCGTAGAAATAGAGGCCTGTAACAGCATAAGTTGATTTTGGAGCTGCAGGTTTTTCTTCAATAGAAATGGCTTTACCTTTTTCATCAAATTCTACTACACCAAAACGTTCAGGATCTTTTACATTGTATCCAAATACTGTAGCCCCTTCAGAGCTGTTTGCTGCACGCTCTAATGTTTTGGTAAATCCGTGACCATAGAAAATATTATCCCCTAAAATTAGAGCCACTGAATCATTTCCAATAAATTCTTCACCGATAATAAATGCTTGCGCTAAGCCGTCAGGTGATTCTTGTACTTCGTAGCTTAAATTAATACCTAAATCTTTTCCATCTCCAAGCAACTGTTCAAAACGTGGAGTGTCTGTAGGCGTAGAAATAATTAAGATATCTTTTATGCCTGCTAACATTAATACAGACAATGGGTAATAAATCATTGGTTTATCATAAATCGGAATTAGTTGTTTAGAAATTGATCTTGTAATAGGGTATAATCTAGTACCACTTCCACCTGCTAATATTATGCCTTTCATATTTCCAGCTCCTTTATTAATTCTTTAAGAATAACGTTTCGTATTCATGAACAATTTTTTTCCATGAATATTCCTCAACGATACGCTTTTTAGCTTTTTTTGACATTAAATTAATTGTATCAATGTTATATAAATCTGCTGAATCTACTAGCTTTGCTAAACTACCTTTATCTTTATTAAAGTAGACTGCCCCTTCAGCTCCTACTTCTCTGTTAAAAACAACATCTAGTAATAAATTAAGTCTTGTAGAGGCAAGTGCTTCAAGTAGAGAAGGATTAGTTCCTCCTACTTCATGACCGTGAAAATAGCCATATGCTTGTTCACGAATTTTTTGAAGTAATTCTTGATCGTATACTGTTCCAACAAACTTAATACGTGAATCTTGGTTAAAGTTTGTACGTTTTAAAAGTTCTTCATAAAAGCTATTTTGTTCTACATTCGAAATAATGACTAAGTCTTTTTTCGAGTTAGATGCCATAAACTCTCTAATCATTAGTTCATAATTATTTTCAGGTACAAAGCGACCAACAATTAGATAGTATTCAAATGCTTCAACGCCGTGTTTTTGATACCATTCAGTTAATTTACTAGAAGTACGGCTTAATGGTGCCTCTTCTACTGTCGCACCATACGCAATAAAAGTGGTCTTTGGAGAATAACGTTGATAATCTTTTTGTATGTAATCTTCTATTCCTCTAGAGTCGCATACTAATAAATCTGCATGTTTAACCATGAGACGTTCAGAAAGTTTCCAATACTGTCTAATATAATAATTCCATTTACTTCGCTTCCACTCATGTCCATCAGGATTCACAAATACTTGGACGCCCATTTTTTCAAGAGCTCTTTTGTATTGAGCGAAGAACGGGCCGATTCGGCAAGCCAGTACATATACTATTGAATTAGTAAGTTTGTTTTCTTTTATATAGTTCAAACATTCTTTCAAGCTTAAAATATCATACAAAACAGCTTTAGCACTTCCGATATTAGGCACTTTCACATTAAAGCAGCGAACATTGTTATGATAGAATTCTTTGTTATCTTCAGCCATACAGGAAACATGATAAGCTATTTCTTCACTAACTTTCATTTTTGTTAAATATTCAACAAATGTTTCAAATCCTCCATATTTAGCTGGAATCCCTTTAGAACCAATAATAAATACATTTTTCATCTTATTTTTCTCCTACAATTTTTTCATATAGTACTTCTAATGATCGACTGTGGTCTTTCATAATAGAATTAAATGTTCCTGTGCAAATATTTTTATTCCAAACAGCCAGCTTATCTCGGTTATGGATAGCATATTTAATTCCTTTACTGATTTCTTCTTCGTTTGGTTCCACTACTAATCCAGTATTATAATTGTCCACAAGATCTTTAAAACCTACGTATGTTGTCACAATTGTAGGAACACCATTAGATAAAGCTTCCAAACCAATGAAACCAAATGTTTCTTTCCATAGGCTTGGCAAAATTAAGATATCTATTTTCTCAAAGATATTTGGAAGTTCTTTGTGTTCATAACGTCCATGAAAAGAGACGTAATCTCGATCTTCATCTAGTTGTACAACTCTATCATTACCATATACATGCAAATGCCAATTCATTTCTTTTTCTTTTAAGAGGTTTTTTAAAGCATTTCTTAATAAAGGAAAACCTTTATATTTTTCTATAGGTCCTAGAAAACCAATTTGTAATGGCTGATCGCTGTTATATTTTTTAATTTTTCTTTGGTCTTTAATATCTTTATGAGTAACTGAAATAATTTCATTTTCAACATTTACATATTTTTCATACTCGATTTTTGTTACTTCACTATTAAAATGAACCATATCCATCATACTTAACATGTTCATATAATAGTTTCTAAGCTGTTGAAATTCTTCTGCAAGCTCCGAATCTTTTTCCACTTCAATACGCTCATCATTAATAGACTGTTGCTCTTCCACGCCTTTGATATTACTTTTTTTCAAAGCTCTTAATTTCTTAATAGAAGAACTATTTTTAAAATTTTTATAAAGATGTGATTGCATAACGGTAATTAATGACTTGCTGTAACTATTGACATTACAGGAAATACATTTTTGTCCACTTTCAAAGTCTTCACAAATTTCGCCTTTGACGTCTAATAAGTTTACTTTCGGACATATCCCATAGTAGTCATGCGTACTAAAAATTAATTTAATTCCATTCTTTCTCGCATGCTCTATAAATTCACTGTGTATGCCCATCAGTGTATGCATATGGATAAGGTCAGGTTTTAAACTCATGAAAAAATCAGAGTATAAGGAACTAACTTTTGGTTCTTCCATAAAGTTAGCGGGTCGAAACACCCCGCCTAATAATGCTACGGGCAAGGGATTTATTAATTCGTATACTTGAATATTTTTATAAGCTTGATTCTTTTTAATTTTTTGCTTTTGGAGTGGGTTAATTTGACCTGGATACAAGAGATATACTTGATGGCCTTGTTGAAGTTGTTCAAGCATTAGATCTATAGAATATTTAGTTAACCCCCCACTTCTATACGGTGGCAGTCCTAAACTGTAATGTAGTATTTTCATTTTACTTCTTCTAATCCTCTTCGACTTTTGACAATTTTGACTGGATTACCTACAGCAACACTATAAGGTGGGATGTCCTTATTCACTAATGTATTAGCTCCTATTACACACCCATCTCCAACGGTTACCCCGTCTAAGAATACGGCGCCTGCTCCGATCCAACAATCATTCCCTATACTAATACCTTGGTTAGTAACTCCTTGTAATCGAATAGCTAGATCTAGCCGATCAAATATATGGTTTTCTGAATGAAACCTAATATTTTGTCCCATAATTACATCTTGTCCAATTGTAATACCGCCTGCTGCGCCAAAATAAGAATATTCTCCAACTCCACTATTCTTGCCTATCGTTACCCCTTTTCCTAAATTTTTTATAGTCCCTGTACATTTAATTTTAGAATAAGCTCCGATACGAACGTTATCTCCTAAAATTACTCCATTTTTAGAAAGGGCATCTATTTCAACACCTTCTTCGATAGTAATAGAACTACCTAATTTAAGAAATTTTTTGTGAAACAGCTTTACATCTTTCCCCAAGAATACAATACCGTCTTTCTTACCTACTCCTATAGCTTTTAACTTACCTCTAAAAACCATAACAGCTCTCCGAAATATAATACTTATAATATCACCAGGCTGAATTTGTTTATCTAATTTAAAATCTTCTTTCTTTATCTTACGAATTAATTTATTTATAAGTCTTTGCATAAATACACCTCCAGTGTATTTCAGTCATACACATACTTTAGAGCTATTGAAAAATGAGCTCTGCTTAAAGATTATTCTTCGAGTGACTTTAATATAAGTTTCCAAATTCTTTCCGAAGAATTACCGTCTGGATAAGTATAATGAGTTTCCAAGCAACGTTTTCTTCTCTCAGTCCAATAGGTACTATTGAAATCCCCTCTTAATAGACTAGTTAATACAGAAGCAAAGTTATCTTTTTCCTTCACAATTATTCCAGGACCAATATTCTCATCCTCAAAATCAAATTCTAATCCTCTTTTTTGACAATACTCTTTCTCGTCAAAAATAAATGAAATAATGGGCTTGTTTAAAGGTAAATATTCGATACAAATAGAACTGTAATCTGAGATTAACGCATCTGATATGCAGAGTGATTGATATGCATCTAAAGCTAAACTCTTGGAAGGGATAATCCTTTCTAAGTTAAGTTTTACTAACAATTCTTCATCAATGGTCCCTCCCAAAGGGTGAGGCCGATATATCATAAAAGCATTCTGCTCTTTCAATAAATCATTAATACACTGTAGATCATTCTCGTTAAATACAGATTCAGACGTTTCATAATCCCGAAAGGTTGGAGCATATAATATAATAAAATCATTTTGGGAAAATTTATTCTGTTTACGCTGGAGTTTATACGTTTGCTCTACTTTAACTACATCAAAATAATAGTCATTTTTGGGTAACCCTAACGGCAAATACTGGTTTTCAGAGTCTTTATCTAATACAGGATTTCTAAATTCTAATTCATTTTGCCTTTCACTTGTAGTTAAAAAATAATCTGCTGACTTCACTGCTTGGAATAATCTCAACGCATATTCGTTCTTTAATTCTTCATCCGAAGGGAACTTTTTTATAGCAGTACCATGCCCCATAGCAATACTAATCTTGTTTCTTCTTTCTAATAAGCGAGTTGGGTAATCAGAGATAATTCCATCACAAGTTTTGAAATGTGTATAATATAACTTTTTTAATTTAGTTACTATTTTCTTTTGATTATTTGATTCTATTAAAACCAAGCGAACACTATTATTTAAAGCATTCCTTTCATAATACTCTATAAAAGGAAGCATATTTTTCATGTTCATTGAATGTACTAAAACACTTTTTTTCATATCTCATTCTTCCTTTTATCTAATGCTTAATTAGACTATTTTCTTCATTTCTAACATCCTTGTTAAATAAAAGAAATGAAGTTATTAATGCCACCCAAAAATAAATATAGCTGACATAATTTAGCGTTGCTGCCATAGGATATGTCATTAAAAAGATTATTAACCCTCTAATATAGTAAGAGTTTGGTTCAGTTGTGCTTTTAGAAGACATATAATTTAATCCTTTAAAAATAATCCAAATCAAGATTATCTGCATCATAATATAAGGTAATATGCCTATATGACTTACAATAGAAAGAATATCGTTATCTATTACCCAATCTTCAGATGGCATAATGCCTCTACCAAATAAGTTACTAAGCAGAGTATTGCTCGTGTTTAAATCTGCCAATCGCGAATACGTCTGAACTCGGCTATTAAAAGTTTCAATATTTAAATTAGGAAATACTCTAGACAACATTTCATATAAACTATTGGATAGAAATACATAAAATAGACCCGCAATCCACTCTATTAAGAACACTATTTTTATTACTTTTACACCTTGTTGTTTAAATACTGTAAACAGGAAGTAATAAAGTAAAAGATTTGCAAATGTTAAATACATATTTCTCGTAAGGGTCATATATAAGCTAGTAACTAATACTATGATTGTTACAATGGTAAAAATAAATTTAGCACGATTTACCTCTCCAACCTTCATTCCCTCTTTTAAATAAGAAAAGTTTGAAAAAGAAATACTTAATGCAAAAACAACTAGTAACCCTAAAGTTAAACCACTGTCTACTAATCCAAATGCTCTTACTTGAGCTCCTAGATCATATAACCAAGTGTATGAAGAACTTACCCCAGATAGATAATAAATTGAGTTAACAATGGGTTCTCCGTTATAAATGGTTTCCACTATTGGATCTCTAAAAATAAATTGACAAATACCCAAGAGTGAATTTATGAAAATAAATATTATGACAATATTTAAAAGCAACCTCAAGTTTATGTTGTTCAATTTCAAAAGAATGATTAAACAAATTAAATAAACTCCATAATACCTTAAAAGAATTTGAATAACTGTTTCTTTATTTGCTATACCTGAACTATTAATGGTTACCCACCACTGCGTGGAAAAAATTAATAGTGCAAATGATACTAACAAAAATTCTCTCATACTTACATGCTTAGTACCTTTGCTAAGGAATCCACCTAAAAGTAAAAAAATAAACAATACAGAAAAAATTTTCCAATCATTTAAAAAATAAGCATTATGAGATATCACTTGAGAGAGGCGTAATGTTAATACCTTAGAAGCAATTAGTAACATTAATACAGCCACAACGCTGGTATATAAATTACTAACTGGCATATTCTTATCTTTCATGTTTTTCTCCTAATTCACACGTTAGTTATTAATCTCTCTATCTACTTGCTCATTGCCTTAAGAAACACTTTGTTTCCTTTAAAAAAATGTTTATACATTCTATTTGATATCGTTCTTTTAGAATGTAGAAAAACAAAATCTTTAACATAATCTCGAGTCGCTAGTTTATTTAAATGACTAACTTCTCTTATAAAATTTAATCTAGCTTCTAAATAAATGAGATACCTGCTTAAAGGAACTGTTTTAAAACTATAAAATGATAAATCGTGGGATATTTCTACATCTATAACAAATAGTTTATATCCACTATTAAATATTTTATAAAAAGTTATATGATCTAAATAATCAATAGGGTATTTTTCATCAAATCCATTTATTGCTTGAATTGCTGCTACTTTAAGAAATGTACAGCTATTTATCCCCGTCATTCTATCTTGTTGTAAACCAGTTACTAGGTTAGTAGGTTCATGAAAATGATGAGGTGTGTCTCCTACCATAAGCGGAGAGACCAACTTATTCTTACTTATTACTCTTGGTGCTACTATGCCCACTTCATCATTGTGGTTGTGGGATGCATAACTAATGAATTGGTTAAGTAAATCCTCTTTTAAAGATGAGTCTTGATCCAATAATAAAACCCAGTCCTCTCGCTCATCTTTTTTTTGAGATAAGAAATCAATAGCATTATTATAGGCTTTGGCTATGCCAATATTTTCCATTTCACCGATATAAGCAACAGGAATATCTTTACATTTACTAGAAAAATTTTTATTGTATTCGTATATTTTCTTTTCATCAGAATTATCAACAATGACAACATAGTCGATAAATTTTTTGAATTTATCTGTTTCTAATATGCTTGCTAACGTATTAAATGTAAGGCATTCATCAATTTTCTGTTTATATACTACAATTATAGGAGTTAACTTAATCATAAATGTCTCCTTACCTCTTAACCTATTTTCCGTACGATAATTGTTCAGCTATATCTTTTTTGTTTCTTCTCATGTATCTTCTTAAAAATTGAAACATTGATGCTCCAACGACAAATTCACAAATCAATACAGAAATTCCCATTCCAAGAGCTCCAAAAAGAAGTGAACCCGTTGTTCCTAAAATTAAATTAAGGATAGCCCCTCTAAAAATTGAATTTCTTACACTCTTTTTTTCATTTACAGCTAGAAGCGTCTGAATACCAAAGAGGTGCCCTAGGCTTATAGCAAATGGAATAAATAACATAACCTGTAATAAGGTTATTTGTTCATTAGCACTGCTTGATCCATTCACTATTTGTAAAATCCATTCACTTTGAAAAACAACTAGAATACTTACTATTAAAAGTATTGGTGGCCACCATCCAAAATATAAGAAAGAGACTGGCATTTTAACTTTTTTTAGAAAAACATAAGGAGAAGTGCTCATCTTTTTACACACGATTGGATAGACTGCCTGAGAAACTGCATTGGTCATGCTGTTAGCTACGCTAATTATTTTCTCGCAAGTAGAATAGAGACCTGTTGCATATAATCCTGCAAACTGTGTCAAAATTATAGGATTTAAGGTTGTATAAAGCGTGCCTATAACGTTCGAAAGAAACATATCCTTTCCACTATCTAGTTCTTCCCTTAAATTCTCCCATCTAACTTTCACAAATTTAATCCCATACTTTTTCATAAGAAATGCAGAGATAATTAATCCCATAATCGCCGGAATCCCATAGACAAAACCCATTAAGTAAAAATCTTCTTTTTGCTTCACATATAAGAACAAAAGAATAATGGTTATACATTTAGAAAAGAAAGTAATAAATGATACGTATACCATTTTATTTAATCCTCTAAACAACCATACAGGTAAAAATGACTGCCCTAAGAAAAATAGATAAAAACCCACTACAAACCATAAATCCTTTTGTGTCATAGTGATAAAGAAAAAAGCTGCAGCTGTGATTAGCAAAATAACTCCAGATAATATAAGTTTATACGTATATATTGTACTAACTAATGTATTATCTACCTTTTCCTTAACAGCAATTTTCTGAGTAGCAGTAAAATTAAAACCATAGTCTGAAATAATTAACAGAAATTGTACTATTGCTAAAGCGGTAGCCACTCTTCCGTAATTTTCTATCCCGATAACTCTAAGTAAATAAGGGATCATAATGATTGGTAGAATATAGTTTAACCCTTGCACTAGACCCATTTGAATAATATTACTTACAGCTAACTTATCTAATTTCATTGCCTAATATCCCTTTTTTCCCAAGTTTAATTGCTTTTAGAATTGAAAAATATCTCTGTAAACCGCCTTTGTTTTTAGGCATATAAAATAAAAAGACATGTACTAAGTAGACCCACATATTAAGAAAGTACATAAACGAATTTGTTTTATTGTTAGTGGTTTCGAAATAAACTCTATTTCGAATATTCATGAGTCCTCTGTATGTGCTGTTGGCACGAAAGAAACTAAAGAACATAGGCTCTTTCTTATTTCTAAACCAAGAACTCTCTAAATCCGTAATCGTACTATCTACGACACAAAAGATTTCATATCCTAGTTTTGTCATACGGTATGTGAAGTCTGTATCATCAACATACAAGTAATAGTCATCATTAGGTAAGCCTACATCTTTTAAAATACTTTTAGGAAAAAGTAACCCTCCATATGGAGCATAATCACATTTTAAAAGGTTGTTACTTACTGAAGCCGGCATCTGCTTTTTTGCTTTATTTTTACCGGGCATTTTACTAATTAAATCAAACTGAAAAAAAGTATTTTCTTTTAATTTTTGCCCACCATTTCTTCTTAGTTCTTTCCAATCTTCTCTATAGGAACATAAGATGTATTTCTCTGAATCTCCTAGAGCCTTTTGAGCATTTGTAAAACCTTTAATGGCATTCTCATTAGGCAAATTATCATCATCTAACAACCAAATTAGCTCTCCATCTTTTTCTAAAGCTTCTTCAATCCCACGTTTAAACCCACCAGATGACCCTAAGTTAGTCGAAGAAGTAATTACTGTTACCTTTTGTGAATGGTTAAATTCCTCTTTTACCTTATCTTGAACCGAATAAGAAGAAGCGTTATCTATAATAATAATAGAGTTAACTTCAGGAAAAAGATGCAACCTTTCAATAATCTGCTTTAAATGACCCCATCTATCCCCATAGGTTACCGTTACAACATTAATACTATTTTCATTAATGAACATTTCAGACTCCCTTTATACACAATAAATTATTAACGCTACTACATAAAAACCATTGTGCTTCTGTTAAATCACGTAGCTAGTGAATCTCGGACTTGAGTAGATGAAATGCCTTCTGTTCTTGGGAGGTATGTAACTTCACAGTATTCAGAAAGAAAGTCAAATTTCCCTTCCCAATCATTTCCCATAACAAAGATATCTACATCATATTTTTTCAAGTCCTGAACTTTTTGTTCCCAACATTCTTCAGGAATTACCTTATCTACATATTTGATCGATTTCAGCAAGTGCTTTCTATGCTCAAACGTATAAAATGATTTTTTACCTTTTAATGCATTAAATTCATCTGTCGAAATACCAACAATTAAATAATCACCTAATGCCTTAGCTCTTTTTAATAAGTTGATATGGCCATAGTGTAAGACATCAAACGTTCCGTATGTTATTACGATTTTCTTTTTCATTTTTTACCTCCATTTTAAAAAGCACTTTTATCTGGAATAATCATAATTTTCACAGTTTTTAACACAAGCTTAACATCAACTTTACAATTTCGTGTTTTAATATATTTAAGATCTAATTCTACCATTTCTTTAAAACCGATATTGCTACGACCGCTTACTTGCCACAAGCCAGTGCATCCAGGAGTTACTAGTAATCTTTGCATGTCGTACTCTGTGTACTCATCTACTTCACGCTGTAAAGGTGGACGAGGACCTACAAGACTCATGTCTCCTTTTAATACGTTAAATAACTGAGGAAGTTCATCAATACTGGTTTTACGAATGAAGCGACCTACTCTAGTTATTCTTGGATCATTCTTCATTTTAAACATAGCACCAGTTGTTTCGTTGTACTTGAGCAACTCTTGAAGTTTCTCTTCAGCATTTGTTACCATAGAGCGAAATTTGTACATATGAAATGATTTTCCATCTTTTCCAATTCTTTTTTGTGAAAAAAATACAGGCCCTTTCGGATCTTCCAATTTAATAATTAGGGCAATCACAACAAAAACAAATGATAGAAATATCAGACCTAGAATAGAGCATGTAACATCCATCAACCTTTTCATTATCAAATATGTGCGAGAGTCATTGACTGTAATTAACGATTGAGCTAATAATGCTTCATTATTTTGGTGGGTCGGCCTAATTGGTTCCTTGTCGTGCAATAATTGTGTCACCATTTGCTCCCCCTCTCTTTATTTAATATGAGCTGCTTCTTTTTCTAGTAAATTTTTCATGATATTTAAAAGGTCGCCTTTAAGTTCCGGATATTGCAGTGCAAATTCTAATGTAGTTTGAATGAAGCCAAGCTTTTCTCCGACATCATAACGTTTCCCTTCAAAATCATAAGCAAATACACGCTGAATTTCATTCAAATTTTGAATGGCATCTGTCAATTGAATTTCTCCACCCGCACCAATTTCTTGCTTTTCCAAAAACTTAAAAATTTCTGGCGTAAATACATAGCGTCCCATAATAGCTAAGTTAGAAGGTGCTGTTCCAGGAGCAGGCTTTTCTACAAAATTACTTACCTCGTATCGGCGGTCTTTATTGCCATTAGGATCTACAATGCCATATCGATGAGTTTGATTATCTGCTACGGTTTGAACGCCAATTACTGAAGATAATGTTTGCTCATACTGATTAATTAATTGACGAAGACAAGGTGTATCTGCTTGGACAATATCGTCTCCTAATAAGACAGCAAAGGGTTCGTTTCCAATAAAATTGCGTGCACACCATACAGCATGTCCCAGCCCTTTAGGTTCTTTCTGACGAATATAATGAATATCAACATTAGATGATTGTCTCACCTTTTCAAGAATATCGAATTTTTCTTTTTCAATTAAATTGTTTTCTAATTCTGGCGTATAGTCGAAATGATCTTCAATGGCTCTTTTTCCTTTACCAGTTACAATAATGATATCTTCAATACCAGAATCAATTGCTTCTTCCACAATATATTGAATAGTCGGTTTATCTACAATCGGTAGCATTTCTTTAGGCATTGCTTTCGTAGCGGGTAAAAATCTTGTACCTAGTCCAGCAGCTGGAATAATTGCTTTTTTTACTGTTTTCATTTTTACTCCTTCTTTCTATCTCTACTTATTTAAATAACCATTAGTTTAAAATATCCCTAAGAATTTCTTCTTCTTAATTTTTTCAGGAATCTCTTTAAAGCAAGCTAATCCATCTACAACTGCTTCTGCATTCTCATAAAACACATAAAGCTGCTGTGCTCCATATTCTTGCTCTATCAGCTCCGTAGCTTCTTTCATACAGAATTGTCTGCCAGATATATTGTGGGCGTCCGAAGCAATAAGGTGAGTTAAATTAGCATTGATTAATTCTAAAGAAAATTTTCTGATTTTTTTACCGAATTTTCCAGTAAGACTACCTGCAGTTACTTGAGTTAAAGCACCTTTATTTACAAAGTTGTACAAAATGTTCGGATCCTCAATAATGCGGGTATTTCTTTCTGGATGCACAATAATAGGTGTTAAACCTGCTGATTGAATATCAAACAGTAATTGTTCAGAAAATCGAGGGATTTGATTAGAAGGAAACTCAACAAACACATATTTGTTATTGTTATTTAAGGTTAAAACGCTGTTAGATCGATAATCTTCTAACATTTCCCCGTAAATCCTACATTCTTGACCCGGTAGAATTAGTAAAGGAATTCCCTCTTGCTTTAACCTTTCATTCAGCTTTTCTACGTCGTTTATAATATGTTGTTTTTCATTTATGTATTTTCCATTCTTATGATGCGGCGTAGCAATAATTGTATGTATGCCTTCTGATACTGCTTGCCTAGCCATTGCTACACTATCTTCAACTGACTTAGCTCCATCATCGACTCCGGGTAATATATGACAGTGGATATCAATTATAATAAGCACCCCTTCCAACTAAAGTCCCAGAAAAAGCAATTTCAATAGTATCATAACGCTTTTATAGGTTCAATGTCTTATTTTGTCGAAAGTCATATAATACGTATATAAAGGTTTTTTATGTCTTATTTTGTTGGTAAAATAATTAACTTCTACTCTTTAATAAAAAGAATGTGGACCGACTTAATGGAAATATCCACACAATTATTCTGAAAAAATACTAAAAATGCAATTTCGATTATTACATGATATAGATTATTTATTTTTACTACATTATACAATACCTTATATAAATGTAAAATCACTCCTAGCAAATGATAGCGTTTTCTTTGTTATTTTCATAAAACTTTTTATTACATTTTTATTACAAATTATATAAATCCGAACTCTATGAAACAGTTATATGTATCTATTTCAATTATCCTGACACACTTTTAAACATAATTTACACCCCTGAATGATAAAACTCTCCTATAACAGATGAATAATATCATCTGTTACAAGAGAGTTTTATTTAAAGTTAAGATTTAGTTCCATAATAATACTGGCTGTTTTTTGATTTAATACGAATCCAAGCAATTTAACATTTGTACTTTCTAGAATACCCTTAGTTTTTAAAGCCACATCCTTTTCTACCGCTCCACTCTTCATAACCAGCATAATGCAATGGCATTGATTCACTAAAACATGGACAGCTGCTACTAGAAGAACTGGAAGTGTATCAAAAGTAATAATATTAAACTAGCCTATACATTTCTTCAAATAAATCTCCCATCGCTTGTAATCCTCATAACTCAGCCATACCCAGTGGAATAGAACCACTTGTCAGGATTCATAAATCTTCGATATGCGAGCTTTACACATCAAACCTACTGTAATCTACTTTTTCAATACATTCGTTAAGCCCATATGATTTTTCAGTTGAAATATATATCGAACTATAGGTTTACGTAAATCAACGCCTACGAAAAAAATCTTTTTCCTGGCTGAGCGAATACTAGTGCTAGGTTTGTTGTAGTTGTTGATTTTCCTTCTTTTTAAAATGAAGAAGTTACGATGATAAAACGAATGTTAATGTTAAGATTAACGTTTGAGAATTGAATATTCGTAAGCAGCGTTCGATATTGCTCCGAAATCAGAGATTTTGGTTCTCATCTAAAATTAAGCTACACATATAAGCTAATTTCTTTGATTCTGTATTTTTTGTTTTTTTAAACTGTGAGTTCCTCCCCTCACTGGCGCTAAAGAAGGAGAAGAAATTAATGATAATTTTAACTCTTCTTCATCAATGAGTGAGGTAAATTCAATAATAGGAGTTCCATAATATGTTCAATAGCTTTCTCATCTTTAATAATGTCATCTACATATTTTAATAGAAATAATAATACACCTACCATTAACCCCTATAACATAACAATAGCGATCATTATATTTAATAGCGGCTGTGACTCAATTGAACTTAACGTTTCATGGAGTTGAGCTTTTGCTAAAATACTCTCATTATCATACTCAAGGTACTTCCTTTTTTAAATACACTTACTGTCGAGTTTGCAATTTTCACTGCTAGCCTAGCATTTGTATCTTGTACAACAATTTCATTGTGAATACTTGTTGTCTCTCTATTAGTAGGTATATTCTCTATTTGTGGCTGCTCCAAACCCCGTAATAAAAATCTTTCTTTTTTCTGTATTAATTGTTACTATGCTCCAAGCTCCAGCAGTCATTAGAGTGTTCCTTTGTGGGCCTCCATCTGGCCGAGCTAAAGCATGCAAAAATGTTATATAATCAATTCCATTTATCACTTGACTTTTTTCAGCATGGGTATGGCCTGATAAGTAACCAATTACAGTCATTTTCCCTTGTTTTTCATAATCTAAATGCATAAAGTCATGCCTGAATTCGTCTGTTCTTTCAGGAATATCAATACTCTTTCCATTTTTAAAAGCCAAAATAATAGCATCCATTACACTAGAATTAACAATTGGAGGATCATTGGGTAAACTCATTGAAGCGTATAAAGGAACATGTGAAATGAATATCGTTTGCCATTCCGAAGAATTGTTCTTGCTAGAAAAGTTCAAAGCTTTAGTAGCTACCCACTTTAACTGTTGGCTAGAAAAAGCATATTTATTAATTCCATAATATTTAGGCTTCCCTGAACTAGTAGTAATAACTGGAACATCATTACTATCTAGTACAATTACCCTAACCTTTACATCATTTATATCTTTATAATAGTATGCTCCTAAGGGATTGTCCTCATCTGTAACGATCTCATTTTTAGATAAATCATCCACATTTTCTTTCCATTCTTTTTCTGTTATCATATCTACAGTCGTGGATTCTTGCGTATCTCTTACATAGTACGAATTGTCGTCATGATTTCCTTTAACTAAATACACAGGTAAATGTGTATCCGCTAGAATTCGTTTCATTTTATTTAAATCCTTTAAGCTTTGACCTTTCTTCTTATAGCCATTAATTATATCACCACCATGAACAATGAAGCGCATAGGTATATCTTTACTTATACTTTGGAGAGAAAAGTATTGTTGTAAACCACCTATACCACTTTCATAATGTGAATCCGTTACAAATCCAAAACTAAAAGCTTCTTTACCCTCTATTTGATTAACTTCATGTTTTACTTTGTCGAGTTCTTCATTTATAATTCTTTGCCTTTCGCTAACTTTATTTTCTTTAAAAATAATTACCGTATTTCTGTTATTATTAACTAGTAGAAATAAAAAAAGAATTATACCAACTAAATTCAATATTAAAAGAATTTTTTTCAATATTTCTCTCCTTTTCACTATAAAATACCTATTGGTATTGGGTTGTTTGTATGGCAATTTTATCATCAAAATGTTTTTTTATACATTACATTTTAGTGATAAATTCTCTTGTTCCATTTAAATTTCTAGCAAATTATAAAACTTTAACTAAACCTAGTTATCTTTTAATATTAAAAGAAAATAGCAAGAACCGGGTTATCCTCCTAAAAACCTCTACTAATTCCTTGCAATTTACTTTAACCTTTCTTATGATTAAGAAAAAATTTTATGAAGAAATGGGTTTTTCTAACATGTTAAAACGAAGCTTATTAATTCTTTTACTATTATCTATCTCAAAGTTCTCTCATACTCCGCATTTACTAGTTACAGATCCTTCCACGTGGACAAATTCTTCCGTTTGGGATCATAACGCTACGCTTTGGTCCATTTTGCATCCGGGCAGCGAGTTTTATACGTCGTATACATACGGATTTGATTTGGAATTCATTCTTCGAAAAATTGCTCACCTTTCTTTTTTCGGCATGCTGGGTCTGCTTTTTTACTGGAATTTAAAGGAACAGCGATATCGTTATGTAAAAGCGTGGCTTTGTCTCGCAGCATTTGCTTTTTTAGATGAAGTCCATCAGGCTTTTATCATTGGCCGGGATGGTCGGATTGTGGATGTAATGATTGATTCGTTCGGAGCAGCTTTAATGTTATTTATATTGTATAAAGTGAGAAAGTCTTCGACGTGATAGAGTTATAGGCGTTGCTGAAAGAATAGATATATAAATAAAAAAGCATCGGGCTCTAGCCTGATGCTTTTTTATTTGTATATAGTATTTTCTACTGCACTCATTACATTTGCCTGAATTTCCTGCAACCTCTTCTCACTTCTATTCTCTGTTGCTTGTTGTAATCATATTGCTTGCGTAAACACGAAGATAACGTACGGCAAACGATAATTCTGGTGTTGGCCACAGCTCTTGGAATACATATGTCTTAATACCGTGCATCCCTAATGTTTTGGCCGCTTCTAAGGCAAGTTCTGATGACTGATGGCGGGAATCATACGCAATCACTACTTCTCGTCTTTTTGGTTCAATTCCATTTCTTTCAATATATTTTGCGAGTCCAGCTGTGACTTTTTGAATACTGTAGATATTCATGCGGTTCGGTCCCGCACCAAGCTCCCCTCTCATTCCGCCTGTTCCAAATTCGAGCTGTTTATAAAAAGCATATTCCCGTTCACGTTCCGCCACGTCATTCATTTGTTTTTTTAATTCACTTTTTAATTCCCTGTAATTGATCCATTTATTCCATTCATTGTTCCACATCACGTTCATCTCTCCTGTCTTTGGTTTATCTATTAGTATTGTGAACGGTTTATATGAACTAGATATGAATTTTACCAGAGACCTTTGTATCAAAATTATTTTAAAATTAAAAATATTTTTCTTTATAAAGAACATTTTTTTAGGATAAACACCTACTGAATATGTTTATATACATTATAATGAACAAAAGACATAAGAAAAGGACGGGCTGAATGTGGTAGGAGCCAAAATTAAAAGTTTGCGGTTAAAAAAAGGATATTCCATTACACGGCTAGCTGAAAAAGCCAAAATTTCAAAATCATATTTATCTCATTTAGAAAAAGGACTAAACAATAACCCTTCTCTTCACATGCTTAATAAAATTGCGTCTTCTCTTAATACAACGATTGATGAATTAATTGAAGCTGAAAATAGTCATCCTGTATCACCTTCAAAACCACTTATTAATAAAGAATGGCTTTACTTAATTGAGCAAGCAATTAAAGATGGCATGACCAAAGAAGAGTTTGTGGAATTTCAATGTTATTTAAAGTTCCGCAAAATGAATGACTTTACAGATTAACTGAAATTCACTAATTTTATAACTCCATTATGAATATTGACCCATTTCGACATTTTTTATTAATAGTATTTTATACAATAACCTTAAGCTACAAATGTGATAACTATTACAAATTCTCCAGATAAGGGAAAAACTATTAAAAAATAGTAACGCAAAGCTTCAGATCTAACGGCACTTATGGCTGCGATGGCTGAACCGTAATGAAGAAGGAAAATATACTGTCAATTGGTCGCGAATGGGTTAACCTGATGCAAGCAGCTCGTACACTAAGACTGACGGTAGAAGAGGCTCGGAAATTTTTATCGAAATTCAAGCGTAATTGAATATAAAAAGCATGCTCTGGTTTGAGCATGCTTTTTCCAGTTTTACCTTTTAAATACGAATTCCTTTTGCCTGACGCTGATCAAATGTATAAATTTCCGTAAATCCGCACTGTTTTGCCATTTCAACTGCTTCTTTCATATGAGCTCCTACGGTTTCAGCAAAGTGCGAATCAGACCCAATCGTTAAGATTTCTCCGCCTAAATCTCGGTATAGCCCGACAACTTCAAGTGCCGGCAGTGCTTCACCAAGCTTTCCTCTCATGCCTGAGGTGTTAATTTCAATTCCAATATTACGTTCAATGGCTTTTTTCAAAATATCCGCCAAAATATCTTTGAACTGATGAAAGTCGTAAATGCCGTACTGCTCAAACGCATAGCGCTTCATTAAATCTAAATGAGCCAACACGTCAATATCCGCTTCGCTTACTAGCTTATACATTTCATTAAAATAAGTGCGGTAAATGGCTTCTTTGTCGTTCAGCTCCAAGTGTTTGCGAAGCTTAATGTTATTAATGTTGTGAACCGATCCTAAAATAAAGTCAAACTTCTCTTGCTTCATTGTTTTTTGATATTCTTTTTTCAAATAGTGAGGCTCACAAATTTCAATTCCTTTTTTAATCACGAGCTGACCTTGAAACTGATCTCTGCATTCAGCTAGTTCTCGTTCGTATTTATCAAAATCCATATGACCGTACGTTGGCGCTAATGGATTTAATGAAAAGTGCTCGGTAAAACAAATTTCGTTTATGCCGTTTTTTACAGCTTGTTCGCACACTTCCTTCATGACTGCCTGTGAGTCAAATGAATTGTTCGTGTGATGATGGTAGTCTACTAGATACATTATTTAGTCACCTCTAGGTTTATTATACCTCTCTCTTGCTTTCCCTGCACATAGATACCCTTTATACCGCCTATCCCGCCTTTTTTCGTTCATAAAGAGTATTTCCAGTAAAAAAAGACATTTTTCCTCTTCCAGTAATCCTTGTTTTCTTATAAACTAACTTAATATAGCAGATGTTCTGACATACAACTTGACAAACAAATTTTACTTACACAAGAGAAAGGAAAGAAGAAATGCAGATTGAAAAAAGTTTCTCTCAAACAAAAAATCCCTTTCTGTCTTACTTAAGCTCTTATGCTAAAAAGATGAAAGGAGAACTAAAAGAAGAACCGAAAATCAATTATAGAGATGCGGTCGTTTCTTCGATCGGAGGCTTAATTGCCATTATCATCAGCAGTGCGATTGCACTAGCGCTTGGCTATCCAATGGCACTTGCTCCGATTGGCGCAAGCTGCGTGCTTGTCTTTGGGGCTCATAAAGGTCCTTTATCACAGCCGCGTCACGTACTGGGAGGGCACTTGCTTGCAACGGTTTCCGCACTTATTATTTGGAGTTTATTTCATCGAAGTCTAATCACTATCGCCATTGTGCTTGCGTTTGTTCTTATTTTAATGATTCTTACCAAAACCGTTCATCCTCCCGCTGCAGCGAGCGCAATTGTAGCTATTAATACTCAAGCCGGCTGGGGATATTTAGGTATTATTATGATTTGTGCGTGTGTGGTTGTACTGATTTCTACCGTGTATAACAATTTATTTCAAGATCGGCAGTATCCCAGGTATTGGGTTTAACACATAAAAAAGACGTCTCCTCATAGAAGACGTCTTTTTTATGTGTTTTTGCTTACTGCACTACGTGTTTTGCTGTTTCAGGGTTCATTTAGCAGCTTTTACTTTACTTCAGTTGAACTAATAAGCTGATAAACTCCTAGACTTCCATCAGATAACTCTTTTACTTTATGAATACTGTTAAATTTTTTGTATTTAACAGATCCGTCTCCGTACGAAATATCATACTGTTCTGTTGTATATACTTTATACATCGAATCATCAAGTTTTGTTACTCTATTTACGTTAAAGCTTAATAAATCTTCTGTTATTCCTTTTTTAATTAGGTAAGCTGTATACTCTTTTTGTTCTTTGTATTTTGGTCCGTTAGAATCGATATACGGCTCTGCAATAGAGAAGTCTCCGCTATTAATTGATGAAATTGTAGCGTACATATATTGTTCAATAAAACTAGACACTTCGCTAGTAGATACTCCAGAATCAGCTTTTGAATCTTGGTCATCCGACTGTTCTTCCTTAGAAGGAGCTGATGCTTCTGCCGTATTTTCTTCGTCAAAATTAAGCGCAATATCGTCTATTCCTTTTTTGATTGATACTTCTTCCGTTTTCTTTTCTCCAGAATCAAATTTACGTTTTGCATATACTTTTACTGAACCATCCATTGGCAGTGGACCTAGATAATCAATATCACCAATTTCTGTTTTTGTGTCTTTGCCATTAACGAACAGCGTCGCGTCATCATAATCTGAAGAAACGTATACCGCATGATCTGACCAATCAAACTCCACGTTCACATCTTCTCCGTTGGCGGCTTCAATCTCTTGCTCACTTTCAACTTTTCCATAATCATTTTGAACTTCACCTTTTACCGTGTGCGTACCAGGTGAAAATGGACCAATCTTTTTAGAGGAATCACTGCTTACTGTTCCAGCTTTTTTCCCGTCAATATATACCGCTGTCGCATCTTCTGTAGACTGAACTTTTGCATATACAGGGTTTACTTGTACCGTGTAATGATCAAAGATTCCCCATTTCTTTCCGTCTTGTTCTAGCTTAGCGTATGAAGAGTGATCTTCGCTTGGGACTCCTGCTTCAAGCGCTCTGCTGTCTGCCACTAACCCTTCAGAGATTGATTTCATCACATCGGGATTTTCGTGCAAATATGTAATAAATGATTTGGTTTGCTCATCGTTGGCTTCTAATTGAATTTGACCATCATTTACATATTGTTTTACTTTATCAACATCATTGCCCTTTACTGAAGCAATGAATTTTTCTGACACGGCTTTGGGCGCCATCATTGTTTTATCGATTCCGTAATAAGCGCCGCCAAGTATAGCAGCTGCTGCTATCACTGAAATTGTTATAACCTTTGTTCTTTTATTTGAAGGCTTTACCGAGCCTCTGCCCTCTTCTCTTGACGGTGATGCAGATTCTACGTAACGCTGTGATTGTTCTCCTTGACTAGAAGCCTCCTTTCTTTCAACAGGATGTCCACACTCTGGACAAAATTCATGCTCATTTGTTAACTGATGTCCACACTCTCTACAATAGCTCAATTTCTACACTCCTTTTTTATAATGGTTTGAAAAAGCATCGCTGTACACGATGCTCTCTGTCGACTTAAAATAGATCATTCAATTCAGTGCTGTTCCCCATTCTTGTAATAATGGTTTTGGCTTCTTCTCCTAAGCCATTCGCAATGAACGTCAGCACAATCGTAATTACTACATACACAATAAGAGTGCTGTAGATACGATCTAGTCCGCCTGATCCGCTTTGCTTGAAGCTAGCAATCGTAAATGGAACCACAAGGAAAATACTCAACAAACCAAAATTCATAAAATAAGAAAAGTATTCCACATGTAGAAATGCCAGCACAAGCCCAATTAAAAGCAGAGCTGTTGGAATAATTAAAAACGTGCCAAAGCGCGAGAAAAATTCTTTAAAGGAAACGTCTACTTTTCCAAACTTTGCTGCAACATATGTTGCTCCAATAATAACCGCAAGTCCAATAAAAATGAGAATCCCTTGTTTAAAGACGAAATCTGTAAAATTAAAGTGAATGATGCTGTTAATATCTGTGGCTTTTATCAAATCAACGCCTGTATTAAAATCCTCCATGTCGGATGGCGCCAGCTCTTCACTGATAATAGGAAGCTTGAACATGCTTCGAACAAATTGAATCAATAATAGCTTCCAGCCTACATACAGCATAATAGGTATACTAAGAGCATAAAGAATGACTGTAATAAGAGCATTAACAAATTGGCTTTCGCCTGCTGCTTGCGCTGTAGCTGTTGGATTTTTAATCCCTTCTGCAAAATAACTAAAAAATGATTTTGACACTTTTTTCGCCTGACGAACACGCTGATTAGGTTGTTGAGGCGCATACGCTGCTTGCGGCTGAGGTTGAGGCTGATATTCAGATGCTGCTGCCGTCTGGCTTGCAGCTGCCTCTTCTTGTAATTTATGACCGCATTTCACGCAAAACTTTCCGCCATCATTAAAATGGCCGCAATTTGAACAATTCAAATGCTCCTTCCTCCTTCAATATATTGTTTAAAATATAGTTATATAGATTTACCTAGGTGTAATCTATATAATTCTATACTCACATCTTTTAGAATTATACACCATTTCTGGTATTTTAGGAGAGGTGTTTTCAGCAGATCAGCTTAAAAAATTTCTACCCAAACTTCTTCGCCGAATTCTTTCTTTTATTTCTACATGCAAGTTGTATATCAACCTTCCTTTTATGCTTTTAGTTCACTAATAAAACTATTTTACGTCTTAACTGTCTTGTTTTAATTTTCAGAATTGTTTATACTCAAAACATCTTTGCTTTTTTAGAAAAACAATGGAGGTGACTTTGCAGCACGGTCTATACATACTGGAGGGGGATTTTTTATGTTGAAATTAATTGGGGTTTTGCTAGTGGCAGTGGGATTTTTATTTCGTTTAAACACGCTGCTTGTGGTAACTGTTGCAGGCATCGTGACGGGCCTTGTATCAGGCTTGTCACTGCATGAAGTAATTACGATGTTCGGCCAGTTCTTTGTAGATAACCGCTATATGTCTATGGCTATTTTACTTACTCTTCCTATATTCGGCGTATTAGAAAAATACGGGCTGAAAGAACAAGCGGAAGTGCTGATCAAAAAAGCTAAAAACGCTTCTTCTGGAAATGTTTTACTTATATATCTTTTTATTCGTGAAATTTCAGCCGCAGTCGGCTTAAATATCGGAGGACACGCTCAATCCGTGCGTCCGTTAGTGGCACCTATGTCTGAAGGCGCAGCTCGCGCCAAATACGGAGAGCTTCCGCCCAAAGTAAAAGAAGATATCCGCGCTCACGCAGCGGCAGCTGAAAATACAGGCTGGTTTTTCGGAGAAGATATCTTTATCGCAACGGGTGGAATTCTCTTAATGAAAGGGTTCTTTGACTCTGTAGGCATTCACGTGGACGTCTGGGATATGGCACTTTGGGGTATTCCAACGGCTATCTCAGCACTGCTGATCAGCGCCATTCGTTTCCGTCAGTTAGACCGACGTATTCATAAAAAAATGGCGAAGCATAAACCAACATCATCTTCAAAGACGGAGGCGAGTTAAATGAAAAGCATCCTGACGCTTGATACGATTTACTACTTACTCGGTATTATTGTCGCTTTTATCGCGATTCGGATCGCACGTGATCACAACCATCCTAATCGTTTAGGATCTTCTCTATTCTGGGCGCTGTTTTCCATTACGTTTTTATTTGGCAACGTCATTCCGCCTTTTTATGTAGGGTGCTTAGTGATTATTATGGTTCTGCTTGCTTCATTTAACCGCGTGACTAAATCCAATGAAGCCGAAACACCGGCTGAAGAACGTGTGGCTCACGCCCAAAGATTAAAAAACAAAATCTTTTTACCGGCTTTATTTATTCCTATTTTTACGATTATTGGCACTCTTCTTTTTGGCAAAATTAAGTTTGGGAACTGGGCGTTAATTGATCCAGAAAAAGTTACGTTAATTTCACTGGCAATCGCAGCTGTGATTGCGTTTATCGCTTCAATGGGCGTCACCAAAGCAAAAATGGACGTACCTGTTAAAGAAGGAAGCCGCTTGCTTCAAGCAGTTGGCTGGGCAGTTATTTTACCGCAAATGCTCGCAGCGCTTGGCGGCATTTTTTCAAAATCAGGCGTTGGAACAGTCGTCTCGGATATTGTAAGTGATATTCTTCCGACTAACTATGCATTTGTTGCTGTGCTTGCTTACTGCTTGGGGATGCTGCTGTTTACAATCGTCATGGGAAATGCATTTGCTGCGTTTGCCGTTATTACTGGAGGTATTGGCCTTCCCTTAATTGTACACATGCACGGAGGGAATCCAGCGATTATGGCAGCACTTGGCATGTTTGCTGGCTACTGTGGCACGCTTCTTACGCCAATGGCAGCGAACTTTAATATCGTACCTGCTATGCTGCTTGAATTAAAAGACAAAAACGCCGTCATTAAAGCACAAGTTCCGATTGCGCTATCCGTTTTTGTTGTTAATACATTATTGATGTACTACCTTGTATACCATTTTTAAAGGAGACGACTAGAATGACAACTGTATTACTAACCGGTTTTGAACCATTTGAAGGTGAACGCATTAACCCGTCTTTAGAAGCGGTAAAAGCTTTAGATGGTGTAGCTGTTGAAGACTATCACATTATTGCTAAACCTCTTCCTACTGTATTTGGCGAATCAATCGCAAAGCTTCATACGTATATAGAAGAAATTAGCCCTTCAATCGTCATTTGCGTTGGACAAGCAGGCGGACGAGAAGGCATTACAGTAGAACGCGTGGCCATTAACGTAGACGATGCGCGAATTCCTGACAACATCGGCCAGCAGCCCATTGATCGCCCTATTATCGAAAACGGCCCTGCCGCATACTTTTCGACACTGCCTATCAAAGCAGCTGTCGAAACTATGCGCCAATCAGGCATTCCAAGCAGCGTCTCTCAAACTGCTGGGACATTTGTCTGCAACCACGTATTTTACGGGCTCATGAACATGATTCAAAACTGCTCGATTAAAGGCGGATTTGTTCATATTCCTTATCTTCCCGAACAAGCTGTAAATCATCCAGGGAAAGCGAGTATGTCGCTAGATTTGATTGTGCAGGGGTTGCTTTCTATTGTAAAGACCACAATTGTAACTGAAGATGATATTTTAGTTTCAGGCGGCGCTACTCATTAATGCTAAAGACCAGTTCATATAGAGAACTGGTTTTTCTTTTTATATACGCACAAATTTTTTATTTAATAAATTAATGGAAAGTGTAAACAACCTCACCTCTCAGTCGATATATAGTATGAACATATTTTCAAAAGATGTTCGATTACTTTTATCCCGCCTAAAGACGGGACACTTCTTGCATACAAGGATGTAAACCGAGAAGTAAAACTATTATATGGAGGTAAGGAAAATGAGAATTAATCACAACATTACAGCTTTAAACACGTACCGCCAGTACAACACAGCCAATAATGCACAAGCAAAATCTATGGAGAAATTATCTTCTGGTTTACGTATTAACAGTGCGTCTGATGACGCTGCTGGTCTAGCAATCTCTGAAAAAATGCGTGGTCAAGTGCGTGGATTAGATCAGGCTGCACGTAACGCCCAAGATGGTATCTCAGTTATTCAAACAGCTGAAGGTGCTTTAGGTGAAACTCACGATATTTTACAACGTATGCGTGAATTAGCTGTTCAGTCTTCAAACGACAGCAACACAGATGCTGATCGTGGAGAAATCCAAAAAGAAGTAAACCAACTTGCTAAAGAAGTTACACGAATTGCTAACGATACTGAATTCAATACTAAAAAACTTCTTACAGGTGCAGTTGATTCATCTAATACAACAAACGTCACAGATGCTGATTCAATGACATTCCAAATCGGTGCCAATGCTGGGCAATCTATCAACCTTGATATTAAAGCGATGGATGCTGTTAGCCTAGGAGTTGCTGGTACTGACGCATCTAACGCTGTAGCTGCAGGAACGGCGGATACTGCTAAAGCTGTAACAAATGACGGTATTAACGTTTCTAGTAAAGCAAGCGCAAGCACAGCTATTACAGCTATTGAATCGGCAATTGAAAAAGTATCTGCTGAACGATCTAACTTAGGAGCTCACCAAAATCGTTTAGATCACTCTATCAATAACTTAAATACATCATCTGAAAACTTAACGGCAGCTGAGTCACGTGTAAGGGATGTTGATATGGCGAAAGAGATGATGGAGCAAACTAAAAACTCAATTCTTGCTCAAGCCTCTCAAGCAATGTTGTCTCAAGCTAACCAACAACCGCAGCAAGTACTTCAATTATTACGTTAATTGGTATTTTAAGAGAGTCTCTACACAGAGGCTCTTTTTTACTTTTCCTCAGGCTAAAATAAAGCTTCTTTACTAATTCAATACAATCTAGCTAAGTTGATCTCTTATAAGAAATTCTGTTACTTTAACTGTTGTACTAGATAGTATTGTTCCCAAAAGTATCATAGCAGCCATCTTGGATAAAATAATAGATTTCAGGTAACTTTACACTTACTTCTCTTCCTAATTTAACGAAACGAGAAACTTTCGAATCAAAGATAAAAATATTCCTCCTTTACTTCTTTTTAATTGGTAAAATAAAAAACAAAAAGGAGGAATACAGTGAATAACATAAAAAAACTTCATTTATTTTCTAGAGGCTCTTTTCAGATACTGACTATTTTACTTTTTTCTCACCGCTTTTTACAAGGATGTTTCGAAAGAATATATTCTCATCAAAAAGCGAAGATCCGACCCCAAAAGCTACATGGCTTTTTTTCAAACCATTTGTATGCCGGTGAACGTGTTTCTCTTATGTTTATTTTACTGTGCAAGCTAAAAAGCATCTATCGCTGAGGATAGATGCTTTTTTATGTATATTGTTTGTTTTTTATACAAAATACTTTGTTAGATATATTTAACAAAACATTACATATTTAAGAGACTTGATAAATGCTTGGCTACAATCGCTCCTTGACCGGCTGAAGAGCTGATACTAGAAAACAAAGGAGTCGTGCAGGCGTCTCCGATTGCGTAAATAGATGGGTTGCTGCTTTGATGCACTTCATTGATGACGATGAGCCCGCTTTGTGTAGTGGTGACTTTTTCTTTAATAAGTTCAACATTGGGCGCTACGCCTAGTCTAATCAGCACTGCGTCTACTGATAGGTTCTTACATTCACTGTTTTTACTTTTTAAATCGATCGATGTGACGTGATTTTTCCCGTGGATAGCCGTCACTTCTGTATCTGTCATCACTTTAACACCGGGGTCGGAAAGAACTTTTTCAACGTATTGCTCTCTTGCTTTAAAATGCGTAGAACGATGAATCAGATATACTTCTTTTGCTTTTGATGCTAAAAGATGTGCTCCTTCAAACGCCCGGTCTCCCCCGCCAATGAGAGCAACCCTTTTACCTTTTAACCGTTCTCCGTCTGCTGAAGCAGAATATACTTCTCCTCGGTCAATCATTTGCTGCTCACCCGGCACTCCGAGCTTTCGCTGACTAGAACCCGTTGCTAAAATAAGATACGTATAGCCAATTTCTTTTTCTGTTTCTTGCTGCTTTACTTTTACTGTTTTAGAACATTCGTCAATGGAAATTACTTTTGTATTCGCTTCATATAAGCAGTCCATATCGATAAAATGCTGAACCATTTTACGCTGCATTTCGATGCCATTTTCCGCTTGTATTCCGGGATAATCAATAATCTCATTATAAATCGTAAACAGCTGTCCGCCTAACTGTGCCTGCTCTTCAAGAAGCAAGCACTCAACGCCTAGCCTCTTACACCACACGGCAGCAGAGATACCAGCGGGCCCTCCGCCAATAATCAGTACGTCAACGTGTTGCATACAGCTCACCTCGCTTCTGCTTCTCAGCTTATATGGCTTTTTGTTTCTTTACATTTGTCGCTGTAAAAGAGATAAAAATTCTCCTCGAACCTCTGGTTTTTCCATAAACATTCCTCGAACAGATGAAGTGGCTGTAGAAGCTGAAGATTTTTTAATTCCTCTTCCGCACATGCACATATGCTTTGCTTCAATAATCACCATGACTCCTTTCGGCTCTAACACTTCTTCGATTGCATCTGCAATTTCATTTGTTAGACGTTCTTGAACTTGAAATCTTTTTGCATATCCTTCTACCGTACGAGCAATTTTAGATAGACCTGTGATTTTTTTATCCGGTATATACCCAACGTGGGCAACGCCAAAGAACGGCGCAAAGTGATGTTCACACATTGAGTGAAATTCAATGTCTCGTATTAACACCAATTCATTGTGATTCACATCAAATGTTTTTTCCAAATGAGCTTTCGGATCTTCTCGGTAGCCTTCCGTATATTCTAAAAACGCCTTTAGCACGCGGTACGGCGTCTCTTCAAGGCCGTCTCTTTCCGGATTATCTCCGCATAAATCAATCAGCTCTTTCACCGCATTCATAAATGTGTCAGCTTGACCTATTTTTTTATCTATTTCAGTTGAATTCGTGCCTAGTGTTTCTAAAAATTTTTGAGCAATTAAATTTTGTGTACTTAGTGCCATCTTTTTATGTCCTCTTCCCTTTTCTTAGTAAGTTTATTTTTAAATGATGGTTTTGCTTCAGCTATTTAAAAACGCTTCTTCAAAATCTTCTGCAGCAAGAGGCTTGCTAAACAAGTATCCCTGCATGTGATTACAGCCATTTTCCATTAAAAACGCTTTTTGATATTCTTCTTCTACACCTTCTGCGATTACCTCCAGCTTTAAGCTTTGAGATAAGCTGATAATCGCCTGGGCAATTTCACTGTTGCTGTAATCTTCTTGAATATCCTGGATAAAAGACCGGTCGATTTTCAAACAATCGATTGGTAATTTTTTTAAATAACTCAACGAAGAATATCCGGTTCCAAAATCATCGATAGAAATTGATATACCATATTTCTTTAACAGATGTAAAGCTTTAATCGTTTCTTCCGCGTTCATAAGCAGTGTACTTTCTGTAATTTCCATTTCAAACCAAGCGGGATCAAATCTATGCAGCGAAAGAAAGTGTTTAATTTCATTAACCAAAACAACCGGATCTTGAAATTGCCGCGGGGAAAAATTGACCGCCAGTGTCATTTTTTCGTCTGAGACCTTATTCCATTCGCTGACTTGAGAACAAGCTTTCTTCATCACAACTTCCCATAAGTATTGAATCAAACCAGCTTCTTCTGCTATAGGGATAAACGCTTCTGGAGAAACAAATCCAAGCTCTGCGTCATTCCAGCGAACTAATGCTTCTACGCCGGTGATTACATTGCGATGCGCTTCTATTTTCGGCTGATAGTAAACGTCAATGTCCCCTTTTTGAATTGCTTTTCGCAAGCGCGTTTCGATGTGAACTTTTTCAGCTTGTTTTTGATTTAACGAATCATGATAAATACTTACTTTGCTGCCGCCTTGTCTTTTTGAAGCATACATGGCGACATCTGCATACGTAATAAGCGTGTCCAAATTCGTAGAGTGCTCCGGATAAAAGCTTAACCCGCTGCTGATACTGACGAAAACTTCATCATTGTCAATGTAGCAGGGCTGTTGAACATACGCCATGATCTTCTCGGTAATACCTTCAACTTCTTCCGGTGTAAAATCGCTGAATAAAATAACAAACTCGTCTCCTCCTTGCCTTGTAAGAAAATTGTTAGCAGGAGGCAGACACTCTTTAATACGGTTGGCTATCAGCTGTATAAGCTGATCTCCTTTTGAATGCCCTAGCGTATCATTAATATCTTTAAACCGGTCTATATCCATAAATAACACGGCTACGTGACGAATGGACTTTTCCTTCGACTCAATTAAGCGCCTGTTTAATTCTTCTTTAAAATATCTTCTGTTTGGCAATCCTGTCAAAAAGTCGTGGTAGGCATGATACTCACTTTCTTCCTGACTTTTCTTTAAATCGTCTACATATGTTTTTAAAAAGTGAGAAAGGTGATTGATGTTTGCTACAAGTCCTCCCAGCTCATCTTTTCTTCTTGTATTCAGCACCTTGCCGAAATTACCTTTAGCGATTTGGTTCACGTGCTCCATAATATGTTTAATCGGCCGCGTAATGGATGTAGAGAAGATAAAGCTTATAATAAGGACAATAAAGATAAACGGAAGAGACAATAATAAATGTTTAATTAATTCTTGCTGCAGTTCTTTTTCAATAAGTCCGTAGTCATACACTACGCCTATTACATAAGCTGGAGTGTTTTTTTCTTTAATCGGTACCAATGTCTTTAATACTTTTTTATGGTTAATTTCAGCAAGATAGCTTTGTGATTTTCCCGTTTTTAAGACCTCTTGTATGGATTTTTTATCCCGTTCGGTATTTCGGTACGTGTATGTTCCGTACCAAATCGGCTGATCTTTTATTTTAATATATTTATTGCCGTTTAAGTATACGTTTTGATTTCTTTTCCCAAAATTTTTGGGGTTAAAAACGGTTAGTTCAAGAACGCCTTCCAGATTTTCTGTGAAGCGGTTCATCACGTTCGTAGGACCGAACCTTTTTTCAAAATCCAGTACGTGCCGATCACGGAAATAAGGATCAATAATATAATTAGTAGACCCGTCGTAATAATAGCCCCACTTGTCAATGTGATTAGGGTTGCTGGAGGCTACTTCAATCGGACCGCTCCAAAAGTGAGGTAGAGTCACTCCTTTTTTGGTAGTAATCGTCTGCTGAGAAAGCAGCTGCCGAAAAGATGTATACCAATAGCCCCACTCTTTTGTAGACATATTGATTTCCTTAGGATCAGAAGATTTTACGCCTATAATATCATCTCCCGCAGGAGCTAATAATGTAATGTGAGATATCATCAGTTTTTTAGCCAGTCGCTTTAACTGGTCATTGCTGACGTCATGGTAATCAGCAGGCAAAGAATCCTGAATCGCAATCGAAGCCGTTCTTAATTCTTGTGCCATTCGATTTTCCATATAGGAAGCACTATTTTTTGAGTTTTCGACTTCGTACGCAATTTCCTCTGTTACCAGCGTGATTTCTTTTTTGTTAAATTCTATTAATCTATTTTTTGATCGAATGTAGTGCAAGGTATTATTCGCTAGTAGAATACACAATACCAGCAAAGTAAAGAATACGGATAACTTTTTCTTTATCGACACTAGTTGGCTGCCTCCTGTTTAAAGAACGGATCCGACAGTTTTAACACCTGCCTATATGCTCTAGCTTTACATCGGATACTATTCTTCAATTTCCACAAAAAAAAGAATGAACTCATACAAAAAACCAACCGCTTTGGTTGGCTCTATTCTTAACTAATCATAAAACATATTCAATAAATACTTTTATTTACATGGGTAGAACAAATTTGTATTACTATAATATTTTAACTTCTTTTTTCAAAATATCAATGCGTAAAATTTAACTTTCTTTATCCCTGCTGCTACTCCTTAAACTTCTTCAACATTCGATGATACCAATAGATTCCCACTCCCGTTAGTAAAATAATCGTTCCCCACTGATGCGGTAAAAACTTCAGCAGCCATATGGACATTATAATAGTCGCTACTGTTAAGTTACTCAGCCACTGTTCTCGGCTTAGCTTTTTCTTATTCACGATCACCGCCACATAACCAATGGGTGGCGCAAAAAAACACAGAAGCATCAGAAATTTTTCTGAACGGTACCAAGGCTGTTTTTTCATTTTTCCTCACTTTTTCGATTTAAAATAAACTGATAGCCAAACGTCACAATAATTCCTGTCCAAAACATCGAGAGCGACGATACTAACTCAGCACCATTATAGGAGTACATTATTACGTTCACAAACAGCAACAATAAAAGTATATAAAAATCTGCCGACACAGCTTTATTCCAATTTTGATGCTCACGTTTAGAAGCATCCTTAAAAAACTTCATCGAAACTCTCCTTTTACATCTCATACATCACTTGTCCATTTAGGGGTTCTATCTTTATGTTAGCATATTGGGTAGTTTTGGAAAATAAATAAAGGAAATTTCATGAAAAATCCACGACCAACAACAATAGAACTAAAAAAAGATAATAAATGTAAATAAATAATTCTTTTTAACTATTATTCCGCACACAAAACGTCCATATTAGTATACAATAATCTCAAAATATGTTTTTTAAGGAGATAAAAGGATGACAGCAACTCATAATCAGCTAACAAACGCTTTTCACCGTACACCACACGATCAAAACACATTTCATTTTCTTGATGAAAAAGTAACGCTTCTTGTATCAGGTGAAGACACAAACGGAGCTTATGCCGTGGCACACGTAGTGAAACCAGCAAACCAAGGTCCCCCGCTTCACCTTCACGAACATGAAGACGAAACGTTTTATATAAAGCGCGGCTCAATGATTTTTTACATAGGAGAAGAAATAATTGAAGCAAAAGCGGGCGATTATGTTTTTGCTCCTAAAGGTATTCAGCACCGCTTTGTGACCGGACCAGAAGAAACGGAATTTATCCTTACTGCTTCTCCTGCAGGCTTTGATTCATTCGTTAAAGAACTCGGTACTTCGGTTCCCGAAAATGCTCCTCTGCCGCAAGTGGGACCACCTACTGAAGAAGAAATTATCAGTTTAGTTACCGTCTCTAAAAAATACGGCATTACCTATCCTGAAATTGAAAAAGAAATGAATAAAAAATAAATCAATACATAGAGATCTGCTCTTTACCGGGCAGATCTTTTTTCTATTTTGATTCCGATTTGGTTATGGAATAATTTAACACACCCTTGTCCACACTATACTTATCTGTTTTTTCATAGATACGTACCATTTTTATAGATAGGAGGAAAGCCAATTGAACGCAGAAAGCAAGCGTTTGACTTCAACTGAAATAACGAGTCTATGCGCGCAGTACCACCAGGATACGCTGGCGATTTGTGTAGCGAAACATGTTCTTGCAACGGTAACGGATGCCGAGATTCGGTCGCTGTTTGCCTTTTCGCTAGAGTTATCAAAAAAGCATATTGAGCTGCTTACTGCCATTTTTCATGCTGAACATTTTCCGCTGCCGAACGGATTTACAGATGAAGATGTGGACTTGCACGCACCTCCGCTTTTTACAGACTCGTTTTGGCTGAAATATCTTCACGACATGACGATTCATGGCTTGTCAGGGTACGGCATTTCGTTTAGCGTGTCGATTCGCCGAGATATTCGAGATTATTATCATCAGTGTAATTTAGATGCGATGGAAATCTACAATCGGTCGCTCGATTTGCTTTTAGCAAAAAATCTTTATGTGCCAGCTCCTTATTTTTTAACCCCGAAAAAGCAAGAGTCGATCACAGATTTGTCTTACGCTCTTGATTTTGTCGGAAAGCAGCGTCTTTTAAACGCAAATGAAGCCGGTAATATTTATTTTAACTTACGCAAAAGCATGGCAACTAAAGCGCTTTTGATTGCCTTTAAACAAGTGAGCAAACGAAAAGATGTGAAAAAAGTAATGGAGACCGGTCTTGATGTGGCCCACAAGCATATTGAGCTTTATTCTTCCATTATGCACGAAGAAAACCTTCATACGCCTCCGCTTTTGGATAATGAAATCACAACCTCTACGCACGCGCCTTTTTCAGAAAAGCTGATGACGTTTCACGCAGGCGCAATGTTTAAAGTAGCCATTACTTATTACGCAACGGCAATGACCACCAGCATGAGGCTTGATATTGTCGGGCACTGTGAAGCGTGTATTTTACGAGACTTAAAAGTAGCGGGGCGCTGCAGCGAAGTGATGATTAAAAACGGCTGGATTGAAAAGCCGCCTGAAGCAAGCGATCGTAAGCAAATGTAAGTTTTTTCATAGCAGCTCTTGACCTGAAACGCGTTTCATACTTTATGCTGTATTTATTCCCATTAGCCGGCGTGACACGAACGGTGGCGTTACGGCTGATATGTTATCCATAAAAAAATCCGGTATGTTCACCGGATTTTTTGTATGCTTACATATTCATTTCTTTTTTATACGCCACGTACGAATACAGATAAGGAATCGCCACGCACAGAACGATACTCCCCCACATGATAACTGACTTGTATCCATCAGGTAAAAAAGCGCTAATAAGAATTAACAGTCCGCCGATAAAAAAGATCTTTCCAGATAAACGATGCGTCTTTTTCCATACGTTTTCATTGCTCAATGTCCACGGTGTACGAATGCCCATAAAATAGTTCGAGCGCACGCGCTGCAAGTAGTTTCCGATAATAATAAAAACGAGTCCAGCCATAATTGGAGCAATGTACGACATCGGCACGTTATAGCCAAGCCCCTGTAAAATAGTGCTCATATTTACAAAAAAGAATAATAGCAGTACGGCGTTTAACAGGATGTTATACGTTTTTGAAAAGTACTTATAATTTTCTTTGCGCGGGTCAATTCGCGGAACAAATGCGATGATAAAATAAATAAGTACCATGATTCCTACTGTTAAGATCATTGCATTGATCTTCGTTGCAAATCCGTCTGCTTCTCCATTTGCTCCCCAGTGAATGGGCATCGTAGCTGGAAGATGCGGCAGTGCAATCAGCCATGCAACCAGTGTTAAAAGGGTAATACCTAAAGGAAATACGTGTTTGTTCATTTAATTCTCTCCTTTCTGAAAGCTGAAAAACCAGCCGATTAAATCTTGAAAAACGGTTGTATTTAACGAATAAATCACAAACTGCCCTCTTTTTTCATCTTGAACGAGGTCCGCTTGCTTCAAGATTTTTAAATGATTTGAGATGCTTGGTTTGGTCATATTAAAATACTCGGAAATTTCTCCTGCGGTTAAATCCCGCTCTTTTAGCAGCTCTAAAATCTTTCTGCGAGTAGGATCCGCTAAGGCTTTAAACGTTTCATTCAATTGAAGTTCATCTCCATCACATTTAAGTATTTAGATAATTATCTAAATATTAAACTATAAAGTATAATATGTCAATATTTTGAAAAGAGAACACTGCATTTGACTCATTTTTTTGTTACTTCAAAGCAGTCCATGCATACAAACTGCGCTTCTTGATGTAAAAAAGCTTTAATTTCAGTCATCCCTCTTCTACTTGGATACTTCATTCGCATCCATACTTCTTCATTCGGCTGAATTTCTTTTTGACAAACGGAACATCGCTCTTTTATTCCAAACATACTATCCCTCCATCTCTTTGTATAACTATACGTTTTACTAGCCAAAAGGTTTCATAAAAAAGAGGCTAGGACGTAATCAAATCAATTCCAGCTAAAGACAAGCAAATTGAGAGAATGAGCTACAAACATGAAATCTACGGTCAATCTACTAATAAAAAAATCCGAACGATTCATCGTTCGGATTTTTTTTACCTAACATACTTATGTTCTAGCCTCTTTTAAACATTATAGCGGCGTTACGTTTTCCTGCTGTTTTTGCTGTATTCTCTGTTTTTTCGATTTTCTGAAATGAAGCAGTTCATATACAACCGGAATAACTACGAGCGTAAGAAGAGTCGCAACGGCCAATCCTCCGATTACAACGACTGCTAGACTTTGAGAAACGAGGCTTCCGCTTTCGCTTTGTTTAAATAAAAGCGGCAGCATCGCACAAATCGTAGCAGCAGACGTCATAACAATTGGACGCATACGCGTAGCGGCTGCTTCGACAATCGCATCGCGCATAATCATTTTCTTTTCATTTTGCTTCACGCGGTCCAATAGTACAATGGCATTCGTTACAACAATACCAATCAGCATCAGTGCTCCAAGTAAAGCCGTTACGTCTACTGGAATGCGGCTAATTAATAATCCTAAAACGGCACCGATTGCTGCAAGCGGAAGCGAAAATAAAATCGCAAACGGTGTGCGGATTGTTTTGAACGTAATCACCATTATTAAGAACACAATGCCAATTGACACAAGCATTGTAATGAACAAGTCAGAGAAGTCTTCTCCTTGCTGAGTGCTTGCTCCTCCAATTACAACGTCAACATCTTTTGAAATCGACAGCCCTTTATTCTTACCGTCTCCAAAAATTGTTGTTTGAATGTCTTTATTAATTTCTGAAAGCTTTTCTGGATTGACATCCGCTGTTACTTGAATATATGGGTCTCCATTTTTATGAAACTGATTGGTTGGCTTTTCAGCTTGCGTTAGTGAAGCCACTTTTGAAACAGGGGACGGTCCTGTCTCTGTCATAATAGAAATATCTTTTAACTCTTTTGGTGATGTTGGATTTAAGACAGATTCAAGAAGTACATTTGCTTGTTTTCCTTCTAAATCTATCGCTCCAATTGGCGTGTTGTTCAGCATAACGCCAAGCTGCTGCGCTACTTGCTGCGTATTCGCTTTTGTTGGATCTACGTCTAGAGAGTAAATCGTTTTCTTTTCGTCTTGATTCGTAGAAACTTTGTCTACTCCTTTTATATCGCTGATTTCTTTCTTAATGCTGCTTGCCGTTTTTTCTAACTTGTTCATGTCGTTTCCAATTACATCAACGGTAATGGAAGTAGTGGAAGCTCCCATTAGTGAAGCAGCACTTACGCTAAGATCCCCTCCGTCATAAAGTTTCTTTTGATTTTGGATTCGTTTCATTAGCGAATCAGTGTTTCCACTGTCTTTTACGATAATCGTATACGTAGCTTCAGTAGGCGAACCAACGTCTCCCCACTTGGCTCCCTCGGCCGTATTACCAAGCTGCATATATACCTCTTTTACTTCTTTTTGAGCTAAAATATAGCGTTCAAGCTGCAGTGATTTTTCTTCTACGGTTTTAATTGGCGTGTTGTTTGGATAGCTTAACGTTGTGCCTACAAAGTCAGATGAAGAGTTATCAACCGCTCCTTTAGGCATCATTGTGTACGCGCCAATAGATCCGACAAATAAAAGCAGCGAAAGCAGCAGTACAACCCATTTATGATTAAGCGACCACGTAATGACCTTTGTAAAACGAACCGGCTGCTTGTGCTTGCGAAGTTTTTCATTTTTTAATAATCCCGCACTCATTAACGGTACAACCGTAAGTGCCACAATTAATGAAGACAGCAGTGAATACGTCAGCGTTAGAGCAAACGGAAGCATAAAGTCCTGAAGCCCTCCGTTTACAAGGCCGATTGGTAAAAAGACAGCGACTGTCGTTAACGTAGAAGCGGTAATAGCAGAGCCCACTTCTTTTGTCGCATCAATAATCAGCCCAAGCGAAAACTCTTCCTTTTGCATTTTCCGGAAGATGTTTTCAATAACAACGATACTATCATCTACCAACCTACCAATCGCTACCGCTACTCCTCCAAGCGTTAAAATATTAAGCGTGACGCCTGATTTAGACAGTAAGAACAGCGTAAAGCAAAGCGATAACGGAATGGATACAATTGTAATAAACGTAGAACGAACGCTGCGTAAAAACAGCATAATTACAATAGTCGCAAAAAGTGCGCCTAGCAACACTTCTTTCATCATTGAATGAACAGAGTTTTGTACGCTGTCTCCTGTTGCAAAAAATACAGAAGCGTGCACATTGTTATAGTCTTTGCTAATTTGCTGAGACAGTTTTTTTACTTCTTTTGTAATGCTAACGGCGTTTGAGTGACTGTCTTTTGTCACAATAAGTAAAAGTGCATCTTTTCCGTTAATATGCGTCACGACGCCTTCAGGCTTTTTCACCTCTACTTTTGCAAGGTCCCCTAGCGTTACATTCGGTGCAACCGGCAGCTTTTTCACTTTATCCAAGCTGTCAATTTTACCAGTTACGTTGATGTTGCTCGACTTGTTATTAATGACTTTTTCTCCAACTGCAAGCGACGTGTTTTTTCCTTCTAACACGCTGATGACTTTATCAATAGTCACGTTCTTTTGTGACAATTTTTTATTATCAACTTTAATAGACACGTAGGAATCCGTTGTTCCATACGTTTGAACACTCGCAATGCCTTTAACGTCTTTATATTTAGGGATCAGTTTTTTCTCTGCAAGATCCAGATTGTCTCTTGTTAATCCTTCTTTAAATGTGAGTGAAATATCTGCGATGGGAATCATAGAGGTATTTAATTGAATAACGTTAGGCTTTGATACGCTGGCTGGAAGCTGCACCGAAGACAGCGCTTCTTGGACGTTTGTTTTTGCTTCTTTCATATCCGTTTTGGATTCAAATGAAATATCGATTTTGGAATAGCCGTCTCCCGTCGTCGAATACACGTTGCTTTTTCCTTTAACACCGGCTACCGCTTCTTCAATCGGTGACGTCACTTGTTTCTCCATGGAGTCCGCATCCGTTCCTTGCCCCATAACCACTACTGACACTTGAGGCTGATCAGCGGTCGGCAGGAATTCCATTGGAAGTGTAAAATAACTAATGACTCCTAAAGCTAAAATTAAAATAGACATAATGGTGATAGCCGCTTTATTTTTGAACGACCATTTGGTGAGCCATGACATGAAATATCCCCTTTCACTTTTTCGTACAAACTCAGTCAAACATTTCTAAAATATGCTAAATAACCACTAAATTATACCTAATATCTCTTACCATTTAAAGACTTATTTTTGTAAAAAGTCCCATTATTTGAACAAAATCGTTTATGTGTATGCGTTTGATTATATAAACAGCTCCTTTACAGCACAAAAAAAGACGCCGATACCCGGCGTCCCACATGTAGTAAGTGAAAGAAGAAGAAGAATATGCCTACGATTTCTCAGGCAATTCTATGACCTTATTTGGTTTCTTCCCGTTTTTTTATGAAATAAACATATTTAGCATAAATTCCCTCAACTAGCAGCTCGGCTGTGCTTTGCTTCCGTATCGTTTTGAATTTTTAAGGAAGTTAATAACGCCACGATGCTTCCGGCAAAGCCAAATAAAAACAAGTGATGAATGCCCGCCATAAAGCTTTCGCCTGAAGTCAGCAAAGCACCCATAATGGTAACGCCGATTGCTGTTCCCATGTTTCTGCAAAACATAAAAAATGACGTTGAAATACCTCTTTCATGTCCGCCTACTAATTGCTGTACACCAATGACGCCAACCGTAGAAAGCAGTCCAAACGATAGTCCTTGTACAATCATGACGCAAAACACATAAAAGAAACCGTGACTTTCATTTAGCATAAGCAGCAGTGTTCCTGAGCCGACCAGCAGCACATTTCCAATTAACAATAGCTTTCTGTAGCCGTGTTTTAAAATCCATTTACCCGCCGGCACGGACACAGACATCCATCCAACAGCTGTTCCTAACAGCGCAACTCCGCTCATAAACAGTGACAGATGCGCTACTCGCTGTAAAAATAACGGAATGTAGCTTGACGTGCCGAATAAAGCCACTGTCCCAATAAACGCATTGATATTAATCCATGACAGCGTTTTGTTTTGGAACATAGACAGCGGTACAATCGGAGAAGCATGTTTTCGTTCATGGAGATAAAAAATCACTAATAAAATAAGTCCCGCTACTGCATACACAACTCGGTTTTGTTCCACTACCGTAACGAGCAGCAGCGACGTAACGCCCGCTCCAAACAAAATGGCACCGATGTAATCGACTTTTGCTCTTTTCGGCTCATAGCTTTCTTGATACGGCATTAACGCTAGAAACGAGACGATACATACCGGTAAATTAATAAAGAAAATCCATCTCCACGTTAAATAATCCACAAAAAAAGCGCCTAAAAGCGGAGCTAACACAGCTGATAATCCCCACATCGTTGTAAAGAGCGCCTGAATTTTCCCTCGTTTCTCTACAGGAAATAAGTCTCCGGCAATAATAGCGGGAAAGGCCACCATAAACCCGGCTCCTATTCCTTGAACCGCACGGAAAAGAACAAGCTGAATCATCGTATTCGCCACGCCGCAAAGCATCGAACCAATTAAAAAAGCAATAATTCCAAACCCAAATACTTTTTTGCGGCCAAATAAATCCGATAATCTCCCCGCTACCGGAGATAAAATCGTGCTTGCAATCATGTACGAAGCAAACGACCACGCGTACAAATCAAACCTTCCAAGCTCTTTTGCAATAACGGGCATCGTCGTATTCATTATCGTTGAATCAAGCGAAGCCACTAGCATTGCCAGCACAATACTAACCATTACGGACGTTCTGCTTTTCATGTAACAATCTCCTTATCTCTATAATCTGAGCGTCTAGTGTACTCCTCCTTGCCGTTTGTTGTCTATACTTATGCATACAAAATGCTAAAAAGCTTCTCACTTTACTATGAGAAGCTTTTTAGCTGCTTATTCACATATCTTCTTGGACCTTTTCTTGATCAGACAGTGCTTTGTTTCGAGCCATAACCGCAAATCCAGCCATTATAATGATGCTGCTTGAAATTCCGTATAGAATTGGCGTAGTAGAAGAAAGTCCTTCAATCAATAGACCTCCAAGTACTACTAGCGTACTAACAACAATCGCTGAAACTCCTGCTTTTGGATGAATGTCTTTCCAGAATAGGGACACAACAAACGGAACAAAAATCGCTCCTGATAAAATGGCATACGCAACGTCTAGCGCAACAAGCACGTCTTGAATCCAAAGAGCAAAAATAATAGCAAGCACGCCGACAATAAGCGTATTTACACGCGTTAAAATTAAATAATTTTTCTCTGAAATATTTTTAAGCCACACTTTTTTTATAATATCGTTACTAATCAGCGTAGAAGACGCAAGCAGCGTTCCTGAAGCAGTTGACATCAGCGCCGAACAAACGCCTGCCAGTACGAGACCTAGTAACCCTTGAGGCAGAATTTGAACTGCAAGCGTCGCAAATATGCTTTGACTGCTTTCTGCGTTTGGCAGCAGCAAATATGCACACATTCCAATTACACTTCCGGCAATCGCGTAGGCAATGCTGTACACGCCTGCAAAAATGGAGCCGTTTCGGGCGATTTTTTCTGTTCGCGCCGTAAATACCCGCTGCCAAATATCTTGAGATACTGCCATACCAAGCGTATATAGAAGGAAATACTGAAAGATTTGACCGTATCCAATCGATGAAAAATCAAAATAAGATGATGGCAAATCTCCGGTAAGCGCTTTGAGACCCCCTGCTTCTGATACGCTCATTGGAAGCATAAATCCAAAAATCGCCACCGTCATCACAACAAACTGAATAATATCAGTGACCGTTACGCTCCACATTCCGCCTAAAATCGTGTAGAACAAAACAATCGAACCGCCAATTAACATTGATGCGGTCATGTTCCAGCCAAGCAACGCATGAATGATCGTTCCCATTCCAATCACTTGAGTGACTGATACCATGAGTGTATAAATAGCGGCAACAACCGCACTGATTATTTGCGCTTGAGCGTTATATCTTTTTCCCAGCAGCTCACTGATAGTGGTCACTTTCAAAGACGAAATCCGCTTGATGAAAATCGTGCCAAGCGTAATGATTCCAAGTCCAATCATCGTCACGAACCAAATGCCAGACAGCCCGTGCTCGTAGCCAAGCTGAGCCGTTCCAATCGTTGACGCTCCTCCTAGAATAACGGCAGACAAACATCCTAAATACATGAACATCCCTAAGTTTCGCCCGGCTAAAATAAAATCTTCTGATGACTTTGCTTTTAACGAGCCAATGATACCAGCTACAACCAATACGCCAAAATAGACAAACATAACCGTCATATCCAGTCCGTTCATAACAGATTCCTCCTTATTATGGGTCAATCTATCTTTCATTGAAACAAAGAGCTTTCTAAAGCTTTAGATCACGTGAAGACTTGTGATTTCTGTCAATGCTTCGTCTAACACGCGAAGCCCGGCATCAATTTCTTCTTTTGTAATCGTTAAAGGAGGAATCATTCGAATTACTTCTCCGCTATTTCCGCAAAGGTAAAACAGCACCCCTTTTTCCAAACATTTGTCTAAAATCTCAAGAAGAAGGCTTCCGTCACCTTGCTTTGTTTTCGGATTAATAATTTCAATTCCAATCATTAGTCCTACTGAACGAATACTTCCGATCACTTCATGCTTCGCTTTTAAATGCTGAAGCTGATCCGCTGCATATTTCCCCATTTCTTTTGAGTTTTCAATCAGCTTTTCTTCTTTTAGTACGTCCAATGTCGCAAGCGCTGCTGAACAAGCGATTGGATTGCCTCCAAAAGTGGTTCCGTGTGTACCAATCGGCCACTTTTCCATTAGCTGTTTGGAAGCTACGGTAGCACTTAACGGAAGTCCTGATGCTATGCCTTTTGCGATTGCCATAATGTCAGGCGTCACGTCAAACGTCTGAGCTGCAAACCACTCGCCGGTGCGTCCAAAGCCAGTTTGCACTTCGTCAAAAATAAGCAGAATGCCGTGTCTGTCACACACTTCTCTTATTTTTTGCAGCCAGGCTTTCGGAGGGATCACGTAGCCGCCTTCTCCAAGAACCGGCTCTACAATCATGCATGCTACTTCTTCCGGCGTTACTTGATGCTTAAACAAAGTGTCAAAATCTTTTTCCAGCTTTTCCACGCAGTAGATTTCCGGATCTTCTCCTTTTGGACACTGAATCACGTCTGCATAAGGCACTTGATACGTTAAGCCCGATGGCTGAAGAAATTTCCGGTATTTGCTTTTTGATGTTGTCACACTAAGCGCTCCGAGAGAACGACCGTGAAAGCAGCCCGTAAACGAAACTGTATAAGGTCTTTGCGTAACGTACTTTGCCAGTTTTAACGCTCCTTCAATTGCTTCAGTGCCGCTGTTGGCAAAGAAAAAGCAGTCCAATCCTCTTGGCAATACTGTTTTTAATTCTTCAGCAAGCTGTAAAATAGATTCATACATAATCACACCTGACGGGCCGTGCATAAGATGATCAACGCTTTCTTTAATCGCTTGTACAACTTTAGGGTGACGATGACCTGTATTAGCTGTTGCAATGCCTGATGTAAAATCTAAATACGTTTTTCCGTCAGCTCCGTAGTAGTAGCAGCCCTCTGCTTTTACCACGGGTAAATTAGGGTGATCTTTGGCCATGCTTGGTGCTAGTAAATCTGGTAAACTGTTCATTAACTGTGTAAGTGATGCCTGCGTCATCTGACTTCCTCCTCGCAATCTATCAAGTAATGTGTTTGTACTTGTTTTACATGCAAAGAGCGTGCCAAAGACGTTAAAAAACGGAATGTTTTTTTAATTTTCTAACAACTGAAGGCTGACTGATTCCAAGTGCTTCCCCTATTTCCGTTGTCGTTTTATACTGTTTTTTTGCTTTTATTAATATCTCTTTTTCCAGCTCGTTTAACGCGTCGTTAAGCTTCATTTCCCCAGGTTCTTCAACGTGTTGAATCCGTTTTTTTCTATGCAGAGAATGCGGCAAATGCTCCATTGTAATCAGCGTTTGTGAAGACACAACCACGGCGTGTTCAATCACATTAATTAACTCTCGTACGTTTCCTTTCCATTCATGTGCAAGCAGTGCGTGAATAACCGCATTATCAAACGTTCTTTTTCGGTTGTATTTCTTTTCAAACTGCCCGGCAAAATGTGTGAGCAGCGGAAAAATATCTTCAGGGCGCTCGTTCAAAGATGGAATGGTAATCGGTACAACGCTTAAACGAAAATATAAATCTTCTCGAAATTCTTTTTCAGCAACGGCTTTTTCTAAATCTTTGTTCGTCGCTGCAATTAAGCGAAAGTCCACGGTTTTAGGCTTTCTTCCTCCAACGGAATAAAACTGTTTTTCTTGAATGAGCTTTAAAATTTTTACTTGATGCGCCGGTGACAGTTCTCCCACTTCATCTAAAAAAAGCGTACCACCATCTGCTAATTCGACCAGTCCCACCTTTCCATTTTTAGATGCACCGGTAAAAGCACCCGCTTCGTAGCCAAACAGTTCGGCCTCAAATAAATGATCTGGAATGGCCCCGCAGTTCACTTCAATAAACGGCCCTTTGCTTCTTGTACTTTTGTTATGTATCAGCTTGGCTAAGTGCGTTTTTCCTACTCCTGACTGCCCTAAAAGTAAAATATTTACGTCTACATTCGAAACGTGAACAGCCGTACGAAGAACGTGCTGCATCTTTTCGCTGTTGCATACAATTCCTTCTGTTGATAGATTTTGATTCCGCAGCAGCATAAGCTCGCTCTTTACACGCTGCATTTCGCCTTCCATCGCATCAAGATATGTTTTCATTTCCATAAGCTCCGTCACATCATGAGAATAGCTGACGATTCTTTTAATCTCTCCTTTTTCATCTTTTACTGGAATGCCCGTGACGAGTACCTGCTTGCCTTGTTTAGTTGTTTGTACAAGCGTAATTTTCTTCTTTGTTTCAAGCACAATTGGGGTAACGATTGGCGTAAACAACCCTTGTTTTTCAAGTTCATAAACGGATTTCCCCAGCAGTTTTTCAGCTTTTACATCGTAAATATTTCCCGTTCCTTCATGTATTCGGACAATGATGCCTTTTTCATCCGTCACAAGCAAATCATCTTTTAATGAATGAAGGATCCACTGATTTTCATTCCATTCTGAATTCATGTATGCTCCCCTCTTTCTATTCATTTTTGAATAAAATACAATTCGTTTTTGAATAACAGCATTTATTTTTGAATAATCAATTTATTATATCACGAGGGCTTCTTTTTATTTTGAAACAGCAATTGAAATGAAGTTAAAAATGCATTAATATATTTTTATGAAGTTATAACTTCTTTTTTTTAGGAGGCTATATGAATCCATCATTTCAAGAATTAATTAAACATAAATACCCTGACCTTTCTCGCGGTCAAAAAAAAGTAGCGGAGTTTCTCGTCAATTTTACGGAAAAAGGCTCGCTGTACACGGCTGGGCAAATTGGCAAAGAAGCAGGTGTCAGTGAAACAACCGTTATTCGTCTAGCTTACGCACTGGGATTAAATGGTTTTTCCGATTTACAGGAGCTAATGCGAAAAGAATGGCTTTCTTCTGCCGAATCAAAAGAATCAGCTAGCAAGCCTGCAGCTGATTCTGCAGCGGAAGAAAAGAAACCTTTTAGTGAATGGCTTTCCCCTGTTGACGAAAAGGAATTATCTCAAGCTGCAGATGCGCTTATCAAAAGTGATCAAGTGTATATTGCAGGTTTCCGCGAATCTCATACGGCAGCTTACTGGCTGTATTATAAAATGAATCAGCTTCGCAATCATGTTCTTTTATCTTTTCCAACAGGATTTTTGCTTGAAACGCTATGCAATCTCACAAGCGCATCAACGGTTGTTGTATTTTCACTGCCGCGCTATACAAAAGAAGCGCTCGAAGTAGCTCAGCAGGCTAAAAAACAAGGAGCGAAAGTAATTGCCATTACAGACCGCCGGCTGTCTCCGGTAGGTCAAGTCGCTGATATCACACTTTTAGCCGGAACAACCGAACATATTTTATCGCTTCTTGCCCTATCTCAAATTGTCATTAGCAGCATGCAAAAAAGAGATGAAAAAACGGCTGGAAAACGACAAGAACACTTGGAAAAGCTCTATGCCGAGCAAGGCATCTTTTTAGAATAGATAATAGAAAGGAAGTAAACAAATGACTGAAGCCTTAACAATTCGCTCACTCACAACAACCGCTGAACTAGAAGACGTACGCGCATTAGAAAGCCGCGTCTGGGGAGAAGAAGAAGCAACGCCAGTTCATCAAACCTTAACCGCTGTTAAAAACGGAGGTCTTGTTCTCGGTGCGTTTCTAAATGAAAAGCTGATTGGCTTTCAATATAGTTTTCCAGGGTTTGACGGAAATTGCGTCTATTTATGTTCTCATATACTAGCAGTTGACCCTGCCTACCGCAGCATGGGTATCGGAGCTAAGCTTAAGCACGCGCAGCGGCAAGAAAGTAAAAAAAAGGGTTATTCATATATTAGCTGGACGTATGATCCTCTAGAAAGCGCCAATGGGTATTTAAATATTGGAAAGCTTGGAGCCGTTTGTTCTACGTATATTGAAAACTGCTACGGAGACATGAACGATCCGTTAAATGCTGATTTGCCTTCTGATCGATTCGTTGTGGAATGGGCATCCACAGAGGATACAAAACGAACTCAGCCTCTTTATACGCCAGATCAAATAATGGACGCATCGCTCATTCAATGGACGTTAACGGATCAAGGGGTTCCTTCTGTTACAGATATTGATGAAAGATGGTTGGATCATGACATCGTGTCTGTAGCTATTCCATCTGCGTTTCAGCAAATGAAAGAAGTCTCTCCTTCTCTAGCATTAGACTGGCGTATGCGTACAAGACGCGTATTTCAAACGTGTTTTGCAAAAGGATTCCAAGTAACAGACTTTATGAAGTATCCAGAAAGCAGCGCACCCGTTCATTTTTATATTTTAACGAAAAAAGAGGTGCAAAAATGAAGATCAAACGCGTTATTTTACGTCATTTAAAAATGGATTTACTTCATCCGTTTACGACAAGCCTTGGAAAAGAAGTGGATCGAGATTTTATTTTAGTACAAATTCAAGACGAAGACGGACGATCCGGCTGGGCTGAATCCGTAGCGTGCGCGGATCCTTTTTATAAAGAAGAAACGCTCAAAACAAACTGGCACATTATGGAGGATTTTTTAATTCCTTTGCTTCAACAGAAAGAAATTCAGCATCCTGACGAAGTATCTGAATGCTTTGCTCATATTCGCGGCAATTACATGGCAAAAGCGGCGTTAGAAGGCGCAGTTTGGGATTTGTATGCGCGCAGGCAAAACCTCTCTCTATCTAAAGCGCTAGGAGGCAGTAAAAGTCAAATTGAAGTTGGTCTCAGCGTTGGCATTCAGCCTACGATTGACGAAACGCTTTGCAAAATTGAAGCCGGATTAAATGAAGGATATAAGCGGATCAAAATTAAAATTAAGCCGGGCTGGGATCTTAACTTGACGCGCGCGGTTCGAAACGAGTTCCCTTCTATTCCGCTGATGGTTGATGCGAACTCTGCTTATACGCTTGCAGATGCTGATCACCTTGCTCAGCTTGATGAGTTTGATTTAATGATGATTGAACAGCCGTTGGCTCATGATGATTTAATTGATCACGCTGAACTGCAGGCCCGCATGCGCACGCCCATTTGCTTAGATGAAAGCATTCATTCAGCTGAAGACGTTCGAAAAGCTATTAAACTTGGAAGCACACAAATTATTAACATTAAAATTGGACGAGTAGGCGGACTAACAGAAGCAAAAAAAATTCATGACCTTTGTCAAACTCACGGTGTGCCCGTATGGTGCGGTGGCATGCTGGAATCAGGTATCGGACGAGCACATAATATTGCCATTACCACACTTGTTAATTTTACGCTTCCCGGAGATACGGCCGCATCATCTAAATACTGGCCGCGTGATATCGTTCACCCGGAAATCACGGTAGACAACGGCATTATTTCCGTTCCTGATACACCAGGCATCGGCTACGAACCTGATCACGATCAGATAAAAGCGCTAACTTTACACGAAAAAGTCTATACTTGCTAATCTTGAACAGGCTGGACCAAAAGTATGTCAGCTGAAGGAAAATCCGAACGATGAATGGTTCGGATTTTTTTATTGATATGGTGAGCGTAGGTTTCATGTATATAGCAGCTTCTATCTGTGCAAGACGAAGACTCCTGCGGGACAAGCAGAAAGAAAAGGCTGGCATGGAAATCAACCACAATATAAAAAGCAATGCCTACTAGCTCCTTTATCCAATTGATTTTTCTTTAGATTGGATGGATTTAGTTATGTCCCAGCCTCTTTTTCATAGACTCCTCTCCCGAGATGACACGTGCCTTGGCAAGATAAACAAACATATTAGCAAAAATGGTCTTATGCACAATCCTTCTAGTAATAAATGAATATAAATAGAGTGTAAGGGACATGCAAGGGTATATTCATTACAAATTTTAGAAGAAAGGAGCATACTGATGAATATTGAAATTGGAATTGCCATTTTCGTGTTTACAATGACAATGCTCGTCATTTTTTGGAGGCCAAACGGCATCAACGAAGCATGGCCGGCAGCCATAGGAGCAGCCATTATCCTGCTTACAGGGATTGTATCCAAATCAGACATTGTTGATATTTTCGGAAAGATAAGCGGCGCTTCTATCACCATTATTGCCACCATTGTCATGGCCGTCATATTAGAAAGTTTCGGATTCTTCCACTGGGCAGCTGCACGGCTAGTGAGTTTATCCAAAGGCTCAGGGTACCGATTATATTGGTACATTCAACTGCTTTGCTTTTTAATGACTTTACTATTTAATAATGACGGCAGTATTTTAATTACCACTCCAATTTTAATTCTACTTTTGAAAAACCTTCAGCTAAAACCCCACCAGCAGATCCCCTACCTTTTAAGTGGAGCGCTTATTGCTACCGCTTCCAGCGCGCCTATAGGTGTAAGTAATATTGTCAATTTGATTGCCTTAAAAATTGTTCATATGTCGCTTTATATGCACACTGCGATGATGTTTGTACCGGCGACACTTGGTTTATTATTTATGTCTTGGCTCATGTATACGGTCTTAAAACGCCATTTGCCAAAAAAACTGCCGCATGCTTCAAAAGATATAGAAGAGAGTTTCTTTACGAAACAGTTTCACCCCTTAAAAGGAAGCATTTCTGTTGAAACAAAACGTAAACGCACGCAATTTATGCTGAAAGTTTTATTATTTGTGTTTGTTATGCGCTGTCTCCTATTTGTCGCCTCTTATTTCGGCATACCAATCGAATTGGTTGCTGTACTGGGCTCACTGATCTTACTCATTTGGAGATGGTATCACTTACGTACAAACCCGATTGATATTTTAAAGAAAACGCCGTGGCACATTTTCGTTTTTGCATTTTCAATGTACGTTATTATTTACGGATTGCATAACGTAGGATTGACGGAACTACTTGTAAAAATTTGCGAACCAATTGTGAATCGAGGGCTTTTTGAAGCAAGCTTTATCATGGGAGGACTTGTTTCCATTCTCTCTAACTTGTTTAACAATCACCCTGCCTTAATGGTCGGAACCATTACCTTGACTGAAATGGGGCTCGATCCTATTACTCTTAAAACTATTTACCTTGCTAATATTATTGGAAGTGATATGGGCTCGCTTTTATTACCGATTGGAACACTGGCCTCTCTTATTTGGATGCATATTTTAAAAGAAAATCATATCAAGGTAAAATGGAAAGATTATTTAAAAGTATCACTTATCGTTATCCCGCTTACCACCATCGTTACGCTTTTCCTCCTATTCTACTGGGTTCAGCTCATTTTTTCTTAATACTGATTTACAGGACGGATTGTACTCTTTTGAAGCTTACAGTCCGTCAGAAATAAACAAATGTCTCTCATAAAAACTCACTTTTTTTCTATTGTTTTTTTATAGATACACATTCACCCAATAAAAACATTTTTTTACATTCACTAATTATTTAGAACAATTTAAAAAGAAAATCAATAAATATATTGAATCGAATTTCCTTCATGTGATAAGATATGGTTATATTGTTACTTTAACAATACATAGAGCGAATGAATTAGAAAATATGCAGTTGCATAGAACTTTCTAAACCCCACACGCAACATTTAGAGAGTGACATTCATTTTCTCAGTAACACCCATACCTTTCTGAAAAGAGTGAGTACATTAGACTTGCTCTTTTTGTCTGTTAAGTGATAAGGTTCATTTCTTATGTAAGGCCTTCGTTTACAATAAGACAACAAAAAACAGGTAACTAAGCATGCCGCTTCTTACCTGTTTTTATATGCTAAAATGATAAAATCAAATTCTATCGCGCGAACGCTCTTTACGAAATTGATTTTAATTCTTCAATTAATTGAAAAAATTTCTCTTTGTTTCTTTCTTCTAATGTTTGATCGACTTCACGTAAAATTTGATCTCTTCTAAAATCTCGGATAGCCTTATTTAATACCATTTTAGCAAATATAGAATCGAGGATATCCATACGGATGGGCTGCGAGTCTGTCGGGTGCTTTTCGATATAAATCAACTCCTATCCTTTCCTCTATTATAACAAATTCTAGCAATGTATCAAAATTTCATTGAGATATGCGCTGTTGTGCAACGGCTTCGTATTCTGATTCTAGTTCTTGAAGCGTAAGCTCGTATAGCTGCTTATTTCCTTTTTTATAAACCCCTGCATCCAGCAATAAATCAATCATTGATGTTTTTTTACATTGTATGTGAGAGTAAGCTTGTTTTGTCATCGTTACACCGCCTATTTTACACTTAAAAATGAAATGATTTCTCTATCTTTCACGACCTTTCTTTATCATACGGCCCGTCCTTTAGCTTACTGTGAAGAAAATATTAAATTTATGTAATAATGCATAAAAAGAGGCCGGGACATAACTAAATGAATCCAACCTAAAGACGAACAAATGAGATACATGAGCTGAACCGCTTATGACACCGCCGTTGATTTCCATGCAAGGCTTCGCCTTGCCCTTCAATCAACAGCTGGAAGGACGAAACAGATGAAGCTGTATTCACCATAAAAAAAACGAACCACTCATCAAACTAGTTGATCAATGGTTCGTTTTTCACTTGGGCTAAAATACTTTTGTCCCAGCCTATTAGTTCTTCTATTAAAAATCAAAATTGTCCGGATCTGGACCTACTCGGTGATTTTGATTTAATCCATCAATTTTGCTTACATCTTCAGCATCCAATTCAAAATCAAACACAGATGAATTTTCAACAATACGGTGCTCTTTTGTTGATTTTGGAATCGTTACAACTCCGTTTTGCAGATCCCATCGCAGAATGATTTGAGCAACTGATTTACCGTGTTTTTCAGCAATTTCTTTTAACACATCGTTATCTAGCAATTCTCCTTGCATAAGCGGAGACCATGCTTCTAGCTGAATATCGTGCTTTTGACAAAAAGCATGCAGCTCTTTTTGCGTCAAACGAGGATGATACTCAACTTGGTTAATAACAGGCTTAACGTCTGTATCTTTCATTAAGTCTTCTAAATGATGAATTTGAAAATTACTTACACCTACAGCTCTTACTTTTTCTTCTTTATAAAGCGTTTCTAATGCTTTCCACGCTGCTTTATACTTACCTTCTACCGGCCAGTGAATTAAGTATAGATCCAAATATTCTAAGCCAAGCTTTTGTAAGCTTGTTTCGTAAGCAGCCAGCGTCTCTTCATAGCCTAAATCTGCGTTCCAAACTTTTGATGTAACAAAAATGTCTTCGCGTGAAAGACCTGCTTCTTTTAGACCTTGGCGAATTCCTTCCCCTACACCTTCTTCGTTTCCATAAATAGCTGCCGTATCGATGCTGCGGTAGCCTTTGACGATAGCTGTTTTCACCGCGTTCACTAATTCAGGCCCTTCTTCTACTTTAAATACACCTAATCCAAACCACGGCATTTTGACTCCGTTGTGAAGTGTTACTGTATCTTGCAAATGATTACTCATTATAAAAAACCCCCTGCTAATTTCTTTACATTTGTTATTATGAAACAGAAAAAAAGAAAAAGATAGAACCCACTTTAAAGTAAGTTAGGCACTTCAAAGTTCTAAGGTAACTTTTTAGTAACCTTCTATCCCACTTAAAAATCCCTAAAAAAAGAATCCTCCGCAGAGAATTCTTTTTTGTTTTTATTTAACGTTTATATTGACTGCTGAACTTGTATTTCCAGCGGCATCTTTTGCCGTCACAGCCAGCTTTACGCCTGCTTTTTGTTTTGGAATAGTGACTTTAAACTGTCCTTTGCTATCTGCTTTGCCCGATGCGATCAGCTTTGTACCGCTTTTAATCGTAATCACGGCATTCGCTTCCGTTTTTCCAGAGATAAAGGTGGACAAAGACGTAACGGCATTCACTGCCGGAGGTGCCGGCGGGGTTGTGTCTTGCACTTTTACAATTTTATACGGGCTGTATCCTACTTTATTTTGCAGCACAGCCGTCACTTCTGTTCCTGCTTTTTGAGCAGGAATTTTCACGCTGAACTTGCCGTTTCCATCAATTTTTCCACTCGCAATAATTTTTCCGCCTACTTTAATATAAATAGACGCATTTTTTTCTCCTGTTCCCGTTACCGCTGTACTTTTTTCAGTAAGCGTATTAACGGTTGGAAGCGCTGGTTTTGTCTGCGCGGCACTAACTGTTACAAACGTGTTGGAGCTGTAGTTATTAGCTGCATCTTTTGCAATAACAGCTAATTTTGTAGCAGCAGGCTGCTTTGGAATGGTGATGCTGAACGTTCCATCCGATTTTGCATTTCCTTTGCCAATTACTTTTTTGTCAATTTTCACATGCACTTCTGCTTCTGCTCCCGCTTCTGTGCTTCCTGTTACGACTGTATCTTGATTGCTTACAGCGTTTACTTTTGGTGTAACGGGTGCTGTTTTATCCTGCACGATTACGGTTACAGCTGGACTTACCCCCGCTGTGTTTCCAGCCGTTACAGACAGTTTGCTTCCTGCTTTTTGTTTTGCAATCGAGATGCTGTATGTTCCTTTAGCATCCGCTTTACCAGCTGCAAGCTGAAGACTTCCGTTTTTAATGATAACCGTCGCGTTTGCTTCTGCTGTACCCGTAACGGCTGTACTTCGATCACTCACTTCATTAACTGTCGGTTTTACCGGAGCTTTTTGCTTTGCTGTAACGGTTATAGTCGATACAGTACTGCTATTTCCTGCGGCATCTTTTGCTTGTACGCTTAGCTTTGTATTCGCTTTTTGCAGAGAAATGGCAACAGAAAACGCTCCGTTTGCACCTGCTTTAGTCGTTCCCACAGTTGTTGTTCCCACTTTTACAGTAACCGTCGCATTTGCTTCTGCTGTACCTGTAACTTTTGTATCTTGATCACTTACTGCGTTTACTTTTGGCGCAGCTGGTGCCGTTTTATCCTGTACGGTTACCGCAATGGCTGAACTTGTTCCACCTGCATTTTGAGCCGTTACAGACAGCGTGCTTCCTGCTTTTTGTTTTGCAATTGAGATGCTGTAATTTCCTTTGGCATCTGCATTGCCTGCTGCAAGCTGAAGACTTCCGTTTTTAACGATGACCGTCGCATTTGCTTCAGCCGTTCCTTTAAGCATTGTGTCTTGATCACTTACTGCATTTACTTTTGGTGCAAGCGGTGCTTTTAACGTAGATTTAACCGCAAAAGAAGGAGCTTGACTTTCGTTTCCTGCTTTATCTTTTGCACTTACCGCTATTGTTGTTCCACCTATTTGTACTGGAATTGAAACAGTAAATGTACCGTTACCATCCGCTACTGCAGAGAACGTTGCATCGCCTGCTTTTACCGTCACGGCGGCGTTTGCTTCTGTTACGCCTGTTACGGTCGTATCTTGGTCACTTACTTCATTTACAATTGGAACAGAAGGCGGCGTTTGATTGGTTACGGTCACTACTGTGGCCGTGCTTTCATTTTCAGCTGCATCTTTAGACGTTACCGATACTTTTGTATCTGCTGGCTGCTTAGCAATCGTAATTGCAAATTTTCCAGCTTCGTCAGCAAGACCCGTTCCAATTACTTCATTTTCCACTTTTGCAATAACAGAAGCATTTGGTTCTGTCACGCCCGTAAGCGATGTTTGGTTGTCTCCTAGTGCATTAACTGAAGGTACATCAGGCGCAACCGTATCTTTCGGTGGTTCTTGCTCCTGCTCTTTTCGCGGATATTTAGTTGTATAAAAACTTAAAAGAGTAGTGGTTGGATAATAAAAATCTAAAATTTCACGATAGTCTTTTCCTATGCTTGCCATTTTTTGAGCACCGTATTGACTCATTCCAACACCGTGTCCATTTCCTTTACCATTAAAGGTTGTTGATGTGCTTGTTTCATTTGTTTCCGTTACAAGCAGACTAAGCATCGCACGGCTGTTTAACATCGATTTTAGCTTCGTCGATGTTAAATCTGTTAATTCCAAATGATGAACCACTAGTTTTTGCGAGCTGTCTACATCTCCTTTAACGAGGTAGTCCACCGTAATTGCACCTTTAGTCACACGGCCTCCTGATGAAGGAGCATAAAAACTCACCTTTGGAATAGACGTAATTTTAATCGTTTTACCAGGATGCTTATTGGCTACTAGCCATGACTTCAAATTATCCGTAACGGTTTTATCTTTTTCAGAAACCGTATTCCACCAAGCGCTATAGTTAGCTAAATCTTTTCCTGTTAAATCAATTTGCGTTTTTTGAATAGCTAACGTCCACGGCGTCTGCTTATCGTATGGATCTTCTTTCACCGGGAAATAAGAAAGCTGAGTTCCTCCCCAGGCATTGCTGTTTGATTCGGTTCTTCCGCCGTTGCTTGATGAGAACACGGCGTTGATTAATTTATTGTTGTAGGTGACTACTTGTCCGAATGTCTGATCTACTGCTTGGTTTGTGCTGTCGTACCACGTATAGCCACCGTACACTTGATAGCTTACCGTGTCATTGATTACTTTTCCTGCATAGCTCATTGCGTATGTTCTTGCTGCTACTGCCTGAGTTTTTAAGGCTTGCAGATTCCAAGATGTATAGACTTCATTTGGCACAACGCCTTTTAAATAGTCTTCAATCGGGAGCGTATTAACAGGTCTGACGTACGTTCCTTTTTCATTTGTAAACGCAACGTCCCCTAAGTACTGTCTGCCGTTAATAGATACGGGATTTTTATAAAGAGACGGTGTAATTTCAAAGCTTGTAAAATCACCTAAGACAGTGCTTCCTTGTTTTAAAGTGACACCTTGAGTTGTTGCTGTTACCGTATACTCTGTATTTGCATTTAAGACCAAATCCGAGTTTTTAATAGTGTATAAATAAGACGGCTTAATTGTAATTGCATGATGATCTCCTAAATAGTTTACTAATTTTACAGACACAACTGGTTCTACCGTTTCAGCTTTCACGCTAGCAAGCGGCGTGAATTGAAACAGCAGTACGCTTAGTACTAAAGCTAATGCCGTTAACTTTCTCATCTTGTTCCCCCATTTTCATGTACTGTCTAACGCATTTTAATATCACTTTCTATATCGACACAGTTCTATAAAAATTAAAGCATTTTACCTAGTTTTCTTTTCTGCTCGTCCATTTTTTTGTCGAAAAAACGCTTCTTTATATCATATGAACGACAAAAAAAACGTGTGACATAAATCAATTGATTTAGTCACACGCTTTTATAGGTCTTTTCACCTTTTATTTTTTCATTTCTTCATATGCCACGATACCGTCTGCAACATGATTCATCAGCTTTGTAAGGTAAGCCTGATCAGACAGGTTCCGGTCTTCTTCTGGATTCGTCATATACCCCAGTTCAACTAGCGTTACGGGTACAGTCGACCAGTTAAATCCTGAAAGATCACTGCGATAGCGAATGCCGTCCACTTCGACAAACTGATCTTTTTTCACCTCTGTCAGAATAGCTTGAGATGCCTGCAGACTGCTTTGATAAATAGACTTTGTATAGGAATTATCTTCTGCAGGAGTAAGCACAGAAAATCCTTTTACAGAAGCATTTTCAGAACCATCTGCATGGATACGTACGTGCAGATCAGCTTTTGAATTATTCGCAAGCTCCGCTCGTTCCCGGTTGCTGATATCTACATTATCAGAACTCCGAGTAAGCTTTACGGTTATGCCTTTTTCTTCGAGCAGCTGTTTTAATATCATAGAGGCTTCCAACGTCAGCTTGTATTCCGGCTTCTTGGTCACTACGCCTGATGTGCCTCCGGAAACCTTTATTTTTGTTTCTGCTGATCCCGGTCCGATTGGCTCTTTCTCCAGGTTAGCCTGAGATTGATGACCAGGATCAATGTAGACTAAAAAAGAAGGAGGATCCGCTTTTTCAGGCATGTTGTTTTTTACATTTTTCACTTCATTACCTGCTTCATGAGGCTGTACTGCTTGGAATTGTGAGATCGGCTGCTTCACTCTTTCTCCCTGCGCATGAGCTTTTGGTACATTTCCGCTAACGACGGCTTTCTCTGTTTGACCTTTCATCATAAAGAAAAATGAGAGTACTGCTACTATTGCAACAATACCTATTCCATAACTCCATACTAATCGCTTCATCTTCGCTCACCAAACTTTCGAATAGAGTGGGATATTCCTTATGTTAAAGTACAAAATGTGTTAACGTTATTATCTCATAGAATATGGATTTTTTTGTATAAAACGTTAAAAATAATATCGGCAATACGTTACGTATATACCAACAAAAAAACAACACTACATAATGTAGTGTTGTTTTTTAAAAAAATGACGGATGGTTAAATCCGTTTTGCACCAATATAACGTGCTTTCCAGTAGCTGTTGCTAAGAGATGTAATCGTCACGCCTTTAGATGTAGAAGCTTGAAGAAACTGATTATTTCCTAAGTACACGCCTACATGTGAAGGACCTTTTTTATACGTTTGAAAGAAAACTAAATCTCCTTTTTGAAGCTTTGCTTTTGAAACGCTTGTCCCTACTCGATACATTTGTTCCGTTGTGCGCGGAAGTGTTTTTCCAGCTTTTTTGAAAATGTATTGAATAAATCCCGAGCAGTCAAAACCTTTTGTTGTTGTGCCTCCCCATTTATAAGGAACACCCATTAATTTTTTACCAGTAGCAATAGCCGTGTCCTTGTATGAATATGACGCTGCTTCTACTGTTTGAGCAGGTGCAATAAACGGACTGGCTCCGCTAAATAAGACTGCCGCTGCCGTTATAGACCCAATGATGGCTTTTTTCATTTTTCTCCTCCATTATGTAACCGAACGTTACGTTTCTATGAACTTATTTTTCAATATGTTCGGTTTAATTATAATGAAAAAAGCCTCAAAAACTATTACGCTATGATTAAATAATGTTACAAAATGGTTACTGAGGTATTTTTATCTTTAGATATGCATAAAAGAGGTTGAGACATACCTAAGTCAATCGAATCTACAGACGAATAAATGAGCTAGTATGAATCGCTTGTTACGCGGCCGTTGATTTCCGTGCAAGACTTCGCTTTCCGCGGGCGGCCGTTGAGCCTCCTCGTCGCTCACGCTCCTGCGGGGTCTCACCTGTTCCGCTTTTCCCGCAGGAGTCTTCGTCTTGCTCTTCAATCAACAAATAGAAACAACTACATAAACGAAAACTACGTTCACAATCACAATGAAAAAATCCGAACGAGTTGGATTCTCCATCAAGAATCTCGATTCATCGTTCGGATTTCCCTTTAACTAAAACACTCTTGTCTCAGCCTTTTTTCTTTTACTTTTCTTTTTGCTGTTTCAAAATTAAGTCCTGTTTCGCTTTAGCATCGTGATGCTGCGCTAATTCACGTGAAAATTCTTCATTTGCTTGATCCGGAGCAATTTTTAACTCTTTTGGTGTTTGAGGCAGTGACCCTTTGTTGTTATGTGATGATTTGTGATTATTTGCTCTTCCCATGTTGAGACCTCCTTGTATCAATCATTTGTTTTTCATCTTTAGTTACTATTCCCAACTTTTCTAAGCAAATTCAAACGAAAAAAGATCCGAACGAATAATCGTTCGGATCTTTCTTCAACTACAATGCTTTTGTCCCAGACTGTTTGTTGTTATGATACTTTTTTTGTTACTTCGTTAATATAAGCTTTCTTGTGTTCGTCGTTAAATTGTCCTTCCCACTTCGAAATCACGATTGCGCCAAGTGAGTTTCCAATTACGTTTACCGCTGTACGTCCCATATCTAACAAACGATCGATTCCAGCGATAAATGCAAGCCCTTCTACCGGAAGTCCTACAGATCCAAGCGTTGCAAGCAGTACAACAAACGATACGCCCGGAACTCCTGCAATTCCTTTAGATGTAACCATTAAAATTAATATCAGTGAAATTTGCTGTGTGATGCTCATATCAATACCGTACATTTGCGCGATAAAAATCGCAGCAAGCGCTTGATAAAGAGTAGATCCGTCTAAGTTAAATGAATATCCCGTCGGAATAACAAAAGATGTAATGGCTTTAGGACATCCGAACTTTTCCATTTTCGCAATAATACGCGGTAATACTGTTTCTGAACTTGCAGTTGAAAATGCTAATAGCAATTCATCTTTTAACACTTTTAATAAGTGGAAGATGTTAACGCCTGCCCATTTAGCTACAAGTCCTAGTACAACTAATACAAAGAAAATCATTGTGCCGTAAGCAACAATTACAAGCTTACTAAGCGGAATCAGAGACGCTAGTCCAAATTTTGATACGGTTACACCGATTAATGCAAATACGCCAAACGGTGCAAACTTCATAACTAAATTCGTTACCCAAAACATCGCTTCTGCTGTGCCTTCAAAAAATCTTAAAACCGGCTTTCCTTTTTCACCAATGGATGCAATTCCAAGTCCAAATAGAACTGAGAAGAAAATAATTGGCAGCATGTCGCCTGCAGCAATTGATTCAAATACATTCGTTGGAACGATGTGAACAAAAGTTTCTACAAATCCTTTTTGCTCTGTAGCTTCTGCCGTTGATGTGTAGCTGCTGATATCTGATTTTTCAAGACCGCTGCGGTCCACACCAGTACCAGGGTGAAGCAAGTTAGCTGCTAATAAGCCTACAACAATGGCAACCGTTGTAATGATTTCAAAGTAAAGAATTGTTTTTCCGCCTAATTTACCAAGCTTCTTAATATCACCAACACCCGCAACGCCCACAATGATACTAGATATAACAATCGGCACCACGATCATTTTAATTAAATGAATGAATACGTCTCCAATTGGCTGCAGCACTTCAACTGCTTTAGGATTTCCGTAAAAAATAGCCCCTACAATAATACCTGCAATCAAACCAATTAGAATTTGTCCTGCTAATCCAAGCTTTTTGAACATATCTTTGCACCTTCCTTCTTTTTTCTAACAGCTCAAAGCTGTTTATTTGCACTTAATGTATTCCACAGATACAATTCAATTAAGAACTGTTTATTAAGTAGTTCTTTTATTCATAAGATTACATTATCATAGGCATCACAAAATCTAACAAAAACCTACTGAAACTAACAAAAAGTTTTTAGAAAATTACAAAATGAAAACGCTGTAGTTTTTTTACTACAGCGTTTGTTTGACTTCATAATAGAGCATTTGAATAAATTTTTTTACGTTTATACGACTCGGAGTGCTGCTTTTTCCCGTGCCTTTTTCTATATCTCTCATGCGCTGATGCACCATTGAAAAATCGAAAAACTTAGAAGCATAATTTTCAAATTTAGGATTAAAGAAGTCAACCATACCAAGAGAGGTCAAATGATTTAAAGACTGATAAATAGCTCTTCTTACTCGCTGCTCGGCTGCTTTCATTTCTTTTTGCAGCACGTCTTCTGAAAAAGATGGACCAAGCTTTCTCACGGTAATTTTCTCAAAAATTTCTTTGAGAGAAGGAAAATGCTGTTCATACATCGTGCTTTTTTCCGTTTGATGCAAGTAATTGATGATTTCAATCAAATCTTTACTTCCACTTTCCCCTAAAATCCCAAGTTCTCTTAAAAGAAACCTGCACGCCTCTGCCGGATCGCTTTCTTTTTTACCAAAAGAAGGCGTTTTTTGCTGATTTCCTACATTAAGTACGGTATTTAACGATTCTTGAATTTTCTCCATTGATTGTTGAACTTGAATTCGTTCAATTACTTTTTGAATGACCATGAGCACTTCCATACGATTAAGCGGCTTCGTGATATAGTATTCAATGCCAAGCGAGTAGGCTTTTCCAATCAAATCTTTCGTTTCTACCTGTGACATCATAATAATTTTCCCTTTAAAACTATCCTTTATTTTGCGCACGGTTTCGATTCCGTCTTGAATCGGCATTAATAAATCAATAAATAAAATATCAATCTGCTGCAATAAAGAAACTTGATCATTTAACACGATCCCGTCTTCTGCTTCTCCTATAACTTCCCCTAGATCATTATCTTCAATGATTTCAGCTAACATTGAACGAAAGACTTCGTCATCATCTATGATATAAAATCGCATATTAGTCCTTATCCCCCATTAACGTAGAAATAGGTAAATCTATAGCAAATTGAACACCGGGGCTTGGAGACAGATTAACAAATTGAATATTCCCTCCCAGCTGCTCGGTCATTTGCTTAACGTAGACAAGCCCAAGACCCGTAGAAGGCGTTCCGTCCTTTGCATATTTGGATGTAAATCCCGCTTTAAAAATAAGACGTTCATGCCTTTTTTTCACTCCGGGACCGCTGTCTCTTACATACAATAAAATGCGGTCTTCTTCTCGACATACGTCGATAATAATCGCGCCTTCTTTTTCAATCGCTTCGACCGCATTCGTTACTAGGTTATTAATTAATGATAAAAACAAGTACACATGATAGCGAGGATGCTCTCCTAAAATCGAATATGAAAAATGAATATCTTTTGCTAACATCGCCGCATATTTTTCGTTGCTGCGCATCACGATTTGAAGCAGACTTTCGATTTCCATATACTCAGAAAATTCTTCTTTTGTAATGACCTTGGACAGCCCTGCTGATATCCGCTGGTTGTCTTTTTTAATATCATGTACTTCTCCTGCAATTTGTAATGCTTTTTGGCTAAAATCGTGCAGTGAAGTAAGCTGGTGGGTATCCGCTTCGTGTAATTCTTCATACAAATCATACGACTTTTTCGTAATTCTCTCAGCGTCCTGCAGCGTTTTTTTCAAATGAATGGATTCCTCATATAAATTTGAAAGCACAACAAGCAGCTGATCATTTTTTTGAGAGATTTGTCGTTCTCTCAGCTGCCCCTCGTAAAGTTTGATCATGCTAAATAGGCATAAAACAAAGAAACTTCGAAAGACGCCTACAATAAAAATCTGCATGAACTCCGGAAACACAATATGATGATGAACCATTACATACATAAAAAACAATTCCATCCCGCCTGAAACCGTTTCGATGATGATGCTCCATATGCCAATAATCCACGGCTTTGAATGAAAATCGTTAATTTTAAACCAAGAAAAAGCAATGGCATAAACAAGATAATAAATCCCCGCTGAACACCTAATCTGCAAAGAATGCAGAAAATCAAATGATTCGTAGCTATACCAGTCAAGCCACATCCGAAAGCCCACTATAGCACTCGCAACTAAAATACCTGGTATAACAGGAGACACCTTTCTTAAAAGCAGCAGTGAAAAGAAAAAAATGGGCACAGCAAAGCTAACTCTATACGTATCATGAAAAGGATAATATTTAAGCTCTCCTGCTAGCGGCACAACGACTATCATCACTAGAATAAGTAAAACATCTTTTTTTACTACTGTATCAACTTTCATCGTTCACTTCCTGCACTTTTTGAACATAAGTATATAGTTTAGCAATCTAAAAGACAATCGCTCTTCCCCATATTTTTTACATTCCTACTTCCATTTATAAATATAGCCCATATATAAACAGTTATTTATTCTCTTTCATTATTCTCTGTAGTTTTTTAGATTTTCTTGTTTTATTTTGTAATTTTTGTTGTATAGTAGAAGTACCTTTTAAAATGTGAGGCTGTATCACAACTATTCAATTATTATTACATCACCTGATAGCTACACTAAAAAGGAAAACTATTATTTATAGGGGGAGCTTATTTTACAATGTGGATCATTACCGTTTACTCGAAAAACCAAAGTCCGACTATGTTTGAATTTGAATCAGAGGTAGAGGCGAAAAAGACATTTCAGGAGATTAAAGGGTGTAAGATCCTATCGGAAGTTATTTACTATAACGACCGAGTTCCCGCTTTAGCGTAAATCAGTTGATGTAGGAAATTTTACAAATTATCGGTTAAAAGCCACGTAAAGGGCCAAAGGATGATTCTATTCCTTTGGCTCTTTGCTGTTTGACTAGAAAAAATGAGACTGAAACATAATGAGATGAATCCAATCGAAAGACGAACAAACGGGAGACATGAGCTGAACTGCTTGTGACACCGCAGTTGATTTCCGTGCAAGACTTCGCTTTCCGCGGGCGGCCGCTGAGCCTCCTCGGCGCTTGAGCTCCTGTGGGGTTTCACCTGTTCTGCTTTTCCCGTAGGAGTCTTCGTCTTGCCCTCCAATCAACTGCTAGAAGGGTCTAACGTTGACCTAACAAAAAAACGAACCACTAATCAAACGTGTTGATTAATGGTTCGTTTTTCACTTCGTCTAACATACTTTTGTCCCAGCTTCGTTTTGCTTTGTGAGCATACTGACTGCCCACATTACGATAAAGTTGATAAGCAGCGCAATAAATCCGACATTGATATCCTTCATTTGCTGAGGCAGTGACGGAAATAACGTCCCAATAGTAGATCCGCTGATTGTAATATAGGCTACTACAATAATTCCAGCAACAATCCCCCATGCTGCTCCTTGTTTCGTTACAAAGTTATTTTTCTTCAAACTGAAAAGCAGAGATGGAAACAGCTGTGTCATTAGACTATAGCCCATTAAAATAATTGTTGACAGCGTCGTTCCTCCGTTTAGCGTAAAGTAAACGGAAATGAGAGCCACAACGGGTACAAAGCTTTTCGCTAAACGAGCAATATGCGCTTCGCTTGCTTGAGGCGCAAACGGTTTGTATATGTTTTTAGCCAGCAGCGTTGATGCACTCATTAACAGCATTGATCCCGGCACAAGCGCTGTCAGCAAACCCGCTCCTCCTATAATTCCAATAAACCAAGGATCAAAGGTTTGGATTGAGATCCGTAATAGCGCAAGATCCACGTCTCCTCCGCTTAAACCAGGAACTTTTAAAATAGCTGCAAATCCAACAAAAAATACAAAGAGCAGCATCAGCGTATAAAGAGGACTAATGATTGCATTTTTACGAAATACCTTTGCATTTTTCGCTGTATAGCTTGAACTAAACACCTGCGGCCACATATAAAACCCAAGTACTAGTAAAATAACGGTCGAAATAAACCACGAGACGCTTAATCCTTGCTCAGGAAACTTTAAAAACCCTGGCTTCGCTGTATTCACCGCTTCAAACATCGGACCGTATCCTCCGTAATAATGAAAAGGTAAATAAATGCCTAAAAATCCAATCACAGCAAGCATCATAATGTCTTTAATAACGGCCGTCCATGCAGAACCGTGGATACCGGATATCATAACATACAGCGTTAAACTGATAGCTCCCATCCAAATGGCTGCCGGCATTGAAATGGCACCGTATGATGCTTGTGATACAATAATCCCCAATCCTTTTAACTGCACAACAATAACAGGAATGACAGCAATCACTCCTACAGCAGCTACAAGCACACCAAGGTAAGGGCTTTTATATTTGCTTACAAAAAAATCAGGCTGCGAGACGAGCTTATGATCTCTTGCATACTTCCAAATAACAGGAAGAAGCCAGTATGATAAGACATATGATAAGCTAATATAAATTAACACATAAAGTGCAGGAGCTCCTTTTCCATAAGCCCATCCGCTTCCGCCTAGAAACGAAAACGTTGTGTAGATTTCTCCGGCCATCAGCACAAACACTAAAACAGCCCCGAAACCGCGTCCGCCTACCGTCCACTGCTCCAAGTTCATATCCTTGCCTTTGGTTGATCGTATGCCAAGAAAAATAGCTGCCACTAAAAATAGTAAAATAATAATAAGTGCACTATTCATTCTTCTTCCCCTTCCCGATTTCTGGGATCAAGCTTGTACATAACCCCTAAAATAATGGACGTAAGCACCACCCATATCACCATCCAAAACATATTGAACGGCATACCGAGAACAAACGGAGTAACTCGATTAACAAAAGGGAGAAAACCTAATATGCCTACGAACGGAAGGACAGACAAAATATAGATAAATTTCATGACTAAACTCCTCCGACTTTCTAAAACTAACTTCTTTATATTACCACATATTCCGTGTATTCAATGAAGGAATGCTTGCATTTAAACTGAAATAATCTCCAGAAGATAAAATATTCTGTACTATTTTACAAAAATACTGTTTTCATTTTTCTGAATAAATAGTATAATTTCTTCTTATAGTTCGCAGGAGGTATCGTACAGATGAAAACAATAGAGAAAATCAGTACATTTGCAGGAAAAACATTTACGCTTTGGGTTATTCTAATTTCCGTTATTGCCTACTCGTTCCCAGAGCATTTTGTATGGATTGGAAAGTACATCGTTCCGCTCTTAGGAATTGTCATGTTTGGAATGGGATTAACGCTGTCAGCGTCTGATTTCAGTGAAGTGTTTCGAAGACCGAAAGAAGTAGCACTAGGCGTGGTGGGACATTTTATCATTATGCCGCTTCTCGCATTCGGTTTGGCGATTGGTTTAGATTTACCAAAAGAAATAGCAGTGGGCGTTATTTTAGTAGGCTGCTGTCCAAGCGGCACATCATCAAACGTAATGGTCTTTTTGGCTCGAGGAAACGTTGCGCTCGCAGTTGCTATCGCTTCTGTTTCAACCATTTTAGCACCGATTGTTACACCGCTTCTCATTTTATTATTTGCAAGCAAGTGGGTCGATATTGATATCATGTCTCTTATTATTTCCATTATACAAGTTGTCATCATTCCGCTTGCTCTTGGATTTACAATCAAAAAGTTTTTTGGAAAAGCTGCAGAAGCAAGTTCCAAAGCTCTTCCCCTTGTTTCAGTAGTCGCGATTGTCTTGATTGTATCTGCCGTTGTGGCAGGAAGCCAAGCACAGCTTGCTAAAACAGGCGGTATCATTTTTGCCGTAGTTGTTCTTCACAACATTCTTGGTTTCACAATCGGCTTCTTCTTTGCCCGCTTATGCGGAATGGATCTAGCCAAACAAAAAGCAGTGGCAATGGAAGTTGGCATGCAAAACTCAGGGCTCGGCGTCACCATTGCTTCCACTCACTTTTCGCCGCTAGCCGCTGTTCCAAGCGCCATCTTCAGCGTCTGGCACAACATCTCAGGCTCAGTTCTTGCTTTTATCTTTAGCAAACTAAAAGACAAAAACCAGCCTTCGTCTGATAAAAAAATGGCTGGGTAATACAATAAACCTATAAGGGAAGCACAAAAAGCTTTTACCTAGGCGAATGCCACCAACCCCGCAAGGGGGGTGGCATTCGCTTAGGTATAGAAAAAAGAGACATGGCGCTTTTGCCATGTCTCTTTTTTCTACATCGATTCTAAACTATATTAGCCTCTTCCTGCTTGGAAAGAAGGGTATTTCGTCATACCA
>NZ_JAQMYN010000020.1:0-49377 GCF_028369225.1 Priestia sp. AB
GTCGCTTTGTTCAGTTTTCAAAGTTCAACCGCCGCTCTTAAGCGACTTTACTATCTTATCAAGTTATTAACGTAATGTCAACAACTTTTTTATTTCTTTTTGTTGTTTTCGCTTGTCTGCGTTAGCAACAGATATAAATATACCAAATCAATTTCATAAAAACAAGAGGTGAATTAAAAGTTTAAATTTTCTAATATTATTAACTAAAAAAAGATGGCCGTAGCCATCTCTTTTTTAGCGTTGACGCATATGTGGGAATAATAGTACATCACGGATTGACGGTGCATTTGTTAGTAACATAACAAGGCGGTCAATACCGATTCCTAGACCACCTGTAGGTGGCATACCATATTCTAATGCCTCAATGAAGTCATCATCCATCTCATGTGCTTCATCGTTTCCTTGTTCTTTCTCTTTCAACTGAGCTTCAAAGCGCTCACGTTGGTCAATTGGATCATTTAGCTCTGTAAATGCGTTCGCGTGTTCACGCGCAACGATAAACAGCTCAAAACGGTCAGTAAAACGCGGATCTTCCGCATTTTTCTTAGCCAATGGAGAGATTTCTACAGGATGTCCGTAAATGAACGTTGGTTGAATTAACTGCTCTTCTACTTTTTGTTCAAAGAATTCATTTACAATATGTCCATATTGCATATGTTCAGTGATTTCTACCCCGTGTTCTTTTGCTAAAGCACGAGCTTCTTCAACAGATGTTTCTCCCCAGAAGTCTACGCCCGTATATTGTTTAATAGCATCGACCATATGAAGTCTTGTCCACTCTGGAGTTAAATCCACCTCTTGATCGCCATACTGAATCTTTGTTGTGCCAAGTACTTCTTGCGCAATGTGTGCAATTAAGTTCTCTGTTAAAGCCATGATATCTTTGTAGTCCGCATACGCTTCGTACAATTCGATCATTGTAAATTCAGGATTGTGACGTGTAGATACACCTTCATTACGGAATACACGGCCAATTTCATATACTTTTTCTAATCCACCTACGATTAAACGTTTTAAATGAAGTTCAATCGCAATACGCATATAAAGTTCCATATCAAGCGCGTTGTGGTGTGTCACAAACGGACGAGCTGCTGCTCCACCGGCGATTGAATGCATCATCGGTGTTTCAACTTCTAAATATCCATGATTATCTAAGTAACGGCGCATCGATTGAATAATACGGCTTCTTGAGATGAATGTTTGTTTACTTTCTGGATTTGTAATTAAATCTAAGTAACGTTGACGGTAGCGCTGTTCAATATCTTTTAAACCATGATATTTATCTGGAAGTGGACGAAGCGCTTTTGTTAGTAACGTAAAATCTTTTACTTTAATAGAAAGTTCGCCAACTTTTGTTTTGAATAAAACACCTTCAACCCCTACCAAGTCACCGATATCTACGCTGCTGAAGATTTCGTACTGTTCTTCGCCAATTGCATCTTTACGTACATAAAGCTGAATTTGTCCTGTTAAATCTTGAACGTGAGCGAAACCTGCTTTTCCTTTTCCACGCTTTGTCATAATACGACCAGCTAGTGACACAGGTACTTCATTTTCTTCTAACTGTTCTTTTGTTAACTCGTCATACTCACTAATTAATTGCTGTGATGTATGTGTACGTTCAAAACGTTGACCAAACGGATCAATACCTTGATCTCGTAGGTTGCTCATTTTTTCGCGACGAACGAGAAATTGATCATTTAATTCTTCATGACTCATCGTTTACTCATCTCCATCGTATAATTAAGTTTTCCGAAACAGAAAAAAGGCCAGCATGTTTACTGGCAACTACTACGTTTCTTTAAAATTATTATAGGTTCAGTCGTTTCTCTATGTCAAATCGCTTTATTCTTGCTTCGCTTCTCTTTTTCTTCGATTTCTCTAACAAGCTACTGAATAAACCAACAACCTGCGAACCCAAACCTCAAAGTTTTCACTATGAACTCTACTTTACGCCAATATAAAAATGAATCAACTAATAAGATTCATTTTCACTTATGTAAATCATTACGATTATTTTCGAACATATCTAGTATACCCGTTGTTTGCTCTCGAAATAATTTTACATCTTTTAAATCTGATAAACGTGTTGTGATGGTTTCAACTTTTTCTTCTGCTACAGGGAGAATAAGAGATGGACCTAGTTCGTTTAGAGGAACCATCACAAACGCTCGTTCAAACATTCGGGGATGAGGGACGCTCAGTCTATCCGTATGAATGATTTCATTACTATAAAGTAAGATATCTAAATCAAGGGTTCTAGGTCCCCATACAATCTCTCTTTTTCGGCCTGCCGTTTGTTCAATGGCTTGCAAACAATCTAAAAGGTGCTCTGACGAATACGTTGTTTGTATTTTTACTACCATGTTTAAAAAGCTTGCTTGATTCGTATACCCGACCGGGGCCGTTTCATAAACAGATGAAACAGCCACTACCTTAATCTCAGAGTGTTTCATCAAGCCAGTAACTCCTGACTTCAAATGTTCCATTCGATTTTCAATATTTGATCCTAATGCAATATATACTTCTGTTGTCATTCAACGGCTCCTTTTAATTTCAATAGCTACCGATTGATAATAACCGGGAATTGGCGGATCCGGCTTATATACCTTTACTGTACAAGCCTGCACGAGTTCGTAATTAGCAAGCAATTCAGATGCAATCGTTTCAGCCACCGTTTCAACTAACTTGAACGTGCGCTTCTCTACAACTTCCTGGCATGTTTGGTATAAATCTGCATAGCTCACCGAGTATTCTAAATTGTCCGTAGTACCAGCTTGCTTTAAATCCAGTTCCACAGCTAAATCCACGTGAAAACGCTGCCCTAATTTATTTTCTTCTGGAAATACGCCATGATAGCCATAGAAACGCATATCATTCACATAAATTTTATCCATCTTTAGTCTCTCCTTTCGCTTTTATACATGTAGCTCGTGTCGACTCATTAGCGACATCGTGTAAGAGCGATACTCTTTTTGCAACTGAGCTGTCAGCGTATGGTCTCCTACTGAAAACTGCTTATCCTTTATACTTCGAAGAGGTACGATTTCTTGAATAGAATTTGTAACGAAAGCTTCATCCCCCTCCAAGAGCTGTTCCACCGTAAATAAGCCTTCTACAACTTCTATGTTTTTCTTTTTTAAAAGCGTAAAAATAAACTGTCTCGTAATTCCATTTAAGATACCTGTTTCAAGAGACGGCGTATATACGCAATCACCTTTTACAAAAAATAAATTGGACACAATGCCTTCGGCTAAGAACCCTTCTTTTGTTAAAAAGATACCCTCTTTATTTAAGTCTGAACCAACTTCTCGCTTAGCTAGTACATTATTTAAATAATGATGAGACTTTAACCTCATGGTTCCTTCAGGCGTATTTCGTTTCGTCTCAAGAATAAGCCCCTCTTTTACAAGGGGGCTCGATGGATGAGGCATTGATTTCATATATACGATTGTAGATGGCTTGTCGTATTCTTCCACCTGCAAGCCAATTCCGCCATTTCCTGCTGAGACATTTAATCGAACATACGCATTTCTCTCATTGTTTTTCATTAACAGACTATTAATGATTCCCAACACGTCCTGTGTAGAGTAGTCCCATACAATATTTAATTCACGTAAGCTGCTATGCAGTCGATCCAGATGGTCTTCCACTAAAAATGGATGACCTTCATAAACTCGTAACGTTTCAAACAGCCCTAGGCCATACATATATCCGTGATCAAACGGAGAAATAGTGGCTTCAGACGCAGGCTTTACTTCGCCATTTACGTATATATACATATCATTACACTCGCTTTTTTTCGTAAGTTTCAATAAAATTCTTCAGCATTTCTTTACCGTAAGAAGTCATGATAGATTCAGGATGGAACTGTACTCCTTCAATAGGTAATGATTTATGGCGAATCGCCATAATTTCATCTTCTGCTGTCCACGCTGAAATTTCAAAGCAATCCGGCAGTGAACTTTTTTCTACAATCAAAGAATGATATCGCGTTGCCGTGAATGGATTATCAAGACCTTTAAAGATAGTATGGCCATCATGATGCATTTCAGATGTTTTACCGTGCATTAATTTATCCGCACGAATCACATTCCCTCCAAAAGCTTGCCCAATCGACTGATGCCCTAAGCATACGCCGAATATTGGAATCTTACCTGCAAAATACTCGATGGCTTCTAGACTGATTCCCGCTTCGTTAGGACTGCATGGTCCCGGGGAGATCATCAAGAAATCTGGATTTAGCACTTCAATTTCAGAAAGTGTAATTTCATCATTTCTTTTTACAAGAAGCTCATGCCCTAGCTCACCTAAATACTGTACTAAATTAAACGTAAAAGAATCATAATTATCAATCATTAATATCATCTTTACTCACCCTCACTCAGCTCATTTTCGCTCTGCTCTTTTGCTTTCCATAGTGCAATTGCTTTTTTCAGTGATTCTTTGTATTCGTGTTTCGGATTTGAATCAATCACAACACCCGCACCAGCCTGCACATAAGCTTGGCCGTCTTGAATAATCATAGTGCGAATCGCAATATTTAATTCCATATCTCCATTAAACCCAATCCAACCAATCGATCCTGTATAAATTCCTCGTCGAACTGGTTCAAGTTCTTCAATGATTTCCATTGTACGAACTTTAGGTGCTCCAGTAATCGTTCCTCCAGGAAAAACCGCATCTACGATATCTACAAAATCTTTGTTGCGCGCGAGCTTGCCTTTTACATTAGACACAATATGCATGACATGTGAATATTTTTCAATAACCATAAACTCGTCAACATGCACAGTACCATATTCGCTTACTCTACCAAGATCATTACGCTCCAAGTCAACAAGCATCACATGCTCTGCACGCTCTTTTTCGTTATGAATAAGCTCATCCGCTAACTGTTGGTCTTCTTGATCACCCTTACCGCGGGAGCGTGTTCCCGCAATCGGTCTCGTACTGATTTCATCACCGGCTTTTTTCACTAATAGTTCTGGTGAACAGCTCACAATGTGAAATTCTTCTGTCTGCATATAAGACATGTAAGGAGACGGGTTAATTTTTCGTACCTGTTCGTAGATATGCATAGGATGAGTTTGAAGCTGTTGAGACTGTCGAACAGATAAGTTCACTTGAAACACATCGCCTTGCCCGATATACTCATGTACGCGAGTTGTGGCATCTGAAAAAGCAGCTTCAGACATCGAAACCTCACTCTTTTCGGCAACACGATGAATCCGCTCATATAAGAGCCCTTCATCACTTGCCTCCATCCAGTCCTTTTTGTATTGATCAATACGCTTATGTGCCTGCTCTTTACAATCTGCTTCGTCATTAACGATAATCCAGAGCTTTTCCTTTTCTTGGTCGTATACAAATACGTCATCGAAAATAAGGAAATAAATGTCCGGCGTTTTCAATGAATCTTCAGCAAGGTCAGGTATGGTTTCTACATAGCGGATATAATCATAGCTAATAAAGCCAATTGCTCCACTTTGAAAAGGAGGAAGATCTGGATTCACCTCTGCTTCAAACTTCTTCATCCAGTCTCGCATAAGATGAAGCGGATTACCTTTTTGAACAGTAGTTTGGTCATCCGTTTTGATATGAAGCTCGTTTTGTTCGCCTCGCAAAATGGCTACAGGTTTTAATCCCATCATTTGAAACTTTCCGCCTCGACCGCTTTCAAGCAGGATATGATTCGGTTCCTCTTTTGACAACTCTTGATATTTTTTGAACCATTGGTTTTTAGAGATAGAAATAGATTCGCCCCAAGTCATTCTTTGCTGCATTTGTTCACTCTCCTAAAAATAAATCACCTGCTTTCATTTTACATGATTCTTAGATGAAAAAAAACAGCTTCATATAGAAGCTGTTTTTTTATCGTTTTTATGCTTGTGTTTGTTCCTCGAATTGGAACAATGGAGTACTTAGGTAACGCTCACCGTTACTTGGAATAATCGCTAACACTTTTTTACCTTTTCCAAGCTGTTTTGCAGCTTTTAACGCAGCATAAATCGCAGCCCCAGAAGAGATACCTACTAGTACACCTTCTGTTTTTGCTACTTTACGGGCATATTCAAAAGCTTGATCGTTTTGAACAGCGACAACTTCGTCATATACTTCCGTGTTAAGCGTATCGGGAACAAAGTTTGCACCAATTCCTTGAATTTTATGAGGTCCTGGTTGACCACCGCTTAAAATCGGAGAATCAGCTGGCTCTACCGCATAAATTTTGATATTTGGATACTTTTCTTTTAACACTTCACCAGCACCTGTAATAGTACCGCCAGTACCGATACCTGCCACAAATCCATCTAGCTGATCGCCAAACTGCTCGATAATTTCTTTAGCCGTTGTTTGACGGTGCACTTCTGGGTTCGCCTCGTTTTGGAACTGCTGAGGAATAAAGTAGCCGTGCTCTTTTGCAAGCTCAGTTGCTTTATTAACCGCCCCTTTCATTCCTTCTGGACCTGGTGTTAACACTAACTCTGCACCGTATGCACGAAGCAGATTACGACGCTCAATACTCATCGTTTCAGGCATTGTTAAAATAGCACGGTATCCTTTTGCTGCAGCTACCATTGCTAAGCCAATTCCTGTGTTACCACTTGTTGGTTCAATGATTGTGTCGCCAGGTTTTAACACACCTTTTGCTTCCGCATCTTCAATCATCGCTAATGCGATACGATCTTTTACGCTGCTTCCCGGGTTCATAAATTCTAATTTTAAATATACATCCGCCATATCTTCTTCAACTAGACGGTTTAGTTTTACGATTGGTGTTTGACCAATTAACTCTGTAATTGAATTTGCAATACGTGCCATATGACCACTCCTAATACCAACTAATTTTATTGATTTTGTATACAATTTATCAGATGTTTTCTAAATTGTCAATCATTTTGTCTTTCCATTTACCTAATTTTGTTATATTTTTAGATCAATATATACAGAAATAGAACTTAATATCTATAAAAAAAGGCGCTCATTTATAAAATGACGCCTTTTAAGAATCTTTTATTTCATTTAAATTGCTTGTTCTTTCATTTCTTCAAGCTGCTTTTTATCAAAACGATAGGTCTCATTACAGAAATGACACTGGGCTTCAGCTTGGCCGTCTTCCTCAATCATCGATTGAATCTCTTCTTGTCCTAAGCTGATAATAGCATTGGCAATTCTTTCTTCTGAGCACTGACATTTGAACTCTACAGGCATTGTCTCCAGAAACTTCACATTTTCTTTTCCAAGAACTTCTTCTAAGATTTCCTCAGGAGAAAGACCTTTTTGAATCAGTTTTGAAATTGGTTCAATCGTCTGTAATCGTTGTTCAATAGCTGTAATCGTTTTATCATCTGTTCCCGGCAGAAGCTGAATGATAAATCCGCCCGCAGCCAAGATCGTGTTATCAGGGTTAACAAGTACACCTACACCTACTGAAGATGGGACTTGTTCAGATGTCACAAAATAATACGTGAAATCCTCTCCTAATTCTCCCGATACAATAGGTACTTGTCCGTTAAATTGATCACGCATTCCGATATCTTTTACGACACTTAGCGTGCCATCTGTACCTACAGCACGTGCTACATCTAATTTCCCATGCTGATTTAAATCGAAGTGCGTTTGTGGATTCGTTACATATCCACGCACTTCCCCTTTAGCATTGCTGTCTACTAAAATAACGCCAATTGGGCCGCGGCCTTCAATTTTAATTGTTAGCTTTTGCTCACCCTTTAGCATAGCCCCCATCATGACTCCCGCAGTCATTGAACGCCCCAATGCTGCAGAGGCTGTAGGCCATGTATAGTGACGGCGCTGCGCTTCTCCAACTGTATCCGTTGTTTTTACTGCATAAGCGCGAACTTGACTATTGTAAGCTAATGCTTTTACTAAATAGTCACCCATAATATACACCTCTTACTCCATATTTTTTGTATAAATTATTTGCAATCCTTTTAAAGTCAAAAATGGATCCACAATATCAATAATATCCGACTCTTTAGCAATCAATGTTGCGAGTCCTCCAGTAGCAATAACTTTAGGATTTACTGTTGCTTGCTCTTTCATTCTTGCTACAATTCCTTCTACTTGTCCAACGTATCCATATAAAATACCTGCTTGCATCGCAGATACTGTATTTTTTCCCACAATGCTATTTGGTCGCGCAATTTCAATTCGCGGAAGCTTAGATGCTCTTGAATAAAGAGCTTCTGTCGAAATATTAATACCAGGGGCAATCGCGCCACCCATATATTGCTTATTTTCATCAATATAGCAATATGTGGTTGCGGTACCAAAATCAACGATAATTAAAGGGCTTCCGTATAGCTGAATTCCAGCAACAGCATTTACAATACGGTCTGCTCCCACTTCACGCGGATTTTCATATTTAATATTTAAACCCGTCTTAATTCCAGGACCAACAACAAGCGGCTTTAAATGAAAATACTTTTGACACATTCTCTCCAATGCAAACATAATAGGAGGAACAACAGAGGAAATAATAATACCATGAATATCTTTAAAAGATAAACTAACGTGCTCAAGCAAGGCTTTGATTGTCATGCCATACTCGTCTTCTGTTTTATTACGGCTTGTTTCTACACGCCAGTGATACTTCAATTCATCTCCATCGTATACACCTAATACCGTATTCGTATTTCCAACATCTAATACAAAAATCATTTCAATCACCACTTTATATAAATTCAGTATTCACACTGAAACCATCATACCATAACTGGTAAATAGACGTGTATATTCTAGATAAAATAGGAATATAATGACACGATTCTCTAGAGGATATCCTACTTATCCACCATATATACGAAAATCTTTTACCAAACCTAACTTTTGCCCATTAAAAAATCAGTGGAGAATATCTCCACTGATCTTTATTGTCTTATGCTTTTGGCTCTTCATCGTCTGTCTTTGTTTGGATGTTTACTTTAACATCTTCATCTGTTACGTGACTAGAACGGTCTGGAAGAGTTCCATGATCTACTAAGTGGTTGATTTGCTCAGCGTCTAACGTTTCTACTTCTAACAATGTTTGAGCTACAAGCTCTAACTTGTCACGGTTTTCCGTTAAGATCTGCTTCGCACGCTCATAGCTTTCTTTAATGAAACGTTGGATTTCATTATCAATTTCATGAGCAATCGCATCACTGTAGTTTTGTTCACTGTGTAAATCACGACCTAAGAATACTTGGCCTTGTTGTGATTGACCGAATTGCATTGGTCCTAACTTTTCACTCATACCGTATTCTGTTACCATTTTACGAGCGATGCTTGTTGCACGCTGGAAGTCATTATGAGCACCTGTACTCACTTCGCCGAAAATAATTTCCTCAGCTACGCGACCACCAAGCAATCCAACAATCTTATCCAGCAGCTCTGGCTTCGTCATAAAGTAGCGATCTTCTTTTGGTAACATAACAGCATATCCACCAGCTTGCCCACGTGGAACAATGGTTACTTTATGTACCATATCAGCTTCGTCTAATACGACACCGATAATTGTATGTCCTGCTTCATGATAAGCAACAATATTGCGTTCTTTTTTAGAAATAACTCGACTTTTCTTAGCTGGACCTGCAATTACGCGGTCTGTTGCTTCGTCAATGTCAACCATTTCAATTTTCTTTTTGTCCTGTCTAGCAGCTACTAAGGCAGCTTCGTTTAACAAGTTTTCGAGATCTGCACCTGAGAAACCTGGCGTACGCATAGCAATTGCTTTTAAGTTTACTGATTCATCTAAAGGCTTATTGCGAGCATGTACTTTAAGCACTGCTTCACGGCCATTTACATCTGGACGATCTACCGTAATTTGACGGTCGAAGCGGCCTGGACGTAATAACGCTGGATCTAAGATATCCGGGCGGTTTGTTGCTGCAATGATAATGATACCTTCGTTAGCACCAAAACCATCCATCTCAACAAGCAATTGGTTCAATGTTTGTTCACGCTCATCGTGTCCGCCACCAAGACCTGCGCCACGTTGACGACCTACAGCATCGATTTCATCAATAAAGATAATACATGGAGCATTCTTCTTCGCATTTTCGAATAAATCACGAACACGAGAAGCACCGACCCCAACAAACATTTCAACAAAGTCTGAACCACTGATAGAGAAGAAAGGAACGCCTGCTTCGCCAGCAACAGCTCTTGCTAATAATGTTTTACCAGTACCAGGAGGCCCCACAAGTAAGACACCCTTCGGAATTCTTGCACCTAGCTCTGCGAATTTACGAGGATCTTTTAAGAACTCAACAACTTCCACAAGTTCTTGTTTTTCTTCGTCTGCACCAGCTACGTCTTTAAATTTAACCTTCTTCTTTTCTTCGCTGTAAAGCTTAGCCTTACTTTTACCGAAGTTCATAACGCGGCTTCCGCCACCTTGAGCTTGGTTCAGTAAGAAGAAAAATAGGATGAAAATAATAACAAACGGAATGATTGACGTAAAGAACGTTACCCAGCCGCTTGTTTCATCAGCAGGTTTAAAATCAACTTCTACTTGATTATTTTCTGAAGCAGCGTCAATACGATCAAGTGCTTTGTCACCATCTACGATGTAAGTTTGGAACGTTTGATCCTTTTTATAAGAATCTAACTTCCCTTGCACAACATACACGCCTCTTTCAGGCTTCATAGAGAGTGATTTCACATCACCTTTGTCTAAGTGTTGAACAAATGTATCGTATCTCATTGGTTCTGCTTTTTGATTAGAGCCACTAAAGAAGCTTACCACGCCAATAATGACTAAAAATATAAGTAAATAAAAGATGGTATTACGGAAGATCCGATTCATTTCTTACCTCCTCCCACGATAAACAAATACTGTATTCAATACTAACATAGAACATTTATCCTATCCAATAAATTGCACTTGGATATGTGCTTATTAATTGCTGTATACTTGCGGTTTAAGAACCCCAATATACGGCAGGTTACGATATTTTTCTTGATAATCTAATCCATACCCTACTACGAATGCATCAGGTACTTCAAATCCAACGTAATCTGCTTTAATAGATGCTTTACGACCTGTTGGTTTGTCTAAGAGTGTGACAATCTTAATTGACTTAGCTTTACGGTACTTGAATAACTCTACAAGATAGCTAAGCGTTAAGCCGCTGTCGATAATATCCTCTAAGATAAGAATATCTCGACCTTCAACTGATGTATCTAAATCTTTTAGGATTTTTACTTCACCAGAAGAAACCATCGCATTGCCATAACTTGATACATCCATAAAATCCATTTCTAAATATGTATCAACACGCTTAATTAGATCAGACATAAAAGGCATAGCGCCTTTTAATACACCGATTACCAAAGGAAAACGGTCAGCGTATTCCTCAGATAATAGTTTACCCAATTCTTTTACTTTCTGTTGTATTTCTTCTTCTGAAATCAAAATTTCTTGAATATCCTGCTTCATTCCTTACTTGCCTCCTAGAAGTTTTCGCTACTTATAGTATAAAATAACATATCTGGACTTATGTGTATGCAGTTCATAAGCAGATTTTTTCAAACCAGGTAGCCACAAAATAGTTCCTTGGCTATCTTCCACTACCGGCCAATGATCTCTGAAGTGTAAAGGGATTTTTTCATCGATAAAAATATCCTTTACTTTTTTATGTCCCTTCATGCCCTTTACTCGCATTTTATCGCCATTTTTTCGTGTCCTTACCTTTAATGATTGTAAATCGTGAGCTTCATCTAAAAGAAAAACATCGTTTCCTTTTATATCTTCGACTTTATTATGTATTTCACAAATAAGCTGGTGACCATTTGGAAGCTCGACGACCCCTGGAATCGGAACAATAAATTCATATGGCTCGATGTTCCCCTCATTAAAGGTGAAAAGACAGTCGTTGTAAGATCGGATAATACGTAAACCATTTGGAAAGTCAAGCGTCCCAGACGGTTTTTCACTTTCGCAAAATCCTACTAACATGTCAACATGCGCTGAGGAAAGGGTTGGAGGAATTTCTTTATAGAGATAGTTTAATATTAGTTGAATACCACGCCTTTGTAAAGGCTTGCGTATCCTTAGAAAACAATCTCTATCGATGAGAATTTCATTTTGCAATTTCTTTCTCATTACTTTATTCATCACATCGGTCGTTAATTCCTCTAAGTATGCTTGATCTTCATGCAAGTTCTCGCTAAATTGTTGAAATTTTTCATGTACAGCTGCGTTTTCTTGCTTTAAAAATGGCAAAACGTAATGACGAAACCGATTTCTCGTGTACGAGTCTTTCTCATTACTCGGATCAATCCGAGGGGTAAGCCCATGTAGCTTACAGTAGCGATTGATTTCTTCTTTCGTTACGGCTAGGAACGGCCTAATAATAAATCCATCCGCATATGGCCGCTTGGGCTGCATCCCTGCGTATCCATTCATCGTACTGCCTCGGACCATTCGCATTAATATCGTTTCAATCTGATCATCTCCGTGATGTCCTAATGCAAGAAAATTTGCTTTGTGCTTCTTCATAACATGAGTAAAAAATGTATAGCGGCATTCTCTGGCTGCTACTTGAGAAGATAACTTTCTTTCCTTCTGATAGGCAGTAACATCAATCTGCTTCGCCTCACATTTAATATTCAATTGTTTGCAGTAGTTCTGCACATATTCCATATCTTGCTGTGACTCTTCGCCCCGGAACATATGATCAACATGAGCAGCAATAATCGTGAGAGATTTTTGCTCTTTCAGACTCCATAAGAAATGCAGCAGTGCTAAAGAATCAGGACCACCAGAAATACCTACAACCACTGTAGAGCCTGCGGATAATAACTGATGTTTTGCCATAAAATTGTTCACTTGCTTTTCCATAGGAATGACTCATCCTTATAATGTACACGCAATAATGTATCATTAATTTACTTTATACGAATGACTATAAGGAAAGTTTCACAATTTCTCCAAACTTTATAGCACTTGAATAAATAGATACAAAATATAAATCAACATTACAGACGTACAAAGTAGTAGCGTCTCTAACACGTGAGAACGCTTCTTCTTTACTTTAACACGAGGGGCAGACGGTTGACGAACGTTTTGAGGCTTTGTTCCTTTACTTTTTGCCCCTCTTCTTTTTTCGACCGATAACACCTCTGTTTTCATTTCTTTAGCTGACTTATACTTTCCCGTAACCGCTTGATACAAAACGTCCCCGAAAGGTTCCAACTGCTTTGTTGTTAATATAAATTGTTTTAATTGTTCAGCCGGTTTGTCCGTTTTATTAATTCGCTTGCCATAAGCTGCGTGAATCAAAACCATAGATACAGCAAACAAATCATAGGTTGGTTCTGCTTTTCGGGAGCCAAGCCCCCAGTGAGCTCGATCATAAAAGTCGGTGAATTCTTTTATTGACCGCCCTTGCAGAGTTGTTCCTCCTACGTCAATCCATCGAACTTTTACGGGGTTAGATGTTACGACCAGGTTTTCTGGTTTTAAATCACCAAATACCCATCCTTCTTCATGAAGGTTTTCTAAGTCTGTTAAGAGCTGACTTGCAAATACTTGCAGCCATTCTGTCCCTCTTGTTGAGATAAAGGAAAGGAGAGGCTGCCCTTTCACATACTCCATTACATAGAAAGAAAGAGCATGAGAACCGTAGCTCCAATCATCTACATCAAGTAAGCGCGGTCCTAGCACTTTGTCTTTGACTTGAGAGAGCTTTTTTAACACATTCACTTCTGCTGTAACGGACATGTTGGAAAAGCTTATTTTTAACGCTGCTAGCGTTCCGTTTACTAATTGAACTAAATAGACAACTCCAGTTGCCCCCACGCCTAATTTCTCAAGAATTTTATAATGGACGTGATGCCATTTTCCTTGAATTTCTGTTCCCGGAGATAGGTTACATACCTGATTCTTCAATGTATTGTTCATTATTTTTTAACAACCCTCTCAATGAGCGCTTTTTGGTGAAATAATGAGTAGCCTCTTTGATAGCCGGCCCAGTAGGCGTAATACCTCCTGCTGTTAGTTTCGGAAAAATCGTTGAAAGCGACTCTAACCTTGGATTCCAGTCCATTAGCTTCTCTACGTCTTTCTTTTTCCCAGGAAATAAAAAGATTGAAAATTGATTATGCCCCATGCGAGCATTCAAGCTTAACGATAAATCTAACAGCGACTCCTTTACAGTAGGAAGCTTATTTTTCATACTTCCGCTCATGTCAACTAAAATAAGAATCTCTAAGTCAACCGTTTCCCCAAGTTCATCAACAACTTCCATGATTTCTCCTCGCTTCTCAGGAGATAACTCTTCTAATCTTGAATTAGAGGAACCTAGAATTTGCTGAAGTTCTTTATTTACAACGCCTTGAAGTGTTTGCGTCATTGCCTGCCTTGTAACCATTTGAACAGTTTGAGACAGCTGTTTTACGTAAACAATTTGACTCACGCCACCGCCTGACATGGCAATGCCTTCTATTTCATTCGTACTTTGCTCATCAATTGTGTCCTCTTCCATCACACCAATAACGTTTACACTAATCCCTTGTTCTTTAGCTAGTGCTGCCATTGCTACCGGATCTTCACCTGTATTCGAACCACCGTCCGTAATGACCAACATCTGTTTCAATGTACCTTTTTTCATAATAAAAATCCCCTCCTCATTATCAGTATTAACATGATAGACGAGGAGGAGATAAAATATACTTCTATCTAACTATTGTGCTTTTTTACGATAAGCGTAAGAAGGAATCGATGACCATTTCGGGGTATTGTGCTGAAGCTTTGCCACAATTACCGTCATATCATCTTCAATTAAACCTGATTTTGTTCGAATAACTTCTTCCATAATTAAGTCTGCAATTTCTTGTGGATCGTTTGTTTGAAGCTCGCCAATTTTTCGCTTCATCCACATTTCGTAGTTCTCAACGTGTTTTGGTCCTTCAAATACGCCATCACTCATCATAATTAATAAGTCTTCGGCCTTCATTTGTTCATTCACAACATCGACTTCAAATTCTTCAATAATGCCCATTGGCAAATTGCTTGCCTGTATTTTAATCACCTTATCTCCACGTTTGATGAAGCTTGGCGTAGAACCGATTTTCAAGAAGTTTACATTGGCATCTTGTAAGTCGATCATCGCTAAATCTAACGTAGAAAAGATCTCATCGTTTGTACGCAGCGATAAAATAGAGTTAATCGATTTAATTGCAATTGTCTCTTCTATTCCTGTTTGTAAAATTTGTTTTAACAGCTGAAGCGTTTCGCTGCTTTCATAGTGGGCACGCTCTCCATTCCCCATACCATCGCTAATAGCTAGTGCATACTTACCAGCGTTTAGCTCAATCATGGAGTAGCTGTCACCGGATACAAACCCTCCGCCTTTAGCAGCATGTGCTACGCCTGTATCAACAACGTACGCTTTTGTACAGCCAAACGAAACGTGGCAATAGCCTTGAGGATATTTAGCACATTCTTCGTTCTTTACTACAATACTTTCACCTAAAATATCTGTAAGCATTGGCGCAATAATCTTCTCGCATTCTCCTCTTCCGTGACAATATGGCACCCACATTTCAATATCTACATTTCCAGGTTCTAAGCTATAAATTTCAATTTGATTGATTTCCATCCCAAAGTTACGAAGAGCTTCTAAAATCTGTTCTTCTTGTACATTTAAATTTTCGCGCTCTCGCTTAATTTCTTTTGCAAAATTCCCCATGACTTCAGAAACACCGTGAAGCTGTTCTGCTACAATCCTTCTACTTTCTTGAATTTGGGCTTTTAAGTGCTGATTCGCTTTAAAATACGTAAGTTCATGCTCAATCACATCGATGACTTTTTTCGATTTCACACAATGTTTGTCCATTTCTCGAATTAGTCTTGGATTTTGTTCAAGAGTGCCATTATCAACTTCAAGCATAATTTCCTTCATATATTCATAGGTTGTATCAAACTGCTGTGCCCAACATTGTTCTTTTTTAAAACAAAATTGGCATGTCCTTTCGGTAACGCTGCTTAAGAAATAATCAACTTCTTTATCGGCGCTTGGCTTTTCATCATAAAACCCATTTTGCGTAAAGCTTTTGGAAAGTGCTTGAAAAACATTTGAGAACTGTTCTACGCGATTCGCTGTTACATCTCGGATCTTACGCACGTACTGCTGTTGTTCAAGCATGTTTTCAGATGTCCCTGGTACTAGTTTACTCAAGTTTTTCAAAACAAAAGATGGGGTTAATAAAAATAGGACAACAGCCGTCAGTGATTCATACAAATTAGTCGTCAATCCTTGATCAGCCTGAGCATATAGGCCAATTAACAATGAACCAACAACCAGCCCAAGAGCTGCCCCTAGCTTTTTACCGTCTTTTAAAAGTCCTCCAAGTAAGCCGGAAAAGGCGAGTAAACTCATTTCGTACAAACTAGAAACATTCGCGAAGCTTAAAATTAAACCGGTTACGACCCCTACCGTAGCTCCTATCGTGGGGCCAGATACAAACGCAAAAACTAATACTAAGTAACGAGATAATATATGTTCAGCCGAAAGCCCGTAAATCATCCACCCTATTGTCCCCGTCATAACAGATGCCAACAAAATAATTAGAGAAATCACTTCTTCTGTTTTTAATGATTGTTTTCGCTTTCGGTATGAAATTAAAGGCACGCTTTGTAAGAAAATCATGGTTAAGATAAAGCTCAACCCTGCTTCTACTGCCACAAATGTAAAATCATACATGGTGAATTCCTTGGTAAACACATAAAAAATAGTTAGTTTTGTAAGTAACATCGCGCTAAATACAGTGAACGGCAGCTTTTTTAACGGATCCATTGTCAATATGCCGCTAAATCGATGAATTAGTAAGAAAACAAATAGTGTAGCAAATACGGTACCTCCATTTTGAATGGAAACACTAAATGCCCCTGCCAATACGGCTAAACTTGCTAATGGTGCTTTTTCTTTCTTTATAGCCATTACAGCTGCAAAGAATGGCAAAGCAAATGGCATGATTTTCATTAAAATTAACGCTCGTCCTAATAAAAAACCTACGACTAGCAGCAACAATCCCCATTGAAATAACACCTTTTCCGTTTTCATACCCGCCTTTGTAAACACACGGGACATTTCTAATCTAGTTCGGTTAAATACCGCCTCTGTTGTTGGACTTGCAAAATCTCTTTCCGTCTTTTGCATTCTCCCACCACCCGCTAATTATACTTATTCATTATTATATCGCGACGAAAGGTGAAATTTTGTCAAACGGACTAGCAAAATACCTATAATCGTTCGACTATTTTCTAGTATTATATTGAAAACTATACAAAAAGATGTACAATCTTACATGGCAATTTAAAAAATATCAGAGATACTGTTTGCCTCAGAGAAAGCCTATGATCATCATTCTTTTTTAAAAGCAAATAATAGTCTATAAAAATAACAAAAAAGTTATTGACAATAACCCTTCTTTTTTATATTATTATAAATGTCTTTTAGAGAACGTATAATGGCGGTGTAGCTCAGCTGGCTAGAGCGTACGGTTCATACCCGTGAGGTCGGGGGTTCGATCCCCTCCGCCGCTACTCGAATAAAGGCCCGTTGGTCAAGCGGTTAAGACACCGCCCTTTCACGGCGGTAACACGGGTTCGAATCCCGTACGGGTCATCAAAAAGCATGTACAACAGTACATGCTTTTTTTCTACTCTTTTTTACATATAAAAAAAGCACCTTTTAGATAAAAGGCACTTTCCAAAAACTCGCTATCTATTTGATATAAGCAGCAAGTTAACCGCGTTTTGCACCGCGTCCACCGCGTTTTGATTCGGTATGGCGTTTTAGGGAAGATAAACGTTCTTCACTGTCTTTTAAGAAACGATTCATTTTTTGTTCGAATGTTTCTTTTGTACGGAAATCATTACCGCCACCACGATTGTTATTACGTTGTGGGCGTGAATCACGTGGACGGTCTGAGCGTGGCGCTCTTGCAGGACGCTCTGGTCTTTCTGGACGTTCTGGTTTGTCTACCGCTTTCTTAATTGAAAGACCAATTTTACCATCTTTCTCAACGTTAATTACTTTGACTTCAACTTCGTCGCCCACTTTTAAATGGTCGTTAATGTCCTTTACGTAATTATCAGCTACTTCACTGATATGAACCAAGCCTGTTGAACCTCCTGGTAACTCAACAAAAGCTCCAAAGTTCGTAATACCTGTTACCTTTCCCTGTAACTTGCTGCCTACTTCGATTGACATAAAAAAAATGCTCCTCCTTAAATGATAAAAGAAATCAATTTATTATATTATACAAAAAGCAAAAATACACTGTCAACGAACCATACGTTTAGTCTTTTTTTACATTAAAGATAATTTCCCCGTCTTCTGATAAAAAATAATCTCTGCGGGCAATCTTTTTAATATAATCATCGTCATTTAACTTGACGATTTCACCTTTTAACTGTTTTTGCTTGCTTTGTAATTTTGTCAGCTGCTGTTCTAATTTCACCTTCTCAGATTTTTTGTTCTCAATAGCTGAGGTTTGCGTAATTAAAGCTGATACCATCAATCCACCAATGATTAAGGCCAACACTCCGAAAACAGTCAAACGCCTAATTAAACCGATACGCTTTCGATCTGTATTTTGTTTAATTTGCTCTTGTTTATGGCTATAATCAGTATTTAACTTCGCGACCTTTTTTTTTCGTACCGCACTCATTGAATTAGTCGTCCCCCTTGTTTTTTAAAGTGTTCACCCATGCAACAATTCTCATTATCATATTCTTTGCACGATTGTAAATTCCTTCTATATACCGAAAACCCATATGTAAAAATCGTTTTACAGGTTTAGGCATCATTCTCCAAAATACGAAAAGAAGCCACCTGGTCGGTACGTAAATAAGCTTTAGACAGAATACGAGCAGCTTATGAACAGCTCGGTAGATCCCTAAAGCGACTACAACTAAAATATGAATAAAGAAGCGGATAGGCTTGACCAAAAAAATATTACTAAGCGTTAAAACACCTCGATATAAACTTAATACGCTCGAGACAGTAAATGTTAATACTTTTAAATACAGTGATTGAAATAAGCTTTGATACGCGGCAAAGCCGCAAAACAAAGCAAGAAACGCATACAAACGCAGTTCTCCTTCATTCACTAAAAACAACACATAAAAAATGAGAAGAGCTTGCACCATCCAAAACAACACGTCATTCACAAATACAAACCATGGGCGTGATTTAGAGCGATTAACAAAGTAACGATAAGTATCGAGAGAAGCACCTAAACCGCTTCCCATCGATACCATCGCAAGCATTGTATAGAGCTGAATGTTTAAACTCATCGAAACAACTTACTAAAGAATCCTTTAGCCTTCTCCGATTGGTTCTCATCTAAGTAAACTATATCAAAGATTTTTCCTTTTATCGATACAATTCCTTGATCAACGTCTAAATTTTTCATTTGCAGGTTTTGCCCTCTAACTGACAAGAAACCCATCACTGTTTCAAGTAAAAATTCCTCATTGTCAAAGCTCTCTACCTGCTTCACACCCGTGATATCTAAGAGACGCCGACCCTTCATCACTAAATCATGATTTGGAGTATGGTCTTTGTTTGAATTGCTTGTTTCGTAAAATTGGCTCATATCTTCATCCCCACCTCATTCATTAAGAGCATTCGCCCTTGTTATCTGTTGTTTAAAACATATGAATGAGAAAGGTGATTTAGAACAAGCCTTCATCAGTTATACTTCAGATGAAATACGCTCTTCTTTGACAATTGAGTATAAATTAGCTGCTTCTTCTTTTTTAGCTGCTTCTTGAAGAGCCTCTATTTTAACGGTAATTTTCTTCGTGCCAAATGTGATCGCTAACTCATCTCCTACTTTCACATTTGTGCTTGCTTTTGCAACGATACCATTAATGGTAATACGGCCCTTGTCTGATACTTCTTTTGCTAATGTACGGCGCTTAATTAAACGTGATACTTTTAAAAATTTATCTAACCTCATAATTCCCTCACCTTTCTGTTTTACAAACCTGTTTTTTTGGCGTCTTCCCAAAATTCATCTAACTCTTCTAACGAAAAAGATTCAAATGGTTTTTCAGAAGCTCTCACTTTTTCTTCAATATATTGAAATCGATTTAAAAATTTTGTATTCGTTTTAGCTAATGCAGCTTCAGAGTCAATTTTATAAAACCTTGCAATATTCACTAAAGCAAATAAAATATCTCCAAATTCATCGCTCATTTTTTCTTTATCAGCATGCTGTACTTCCTCTTGGAATTCAGCAAGTTCTTCCTGTACTTTTTCCCACATTGGTTCAACTTCTGACCAATCGAAACCAACTTTTGCAGCTTGTTTTTGGTATCCATGCGCTTTCATTAAAGAAGGCATAGCCCCAGGTACAGAAGCTAACAGAGAAGAAGGTTCCTCTCCTTTTTCTTCTTTTTTGATTTCATCCCAATTTTTTAAGACCTCATCTGCATCATTCACGCTCACTTCCCCAAATACATGCGGATGGCGTCTTACCATTTTCTCTGAAACACTGCGAATGACATCATCAATTGAAAACATTCCTTCATCTTCACCGATTTGGGCATGAAGCAATACTTGCAGCAATACATCACCGAGCTCTTCAATCATATTATCGTCATCTTGACGGTCAATTGCATCTAATAACTCATATGACTCTTCTAGCAAATAGCGCTTGAGCGATTCATGCGTTTGTTTTTGATCCCAAGGACATCCGTTTGGCCCTCTGAGCGTGGCAATAATCCTTCTGAACGAGTCAAATTGATGATATAAAATTGTTTCGTCTGCTACTGGAGGCACATAAATAGTCGTTAAGTTATTGAGCGACATTTCTCTATCCAATTCATACAGCTTGACCGGCTGGATTTTTTCTTCACTGCTTCCCGCTGCTGTTACAATATAAACGAGGTAATCATCAGGAACGTGTTCCATCAGCGTTAGCTTTACCTCTGAAGCAACGAATTGATCGTACACTTGAGCAATTAGAACATGACCGGTTAACTCTATTTCGCTTCGCTTTAAATCTGTTCCGTCTAGCAGCTGAAACCCTTCGATAGGATCGATCTTTAGCGCACCAAAAATTGGGTCTAAGAAGCTTTGTCCTCCTTTAATTTCAACAGGAATGCCTCGTTCTTTTCCTTTTTGTAAAAGTAATTGAACCGTACGTTCTGCCACTAAAGGGTGCCCAGGAACGGCATACACCACTTCTTCTATTGAAGCTTTATCGATTAAATCATTTGATATATGTTCATATACCTCTTCAAATGCATCATAAGATTCGTATACGTCATCATAGGATACATACGTCAAGCCTTCACTTTCTAATTCTTTGATTACAGGATGTTCTTTTGTGCGCATATAAATATGCTTTTCCTGCTGTAGCAAGCGATAAATGCCTACAGGTAGCTGTTCTAAATCGCCTGCTCCTAAACCAATAACTGTTACTTTACCTGCCATTGCTTCACCTTCTTATTTATTTTTTAATACGTATTTAGCTAAAACACTTCCCATTGGAAGTAAACGTAATTCCTCTTCGGTAAAAATGTGTTGTTTCATAATGATAAACAAATAAAACAAACCGCCTATTAAAACACCAGCTCCTGTTTCAACCACTTGTTTGCTTGTATCTAAACCATTAGACCATACAAAGTGATGTAAACAAAATAAATAGCTTTGCAAAAGAACGACCATTGCTATGCCCGTTATAAAAATACCTCCACTCACCTTTTTCGGAACAAGAGGTACAGCTAACTTTTTATACAGACAAAATAGATTGATTGCTGCAACGATAGCGAATCCAGCTGAGGAAGCAATGGCTGCTCCTATGGTTTGAAAATCTGGTATTAGCCAAAGATTCAATATCAGTTTGACTGCCATGCCAGCGATGACGGCTATTACAGGTGCGAAAACAGCTCCCATCCCCTGCAGCACAGCTCCAGCAGTTGCTGCTACTGTTGTAAATATAACTAACAAGCTCAAAATTTGTAAAACGTCCGTTCCGTGGGAGTCACCGTATAAAAGCATATTAATGGGTTTCATCAGCGCAATCAAGCCAAAAGCTGCTCCAACTCCGACTACAAGCGATAGACGGAGAGACAGCTGAACTTTTTCAACCACAAATGACAAGTTCTTTTTCGCAATGGCTGAAGAAATAACAGGTACAAGCGAAAGCGAAAAAGCTGTACCTACTACTGTACCTAATTGAATCAACGGAAGACCGCGGTCGTAAATACCTTTTAAAATTTGTGCTGCTTCTTCAGCCATGCCGTGCGCCGTTAGACTAGAATATAAAGTAAAGGAGTCAATAAGCTGGATAAACAGCAGACCCATACCGCTAATACAAATTAATAAACCTTGAATAACCAGGACTTTTACTATTTTTTTGACGTCTGCTTTCTTTATGCGTTGAAACATCCCCTTAGAATTTGTCTTTGTTCTAAAAACAAATAAAAACAAAACAATAAGAGATGTTAGACCGCCTGTTATGGAGCCAAAAATTGCTCCCGCCCCCGTAGTATAAGGACCATATCCATGGTGCACAAAGAAAATAGATAGATACAAAATAGTCCCTACTCGCACAACTTGTTCTGCGATTTGAGACAGCGCTGTAGGAAACATATTATATAATCCTTGATAATAACCACGAATAACAGCAATAAACGGAATAAGTAAAAAGGAAAATGAAATAATTTGAATGAGAATCGTTAACTCCCGATCTCCCATCCACTCGGCGATTGTTTCTGCAAAGATATATTCGAGCGCAAATATCGTGCAGCCTACTACAAACAAAAAAGCAAATGAAACTTGAAGTATTCCCCGTATTTCCTTTCTCCGGTTTGTTGCCCCATAATCAGCTACTAACTTTGAAATAATTACAGGGAAACCATATGTACCTAGCTGTAGCGCAATTCCATATAGCGGATAAACTTGCTGATAGATATAAAACCCTATATCTCCCGCAATATGGTGATATGGAATACGATAAGTGGCACTTAAGATTTTCGTAAATAAACCTGCGAGCGTTAAAATAATGGCGCCGTTAAAAATAGAATAGAGCTTTGATTGTTTCTGCATTCCTACACCTTTCACCTGCAGCTTGTAATGATGTGAACAACTCTTTTTATTAGCCGCTAACCGCAATAGAATAGAGCTTTGTTCTTATAAAACATCCTGCACTTTCCAATAAATAAAATACCGTACCATTATATCATGTTCTCTTTATTTCTAAGGTAAGACAGCATGAAAAAAGGCAGCAGAAACTGCTACCTTTTCAGTAGATAATGTAAAATAAAGATAATTACGCTTACTGCTCCATTTGACGGGATAAGAAGCTAGCTGCTGTTTCGGCCGCTTTATGCTCTACTTCACCAAGGGACTTATCTTTTGAGAAAATGACAACAGCTCCAATCGGATCTCCATTTGCAATAATCGGACCGATTGTGTAAGAAGAAATATTTTCTTCGTATCCATCGACAAATTCAAGGTTTTTCCCGTCAGTTACTAAAGAAGAACTGCGGCTTTCCATAACAGACTCCACTAAAGAACTAATGTTTTTATTTAAGTATTCTTTTTTAGAACTTCCTGCTACCGCAATAAATACATCGCGGTCACAAATAAGTACAGGATGACCTAAGCTATCGTATAGCGCTTCGCCATACTCTTTTGCAAAGTCTCCCAATTCACTAATTGGCGAATATTTCTTTAAAATAACTTCTCCATCGCGATCGACGAAAATCTCTAGCGGATCTCCCTCTCGGATGCGAAGCGTTCTTCTAATTTCTTTTGGAATCACAACGCGACCCAAATCATCAATACGACGAACAATACCTGTTGCTTTCATTCATTGAAGCCTCTCTTTCATATGATGATTAAAATAGTTGGTGAATATCACTGATGGCTATATGATAAAAGGTTCACCTTTGTTGAGGTTAGTATTCTTCACTCTACAACTTCTATTCACCAACCATCTCTTTTTTTGTTAAAAAGTGTGCTTTTATTAAAAAAATGTCCAAAAAACCGCCAAAACATGGGGATTTGGATGTTTTTATTTTGACTATACAAGAGAGGCTGAGACATAACTAAACCTATCTCGCCTAAAGACGAACAACTAGGAGACATGAGGTAAACCGCTTGAGACACCGCTGCTGATTTCCGTGCAAGACTTCGCTTTCCGCTTTTCCCGCGGGAGTCTTTGTCTTGTCCTTCAATCACCATCTAAAAGCAGCCACATACATGAAACCTGCGTTCACCATATCAATAAAAAAATCCGAACGAGTTGGATTCTTTATCAAGAACCTCAATTTATCGTTCGGATTTTCCTTTAACTAAAATACTTTTGTCCTTGCCTCTTTTAATTCGTAACTTGTTCTTTTTTAACAGTGGCTACTCCTTTTACTAACTGATACACAATATTGAGCCATTCTTTTTGAGCAAGTCCTTTTACATTAACCACTAATTTTACTTTTTTGCCTTCCATACCTAAGCTGACCATTCTGCCGAATTGATCACCTAGCATGAATAATTTTTGGCCGTCTACCGTTGAGCTCGCTTCTTCAGACAACAGAATAGAAATTTCTTGTTTTGACTGAAGAATAGATTCTACTAAGTTCTGCGTTGCATATACTTTTGTTTCAGCTACTTTAAACAAATACTCAACCTCAGCCGGATACTCTCCAAAACGATCAATCATTTCATCCTGCAATTCTTGAATATCTTCTAGTGCTTCAATTCCTCTAAAGCGCTTATACATCTCAATTTTCAAGCGGCCGTCTGTAATGTACTGATCAGGAATATATGCGTCTAAGTCCAGATTCATTTCCACATTAAATTTCACACTTTCTCCGTCAGACCCGCGTCTTTCCTCTATCGCTTCTTTAAGCATTTGCGAGTAGAGATCGAAACCGACAGAATCGATAAATCCATGCTGCTGAGCACCCAGTAAGTTTCCGGCACCACGTATTGAAAGATCACGCATAGCAATTTTAAACCCAGAACCTAATTCGGTGAATTCTTTAATAGCTTGCAGACGCTTTTCAGCTACTTCTGTCAGTACTTTGTCTTTGTGATACGTAAAGTACGCATATGCCACACGATTTGAACGACCTACACGCCCTCTTAATTGATACAGTTGTGATAATCCCATCTTATCAGCATTATTGACAATAAGCGTATTTACATTGGGAATATCTACTCCCGTTTCGATAATGGTTGTACTCACAATCACGTCATATTCGCCTTCTAAAAAGCTTAAGATAACCGCTTCGAGTTCGGTTTCATTCATTTTTCCGTGGGCATACGTTACCCTAGCATCAGGCACGAGCATCGAAATTTCTTCTGCTTTTCGTTCAATATCTTCTACGCGATTATATAAAAAGTAAACTTGGCCATCACGCGCTAACTCACGCTCAATGGCTTCACGAACTAAAACCGGATTATACTCCACTACATATGTTTGAACCGGAAAACGATTTTCAGGCGGCGTTTCAATAACAGACAAATCCCTTACGCCCAACATAGACATATGTAATGTTCGTGGAATAGGTGTTGCTGTAAGTGTAAGGACATCAACGTTTGCTTTCATTTGCTTGATTTTTTCCTTGTGCGTTACACCAAAACGCTGCTCTTCATCGATAACTAACAATCCTAAATCTTTATAAATCACGTCTTTAGATAGTAAACGATGTGTACCAATCACCACATCTACGGTCCCGTTTTTTAGCCCTTTAATTGTTTCTTGCTGCTGTTTACGACTGCGAAAGCGGCTCAATAGCCCAATGTTGATTGGATAGTCTTGAAAACGCTCACGGATGGTTTCATAGTGCTGCTGAGCTAAGATAGTGGTTGGCACTAAAATAGCCACTTGTTTTCCATCTGTCACAGCTTTAAATGCAGCACGAATGGCTACTTCTGTTTTTCCATATCCAACGTCTCCACAAAGCAAACGATCCATTGGTCTTTCATGTTCCATATCCTTTTTAATTTCTTGTACAGAACGAAGCTGATCTTCGGTTTCTTGATAAGGGAAAGCTGTTTCAAATTCTCTTTGTAAATCGCCATCCGGGGAAAATGCATAACCTTTACTTGCTTCACGCTCTGCATATAGTTTAATTAAGTCATCAGCGATATCTTGAACAGAAGACTCAACTTTTCGTTTCACTTTCTTCCAGTCATTTCCGCCAAGTTTATATACTTTTGGCTCTTTCCCTTCAGAGCCTACATATTTTTGTACTTGATCAATCTGTTCAACAGGAACGTACAGCTTGTCAGAGCCTTCATATTTGATATGGATATAATCTTTATGATTACCGTTAATCTCTAACGTTTCCATTCCTAAATAACGGCCAATACCGTGGTTCACGTGAACGACATAGTCACCTACGTTTAACTCTGAATAGCTTTTAATACGTTCTGCATTGGAAAGCTTTTGACGACGCTTTGATTTCTTTACCCGTTTTTTAAACAATTCTTCCTCGGTTAAAACAGCTAATTTTTGCATCGGCAGTTCAAAGCCCATTTGTAAATCGCCTTCAATAATTTGAACAAGACCTGGCACAAGCTGACCATTTCCATCTAAAATAGATGAATCAATATCATAATCTGCTAGCACACCTTCAAGTTTTTTCACGCGCTCTTTATCTGCTCCTAAGAGGACTACCGTATAATTAGCATTTTTCCAACGTTCAATTTCACTTTTTAATAAGTTCATTTGGCCGTAAAACTGCTGCATCTGCTTACATGAAATATTAATAATATTTTGCGGACTCGTATACGATACGTGCTTCAAAAATAACGATAAGTATAAAAACTGATGTTTTGCTCGCTGAATAAGAGATGGGAGCTTATGAGATAATTGAACGTCTCGAACAATTTGCCCCTGTCCTAATAATTCGGTTATCCATTCAGCTTCCTCTGTTTCAAGCTGATCAGACGTTTCTTGAATTCGAGTGGTTTCATCAAAGATGACAAGGCCGCCTTCTGGTAAATAATCTAGTAAACTAGCAGGCAATTCGTAGAAGAATGATAAATACTTGAACATATTTTCAAGAAGCTGACCTTGACGCAGCTGTTCGATTTCACCTTTAATATTTTCTGTTAAGGTAGCTTTTAGCGCTGCGTTTTTTACTTGTTGCAGCGTCGAAGCCAGCTGTGCTTCTAGTTCTTCAATTCCTTGGGCCACTTCATTTTGGTTCACAATGATTTCCGTAGCAGGACCGATTGAAATTTCTTTTAACTGCTCTTGAGAGCGTTGATCCTCGATTGTAAAAGTACGAATGGAATCAATCTCCGTATCAAATAGTTCAATTCGGACAGGTAGCTCTTCTGTTAACGGATAAATGTCAATGATTCCTCCGCGCACACTAAACTCACCTGGAGCTGAAACCATAGATGCCCGCTCATAGCCCAACTCAACTAACCTTTTTAAATAATGATCAACGTCGATGTCAATTCCCATTTGAAACGGCAGCTGTGTTTGCTCCCATCTTGCTTTAGGAGGCAGCAGCTTTCGAATTCCTGCAAGCGGTGTTACAACTACTCCACCTGTATGTTGACTCCAATAATTGAGTACTTCAATTCGCTGAGCCTTTAATTCTGGACTTGCAATCCCCACTTCTGTAGCAACTAAATCGTTAACAGGGTATAAGAAAACGTCTTTTTCCGGTAAAAGATGCAAAAGGTCTTCATACACTTTTTGAGCTTGATATAAATTATGAGTCACTACTAATAAAGGGTATTTTTTATCCTCATTTAAGAGTGCCATTAATACAGATCGAGCTGAACCGGAAATTCCCGTTACTAACTGTTCTTTCAAACCTTCTTCTAAGCTGCTGACAACAGCTCCAATTTCTTTATTTTCTTCAAATTGCTGTCTAATCCCTCGCAAAGGAATTCCCTCCTCCCATGATATGTCTAAACTAAACAGAAAAACGCTTTGGTTTGAGACCAAAGCTTTTTATTGTATAAATGTTTCGTACTGATGATAGTCTGGATTTCGTTCTAGCGCTTCTTGACAGTCTTCACAAATAATTTTAACCACGATATCTCCACTATTATGGTAGTGAATAAAGTCTTTTCGTTCATCTGCGGTTAGGTGATTAAAACCGAGTGCTTCTGTATTGTGAGCTGTCTTTTCTATCATACCGACTTTTGCGCCACAATGTCTACAGAAATAATGAATAGACATACAAATCCTCCCAAATCTTTTAGTGTTAGTATGGACGATTGAGAGAAATTTTATTCTACTTAATTATAGCGATTCATTACTTCTAAGAACGGTTTACCTAAAAAATCTTCACTCGCGTGTATAGACGTTTTCATCGCTTCTTCCATATGAACCATTTCATCTTCTGTAAAGCGCCCTAGTACGTAATCAACTACTTTCATACCGTTTTTCGGACGATCGATTCCAATACGAATTCGGTTAAACTCTTGGGTTTTTAAATGCTGAATAATTGATTTTATTCCGTTATGGCCGCCCGGACTTCCTTTTGTACGCAATCTTACTTTTCCGCACGGTAAATCTAAGTCATCGTAAATAACAAGCAAGTCTTCGACGTCTATATCAAAATAGTCCATTAACGGGCGAATACTTTCTCCTGATAAATTCATATATGTTAGAGGCTTTAATAATATGACTTTTTCTCCTTTTATTATACCTGTTCCATATATTCCGTTAAACTTTGTTTTATCTAATGAAATCATAAACTGTTCAGCAATTTTATCAATTGCCATAAATCCTATGTTATGACGGGTACGGTCATATTCTTTTCCAGGATTCCCTAAACCAACGATTAATTTCAAAATAGATACTCCTTTCCACTCTATGTAAGTTGTACATAATAGGTAAATGTCTTTAATGTTTTACATTACTATATAGTATCACTTTTATTATAATCAATTCACACAAAAAGACGTAACCTTTTGGTTACGTCTTTTTATATTATTCTTCGTTATTTTTTTCTTTTGTTGCTTCAACATCACCTTCAGCATCCTGAACTTCGCCGCTGTCCGGCTCTTCTTCCTGTTGAGGAGGTAGCACAGAAGCAACTGTATCTTCTGCATTATGCGTAATTTCTAGCTTTTTATCTACCTTAATATCCGCTACTGTGATTGTATCATTAATTCCTAACTCTGATACATCTACATCAATAGACGATGGGATATCCTGCGGCAAGCCTTTTAATGAAATTTCATATAGAGACTGCTGTAATACGCCGCCTTCTTTTGTTCCTTTTGCTTCTCCTACTAGAGATAAAGAAACTTCAGTATCAATTTCTTTCTTCATGTCGACCACTTGGAAATCGGCGTGGACAATTTCGTTTTTTAATGGATCAGTTTGAATATCATGTAACATTACGGAATATTTTTGCTTATCCACTTGTAACGTTAACACTCCATTGCGTCCTGCTTCACGAATAGTCTTAATAAAATCAGCACTGTTTAAGTAAATAGGTGTGGATTCTGTTTTATTTCCGTAAACAACCGCTGGGAAGTTTCCTTCGTCGCGAATCTTTCTATTTGTAGAATTTTTGAAATCCGTTCTTTTATTTGCTTGAATTGAAATACTCATTTTATTCACCTTCCAGTATGTTTTCTACTTAAAATGTACCCTTTTTAGAAGGTTGCTAAACATGAAACCCAGTTTGAACAGTAATATATCTTTGTGCATTCCATCCAAAGCGCTTTAAAATCAAGGGTTGGCACATTTAAATTTTTTTCAAAAAAACCTCTTTCCAAATGGAAAGAGGTTCTGTTTATCAATCAAATAATGTACTAACTGATTGCTCTTCGTGAACACGAATAATTGCTTCACCGATTAACGGAGCTACTGAAAGTTCTGTTACTTTATCAATTTTCTTATCTTCTGTTAAAGCAATAGAGTTTGTTACAGCCAGCTCTTTGATTGTAGAGTTTTGAATACGCTCAATCGCAGGGCCTGAAAGCACTGGGTGTGTACAACAAGCATATACTTCTTTTGCACCTGCTTCAATTAATGCACTTGCACCAATTGTAATTGTACCAGCTGTATCAATCATGTCATCAATCAAGATTGCTGTTTTTCCTTCCACTTGTCCAACAATGTTCATAACTTCTGCTACGTTTGGACGTGGGCGACGTTTGTCAATGATAGCGATCGGCGCTTTTAGACGTTCCGCTAAACGGCGAGCACGCGTTACGCCACCGTGGTCCGGAGATACAACAACAACGTCATCAAGGTTTTTACTCTTGAAGTATTCACCTAAAATTGGAACACCTACTAAATGGTCAATTGGAATATCGAAGAAACCTTGAATTTGAGGAGCATGTAAATCTAATGTGATAATACGAGTAGCTCCCGCTTTTTCAATGATATTTGCTGCTAATTTGGCAGTGATTGGTTCACGTGCACGAGCTTTACGATCCTGACGAGCATAGCCATAGTAAGGCATAACGATGTTAATTGTTTTAGCTGATGCACGTTTTAATGCATCAATCATAATTAATAATTCCATTAAGTGTTCGTTAACTGGAGCACTTGTTGATTGAATGATAAATACATCACAACCACGGATACTTTCTTCAATGTTAATTTGAATTTCACCGTCACTGAAACGATCAACCGAACATTTACCTAATTCCACACCAATTACTTTTGCGATCTCTTCAGCTAAAGCCTTGTTTGAATTTAGCGTAAATAACTTTAAATTTTCATCAGCATATACATTTGACATTTTATTGTGAAACCTCCGTCAGGATTTTTTATTAATATCAAGCTTTTCAGCATAGTTTTCTTTATTTACTTGTTTCGCACGAGCAATTGATAATGCTTTTCCTGGCACATCATCCGTTACGGTTGAACCAGCTGCAACATAGGCGCCTTCACCAATCGTTACAGGTGCAATTAAGTTTGAGTTACATCCTACGAATGCCCCATCTTCAATCTTTGTTAAAAATTTATTTTTCCCATCGTAGTTAACTGTAATAGATCCGCACCCTAAGTTTACACCTTTTCCGACCTCTGCGTCTCCAATATAACTTAAATGAGAAGCTTTGCTACCTTTGCCAAAAGATGCTTTTTTAATTTCTACAAAGTTTCCTACGCGCACTTCATCTCCAATTAATGATTGAGGACGAATATGTGCAAATGGGCCAATTGTGACTTCGTGACCAATTTCACTATCGTGAGCAACAGAATGGCGAATAGAAGTATTATTACCTATTTTGCAGTCTTTAATTTCACTGTTAGGTCCTACTTCACAATTCTCTCCAATTACAACTGTTCCTTGAATAACCGTACCAGGATAAATAACCGTATCTCTGCCAATGACAGCATCTGCTGAAATGTACGTGTTAGAAGGATCCACAATCGTCACTCCATTTAACATATGCTGCTTGTTGATGCGCTTTTTCATTGTTTCTTCTGCTTGAGACAGAGCAAATCGATCATTAACGCCCAATGTTTCAGCAAAATCGGATGTTTGATATGCAGAAATAATTTGACCTTCATTTTTTAGAATTTCGATAACATCAGGTAAATAATACTCTCCCTGTACATTATCATTTGAAACTTTTGAAAGTGTCTCAAATAATTTCTCATTATCAAAACAATACGTACCAGTATTAATTTCCTGTACAAGACGCTCTTGTTCTGTGGCATCTTTATGCTCCACAATCTTTTCAACAGACCCTTGTTCATTTCGAATGATGCGTCCATATCCTGTTGGATCTTCTGCATGAGCTGTTAAAATAGTTGCCATTGCATTTGTTGCTTCATGATGCTTTAATAAAGATTCAATTGTTTCAGCTGTAATAAGCGGAGTATCTCCACATACAACAATTGTCGTACCTTTTTCATGTGCAAGTAAAGATTCTGCTTGCATTACTGCATGAGCTGTTCCTAACTGCTCTTCTTGTAAAGCAAATAAGCTTTTATCTCCAACATGTGATTTCACTTTTTCGGCACCGTGACCTACAACTGTAATTAAACTTGTTAAATCTAAACGTGATAACTGATCAATTACGTGTTGCACCATCGGTTTGCCACACACAGGGTGTAACACTTTATATAAAGATGACTTCATACGTGTACCCTGACCAGCTGCCAATATGACTGCATATCTTTTTGACATAACAGGCCTCCAATTTTACCTTTTTATCCATTAAGAATATTATATCAAAAATGACAGCATTTCAAGGAATCATTTATAAGTCATGAATTTTATTTTTTGGTAATGCTAAAGTTTTACAAAGGTGTGAAATTATATAAGTGGTAATCAAAAAGAAAAGAGCCTACTTTTCAGTAGACTCTTAATGTATCATATGTTTACGAAGCACCCGCTTCTTCGAATTCAACTTCTACCTCACCTAAACGATGATATTCTGCTAAAACAGCATCTTGAATCTTTCCGCGAGTATTTGAATTGATTGGATGTGCAATATCACGGAACTCACCATCCGGTGTACGTTTACTTGGCATGGCTACAAATAAGCCATTATTACCATCAATCACACGAATATCATGAACAACAAATTCACCATCTAATGTGATTGAAGCAATCGCTCTCATACGTCCTTCAGTGTTCACGCGGCGTAATCTTACGTCAGTTACTTCCATCTTGTTCACCACCTTTTTCTATGCGAAGCTTTACATACTTAATTCCACAGAATTTTGTGTTTTCCTGCTATTCAGAAAAAATTTTTAGAAAATTTTCGCAAAAAAAGTGAACAATTGGAAGTTACTTGCTTTTTGTTAGAAATTTGTTAATTTAATTACCCTTTAACAAGCGCAATAACTTCAATTTCAACAAGTACATCTTTAGGTAGTCTCGCAACTTCTACGCATGAACGTGCCGGCTTATGGTCCCCGAAGTAGTCGCCATAGACTTCATTTAACGCTGCGAAGTCGTTCATATCTTTAATGAACACGGTTGCCTTTACAACTGTATTTAGAGAAGCTCCAGCTTCTTCAAGAACTGCTTTTAGATTTTCAAATACTTGAGTAGCTTGTACTTGAACATCTCCTTCGACCAACATACCATCTGGACGAAGTGGAATTTGACCTGAACTGTAAAACAAGTTATTCACAACAATTCCCTGTGAATATGGACCAATAGCTTGCGGTGCATTTTTTGTTTGAACCTGTAACATATGTTCCTCTCCCTTACTTGATCAAATATATTTTAAGTAATTGCCTTCTTGTACACGAATTTGTTTATCTTTGATATTTACATCTGTTAATTGTACAAGGGACACATACTCATCCACTAAACGTTCTTCAATATCTTCTGATTCTACTAAAACTCCAATACCAGCAACGGTTGCATCGAACTCTTCAAGCAAGCTAACCATTCCATTTACAGTACCGCCAGCTTTCATGAAATCATCAATGATGAGTACATTTGACCCCACCGCTAAACTTCTTTTAGCTAACAGCATCGTTTGAATGCGCTTAGATGAACCCGACACGTAGTTAATACTAACGGTCGATCCTTCAGTTACTTTACTGTCTCTGCGCACAATAACAACGGGCACGTCTAAATACTGAGCAACCGCATACGCAATAGGAATACCTTTTGTTGCTACAGTCATCACCACATCGATTTTGCGGTTAGCAAAAAGCGATGCATACAAGCGACCGATTTTATTCACAACGCGGGGGTTCCCTAAAATATCAGTTAAATATAAATATCCACCTGGCAGTAAACGCTCAGGTTTTTCAATCAACCCACATAATTCTTGAACAAGCTGACCGGCTTCTTCATTCGTCATCTTTGGAATGAATTTAACTCCGCCGGCAGCCCCTGGTAGCGTAACCAAAGTTCCGATACCCTGCTGTTCAAAAGTTTGTTTAATAATCGCCATATCTTCGCTAATCGATGATTTTGCGGAATCATATTTATCTGCAAAATACGTAAGAGGGATAAGGCGCTGAGGGTTTTGAATGAAATAGTTGGTCATATCAATTAATCGTCCACTACGTCGAAACTTCATAACATCCTCCTGAAAATCCGAATATTGTAATGTAAATATAACATTAACATACGGATTTATTCAAGCGTTATTCGTTCACCTAGTAGCCTAACTGCATAAACTTTATCACAAAAGCCACGTAATCCATTATAAATGCGATGCATACGTGAATCATGCTGTACAAGTCCAAATACAGTTGGCCCACTGCCGCTCATGAGCACAGCATCGGCGCCAAAACGCTTTATTTGTTCTTTAATGAGAGCTACTTCCGGATGCATTTTCAGCGTTACTGCTTCCAATACATTTCCTACAAGGCTACACATTTGATCATAATTTCCTGATTGTATGGCGTGAACCATCTCATCTACTTTAGGATGATCCATCTCTTCAATTTTTAAGTTTCGATATACATCTGCTGTAGAAACACCTATTTCAGGCTTAGCCAAAATCACCCAGCAGCTTGGAGGTGCCTCAATATGCTCTACAATCTCTCCGCGCCCTGTAGCAAGAGCTGTCCCTCCATACACGCAAAAAGATACGTCAGAGCCAATCTCAGCCCCTATTTCTGCAAGTGTGTCTAATGATAACCCTAATTCCCATAACGTATTTAAACCGCGTAATGTAGCAGCCGCGTCACTGCTGCCTCCAGCTAATCCAGCAGCTACTGGAATATGTTTATCAATTAATATATTTACACCTTTTGAAATGTTATAACGTCGCTTCAAAATCTGCGCTGCCTGATAAGCGAGATTTCGCTGGTCATCTGGAACAAAGCGATTATGAGAATAGATAACAATTCGTCCATCTTCACGGTCAGAAAGTTCAATTCTGTCCGCTAAATCAATTGTTGTCATAATCATCTTAACTTCATGGTAACCATCTGGACGTTTATGTAACACATCAAGTGACAAATTTATTTTAGCCGGTGCTTTCACCATTAATTTCAACTTACTTCACCTACTTCATCTTATCGAGTTTAACGCTATTTTATCATAAAATGAACAAGATATAGCTGTTCATTTAAACATCTTTGTCTAATCCTCTGTTTTATCTTTCATTTTGGGACAAAAAAACCGAAGCGGTTATACACTTCGGTTTTCCTCATTTCACTTTAAATAGTCGTATAAGCATTGATTTTCACTATGCTATTGCTTTAGCTGCTGCTGTGCAAGCTCTACAGCTCGCTTCACCATATTGCCTGCGTCTTTTGCCCGAATAGCGCCCCAGCCTTCTGCTTGTACAGTATCGTAAAAACCAAGTTCTTTAGCCAGTTCTTCTTTCAGCTTCGATGACATAATCCCTCTACGCCTTGACATTGCACATGGCTCCTTTACGTATAAAATGAAATTTCAACCTGAATCTCCTCGCTCTTTTACATAAGAAACGCGAGGACGATATGTATAGTATGTATAAAAAATAATGCATATATAATTTGAAAAAAAGACCAATAAAAAAGCAGTAAACCAATGTCCACTGCTCATCACCACTTGCTATATTGCCTATGTCATTCTTAGAAAAATTTTAGTTGCACTGTTTCCGTTAACACATCTGCGTAACTATACGAAACCCGCTCCAAAGAGTTTTCCTCTTGATCTAATTCAACGATAAAAACAGATGGGTACGTTTCTGTTAATACACCTGAACGTTCTACTGTTTTTCTACGACCACCGTTTGCTTTTAAAGTTAATCGTTGGCCTAGGTGCAAATCCAGCGCTTGCTTAATATCAGACAAAGTTTTCGCCATATTGGTCCACCTCACTATGTATAGTGTAACACATGTTAGAAAAATAGTCAAAAACATAAAATTATAACAATCTATCTCTAATTGTGTCAATAAATAATTTTCAACATGAATCTACATTTCGCTGTTAGTATGCTCGTTTTTCAACGAAATATGTATATCTTTAGCAAATATTGAAAATGATTTTGTGTAATTAAGCGTATACTTTGGCTTCATACGAAAAAACAACTGGTTGCACATCATGCGTGTACATGCTGTAACCAGTTGTTTTTATTTCTACTCATCGCTTTCATAAGGCATGCCCGTGCGAAGCAGCCCTTTTGTTTCTACTCCTCCTAAACCTTTAGCACCCGTTAATGTATTACGTAAGACGTCCCATACATTAATACGATCCGTGAAAGGAGTAAAACTTAGTTTTGCTACTACATACACAGGGTCAAGAGCATGAATATTTACACGTGAGGGTGAACTAGCAAAGTTTGCTCCAGCTTGAATCAATAATTCAAAATGCGATTGACAGGCACCTGCAAAAATCACCAGCTGATCTAAATTACCAACTCTTTTTCTTGCTTCTTGGACTGTTTGAATATAGTGCTTGGAATGTCTATAAGCAAGGAGATCATCTTTATTTCCTTTTCCTTTGGAATAGGCATCATGACCTGTCAGCACTAGAATATCGGGCCTTACATCCTCAATTAGCTTTCCAACCTTCTCAGGCATTTCTGACTCAACGCAATGAACACCATAAACAGGAACACCAATTTTTTCGTAAACCAACAAACATTTACGTAAATAATTAGGGTCTCCGTCTACGTGCAGGACCTTTCCTGGAATTTGAAATAAGCGATGTGAATGGCTGTATCCATTTGTCATGCTATATTCAGTTTTCTCTCGAACGAGCCGATAATCCTGTTGAATAAGCTCCAAGGATCTTTCTAAAAGTTCTTCTTCTTGTTTTTTTCTTTGATCCTGTTCTTTAGCATCCACAACCTCTAGATCTGTACAAGGAGCGTCCGCAATCAACCGAACGTCTTCTCCTATTAAAGTCGCATATTTCCCCGTTTCGCTGTCATTAATAGCTATAACACGAAAAAGCAAATCTCTTTGATAAGAAGGTCGTGTAACTATATCACCAATTTTGATGTTCATATGCTTCACTCCGTCTTTGCTACTTCAAAAATAAATTCTCTTCATAGCCTATGACTTCATGATAAAAATGTGATAATTTAGCGAAATGATTTTAAAAGTTGATCACTTAGCTTTCCAAATTCTTGAATAGATAACGTTTCGCCTCTTCGTTTCGGATCAATTTCAGCAGTTGAAAGTGCTTGCTCAATGTCCGCTTTTTTCTGCTTTCCATTTGGCAAGTTGTTCACTAGATTGTTTAAAATTGTTTTTCGACGCTGTCCGAAACTTGCCCGTACAACTTGGAAGAAGAATCCTTCATCTTGGACTTCTACTGCTGGCTTCGGTCTTCTTAACAATCGAATAACAGCTGAGTCCACATTAGGCTGCGGATTAAACACTGTTTTAGGCACAATCATAACCGTCTCAGCCTCTGTATAGTATTGAATAGCAATAGAAAGTGAACCGTACTCTTTTGTTCCCGGTTTAGCTGCTATACGTTCAGCAACTTCTTTTTGAAGCATAACGACGATTCCACGTACCGGAATTTGCTCTTCTAATAATTTCATCAAAATGGGTGTCGTCACGTAATACGGTAAATTCGCAACGACCATTAAATCTTCTATGTTTTCGAATTCTTGTTCGAGCGTCCCTTTTAAATCCGCTTTTAACACATCTTGATGAATAACTTTTGCATTTGAGTAAGGAGAAAGAGTATCAGCTAAAATCGGAAGCAAACGCTGATCGATTTCAAATGCCAGCACTTTTTTTGCGCGCTTTGCTAGCTGTTCAGTTAAGGCCCCGATACCAGGTCCAATCTCAATAGCTCCCGTTTCTTCTGTTATTTCCGCATGATCAACAATACGATGTAAAATGTTCGTATCAATTAAAAAATTTTGTCCCAAACTCTTTTTAAATGTAAAACCGTATTTCTTTAAAATTTCCTTGGTTCGATTAGGCGTTGCAATATCTTTTAACACGATCCCTTTTCCTCCTTATTTATCTGCTCAACAGCTCTGATAAAGCCCTCTTTTGAAATTTGGAACATCTGTAATCGTTTATGGAGCTGCTTTCCGTTGGCATAACCAATTTTTAATAACTTGCCTATTCTTTCACGTCGAGACTTGGCTTTACTATCTCCTATCAAACGAGCTACGATTAAATCCTCTTGAGAAATCTCCATAGCTGCCCCCATCCACTCTTGCTTCACATCTTTTAGTGCTTTTTGAATAGATGCAATAGAAGCATGTTCAACTCCAATACCTTTACCATTTTTAGGGCGAGCCTCTTCTTTATCTAAGAATGCATGTTTACATCCGGGAACACGTTCTGAAACAATATTTCGAATTCGCTGTCCTGGATAATCTGGATCTGTAAAAATAATCACGCCTCGTGTTTTTTGAGCTAATTTTACTTTCTCAATGGTTTCTTCATTTACAGCTGATCCATTTGTCTCAATGGTATCCGCATCCACTGCACGTTTAATTGCTACAGTGTCATCTCGGCCTTCTACTACAATAATTTCTTTAATCTTCATTGCTTCCTCCAAAACATTCAGTTTTGTTCATTTGCTTTTCAGTAAAAATGAAATGCTAGTTGCGCACATCATTTTTCTTCTATGAAATCAACGTTTTATCTTATTATCAACTAAATTAAAAAACATCTACCTGTTATTTTAACTGAAAAAGGCAGAGGATAACATTCTCCTCTGCGCCTATCTTTACTTTAACACGAAAATGATTGTTATATGAGAAAAAGTTTTAATCATTAATGCCAAATAGCTTTTTAGCGTTAGCTGTTGTAATATCAGCTAATTCTTCATACGTTATACCTTTTAACTCTGCAATTTGCTCTGCTACGTATGAAACATAACCAGGTTCATTGCGCTTGCCGCGGAATGGATGAGGAGTGAGATAAGGACAGTCTGTTTCAATTAATAGTTTATCTAAAGGAAGCTCTGTAGCAACTTCTTTTGGTTTTTTCGCATTTTTGAAAGTAACAGGTCCGCCAAAAGAAATATACATATTCATGTCCATACACTGCTTCGCTACTTCAATACTGCCCGTGAAGCAATGCATAATCCCGCCTACTTCTTCTACGTGCTCTTCTTTTAAAATGGTTACCACGTCTTCTGTTGCATCACGATTATGAATAATGATAGGTAAATTCACTTTGCGAGCTAAGCGAATTTGACGGCGAAATACGTCCTTTTGAACCTCTTTAGGTGATTTATCCCAATGGTAGTCTAATCCCATTTCCCCTAAAGCAACAACTTTCGGATGCTGAGCTAACTTTTCAATCCAAGCTAAGTGCTCATCCGTCATATCAACTGCATCTACTGGATGCCATCCTACACTAGCATAGATAAAGTCATACGTTTCAGCTATTTGAATAGCCTTTTTAATGGTAGGTTCATCGAATCCAACAACTACCATGTTTTGAACACCTTTTTCTAACGCACGATTAATTACTTCTTGCAAATCATCTTCATACTGTTCTGCGTTTAAATGAACATGTGTATCAAATAACATCTAATCGATCCTTTCCATGAATAAAAGGGGGTCCTCGCATGTTACACGTGAAACACCCCTTTTACCTATACTTATTTTATCTTCGTGCCATTTGCTAAGTTTTGATCTACGCTTGCTAGTGAAAGACCATTCTCATCTTCACCCGCTAAAATCATTCCTTGTGATAGTTCACCGCGCAGTTTCACAGGTTTTAAATTGGTTACACAAATTACTTTTCGACCTACTAATTCTTCAGGCTTATAAAACTTGGCAATACCTGATACAACCTGGCGTTTTTCATAGCCAAGATCAAGCTGAAGCTTCAATAGTTTATCTGCCTTTTTAACTGGTTCTACTTGCGTAACTTGCGCTACACGAAGCTCTACTTTCATGAAATCATCAATTGTAATCTCTTCAGAAGGCTCTTCCTTCACAACAGGTTTTTCTTCCTTTGGAGCACTTCCTTGCATTTGCTCTTTAATAAACGCTACCTCTTCTTCTCGATCTAGACGAGGGAACATTGGCTCACCTTTTTCTACTTTTGTGCCTTCTTTAAGCATATTAAAACGCGTCGTGCTTTCCCACGTTTTTAATACATCTTCTTTTACACCAATCTGAGCAAAAATTTTCTCAGGTGTACGTGTTAAGAATGGCTGCAGCAATACCGCAATGTGACGAATTGATTCAGCTAGATGTGTCATAACAGAAGCAAGTTCTGCAAGCTTATTCTCATCTTTTGCTAACGCCCAAGGCTGCGTTTCATCAATGTATTTATTCGTACGGCTTACATATTGCCAGATAGAAGCAAGAGCCACTGAAAACTCCATATCTTCCATCGCTTCTTCATATTTGTTCACTGTATCTTTTTGAGCTTGGACGATAAGTGCATCAAACTCTGTTACATTGCCTTCATAAGTCGGAATAACACCATCAAAATACTTATTAATCATCGCCACTGTACGATTAACTAGGTTGCCAAGGTCATTTGCTAAGTCAAAGTTAATACGTTCAACAAACGCTTCTGGTGTGAATACACCGTCTGAACCGAATGGAACTTCACGAAGTAAGTAGTAACGAAGGGCATCTAATCCATAGCGGTCAATCAATGTCACTGGGTCTACTACATTCCCTTTTGACTTCGACATTTTTCCATCTTTCATTAATAACCAGCCGTGAGCAAATACTTTCTTAGGAAGTGGCAAATCAAGGGCCATCAACATGATTGGCCAATAAATGGTATGGAAACGTACGATTTCTTTTCCTACTAAATGTACGTTAGCCGGCCAATATTTTCGATAGTTTTCATCGTTCTCTGTACCATACCCAAGAGAGGTGATATAGTTAGAAAGCGCATCAATCCATACGTAAATAACGTGTTTTGGGTTACCTGGAACTTTTACTCCCCAATCAAACGTCGTACGAGAAACAGCTAAGTCTTCAAGGCCAGGCTTAATAAAATTATTGATCATTTCGTTCTTACGGGACTCTGGTTGAATAAATGAAGGGTTTTCTTCATAAAAAGCTAGTAAACGATCTACGTATTTCCCCATTTTAAAGAAATAGGACTCTTCTCGAACGAGCTCTACAGGGTGTCCGCTATCCGGGCTTTTTCCGCCTACAACTTTTCCATTTTCAACGATTGGATCTACTAGTTGATGCTCTGTATAGTACGTCTCATCGGGAACTGAATACCAACCTTCATACTCATCAAGATAAATATCACCTTGTTCTAAAAGGCGCGCGAAAATCTTTTCCACGATTTCTTTATGTCTTGGTTCTGTTGTACGGATAAAATCATCATACGAAATATCCATCTTATCCCACAGCTCTTTGATTCCAGATACAATATCATCTACGTATTGCTGAGGTGTCACGTTTTTCTCTTCTGCTTTTCGCTGGATTTTTTGACCATGTTCATCTGTACCTGTTAAATAACGTACGTCAAACCCTCTCAAACGTTTATAACGAGCCATTGCATCTCCCGCTACCGTCGTGTATGCATGTCCTATATGTAATTTACCACTCGGATAATAAATCGGCGTAGTAATATAAAATGTATTATTTCCATCTGCCATGTTCATAACCTCCAACATTCCATTTCAACATTTTGGTTTATATGTATGTAATCATATAAACCCTGTCTTCTTATTCTACTATCTATCATACTATTTTACATGATAATTTCAAAACATTCTCTTCCTATATAGATGGGAATATGACGGATTCGCTTCATTTTTAAATAATCGTTATTTTCCCAAAAAATAATCCTGTTAATTGTATCAGCTTCGCCCTATTTTTATATAAAATATACCCTCATTCAAAAAGTCATTTTGATAAAAAAGACAAATAGGTCTAATTTTGTCGTTTTATGTCGAATTATATTTACTCTATCTTCAAAATAGTTAATATCAAGCTATTTAGGCGATTAATCTTTTTTCCAATGAAATCCCTTGTCATTCCTTGACTGACGGTCACAATTAGCTTGTAAACAAGTCGAGAAAAAAATTTTTTACCAGCTACATTTTTTTACATATAAAATGATTGACTAGTTTTGGAAACGCTGGTATTATGAAAGTACGTTGAAATTGTCGAATAATGACGAAAGTAATAACATAGAAAAATGATTACTGAGAGGAGAACGATTAACATGAAATCTACAGGTATTGTTCGTAAAGTTGATGAATTAGGACGCGTAGTAATTCCAATTGAATTACGTCGTACATTAGGAATTGCAGAGAAAGATGCTCTAGAAATCTATGTAGATGAAGAGCGCATCATCTTAAAAAAATACAAACCAAACATGACTTGCCAAGTAACAGGTGAAGTATCTGATGATAACATTCAACTTGCTAGCGGCAAATTAATTCTAAGCCGTGAAGGTGCAGAACAAATCATGAAAGAACTTCAAGATTCTTTACAAGCTTCTAAATAAAACGAAAAGCTGTCTATGATAGACAGCTTTTTTTAATGTACGTGATATTCACTATAAATGTCTCGCTTTGACACATCTCGGTCTTTTGCCACTTGCTTAATAGCTTCTTTGTTTGAAAGTCCTTCTTCTACATAGTGATCAACATGCTCGATAATGGTGAGCTGTTCCCACCATAGATTACTTTCATCTGGCGCTTCTTCATTTGTCCCTTCAAGAATTAAGCAGAATTCGCCTCTAATATCTGTGGCATTTGTCCATTCAATTGCTTCTAATACACTTCCTCTTAAAAATTCTTCGTAGCGTTTTGTTAACTCTCTACATAACACAATAGATCGGTTCCCTAAAATTTCTTCTATACTCTTTAGCGTTTCTTTTAATCGATGAGGAGCTTCATAAAATATCATGCTTTCCTTAATATACTGAAGCTCTTGAAGCTGTTCTTTACGCTGTTTTTTATTTCTGTTTAAAAATCCATAAAAGTAAAACTGCCCCGTAGGTAGTCCCGAAGCAATTAAAGCTGTTAGTGCTGCGTTAGGCCCCGGCAGCGGAACAACCGTATATCCTTCTTTAACGGCAGCTACCACTAACTCATAACCAGGATCTGAAATACAAGGCATGCCCGCGTCGCTTACTAAAGCAATATTTTTTTCACTGTCTAAGTCGCTTAACAGCTGTTCACTTTTTGTATGTTTATTATGTTCATGATAACTTGTAATAGGCGTATCGATCTCAAAGTGGTTACATAGTTTTTTCGTTTGTCTCGTATCTTCTGCGGCAATATAATCAACTTCTTTTAAAATTCGAATCGCACGAAATGTCATATCCTCTAAGTTTCCAATAGGAGTGGGAACTAAATATAAAACGCCTCGTTCATTCGATACATCATAACTTTTTTGTGATTTCATTCTGCTTTTCTTGCTCCCTTCGAATGTAAGCCTGTTTTTGCACTCTGCTTAACTGTTTGAACCAATACTCTTTTTGCATAGCTTCTGTTTTAGAAGTAAACACCTCATGCCAAATTAATGAAACAGGCCTTCTTGCTCTCGTATATTTTGCCCCTTTTCCTTCATTATGGACAGAAATACGTTTTTGCAAATTATTCGTGTAACCAGCGTAATACGTACAGTCCTTGCATTCAACTACATAAAAATAATGATTATTTTGTTCCATATAAAATCCTTTTTAATTCGTCCGTGTATTCATCATTATCTTGGTAGACCACCAGGGGAGGAAGAATCTTTAAATCTGGACTTCCATCCTTCGTACCTTCAATTAAAAGTGTATTTGCTTCTTTCCCATCTTTAGGATAGACAAACTGAAGTCTCTTTGGCTCTAAACGGTACTGCCTCATTAACGTAACGATATCTAATAGTCTTCCTGGACGGTGAACTAATGCCACTTTTCCGCCTTGCTTCACTAGTTGACTGCTGGCTCGAATCACATCTTCCAACGAACAATGAATTTCGTGGCGAGCGATTGCAAAGTGTTCGTTTTCATTTATCTCTTCTTTATTGGATGTGGTGAAATAAGGAGGATTACATGTTACAACATCATATTGTCCATAACCCAGTTCTTGAGGCGCATTTTTTAAATCACCATGTATCATTTTAATCTGCCCGTCCAGCTGATTATACGCAATACTTCTTTGCGCCATACTGTGTAGCCGCTCTTGAATTTCTACACCAATGATTTTTCCTTTCGTTCGTTTAGATAAAAACAGGGGGATTACACCGTTTCCTGAACATAAATCAACCAAGTTACCTTTACGAATTGGGACATAAGCAAAGTGAGATAAAAGCACAGCATCCAATGAAAAGGAAAAGACGGACGGACTTTGAATAATGCGCAGCTCCTCATCGGCTAATAGATAATCTAAACGTTCATCTCCATATAACTCAACCATAGTCGTTCTTCTCCTTGTACATCTATTATTTATATCTTTTACTCATAAAAAGAACCTCTCCAAAAGGGAGAGGTGTTGTTACTTTTTATTTAAAAATGACAAGCAAAACAAACAGTCTCCATCTTTACGAACACTTCCATAATGAATGTTACAAATATGAAAACCCTCTTGGTAAAGGCGAGCCAAATTGTCATATCCTTCTCCGATATCAATTTGTTTTTGCTCTTTTGTTTGAGCGCTTGCTTTTGAATGTCTATTTTTCAGCTTCGTTTCGAAGTTTGTCTGGTCAAGGCGACGGCGCAAATGATCATTTTCTATTTGCAGGTGATGATTTTCTTCAATTAGCTCAGCAAGATGCTCTTTCAACTCACCTAACTGCTTATATAAATGACCAATTTGTTCCTCCATGTTTGTCACCGAATCAAAAATCTCTTTTTTATCCACCTTTGCCCACCTCGTTAATCTGTGGCTTGAAACGAAACAGCACCTTCATTATTGATCTCATCCAGAGTATACTCTAAAATTTGTTCGTGATCTGACAGTTCCACTTGAATAATTCTTTCCAAAATATTCAAACCTACTACACGTCCTGAACCATCTGAAGTTTTAATTGTTGAGCCTATATCAGGAAGCTGTTCTTTTGCCGTTTCATACTCATCATTTTCATATTTTAAACAACACATCAAACGTCCGCATAAACCAGAAATTTTCGTTGGATTAAGCGATAGGTTTTGGTCTTTGGCCATCTTAATAGAAACCGGCTCAAAATCACCTAAAAACGTTGAGCAACATAGCATACGTCCACAAGGACCTATCCCGCCCAACAGCTTTGCCTCGTCTCGTACACCGATTTGACGAAGCTCAATTCGCGTACGGAAAATAGCAGCTAAATCTTTAACTAACTCCCTAAAATCAATACGGCCGTCTGCTGTAAAATAAAAAATGACTTTATTACGATCAAACGTATATTCTACATCTACTAACTTCATATCTAAATCGTGTGATTGAATTTTTTGCACGCATACATCATACGCTTCTCTAGCAGCTTGTTTATTTTCATCCACAATCAGCCTGTCTTTTTGTTCGGCAATGCGGATTACTTTTTTCAAAGGAAGCACGACATCGTGTTCACTTACTTGCTTTTTATTAATAACCACTCTGCCAAATTCAACACCACGAACTGTTTCTACAATAACAAACTCACCATCTGGAATTGTAAGTTCTCCAGGGTCAAAATAATATATTTTTCCCGCTTTTTTAAAGCGAACGCCTACTACATCATACAAGCTTTTATCCCTCCTGCAAATCCAACACCAGCTGTTCCATTAATAACTGTAGATTCATATTTGAATTTAATTTATTTTTGGCCTTCAAGATAACCTCTAAGCGATAAATCGCTTTTTCCTGCGTTGTCTGAAGAGCTTGCTGTTTTAATTCTTCTATTTTATGACGATAGACGATTTTAGACTCTTGTCCAACTTGCAGCGTCAACAAATCACGATAAAGAAGCATCAATAAAGTTAAACCCATATGTGCTTGTTCTTTTTCTTTAAAATGTGTTACCCACTTTTCATGAATAAAAAGAAGAGCTTGTTGAGGTCTCGTTGTTAACACTTCATATAATTGTATCACTAACTTTATTGCAAGTCCAAACCATTCATCTTTACTTAATTCAATTGCTTCATCAATGCTGTTTGTTAAATTAGACAAGATGGACGCATCTACTCCGGAAAGGCCATTTTCTACTATTTTTTCAGCTAACTGTTCTGGTGTAAGAGATCGAAATGATATTACTTGGCAACGTGAGATAATTGTATCTAATAAGCGCTGTATATTTTCTGTTAATAAAATTGCATAAGTTCCGTTGCCAGGCTCTTCTAAAAATTTCAGTAAACTATTTGCTGCGCTTACTGTCATTTTATCAACATGATTCACAATATATAACTTTTTATTAGATTCAACACCGGTTTTTGTGAATTCTGATTGCAAAAATTGAATTTGCTCTTTTTTAATCGATAAACCAGCTGGCTCAATCAAGTGAATATCTGGATGATTACCTGAATCAATTCGCCGGCAGTTACTGCACTCATGGCATGGCCTATGATTAACTGGATTTTGGCAAAACAGCGCTTTAGCAAACAAAAAACTAATTTGTTTTTTACCTGTTCCTTTGCTTCCTTCAAATAAATAAGCATGAGCAACTCGCTCTTTAAGTAAGCTGTTTTGCAAAATCTTTAATACGTTCGGCTGAAGAGCTTCAAGCTGTTCCCATGTATTTCCCATTCAATCATCACTTTCTATTTAAAATCTTCTCTCTTAAAATTGATGAAATTGATCTACTGGTAGTACGAATACTGTAGCTCCGCCCACTTCAACTTCAACAGGATACGGAATGTATGAATCTGCATTACCGCCCATCGGTGCCACAGGAGAAATCATCTGCCTGCGGTTTTCACATTGGCCCTTAATAATATCAAGTACTTCATCTACTTTATGATCATCTGTACCAATCATAATTGTTGTATTCCCTGATTTTAAAAATCCGCCCGTACTTGATAATTTGGTTGAACGAAACCCTCTTTCTACAAGTGCATTTAAAAGCTTTGAGCTATCTGAATCTTGAATAACGGCCATTACTAATTTCATGAATAACACCTCATTTTACTTTTTTGTTAAGAATAGTATAGCAAGAATAACGATCATCTGTATTTATTTTAAAATCAATTTTATTTGTTTATAAGCTTCTTCACAGACTTTTTCAACGGATTGATTTGCATCAATTCGTCGAATACGCTCTGGAAATTCACTCAAAAGAGATAAATATCCATCTCGTACTTTGTAATGAAAGTCTAAGGATTCTAAATCTAATCGATTAATCTCATCTTTTCGACCTTTATTAATTCTTTCTAACCCTACCTCAGGCACAATATCAAAATATAAAGTGGCCTGTGGCATCGTTTGCTCAATAGCAAATTGATTGATAGCAAAAATATCTTCTACGCCTATACCCCGCGCATTTCCTTGATAAGCAAGTGAGCTATCAATAAAACGATCACATAATACTATATTCCCTTTATTTAGCTCAGGAATCACTTTTTCTACAAGATGTTGTCTTCTAGCCGCAGCATAAAGAAGCGCTTCGGTTCTGGCATCCATTTCCGTGTTAGATGGATTTAAGATGATTTCACGAATTTGTTCAGCAATTCGTATGCCTCCAGGCTCTCTTGTTAATACAATATTATAGCCCTCTTGTATTAATTTTTGTTGAACCATGTGGATGATAGTCGTCTTACCAGCACCTTCTGGCCCTTCGAATGTAATAAACGTTCCTGACATGTATATAAATTCCTTTCTCTATTTAAATACTTCTATCTTTCCTTCTTCTATACAAGAGCCGCCCTGAATATGACCATTTAACCTTTGAATATGCAAAATATAGTCAATATGATTGCTTGTAATCGTTTCTCCCTCCATTAAAATGGGAATTCCAGGAGGATATGGAATAACAGATTGTGCGCTTACACGCCCAATCGCTTCTTCAAACGAACACATATGCTTTGTTCTTAGTTTTCTTTCTTCCATAGGCAGGAGAACCGTTGCTCTTGAAAAACGAAATGGTTTGATTATTAGTTTTTCATATGACTTACGCTGTATATTCTCTACTGCTTGTCTAACCCGCTTAATTGTATCATTAAAATCCCAACTGCTGCTTAAAGGTAGCACAAACAATACATAGTTAACGTCAGCTAGTTCTGTATAAATATCTTGCTTTTCCAGTTCCTTTTGCAAATGATATCCTGTTGCAGCCGAACAAGTCAACGTCATTTTCAAAAGGTCGGTAGCAGTTTGATCTGTTTCCACATCAATAGTTGAAAGTGTATCAATCTCATTAATCTTTTCAACAAACGAATGAATATTTTCAGTCATTCTATCAATATCATACTGAGTAAACTGCTGCAGATAATACCGTGCTAAATCGAGAGAAGCCATAATAGGGTATGAGGGACTGCTTGACTGCAGTACTTGTAGGTAATGCCGAACGCTTTGCTTATTTATCAACGTCCCCTGCATATGTAAATAAGAACCCATAGTCATAGCTGGTAGCGTTTTATGTGCTGACTGAACAACAAGATCCGCTCCATACGTAACAGCTGACGACGGAAAAGGATTACCTAAAATAAAGTGGGCTCCATGAGCTTCATCAATAATTATAGGAATATTGTAGCCATGAATAAAGTCAATGATCTCCTTTAGATCTCGCGCCACCCCGTAATAAGTAGGATTTGTTAATACAAATGCTTTTATATCCTGAGAACCCTCTAAAGCTGCTTTAATTGTTTTAATGGATACACCTGTACTAAGATGTGTTTTGGAATCTATTTCAGGAGCTAAAAAAATAGGTGATGCCTTTGATAAAGCAATAGCATTAAAAATAGATTTATGAGAATCTCTTTGAACAGCAATTTTATCTCCTTCATGACAAAGAGATAAAATCGCGGCGAGATTGCCTACAGTAGAACCATTAACTAAAAAAAAGCTTTCATCTACTCCATACAACTTTGCCGTTAACTCTTGTGCTTCTTTAATAACAGATTCTGCTTCATGTAAATCATCTAATCCGCTAATTTCCGTTAGATCGTATTGCAAAAAGTCTGCGTAAGAAGACTGAATATGTGAAGGTAGAATTTGACCATTTTTATGGCCGGGCACGTGATAAGAGAGTGACCTCTTTTCGCTGTGCCTTACCAAACGGTTATATAAAGGTAAATATGTATCCATACATCCATTCCTTACTTTTTGTAAATATAACATTGCTAACTTGATAAAAGAATATGTAAGTATTTTTCCTATCAAAATTCATTTTTCTTTCATTATAACAAACTTAGATGATTTTTTTGAGCCATATAAAGAAGCCCTTATAAAAAAGGGCTTTTAGTAAGAAAACGCTCCTGATATTCTCTTTAATTGATTTACTAACAATTGATAACGAAAATGAGATGAATCCACCTCTACAATCTCTACCTCGCAGTGTTGGCATATAAAGCTGGAAAACACCTCAATACCCTTTGTATGCTGTTCATGACAAACGGAACATGTTTTAATTTGTTTTTCCATTACTCTCCACCTCCACTAAATAAGTATCGACAAGATGTAACTTCTTTATGCACTTCATTTACCCCATTTTATGTAGATAGCTTATACTCTGTGAATAATAC
>NZ_JAQMYN010000021.1:0-41783 GCF_028369225.1 Priestia sp. AB
TCTCATTACAATTCAATATAGGGGATTTATATATGTTAGGAGCAGTAGGCGTCTGGGGGCTATATTCAGTATGTAGTAAATGGGCTATGCAAACGATAAGTCCCATGATGTCTACTTTATATTCGGGGATATTTGGGTTGCTTGTTCTTCTACCTTTTAATATTTCGAGTTTTAGGGTTATCCAAATGGATTCTTCTTTCATAAAATCTATTTTATATACGGGCATTATTTCAACAGTTGTTTGTATGGTTCTGTGGAATATTGGTGTTCAAAAATTGGGAGCTAATACATCAGGATTGTTTCTAAACTTTAATCCTATATTTACATCTATCCTAGCCTTTATAATATTAGGAGAAGAAATGAGCTGGGTTGAAGGAATAGGTAGCATAATTGTAATTAGTGGCTGCTATTTGTTTTCATATTTTAAAACAAAAACTGTTTTTAATGCAGTTTCCAGTGAATCGGAAATACAAACATAATTTTTTCATTTGAAGCCTGTATAAGATTTTATTTATTATAAATACATGTATATAACATACAGAATTAGTTAACATAATGTCTCTTTCCGGTATACGTAAAAAACGAGTCCTTGTTATACAAGGGCTCGTTTGTTTTTTTATTTATGGTTTATGCAGGTTTATATATATTATCCTTGATATAACTGCGTTTACTCGATATCTAAATGGGAGGAGGATGTATAAAAATTGCACGTTATATATGTATGTTCGTACGGTAAAATGTAGTCTATATGGAAGAGATGAGATATTGTTTACTTGCGGTTATATTTTAATAATTTATAATTAGCAGTTCTACTAGAAAGCTATCTCGCTTGCCAATGGCGGGGTAGCTTTTTATATTTTCTACAATCTTTATCATGCTCTTAATCAAAAAAATCTTGGCTAAAAGGTAATTAGAAGCTTCTTATACCGTTGGTCCATTTTTTTATTAAAACTTTAAGCCAAATGCCAAGTAACTTTGTCTAATAGGTATAAAAGGAAAAGTAGAGAGGATGAATTTCAATTATTAGGATCGTTAAAAAAGCTCAAAAAGGTAATGATAAAGCCTTTATGAAGCTTTTTCAGACATATGAACAAGATATTTATCGAATGGCTTATGTATATGTCAAAAATAAGGACGATGCCTTGGACGTAGTTCAAGAAGTAGCATACCGTTCTTTTAAAAAGATAGATACATTAAAAAAGCCGGAATACTTTAAGACATGGTTAATCAAGATTACCATTAGGTGCGCAATAGATCATTTAAGAAAAAATAGCAAAGTCGTTCAATTACATCCAGAACATGAGGAAATTATCGGTTCAGATATTGAAGATATTCCCCTTACATTATCCCTTCACCAATTAGTGGAAGAATTAAATGAAGATGAAAAAAGTGTCGTTATTTTACGATTTTATGAAGGCTATTCTTTTAGGGAAATAGCTGAGACGTTGACCATTCCTTTAGGCACGGCCAAATCTATTTTATATCGTGCTTTAGCTAAACTTCGTAAACAAGTGAAAGGCGTTGGTATTTATGAAGAATAAACTAAAACAAGAACTTGAACAAATTGAAATTCCAAAAGAATTACATATGAGAGCCAAACTCGGTGTAGAAAAGGCTAAATCAGAGCAACCAAGAAGAACGTTTAAAAAAGCAATTGTATTTCCGGCTGCTGCAGCTTTATTCCTTATGGGTTCCGCAGGTGTCGGCGCAGCGACATTTCCAAGCTTCAACCACTTACTATCTCTTGTTAGTCCCGACATTGCCTTGTTTCTTCAACCTATTGAGACCACTAGTGAAGATAAAGGAATAAAAATGAAAGTTGTAGGTGCCATGAATGATAACGAAATGGCTGTTATTTATGTTACGATGCAAGATTTAACCGGTAACCGCCTAGATAAAACGCTAGATCTTTATGATTACACACTAACTGAAGGGCATATGTTTAATAGCCAAATTGTTGATTACAATAAAGATACAAATACAGCCACATTACGAATTCAAGCAAACGGAGGCACAAACTTTAATCATAAAAAAATCAATTTGCGAATAAGCTCTTTCCTTAGCCAAAAGCATAAGCATGAAGGAATCAAGATAGATACTGATCTGTCAGAGTTAAAGAATAAAAGAGTAGAGACAATTTCTCTTAGCACGGATAGTACATCCGGAGGAGGTGGGGAAATTACTGACCAACTCGACAAGGGAGAAAGTATAGAAATCTTAAAGCCTAATGAAACCACTCTTTCTCTGCCAAAAATAAAATTTATGCATGTATCAAATATTGGATTTGTGGATGGTCAACTTCACGTTCAAACAAAGTGGTCCGATGAAGATATAGATAGCCACGGAGATTTTTATTTAGTTGATCCTTCCGGAAAGAAGATAAATGCTTCTTCTAACATCTCTTATGGAGTAGATGAATCAGGGGAAACTGTTTACGGAAATAACTATGTAGAATATATTTTTGATGTAAATAATGAAGATCTTAGAAAGTTAAAGCTTATGGGAGACCTTGTATCTAATGGTAATTATACAAAAGGTGATTGGAGCACTACATTTAAATTGCATTCTGTAGAAAACGAAAAAAGTCTGAGCTTTAATGAAGACTTTGGCAGTTGGAAAGCAACTAAAATGACCCTTTCATCACTAGGTGTGACGCTATACGGAAAAGGCCAATTTAAAGATACTGATGATATGAAAGTGAGTGTGAAAATGAAAAATGGAAGCATTCAATCACTCGACTCATTACAAAACTTTAGTGACAATAAAAGTGTTAAAGCTAAATTTCTACCTTCTTCTCCTTTAGATTTATCGAAAATCAAAGCAATCAATGTAAATGGTATAGTTATTAAAGTATCTAGATAAAAGATAAAGCTAAGTTTCTTAATCCTATGAATAAGAAACTTAGCTTTTTTATTGTTCACTATTTTAAGGGCTACCTTAATATTAATTTATTAAGATTACAAGACACACAGTCCGTAAAAGTATACTTTTACGGACAAACTCCAATTTCATTTGGCGAACGCTTATTTCCGTTCGTTTATGTATGTAAAAAATATACGAACGACTCTAATCTAACACATGACATTTACGAACAGTTTTCAGAACAATACGAACACTTATTATCGAAGGAAGTTTTACTTTTCACACACTTTCTAGAAAAAGCGTCTATTTGTCGTCATATAGAGTAAATAGCGAAACTCCATTTTTTATAATAGTGTTTCACTATTTACTTCTTTAGATAAAAAACTATATTCTTTTATTTTTAGTGAATTTAAGTCATTGAAAACATATAGTTATTGAATATATTATGTCTTTTATCTACTGATAAAAGTTGTTTTTTCCTTTAACACCTTTCTTTTTTGGGTGCTAATTATAAAACTTAAAACAGCCGCAATACTACAAGCATATGGAAGAGTAGAATATCCCCAATTTGATATAACGTAACCACCAAGTATTGATCCGAGGGTAATTCCAATATATAAAGCTGTATTGTTCCATGCCATTACAACCCCTCGTTCCAAAGGATACTCAACGGCTAGTCGAGCTTGATAAGATGTGAACCCTGCATAGCCAACTAAAGCCCATATAAACATAAAGAAATACAACCAATCACCGGATGAGAAAAATACGCCTAAGCAAAGGAGTATTAGAATCAATATAATTAATGTATTTATAGATATATTTCTTTCCCCAAACTTATCAGTTAATTGTCCACTTGAAAGGCTTCCTAAAACCGCACCAATACCGTAAAAGGTAACAGCTAATGCAATTTCTGCCGGTGAAAATCCATTTTTAAAGTGTAAAGCTGCACCTAAATAAACATACAGGGTGTACATTGAAATGGCCCAAATGGCAGTAACGCTTACGGAACCGAGTATTCTTATTAGATTTCCTTTTAATAAATTTGTTGTTAATTCATTACTAGGAACAGACTTCCATGCTTTGAAATTTACAAACATCAATATAACTCCTAGTATGGCCATTACAATAAATACGGAACGCCAACCGAGAAAATGTTCCAATAATGTACCTAGTGGTGTTCCAGCCCAAAGGGCTGTTAAGTGACCAGAAACAACGATTGAAAGCCATGTTCCTCTCCGACTTGGTGGGGCGATATCTCCAATGATAGCGTATATTAAAGGGGTAATTGAAGCTACTGAGAACCCAGCTAAAATCCGGCTAACAATCAACCACAAAAAGGATGGGGCACAGGCTGTTAGGATATTAGAAGCAGCAAACAGTAATAACCCCAATGTAATTAAAAATCTTCTGCCTTTTTTATCTGAGAGCCATCCAAAGAATGGAGCTGAAATAGCATACGTAATTGCAAAGACTGTTACCATCCATCCAGCCGTAGCAGAACTAATTTTATATGCTTGTGAAATGAATGGTAATAATGGAGATACAACAAATAAATCAGTCCCCATCAAAAATAAGGTAATCCATCCAATGCTTAGACTTACTCTCCCTTGTCCGTTCATTACATTCCCCCTATAATGTTATATTTCATGTTTATTCTCTAAAGGTATAACCTATACAAATTTAGTGAACATAAACAATCTTCTAGGAAGAAATAAAGCAGCCTAAATATTGATAGGCTGCTTCTTGATTAATTATTTACCTGTTTCAGCAAAACGGTGAATACGCTCACCAATTTCATCACGTACACGTTGGAAAAATGCCCATTTCTCTTCATTCGTTCCTTCGGCTTTAAGGTTTGGTTCACTATTTCAGTAATTACACTTGTTTTAATATTATTGGCATCATTAATTTATCAACAATGCGTTCTGCATAATCAGCTTTAGTAGACCGATTTCCAGAGTAAATATTATACATAACTAAGGCAGGGCCAATATCTGTAATTAGCTCTATATCGTCGTCAGTGATTTGATTTTCTTTTACATAAGGTTCAAGAATCGATTCAATCATGTTTCTGTAACGCCAGTGAAAAGCCTCACGCATCCCTTTTTCTAATTGTTCATTCCAAGAAACAGAATTACAAATTGCATTCATCGCTTTCTGATAATTTTTATTATCCTCTAGGAATAGTAGAGAAAGAAGCTCAATCAACTGGCCTCTCAAGTCTTGATTTTTATTCAATTTCTCTTTTGCTATTTCGAAACGACTCATCGAAATGGCAGCGTCAATCACAAGTTCCGCTTTAGAAGACCACCGCCTATAGATGGTACCCTTTCCCACTTTTGCCTTTGAAGCGACCGCCTCTATTGTTAAGGAATCATATCCGGTTTCAGCTAGCAAATTTATAGTTGTTTCAAGAATTACCTTATTGCGTGATAAATCTAGAGGGCGCCCTCTTTTTTCTTCTGTTTGTTGCTGTTTTTCATATGTCATAAAACTTTCGACACCTTTCCTCTAGGTAAGCTTTTTTAATTATATATATATCATACCATTTTCATCAAAACAATTCGGTAATATTGCGTTCTATAATTATCTGTGTTATGATTTTTTACGGAACTGGAACGTTCTATATATAAAAGATATGGAGGAATAATATATGGAAACATCATCAAGTAATAATTTCACAAAACAAAATATAGTAGCGAGAGTATTGATTATCGGCGCAACTGGAAATGTCGGATCACGTGTAGTCAAAGAGTTTGATAAAAATGATGAGGGTGTCGTAATTCGGCTTGCAACAAGTCGTTCAGAAGTTGCGGAAAAGTGGCGAGCTGAGGGCCGTGATGCAGTTGTACTTGACCTTAATCGGCCGGAGACCTTCACTGAAGCTCTAGAGGGCGTCGACCGGGTATTCTTACTAACTGGTTATACTTCTGATATGCTGTACCAAAGTAAAAAGTTTGTTGATGCATCGGTCAATGCGGGCGTGAGTCATATCGTTCATTTGGGTGTATTCACTTCGCGTCGGGATTTTATACCGCATTTTAACTGGCATGATCTTGTAGAAACTTATATCGAAGCAAGTGGAATCGCTTGGACGCACCTTCACCCTAACGTGATTACGGACACAGTTTTTGCTTCAATAACAGAGACAAATTCTTTCACAGTCAACTGGAGCGACGCACCGCAAGGCTGGGTATTCGCAGAAGATATTGCTGCTGTCGCTGCTGCCGTGTTGAGAGAGGGTCCGGAGAAACACGGGAGTGCTAATTACTGGTTGAGCACGGAAGTGCTGACAGGTCCTGAGATCGCTGATATTCTAACTGAGGCTTCAGGAAAAGAGATCAAGTGTATTACTCTCAATCCTGCGGACTTGGAAGCGTATGTTGCTCAGATTACATCAGCTCCCGAACGTGCCTATATGGAGAGTGCTGTCATAACAATGAAATTAGCTGCGGCTGGTCAAATGACCCTTCAGAATGTTGTTCGCGATGACGTCTTAACAGTTCTGGGGCGTCCTGGGATCACTATGGCAGAATGGGCACGCCAGAATTTTTAAGCGACGCCCTTAGAGCGCGATGATGGGATAATTGACCATACTTTAGGGAGACAGCATATGTCGGTTCAACGTATCGAACATGAATATCAATCAACCTATAATTTATAGAGTATAGGTTGATTGATTAAATATATACAATATAAAAGAGGAGCTAGGATTAATATGAACAAGCAACAAGAAGGTCTAGAAAGTTCTCCTATAAGGACCATACCTATTATTACATCATTCCTGATTGCTGGATTTATTGGTTTGTTTAGTGAAACAGCTTTAAATATGGCTTTAAAAGATTTGATTTCTGGCTTTGGTATTCACGAAACCACCGCCCAGTGGCTGACAACAGGATACCTGTTAACACTAGGAATTCTGGTACCCATTTCAGGTTTTATTCTTCAACGATTTACGACCAGACAGCTTTTCATGACATCTCTTGTTTGTTCCATCATTGGAACATTCATTGCAGCTATCGCACCAACGTTTGGTGTACTAATGCTTGCACGGGTGGTGCAGGCAATTGGAACTGCGTTACTTTTACCACTTATGTTTAACACCATCCTTGTTATCATTCCACCCCATAAACGCGGAAGGTCAATGGGGATTATTGGATTAGTGATTATGTTTGCCCCTGCTGTTGGACCTACCGTATCAGGTTTAATTTTAAAAACATTAACATGGCATTGGATTTTCTGGATTTCTCTTCCATTACTAGTCGCAGCCTTAATATTTGGGGCGTTCTTTATGCAAAACGTTACTACACCGACAAAGCCGAAAATTGATATCGTTTCTGTTGTTCTTTCAACAATAGGTTTTGGAGGAATTGTATTTGGATTTAGCAGCGCTGGAGAAGGTGGAGGCTGGGGAAGTCTACAGGTTATTCTATCTCTTGTGATTGGAACTATCGCATTAGTTGCATTTTCTATCCGTCAAACGAAGATGAAAGAGCCAATGTTAGACCTTAAAGCTTTTAAGTATCCAATGTTTACAATTGGTCTTCTCCTGATTCTAGTCTGTATGATGGTAATGCTTTCTGCAATGATGATTTTACCTCTGTACTTACAAACATCATTAGCTTTATCAACCTTTGCAGCTGGCCTTATGCTTCTTCCTGGAGGAGTTATCAACGGCATCCTTTCACCAGTTATGGGCGGGTTATTTGATCGTTTCGGCCCTAAATGGTTAGTTATTCCAGGTCTTGCGATTGTAGTCGGCATAATGTATGGTTTCTCAACCGTAACGCTGGAAACTTCAACAGGGTTTATTGTTGGATTACACATTGCGCTTATGATAGCCATTTCGATGATTATGATGCCAGCCCAAACAAATGGATTAAATCAGCTTCCACCTGAACTGTATCCTCATGGAACTGCTATTATGAACACTTTGCAGCAGGTTGCTGGTGCAATTGGAACAGCTGTTGGTATTTCCATTCTCTCATCAGGATCAAGAAAATTCCTTGAGACGGTATCAGATAAAATGGATCCTTTAAATCAAGTTCTTGCCTTTACCAACGGGGTTCAACATTCTTTTATCTTTGCGGTCATTGTGGCAATTGTTGGCTTAGTGATTTCATTTTTCATTAAAAGAGTTAAGCTGAGAGAAGAAGCTAATTAATTATACAAAATTGAATCTGCATGATAGCTAATAAAAAAGACTTCACTAGTTGTGAAGTCTTTTTTATTAGGAATTAGTTTTTTATGAAGTTAAATCTACTACTACTCTTCCTTTGATTTAACCTTGCTGCATCACTTTATTTGACTATCAGTTAACATAAAACGTATTTTCGGCACTAAAAAAGGATCTTCGACTGGAAGATCCTTTTAGCTGCTTGTTTAATTAAAGCGCCCGATTGTTTAGTAACGCTTACTAAGATAAACAGATATTGTGAAAAAATACATGATCAATAATCATTCTTTAAAATTTTTTATTTCCGACACTATAAAAGGTAAGGCTTTTTTTATATATTTTTCTGCTGAAAGAGAACTATTATGTTCCCAATCCACAGATGCTCCATAAATTCCCCAACTCAACACAGTAGCACCAATTTTTAAATCTTCCGAATCCATGTTAGGTTGTTGTTTTAATAATAGAGAATAAAATAATTCTCTAAGTTCTTTTTTTATTTTTTGTTCAATTATTGAATAAAAGGATTCTATACTCCTTTTACATTGTGGAAAGTATTCTTTACGTTGTTTTGTATGAAACTCAGTTAATGTAAAAAAGATATTTACAATAGTCTGCTCATTTAACCTATCATAATGATTCAAGTGCTTCACAATGCTTTCTAATATATCTTCTGTAATGGAGGCTTCCAATAAGTCGTATTTATCTTGAAAATGAGAATAAAAAGTAGCACGATTAACCGTTGCTTCCCCTGTAATGTCCTTTATTGTAATGTCTTTGAACTCCTTTTTTTGAATTGTTTTTACAAAGGCATCCATTAACAATTTTCTTGTCCGTATAATACGTGGATCAACTTTCATTTCCTTCAAATTTATCCCTCCCTTTTCTATAAATAGACAACAATTTGATGTGTTTGTTGTTTAAGCGATAAAACGTCAACATTGATGATTGAGAATAAACAAATTCTATTCTAGTATATAAGTATACAACTTTTGTTGTTTAAGCAAAAGTTGTTAGATACTGTATATTTAATATTTGACAGGGATGAATAGGTCAGTCTCTTATATAAAAGCTCTTCAAAGATAAATAAAATATAATCATGCAATGCTTTTTTCTTATCGATGGAATGCTAATAAAGACTAGTACCTAAAAATAATTAAAAAGGAAGTGTTTGAATATGACACACAGTGTGATGAACAGACAAGAAATTCTTGACGCGTTTAATTTTAGACGTGCTATAAAAGCCTTTGATCCAACGAAAAAAATTTCAGAGGATGACTTCAATGTAATCTTAGAATCAGCTCGACTTTCACCAAGCTCATGTGGCTATGAGCCTTGGAAATTCCTCGTTGTTCAAAACCAGGAATTTAGAGAAAAGCTAAAAGAAATTTCTCCAGGTGCACAAGGTCATCTACCAACTGCGAGCCATTTCGTTATCATTCTTGCAAGAACAATCAAGGATACAAAGTACGACTCAGAATATGTAAAAAACCAAACGCTTAATATTACGGGGTTTCCAGCTGAAATGTATGATCAAATGAAAGACATTTATAAAGAATTCCAAGAAGATCAACAAAATATCCTAGTAAATGAGTCTACAATGTTGGATTGGGCAAAAAGACAAACCTATCTTCCCTTTGCCAATATGATGACTGTAGCAGCGTTACTTGGAATTGACTCTTGTCCAATAGAAGGCTTTTATATCGATAAGGTAGAAAAACTTCTTGCCGAAGAAAACTTACTAGAGGATGGTCACTTAGCTGTTTCGGCTATGGTTGCATTTGGATACCGAGCAAATGAGCCTAAATTCCCTAGAGGAAGAAAAGATATGAAGGATATTGTGCAGTGGATTAATTAATGATTTCAGACAGGTTGGGAAGAGATTTCTTTTTTTAAATAACAGATGCCATTTTTAAATCCTTATTAATACTGTTGTACAACTTGCAGATCCTTGTCTGTTTTATATAAACTTTATTATCCTTGGACATTTATTAAGAACTGTAGAAACTAATCTACAGTTCTTTTCGTTCTTTAACTAAAATGACCCGATTGTTAAACAAAGATAAAACATTGTACTTAAACTAACCTGCCCCTTTACTTCACAATCTTATTTATTAAAATAAATATCAAGTCTTATTCCATTAAATGGCCCGATTGCTGAAAAAGGTTTCTAAGGATCGCATGCATACTTTATACAATTCTAGTTAACATAATACCTCTTTCCGGAACACATCAAAAAAAAAGAACCCTTGGTAGGCAAAGGTTCCAATGAGGTTACGATTTCTGCTTTATGCAGCTTTTTATACATCCTTGATGCGCCAACAATCTCCTTACAGATAAATGGAAGAAAGGGTGCATAAAAAGTGCACCTTTTATACATATGTTGGTCCTTTGAAATATAGTATTTTTGGGAAAAATACGCTATAATTTGTCTGCAGTTATAGAGTTACCTTAAAAAGCAACCTCACTCGAATGCCATTAGAGAATAAGGTTGCTTTTGCTTTCTTCATTAAAAACCAAGACTAATAAATTGAAGTTATCTTTTCTAATTTGTTTAAAAATGGATCAATGATTGGAAATGCAGTTGATTGATGAGTGGAGTCTTCCTTACCTTTATTTGTCTGAAAGCCTTTTATTGTATAACCATGCTTAATGCGCATTCACCAAGTAAGAGTGCCATAATAATATTAAATATTCTAAAATGCTTCATATATACACTTTGAAAAACAGCACCAAACGCAACCCATGCTAATGTTGCAATTGTGCCAATTGTAGCGATTGCTAAAGCAAATAAAAATACCATCAAAAATGATTTGTAATAGGGCATAACGAATCCTGTAAGAGCAGTAATACCAAATATATATATCTTGATATTTACAAATTGCAGTAAAAATCCAAACCAAAATAATAGCTTGTTCTTACTTTTAGTTGAAGTTGGACTGCTCCTTACTATGTGAATGGCAAGCCATATTATATATGCAGCACCTACATATTTTAAAGTTTCCATTATCGGGTTCAAAAACTGATTCAAGCTAAAAATAGAAACAGCACATATTGCTTGAACTACATAATAGCCTACAAAGATGCCTAGAAACAATTTTTTACCTTTTTTCCAGCCGTGAATACTCATCGTATTTAAAGCTAAAAGGTTTCCAGGACCCGGAGTAAAGGCATTGATAATTGCATACACTGAAAAAGAAAGAATAACTTGTATCTCCATTTCTTATACCTCTCTATACTTCTTATTGATGATTATCATAGCACTCCATTTTGATTTAGGATAAAACTAAAAAGCAATGGCTTGATATAGTTTTAAGCTATATCAAGCCATTACCTAGAATAAGCTTACATATCGAACGTTATATTCTTTAACTTTTCTATATAAATTTCACCCAGCTTACTTAATGTAATATCTTTATGGACAATTACACCAATTCGTATTTTCTCTTCCACCTCAAGGGGAATTGAAATTATATCCTTTCCATGAAGATATTTTGGAAATATACCGGATGAGATAGTATATCCATTTAATCCTATAATAAAGTTTACAATAGCTGCTCTATCACTTACCTTGATACCCTTTTTTACACTTCTTGTACTGAGTATCTCTTCAGAAAAGTAAAAAGAGTTATAGTCACCTTGTTCGAAAGTTAGACAAGGTAAATTCTCTAAATCATCAAGGGATACAGAACTTTGACTAGCTAAGGGATTTTCCCTACTAATAAATACGTGAGGATTAGCTGTAAATAATTCGGAAAAAAAGAGGTTACTTTCATCTAGATATTTGCGAATGACTTGTTCATTAAATGAGCTTAAATATATAATACCAAGTTCACTTTTCAAATTCCTAACATCATCAATAATATTAAATGTTTTGGTTTCACGTAAAGTAAACTCGTATTCTTCCAATCCAAATTCTTTCACTAATTCTACAAAAGCGTTAGCTGTGAAAGTATAATGCTGTGTAGAAACTGAAAAACGTTGTTTGGATGGAGTGGAGTTAATGTATTTATCCTCTAATAATTCTGCTTGTTGTAAAACCTGGCGAGCGTATCCTAAGAATTCTGTCCCATCATTGGTAACTTTTATCCCTCTATTTGTTCGTATAAAGATATTAATTCCAATTTCTTTTTCTAATTCTTTAATCGCAGCTGAAAGGCTTGGTTGCGATATAAATAAGTCTTTCGCAGCTTCACTGATCGATCCTTTATTTGCTACTTCAAGAACGTATTTTAATTGTTGCAGCGTCAAATATTTTTCCTCCTTACTAAATAACAATATCCAACAAGAATCTTTATTATAGACGGAAACTTAGCTGAATGTATCGAATTTTTCTAAGAAATAAAAATGTAATTGGCAACTTGTTATTAAAAACAGAACCCTCCCGATTGTTATAATTCTACTTCAGCTCAGCCAAAACTCATCTTACCGAAAAAATAAAGAAAAAGCCTCTTGTCTCCTGGACAAGGGGCTTTTTCTTTTTACAAACAGTCCTTCTCTTTATGCAAGATGATTAAGTGTATCTTTTCCAAGAAGAGGAAAAGGTAAAACTTATATATACAAATTAATTTTACGCAATTAGTTTTATGAGGAAAGAGCGTTCAATAAAGTATACGTTTACGGACTTTTATTTTACATAAGAAATCTATCATTTTTATCGTTCGTTTAAGTTCAGAAATGAATTACGAACGTCTTATGAAAACCATGCACTTTTACGAACGTTTTTATTGGAAGAATAGGGAGAGAAACACATACAGGAGGACTGGTTTCAGGCCTCTTTCATTAGATTTTCACCAGAACCCTTCCATATTTCTATCAAGAATTATGGTATACCGTAAACAAAAAAAGACAGTCATATTGACTGCCTTCTATTATTATCTTTCGCAAGCGAAATTATCCTTATCTCTATCCATTTTCGCCTGATAAGCAGGGTGACTTGAAGGAACACCATTTGGATAAACGGTTCTCATATCCGTACAGTTTTGGAAAAACTCTGTTGTTGGTGCTGGCTCTGGAGTCGGTTGTGGTGCTGGTTTCGGAACTGGCTTCTGTACAGGAGTTTGTACAGTCTCTTCCTTCTTCTCTTCTTGATAATGATATCCATGATTATGGTCAACATGAGCATAGTCAGGGATTGACCATACGCCAATTCCTTGGTTCTTTGCAATATCTTGTGCTTTATGGAATTGATCTAACATCGATGTATCGTTATATAAATAAGCTGTTCTTCCTAGCCCTTTTTCTAATACCATTTCCTGATACGTTTTATTTCCTACCCATACATAGGCTAACAATCGGCCATACTTATCTCTTGGTTCTGAGCCAACTTGAATGCCAACTGTTTTCCCTGATAATGTTTGTTTCGCAAAATTTGATGCGTCTTTCCCAAACGGCTCAACAGGTTTATTCGGGTCTACGGTCTCAGGTGTGTCTAATAATAACATGCGGATCGTCTCATCTTTTCCTTTTAAAGAGACATGTATCGTATCACCATCAACGACTCGTGTTACTGTAGCTTGTTCACCATGAGAAGATGCAGAAGATGCTTTTACATCTGCTTTTTTAGCTGCGTTCTTTGATTCATCTGTAGAACTCTCTTTTGAATCATTAGTTGCCACTTCTTTTGAAGCTTCTTTTACTTCTTTAGTTGCAACCTGTTCTTTATTCTTCGCAACCTCTTTCGGATCATTCGAACCGTCGATAGTTGCCATGACAGCGAAAAGAATAAATGAAGCAAGAGCAATCATGAAATCTTTCTTGAAATTCTTCTTTCTGAATATCGAAATAAATCCTTTAACAAGGAACACGATAAACAATAAAAATCCAATAATGCCAAAAAGCATTAACATCTTTTCAATCCCCCCATATTTTAGCTGACAATTTATTGTACTATATTTCCATAATTCGATTTGAAAATTCCCCCTCATAAAATAAGGCTACCGAGTAGCATAGAAGAGATGCATATGATTAAAAAGAAGTAAGTTCATCAAGGGGTGAAATCTGCCTAAAATCGAAAAGAACTCATTGATAAACTGTTGGTTATCGTATCATAATCCGTAAGTTAGCAGAAAACTCATAACCTACGTTTTATCTAAATTATCTTTGCAGCAGAACTATAAAAAGTAACTATACAGAAAAATGGTATTATGGGGTTATTAAAAAACTGCGTTACTGATAAAGATAGTAGATAAGTTACTTTCAAATGAACTGTCTACATATGTTCTTAATTTATATGGAGTATTCCTAATAATTACAAGAGAACTTCTTCGTTAACTTTGTTTTTGTATAAATTATAATGTGTGTCAAAAAGTATTAGTAATTTAGGGTTTAAGTTATCAAGCAAATTGTGTTTTCTCATTAAAGGTAAAAAATTCTCTCCATTTTCACTTAGTCCGTTATATAACAAAATGGCTAATTCATAAGACGATAATTGAGCTTTAATAATACCGATATAATTTCTTTTTTCTTCATCAGACAGGGTTGCTTCATCAATAAATTTTATAATACGATATAAATTTCTAAAATAATGACCTAGTTGAAATTCTCTATTCACAAAAAATTCATTATATGCTTGTCGGACCCTTTCAATTTCATGGGCACCGTTTAAACTACCATTACGCAATAAGTCATTATATTTGTTTTTGAAGAGATTGAATATGATAGGGAAGACTGCTCTACCAATTATGTTACCACTGGAACTACTTTTATCGATTATTGTTTTTACAATTTCATTATGTAAATTTACCATATTAAAAAATGTGCTTTCAAACCTTTGTATAGCCATTGTCTTACCTTGTTCTTTAATTTCCTCCCTAGTTGCTTGCATTTCTTCAATAGAATTTTGCAATTCTTGTCGTTGCATTTCTAATTGATCTTTTTGCATTCTTAAAGTTCCAACTACTGCAAGAAAACTTACAAAAGTTAATAGGGGCACTGTTGTTCCTGCTACAAAATCTCCAAATGTACCTAACGAACTAAAATCTAAATTAAATACAGAAACCAATATAATACCTAACAACGGAAGAGCCCAAATAAAATTAAGGTATCTCCATAATTTTTTTAAAAAATTTTCATTTTGCTCCAAATCGATACTTTCCTCCTTTTAAATTTCTTTTTTTTACTTTAATATAATCATATAGTACCACTAAATGAATATTTTGGTATATATGTTTTAAAGTACAAATTAAGCACTTTGCCTCAATAAAAAATCCAAATATTTCTTATGTTAAATGAAATAATAATATTTTTTACATTATTTGATAAATTATTACGAACCGAAGGGTGAGAATTTTGCTAGATTTAAATAAGACAGTAGGAGAGATAGTACAAGAATTATATGAATTATGGGAAGTTGATCATAAGAATTGGCCTAACTCCGAAGATCCTTCTCATCTAGAATTCGAATTAAAAAATTTCAATCCCCAATCCGAGAAACAAGTTCTTCTAGTTGCTTCGTTATGTTATATAGTTAAATCAGGTGCTTGGCAAACATCTTATAACGCACTAAAAAGGATGCTTCCTGATCAAGAATTTGAGGATACAACACTTAAAGAAATTAAATACTATTTTACTGGCTACGAATACACAAAAGACAAAAAAACGTTTGAAGAATATATAAAAAATCAACGAAATCCATTTATTTTAGAATTGATGTCTCACGTAATGTTGAATTCTATTGAGAATACTAATGCTTGCACTCCTTTTAATCTTGCTTTACAGGGTGTCCATTATATGCATTTAAGTTCTAAAAAACAGGGATTAGATTTAGCTGCTATTGCTAAGGATACTTTAAATGAAGAATATTATTTAGTTATTGGTGAATCAAAAAACAGAAAAAAACCTGCCGAGGGTACAATGGAAGCACTTAATGCGTTCAATAAATTTGATAGTGGTAAGCATTGGCCTGATATTAGACAAGTCATGAGAACTGTAGCCAATAGCTTCGAAAGTCCAGATAATAATCAGTTAAGCGCTGCCATTTCTCAGCATATTCTTTGGCAAAAGAAAATAATTTATCGTTTAACAATTGAACATCGGAGTAAAAAGCCAAAACAGGGATCACAGTTTAGAGAATTTAAGACTAATACACCTAACGTTACTTATGCTCAATTCAGACAATGTGAAGCCATCTGGACTGCAAGGCTAGATGATTTCTATAATGCGGTTTCAGATAAAATTGTTAAATTTATTGAAAAGAAAGAAGAGAAAACACATGTTGGATAGATTTGCTAAAGAAAAATATGAAATTGCATCAAGTTTGTTAGATAAAATCGATGGGGAAGAAATAAGAATATTATTGCTACAAATCACAATAGAAGCTTCTAAGAAAAATCTTAAGAACATCGATGATATTGAAAATGATGAGAGTTATGATTCTGGAACTTTAAAAAGACTAGCAGAATCTCTATTATTTAGGATTGTATTCGATAAAAGTTTAACGACTAATGAAATAGAAGCTGCTGCACTTGTTTGTGCTTATGCCTATGAGACTTTATGTCCTCCTTTATTAGAAGATAAAACTATATTAAGTTTAGATGGTTATGAGTTTTTAAATAGAATTATTTCATCTTTATTATATTATATTTCAGGGTATGACCCAAACGCAGAAGCTATAACTAACCAGCTTAATGAAGCTATTTTACTTCTTAATGATGACCAAAGTTTAGAAGCTATTGTTATAAAGCAACTTTACAACTTTACTCGACTAAAGATGTCCCAAGTTTATATCAAAGTTGAGGCTCCCAAAGTCTCCAGGTTAGTTAATTTTGAATCGTTAGAAGAAAACTGTAGAAAAGCTTGTTTATGGAACTTGAATAATTGTTTAAATGAACTTTCAAGGGAATATTGCTATATACACGATATATGGAGTAAAGATATTAATTCCAAATTATTAGAGCTTTATTTAAATTCTAGTGATTGTAATGAACAAACAATTTCTTTATTAGCACTATTGCTTCTTCTTTTTGAAAAAATGTCCCAAGGAAGAGCTATATCTACTTTAAAGAGCCCCTCCCATTATAATCAAGGGATATGGAACCAGCATATGAGCCGTTATATTAGCGAAGGCGTTTATCTTATATGGCCTCCACACAAAGATGCTATACAAAAAGGACTTTTAGATTTAAATAACAATAATATAATAGCTATTCCTACAGGTACTGGTAAAAGTTTGATAGCTGAACATAAAGTCATTTCATATCTTGAACAAGGATCTGTTATTATCTATCTAGCACCTACTCTAGCTTTATGCAGGCAGATTACTAAAAATATGAAAAAAATTATGGACATTCATAACAATGGTAAAGGGAACAGTGTACTAGTGGATGAAATAGATTTATTTCATGAAAATATTAATGACCTAAATGAAGATATAATTTTAGTTATGACTCCAGAAAAGTGTGTATCTTTAATTGCTAATAACAATGAATTAGTAGCAAAGTGTACCCTTTGTGTAGTAGATGAATTTCATAATATTTACCACGGATCAAGAGGAGCTCTTTTAGATCTGTTATTGAGTCGTGTTTCTCAACTATCAGATACAGCGTTTTTAATTATGTCAGCTCTTCTTGATGATTCTCCTAAATTACAGAATTGGTTAAAAAAATTGAGTAGTACTAATAATTTATCGATAACAAATACTAAATGGAGACCTGCAAGGACTTTACGGGGGTTTATTAGTCACCCTGAAATAGAAATTAATCGGGCTAAAAGAGAAGCTGAAAAAAGTAAAAAAAAGACATTTAAAACTAAACTCTCTGTACAGTTATACTTTTGTGTACAAGATGTGTGGTTAGAAGATGGACGACAAGCGTATCCCTTAGATTTACCGATTAAAATGGATGTAAGGTTTAAAAAAATCAATAGTCCATATTATGGTGATTCTTGGACAGTAGAAGGTTATGGAAATGATATATCTAGACAGTTAGGGAATTATTTAGCGTCTTCTAATATGCCTGTAATGATTTTCTCACAAGGAACAAGGCATCTATTATCTGAAATAGGTAAACATAAAAAACTAGGTGTTTTTCCACAAAGCTTAACAGAAGTTACTAAATCCTATTTAACTTTAGCAAATGAAGAACTGGGGTTTGTATCAGAACTAAATTCTGGACTTATAGACGGGATCGGGATACATACACAGGCTCTAATAAATGAGGAACAACTAGCAGTAGAAGACTTTTTTAAAAAGAGTAAAAATGGAGTACTATGTGCTACTGGGACAATATCACAAGGGCTGAATTTAGCTGCTTCTGCAGTAATTGTTAATACGACTAAACAATATTCGGAACAAGAAACAAAGCCATTGTCTAAGGCCGAAGTAATTAATATGCTGGGGCGTGCAGGTAGACCAGGGTTTGGTCAACAATCATTAGGGATAGTTGTTCCTCAATATCCATCTACAACTTCAGAAAAGAGTTTTTCATTAGATAAAGATTCCACCTCTTATCTTGAAAGAGTAGATGGCGTTGAAAAAACCACTTCTGGTCTACTAGGAATTATTAATGAAATAGCTGAAAAAGAATTAAATGAAGATGGAATAGATGATAACTTTACTTTAATGACCAATGTATTAGGAAATCAATCTAAACCACTTAGAAGAGATTTGTTGAGAAAAACCCTAGCAATGCAGTTTTTAGAAGATGAAACATTTGATCAAGTGTTTAAAAAATGGGATTCTTGGTTAGATACCGTTGCATCAGCAGAAAAAGAACTAATTATAAAAGCTGCTGTTAAGTCAGCTAATAAAGCAAGCGTTATCGAAGTTATATTAGATACCATAGATCAAGTATCTTTGAAAGAATTGTTTATAAATGATCAAGAAGAAGAAATATGGTTGTCGTGGTTTTTTGAATGTATTTCCAAACTAGATATTAATTTTATTCAACAAAATATCCATGAGTTATTTACAAGCAATGAAGTTATGATTAAATTTTTGCAAGGTTGGATAGAGGGTTCTTCAATATTAGATTTGGCAAAAATTTTGCATCAATATAAGATAGGCACTTTAAATGAAGAAAAGTTAAGCAGGAGCAACCAAACAAGTATAGCAAAAGCTATAAAAATTATTAAAGAAGGTATCAGAAATATAAGTCATATAGCCACAGCTTACGTTTCTATAGTAGATTTAATTGTAAATGAAGAATCAGAACCTGATGAACTACCTGATAAGCTTTTATCATTATCTAGTTATTTCCGATTAGGAGTATCTAATGATATAGCATTGTCATTAAGAAAATTGGAAATCCCAAGAAAAATTTCAATTCAATTATCAAAAAACATCTCTAGAAATACAAGTATAAAATCATTAATTAAAATGTGGAAAACAAATGGAAAAATTGATGGAATAGAGTTAGACAAAAATGTAGAAAAAGCACTGTTGGTCATTTTAAAATAGCTTTAATACACTTTAATTATTTATTATGGATAATCTTTATTCTTCATCAAATCACTAACATCAATTATTAAAAACTATAAGTATAAGAACGCTGATTACTCAGGGTTCTTTTTATTTTCCTTTCATTAACATCTTTTAATGCATAAATTCTAACTTTATCCATTTAGGAGCTTCTCCTTTTGTAATAAAAAAAGTATGTATTCACACCACTATAACGTTAAATTTCTCAAATAAGAAATAACGACTCCGATGATTACAAAAAGTATTGAAACCGAAATAGCAGCTATTCCCCCATAAGCAACCGCAAACCCTAATCCGTCTGCAAGTGATGGATCATCAGTTATGTGATTTGCTTGTATAGCAACCCAAATTAGTAAGGCACCAACCATTACAATAAAAGAAATAATAGTAGTCAGTAAAAATGCGGTAAAAGCTTTAACCATAGATTCCCCTTCATTCTCATACATCTAGAGTATTTGTTCTTCTCATTATAGTAACAATAATCGGGAAAAGGAATGATATTCCATTGAATAAAGAACATTTGTTCGTATATAATAAGGAACAAATGTTCTTTATTGAGGAGTTATTCCAATGGATTATGGGCATCTACCAAACAGAGTCATTATTTGCATAGACATGAAGAGTTTTTTTGCTTCGGTTTCCTCTGTCATACGGGGGTTAAATCCTTTGAAAACAAGGCTTGCGGTTGTAGGAGATGTCAAACGGTCGGGATCTGTTGTGTTAGCTGCCACACCCTTATTAAAGAAAGAAGGAATCAAAACAGGAAGTCGCCTCTTTGAAATTCCTAAAAGGAAAGATATCCATGTGGTGAATCCATCAATGGAGAGATATATCAAAGCTTCGAACTATATTTCTAGTTTGGTGTTACAGTATGTTGCTCCTGAAGACTTTCATGCGTATAGCATTGATGAGTTGTTTATTGATGCGACAGCTTCTTTGCATTTATTTGCTCGAACACCAGAGGAGCTAGCTCACCGAATACTTCATGAGATCTATCGTAAAACCAGACTGACAGCTACCGCAGGAATCGGTCCGAATCTCTTACTAGCTAAAGTCAGCTTAGATCATGAAGCGAAGCACAGCCCAACAGGAGTTGCTTATTGGCGATATGAGGATATTCCCTTTAAGTTATGGTCGATTCATCCAATGAAGGATTTCTGGGGGATCTCGTCAGCTACAGAAAGACGCTTAAACCGTTTAGGCATCTATACCATAAAAGAACTCGCTCTTTCTTCTAAGGAGATGTTACAAAAAGAATTTGGTGTCCTGGGGGAAGAAATCCACCAGCATGCGAATGGGATTGATTTTAGTCGTATTTCCGATGTGTACATCCCTAGTTCCCGTTCCTTTGGGAAAAGTCAGATTCTCTTTCGAGATTATACAAGCCGAAAAGAAGTGGAACTATTACTATTGGAGCTATTGGACGATGTTTGTTTTCGTTTACGCATGCATCAAGTGGTGGCTCAAACTGTCCATTTATCCATTGGCTACAGCAAACAAACAGGTGGAGGCTTCTCTAGACAAAAGAAAATGGGGCGAGCTTCGAACTTAAGCCAAGATATTTTCCCTTATTGTTTAACTATTTTACATAATTTCGATAATGGAATGCCGATTCGCTCCATTGGGATTTCCTTATCCAACACAAGCATTGAAGAAGAGGAGCAAATGAGCTTATTTGAGGATATCGATCAGCGTGAAAGAGCCTATGCTCTTGCCAAAACGATTGATGAAATTCGTATGCGTTATGGCAAGAATAGTGTGCTACGGGCTTCAAGCTATCTGGATCACTCAACAGCTCGTTATAGAAATGGTCTTATAGGCGGCCATAAATCTTAAAGGAGGATGATACTATGAATTACGATAGAGGAATGAAAAAATGGCGCCCTTTTGTGAGTATGCCAGAGCAATACATAGGGTTAGAGGAAGTCATAAACAAGCAACTAGAAGTACCTCAACCTCTTTTAACAGAAGAGCAAATAGAACAAATTAATTTCACATTGATTGAAGCATTACATACAAATAAACAAGTTTATCTTACATACTACAAAAAGGGACAATGTATTACAGAAAAGGGATTCATCCAATTTGTTGATTCCCTGGGGAATTTGTTTATTTTTATCGATGAAGTATTTGAATTAAAAAACAAAATGAAGTTAAGTGAACTAATTGATGTTCGTTTCCAGTAAGGCCACAGAAATAAAATCTCGTTCTTGAAGAACGAGATTTAAACTGGATAATATATAATCATACTTAATTTAGCTAATGTTTTTCCGCGATTATAATAAGAATGAGCTCTATCAGCTTTGAACCTAATAGCATTCCCACTCTTTATCGTATATTCATTGCTATTTACACTTATAGTGAGTTCGCCTTCAAAGACAGTTATGAACTCTTCAGTCCCTTCCCTATGCGAATCAGCGTCTAGAGATCCACCTTCTTCTATTTCTACAGAATAAACTTCAAAGCGCCTATCATCCTCGAAGGGAAAATAAGGGTAGACTTGATATTTTCCGTTGTCTTCAGATAATATTTGAATGTCGGTTTTTGAAATGACTTTGGTGTCTGGCTGAGGATTATTTATTAATGAAGTAAAAGAAATTTTTAATCCATTAGCTATTTTCCAAATAGTTGTAATTGTAGGACTTGATTCTCCTCTTTCGATTTGCCCTATCATTGTCTTGCTTACCCCAGTTAATTCTGCAACTTTTTCGAGACTTAATTTCTTACTTTCTCTAAAATTTTTTAGGTTTTTGGCGATAATAAGATTTATTTCCTCCATAAATACACTCCTATCACTATGTACAATATAACGACCGTAATGTAAAATAAAAAGCACGACGTTATATCGTCCTTTTTGAACATTATAATATACATATTGGAGGAGGTACAAATATGCCATTATTATCATTTTTGCTATATATTTTTGTGACCAGTTTTACCCCTGGTCCTAACAATATTATGGCCATGTTATTTGCTAACAAATACGGTTTGAGAAAGACTACAAAATTTTGTTTAGGAGTAGGTGCAGGCTTTCTTATAGTAATGTTGTTATGTAGTTATTTTAATGTTTTACTCCAAAATTCCATCCCGAAAATTGAGTTTTTCATGACGGTCTTAGGAGCAATCTATATGGTCTATCTAGCTATAAAAATTATTTTGAGTAAAGATGATGATAAAAATAACGATGAAAACAGGAATAACAGTTTTTTAATGGGAATGCTTTTACAATTTATAAATCCAAAAGGTATTCTGTATGGTATAACGGCTATAGCAACCTTTATTCTTCCATATCACGACTCGAATTTTAGTTTAATAATGTATTCTTTATTTCTAGCTTTTGTGGGCTTTGTAAGTACTTTCTGTTGGAGTTTATTTGGTTCGGTTTTTCAAAAATTTCTCTCAAAGTATAAAAGCCAGTTTAATATAGTTATGGCTTTATTATTAATGTATAGTGCAGTCTCAATTCTTATAAAATAAGTTTCTTATTTAATTAAGGATACATTTTAACATCGGAAAAATTTTAACGTTGTAAATATTCGTTTTGTTAAAGGGTCAGTACTTGTGTTATGCGAAATATTAACCCCTTGTTGGTCGTTATAACGTATATATTATACTTTGTATTAATTTAAAGATATAATTTGACAAGTTCAGATAATAACATAAGAAGTGAGTGAAAAACATGGAAGAGAAACAGCAGGAAGAAATAGATCTTGATAAAGTGTATGACTACGCTGAATATCCAGATAAGATTAGTGGTCGATGTGATAATTGCAATTCAGCTTACTTCAAAAGTTCCGTAAAAGGTGGCGTTTTCTTACGTGAATGTCGCCAATGCGGTATGAAGAAGAGTATCTAATCATAAAGAGCTATATAGTAAAAAGAGAAGGTTTTACCCTTCTCTTTTTTATTTAACGGTATCTTAACTCATTTTACGCCTATGTCTTAAAAAACGTTATTATTGCTCCTACTGATTTTAACGGAAATTTCGCATTAGCCTTTAGTGGTAAACTAAAGATACATTGATAACAAGGAGTATGAATATGGAACGCATAGTTGATATATTAGAAACTAAAAAAAACTCTCTAAGCGATGAAAATCAAGAACTGTTAAAGAAATTGATACGAAAAATAAAATCATTTTCTACTACCCCACTCAATCGCAAACATTGTTTACGTATGGCGCCATTTGCTGATTCTAAAGAGATCACAGAAGTTGTGATTAAAACTATACAACCGTACGAGCTGAAGTTGCTTGGCGACAGTTGCTTTCCTGACTACGATAGCATTGGATATCACTATTGCATCGCATTACTTGCTTGCAGAGTTGCATTAAACGAGGTAGATGAATTAGATGTTGTAACAGTGCTTGAACATGAAGTAGAGAAAGAATTGAAAGAACATGAACTGGTAGCCTCTAGAGGTGGAGAAAACTATCATGTAACGCTTCGTATTTTTAAGTGTTTTAAAAAAGATACAGATAGGTTAAACCATTTGCTGATACGACTACAAAATCACAGGGATTGAGATGCAAAAGCATGTCATTCACAAGCAATCAACTCTATATAAGTGATAGCAATAATCGGCAAAACTTTAGAGTTTTTATTGAATATATGAAATCGTTCTTCGCTTCAATTAAGGTTATATGAAGGAATTGTCCTCTTATGTTCTCTTTAGACGTATAGACATAGACAACTTAGAGCCTCTCGTCCATTTCACGAAAAAGGTAACCAACTGGGACAACCTACAGCATATAACAACCCCTTACTTCTTACATAATCAGCTACCCCTTACCTACTGAGGTAAGGGGTCTTTTTTATTTTTCGATTGGACACGCAACCTTGCTGCTGTAGCTACATAGTATCTAAGGAATTACTACTTCACTCATTAACCAGTATCTATTTGTTCAATTATAAAAAGAGCAGCGCATTTGACTGTAGAAGAATTAAAAAGAAGTTTAGATGTGCAAAATAATTTACAAGATTAAAAGTATATATATGTATTTCTCCTTAATTACAATCTTACGCAACCGGGCGCTTTTACGAAGTAACAAAAGCCTAATTTTCCACTTATAGTACCGAGAAATTAGACTTTTTATATTTTGGATTATCTTCAACATTGTAAATTCTCATTTTCTTAATGCTCCCCCATATGAAGGGATTTGTCTTTAAATTAGATGTGCAAATTAACGGCTAAAGTGACGGCCTGCCGGAGCCAATGGAGGAAAATGGTTAAAGACCAAAATAACGTTTTGCGATTTCAAGGAATAATTTTTTATCGATCTCTTTTTTCTTCAACTTCCCATCCACCCATTCAGTAAATGAAGTGTCTGTTAATGTCATAGTCCCTTTATCCGTAAATTTGGTAATTAACGACTTCTTATTAAATTTTGATTCTGAATGTTCAATGTTGATCTTTTGTACTTCATTTAATTCAGCTAAATCCTTCATGACTTTTTTAGAATCAAAGGCATAACCTATTTTCCAATCGGTATCTTTATGCTTTAATTTTATATAAAAAACAGAATCCCCATGTTCACTATTTATATTTTCTACTTTAAATTCACCATTATTAGATGTCGCCGTCTCTCCATTTACTGGAACAATTTTTAATGGTGAGTTCCCCCCAAATCCAATATCCACTATATAGAACTGCCCGTTATGTTTGATCATATTAGCCACATGAGTTTTTCCCATTGTACTCCATTTTTGATTATTGTAGTCGTATCTAATAGCACGGATTAAATTTGTATTAAAGCCATTTTCAATCAAGAAGAAATATAAAATAGAATTTAGTTCATAACAAAGACCGCCTTCGTTTTGTTCTAATATTTTTTTTATCAAATTCTCCTTCGTAATTTCATTTGTCCTATTCTCTATAATACATAAATTCTCAAACGGGATTGCCTTCGCTGCCTTTTCGAGAACAGCATTTAAGTTTTCAAATGTAATTACTTTGTCGCATGGGATTCCTAATCTTTTTCGGAATAGTATATTTAAATTCGTCATTTTGTTTCTATCCTTTCTACTATGAACGGCTAACCTAATGTACCATTGATACATTAGGTTACGGGGCTTTTCTTCAACAAGGTAGTTGAAGCGATCTTTAACAATCGGGCGCGATTGCTGAACAATGAACACTCGCTTTTTGACTACTCGGATACGAATATTTCTATAAATACTTGGATGTAAATAATTAAGAAAACAATATTTAGTTAGGTAGTGTTGAAAACTATATGTGAAGTAAAAGTATAAGAAGAACAAAAAACTAAAATAGAAAATAAATTTTAAATATCTTTTAAAACTGAGTTATTAAGACATCGACTACAACCCTTAGAATAGTATGAAAATAACCAGTTATTTGATTTTGTAACTTTGAACGTACTCTACTATACAGCGTTCACAATATGATCCAACTCAAAAAATATTAAACTAATCATTTAAATAACTCTTTACGTTGCTCGCGCATCCATTGTGCAACCTGAACTTCCTCTTGTTCATGTGATTTTTCAAGCTCTGCAACAATCGATTTATAATCGGTTGCATTACGGTTCTGACTCATTTTAGCTGCACCTTGAATAGATGTAATTTCAATTTCAAAGCCAACTATTCCTTTCATTTCACGCTTAAGCAACTCTGGATCAAACGTGTCCCAGGTCCGACCATTTTCCCGGTGAGATTCATAGTGTTTAAGCATGGTATCCAAAGCCAATGTCAGCTCATCTTCTGTGATTATACGAGCTGTTCCATACGCATGGACAGCTAGATAGTCCCATGTAGGAACCTCTTCACCCTGATACCAACTAGATGAAATGTAAGCGTGCGGCCCTTGAAAAATGAGTAACACATCGCTATTATTGTCTAAAGTTTTTTTCTGCATATTTCCGTATGCAATGTGCCCAGTCGCATAGATTTTCCCTTCATCTTCTCGAATTTCCAAAGGAATATGCGTAGCCAAGGGACGATGTTCATCAACAGTAATTAATAAAGCAAACGAGTTAGACTTCATAATTTGAACTGCCTCTTCGTTATTCATACGATATTGCTTAGGAATGTACACACTAATCATCCTTTCAACTTAAGCATTAAAAACAAATATTCGATAAAAAAATAATATTATACAAACTGACATGAAAAAAGGTACAATATCAAACAAATATACATGACAGAGGGAATGCAAATGAAAAATACTATTTTTACCTTCAAAAATAATTCTCCTAAATACAAACAAATCTATGAGAAATTTAAATTATTTATTGAGCAAGGGGACATTCAGATGAATGAGAAATTGCCCTCCATTCGTCAACTCGCAGATTCCTTACATGTAAGCCGAAATACAACATTAATGGCATATGAACAACTGGTTGCTGAAGGGTACATTCGCGGGGAGGGACGAAAAGGTTATTTTGCAAATGAGTTAGAACCCCTAATATTTCAGGAATCATTAATCTCCCATAATAAAAAGCAAAAAGAGTCAAAGAAACCTCCAGTAGTTAATTTTAGGGCAGATGCCGTTGATCAAACACATTTCCCACTAAAAATTTGGAGGCGAATTTCCAATCAGGTATTAACATTAAAGGACAGCTTTCGATACGGAGAACCATTTGGGGAAGAATGCCTGCGCGAACAAATTTCTGCGTACCTGCTACAATCTAGAGGAGTAAAAGCAGATGCAGACTCCATTATCATCGGTAGTAGTACCCAACAAATGCTTGTATCTCTTGGACATATAATGAAAGATGAATTCCAGAGTATTATAGTTGAAGACCCTGGTTATGACGGCGCTAGAGAAGCTTTTCAATTCCATCGTTTTATGCTTGAAACTCTGCCCGTTTATGAAACAGGTGCTGATCTTTCACAATTAGAACAAATGAAGTCACGATTAATATATGTAACCCCTTCCCATCAAAGCCCAATTGGAGCAAGCATGTCTATTCAACAACGGCAAATGCTTATTCATTGGGTTAACAAGATGCATGGATATATTATCGAAGACGATTATGATAGTGAATTTCGCTATACACAAAAGCCATTTCCTGCTCTTTCCTCCATTGATTCGACAAGAGTCATCTATCTAGGGAATTTTTCGAAGGCTTTTCTCCCAGGAATCCGTTTAAGTTATATGGTATTGCCCCAACCCATTTTAAATCATTACAAAAATAAATTTCTTCAATTTGAAAGTACCACTTCAATTCTTAGCCAACTCACAATGGCTAAATTCATGGAAGAGGGAGAATGGAGTCGACATATTAAACGGATGCGCCTGGTTTATAAACGAAAAATGCAACACTTAGTATCAATGTTAAAGAAAGAGTTTGATCAAAGTATATCCATTATTGGGGAACAGTCTGGTTTATATTTATTAGTGAAAGTGCATCTGAATCACTCAGAAGAATGGCTAATCAGACAAGCTTCCCTTTATAATGTTAAAGTGTATCCTATCTCACTTTACGTCATTAAAAATAATCCCGATAAACCAACTATTAAGCTTGGCTTTAGCAATCTTTCTCACGATGAAATTACGAGAGGTGTGGAACTCTTAAAAAAGGCTTGGTCATAAAAGCCTTCTCATAATCCTTTTAGCACCTTGATGTATGGTATGATCTGTCCCCCTCAATAGTTAGACATAATTTAACAATTGGGAGGCAATTCAGATGGTACATTTCTCTTTAATGAAGAGTCTATCGCTAAAAGAATGGCAGATGAATGTGACATGAAGAAGAGTATATAAAGTATAAATATATGATAACTGGGCCTTTCAGGATTTAAAGGGGCCTTTTTCTATAATCTTAATTTGTATATGCGCCACTAGCGAAATAATATATAGAATTTTAGTTAAAAAGATAAAGCTACGCTTAAAACAGATTAAGCAGGAAAAAAGAAAGATCATATTTAAAGGAAATAAACCCTAACAGCTTTTCTATATATTCCTTTCTGCTATACAGGCTTCAGATGTTTTTTCATATAGGAATGAAGGAGAAAGAGGTAGGCTTGGTGTAGAATAAAGCGAAAAAGCAGTCCTTAAATAATTAAAAGACTGCTTTTCTAATTGTAAAAACAAGGGTTATACATAACGTTAAAAATACTTCTTTCACAGATGGCGCAACATGTAACGTTCAATCTATTTCTTTTGGTCGGGCATTTTTAAATCAAGGTTGTCAATATTTTTAATAACTCGATCAAAACGTAGTGGCTGAGGTTCAACTGGGAAAATGTGATACTCATATTGATCTCCTAACGTACGGAAGAATGGTTCAAACAGACCAGAAACCAGTACGCCTACCATTTTAGTATAAGGAGAATCTAAACGATATGAGTGAACGGTATGAGCCGGAACATGAAGAGAATCTCCCGGATTTAACACAATTTCTTCGCCATTTGCCCACATGGTCATTTGCCCTTCTAAGCAGTAAAATGTTTCCGTATGATGTTCGTGGTAATGATCCACAATACGATCTCCTTTAGGACCTTCAGATGAAACCACAATAAACTGTCCATTCGTATTTGTTTGTGCTGCTACTATTCGGTGAAGCTGGTCCCCTGTTAAAAGGCGTTCACCTTCGCCAGATTCAAGAACGTATGGAACTACTTCATCAGGACGTTTTGAGTTTGTTACAAGTTTAGCTTCAGTATCTATAGGTTTCTCGTTTGTCAAAACTCAATATCAAAAATCGGTTTAAGTATAGAAAGCTATCATATAAAAGTCAAAATTCTCTTTTTAAATTAAAAATGAAATCTGAAATAGAAAAGTAAAAGATTAATTCATAATTAAACTGCTTAATGCTGATGTTATTTAAAATTGATTCGATTTAAGATTTTTGCTTTTTGAAAGTGAAAGATTGACTTAGACCATTCAAAGATTGTTCCGTTTGTTAAACATACGGTATTTTCAATAATCAATGCTGGATCAAATGGATCGATATGAAGGAGTTCAGCATTTTCTTCATCAACCTTTTCACAGTTAATGACTTTGTCAGCAAATCCAATATTTAATTTTAAGTCATCGATTAGATAACTATAGATAGAACTCGATGCAATCTCTTCATTTAGATAAGGTACCACATCTTTCTTAAAGTAACTAATTTCAATAGAAAAAGGTTCATCATCTACAATTCGCAGGCGTTTCACATAATATAGCTTGGTTTCGGGGGCACATCGTAAGCCTTTTGCGGTTAATTCATCAGCTTCTACTACGTGAAGCGAGAGAACTTTAGTCTCCACTTTTTTAGACTTTAAGTCTTTCGTTAACCCTCTAAGGCTACCTAAGTTAATATAGTCTGTGACTGATTCTTCACGTAGAAACATGCCACTTCCTTGAACTTGATAGATATAACCGCGATTAACAAGCTGAGTCACTGCTTTTCTTATTGTATTACGACTTACTTCAAATTCTTTTATCATTTCTTCTTCCGTCGGTAGTTTCTTTGTTTGATTAAACTTTCCTTCTTGAATTTCTTTTTCTAAACGATCTGCAATTTCTTTATATTTTATAGCCATATAATCTCCCTAGTCTGCATTCTCATTAATTTACTGCCTCTATTATACACAAAACCTCTTGATCAAAATCAAGAGGTTTTCTTTTTACTTATAGGTTTTCTCCTCTCGTTCTAATAATATGCTTGTACCAATGAAACGAGAGTTTTTTCTTTCGGTTTAAGTTATCGTTATGATCTACATAGATGAATCCGTATTGTTTTTTATAACCATTTAACCAACTTAACAAGTCAATAACAGACCAAGCGTAATATCCTTTTAGGTGTATGCCTTCTTGTATAGCAAGCTTAATCACTTTTAAATGTTCTTCAATATATTTAATACGAGAGATGTCTACAATTTCTCCATCAATAATCGGATCTTCATCACCAAGCCCATTTTCGGTTACATACATTTTAATATCACCATAACGCTCTTTTAACATATGCAGCCCGTCTAAAAATCCTTGAGGTGAAATTTCCCATCCCCATTTTGTATAGGTTTTATCTGCCATTTTTACGGTGCGATAAAAGCCGTCAAATGATGGATTTCCAGGAGCTAAAGTAGAGGTTTCCCTTGAGTGCTCCATAGACGAAACGGTTTCATTGTTTCTCTCTACGCGAATCGGTTGATAATAATTAAGGCCAATGAAATCATTGTGTTCGGCATTTCTTTTTAATGTATTGAGTTCTTCTTCTGTCCAGCTTGGAGTCCATCCTTTTTCTTTTAATTGCTGTACGACGTAAGATGGATATTCTCCTTTTAAAATCGGGTCATAATACCAAAACGTTTCATATTCATTCGCATGTTTAGCAGCTAAGATATTTTCCTTTTTATTATCAACGCTATAAGCCGGTAAGAAAACATGTGTGATACCAATTTCTCCATACTGTTTGAGCTTTTTATAGCTCTCTACAGCTTTGGCATGTGCATAAAACACATAATGTGTAGCTTGAAAGTACTTCTTTTCATCGTTTTGAATACCAGGTGGATGAGCGCCTTTTAAATAGCCTAATCCGCAAAACATAACGGTTTCATTAAACGTAATCCAATGTTTAACACGGTCTCCAAATGCTTTAAAACAAACCTCTGCATATTTAACGAAAGCGTGAGCTGTTCGTTTATTTGTCCATCCGCCGTCTTCTTCCAGTGTTAAAGGTAGATCCCAGTGATACAGCGTCACAAATGGAACAATTCCATACTTTAAACATTCATTAATCACTTGATTATAAAAATCTAATCCTTTTTGATTGATTTCTCCATCGCCAGTTGGCAAGATACGTGCCCATGAAATAGAAAAACGGTACGATTCTAACCCCATCTCCGCCATTAACTTAATATCTTCTTTGTAGCGATGGTAATGGTCAATGGCTACATCTCCATTTGTATCTTGATATGTTTTTCCAGGAATCTTTGAAAAAACATCCCAATTGGTTTCACCTTTTCCATCTTCATTCCATGCACCTTCTATTTGATAAGAAGCTGATGCAGCTCCAAATAAAAAATCTTTTGCAAATTTCATGATAACACTCCTTACATTTATACTAATATCTAAAATTCATTACTATATATTAAATTTATAGGTACAAATTTAATATAGATTATATACTTATTTTTTGCATTTGACTACAGAAAATGTATGATAAAGACCTTTTTATTTTTATTTAATTGGAGAAGATCTAGTTGTCTGGACACTTTCTGACCTCTCATCCATTGCATAAAAAAATGGAACATTAGGACAAACCTCAGTATATAAAAGCCCAGCATCTCTTACATAACCATCTACCCCTTACTTACTGCAGTAAAGGTTCTTTTTTAATTTTAGAGTGGACAGGCAAGCTTACTGCAGTAGCTACATAGTATCTAAAGAATTACGACTTCATTACCTAATTAGTATCTAGTTCAGTAACGATACCGCGTTAATACAAGCTGTATAGGCCTAGTGAAGCCCTTCGTGGAATCTGTAAGGGAGCTGAGCCGAAGAGGCGAAGGGGGCGACCGGATGGGTTGAGCTGAAAAAACAGGTACGTAACAAGCAAAAAAATTAAAAGAGTGAAAGAAGGTATCAACATGAGAAAAGCAAAAGTATTTACCTTTCGAAAAATCTTCCCTCCACCTCACAAACCATCTCTTACGAGACCTCGTCCCTTCAAGGCTTATTCCTTTGTTCCATTTAGTCCCCTAGCTATGCTTGACCCCACTATTCTAATTATAGGAGGCATTGTCTTAGGAATTGCTATCATCGAACGAATATTAGAGCGATGGGGTGTCATCGACCTTGTTGATCAGTTCGCAAAGGTGATGCGTTTTATCCTGCCTGTCACCTTCTATAGCGCCTTGATTTACTTTTTTGTGAAATTTATGTTTTGAGGAGGGTTTTAGATGTTTGAGAAACTAAAATTGCGTGGAAAGCTTATTAAAGCGTTTCGTACAGCAGAGATTTATCGGGTCATAAAGCATGGGGATCGTACCTCCTATCAATTTCCGAAGATCCATCGGATCGATCATCAGAACACCTACACTCGGTATGCTTTTTCCTTACTGAACGGTATTGATCCTGAACTTTTAAATAAAAAAAGATGGGCCTTACGCCAAGTATTAGGCAGCAATATTGAGATAAATGGCAACCTGAAGAATTTCAGCATTACCGTTCATCACAAAAGCCTACCTAAGATGCTCGAATACAAATATGATTTAATTCATCCTCATATAGAGAAAATGGAGCTTCCAGTATGTATTGGTCAAGATATCTATGGAAGCCCTGTCTCATGGGATTTTGCGGATTTAGAAACCTTACTGATTTCTGGCGAAATTGGAGCTGGAAAAAGCAGCCTCATGCGCGTTATACTCACAACATGGGTGAAATATACATCTCCTGAAGATCTGCGATTAGTATTAGTCGATCTCAAAAGAGCAGATTTAGGCTTATTTCATGGGATTGAGCATGTGGATGCGCTTTGCTTTGAGGCCAAGGATATGAGAAAACCTTTTGCTTTATTACGAGCTGAAATGTACCGAAGAGGCGATTTATTGTTAGAGCATGGAGTCACACATATTAGCAGGCTTCCATTTAAGCTGCCTCGAATTGTCGTGGTAATTGATGAAATGTCTATAGTAAAAAGAGAAACAGATCTTGTAGAAATGATCCAACAGTTTGCCAGCCAAGGTCGTGCGTTAGGTGTTCATACGATTATTGCCATGCAGCGTCCAGATGCCGATTTGTTGAATTCAGCGTTAAAAGCCAACTTACGAGTAAGAATCTCTGGAAGGCAAGCTGATGCTACAAATGCGAAGGTAGCCGGAGTTGTAGGTGCAGAAGAGATTGATGCCGCAGCCAGGGGGCGCATGAGAATTAAAATTGATGATGTGAAAGAGTTTCAAGCCTATTTCTTAGATGAAGGAGCTTGCAAGGAAATACTTTCTCCTCATAAAACACGTGTGAAGGATCCTGATCCGCAACTAGAGGTTGTGTCACAGCCCCTCTTTGGATTATTAGAGAAGGAGGAACAGCGATGAGTTTTCGACTATCGCAGCGTGATAAAGACATCATAGGGTTTATTAATCAGTTTCGAGCTGTGGACCGAGACTCATTGGTGGAACTGTTCTTTAAACAACTGAAATCTCCCATAAATGCGTGTAATAGCGTGATGGTACGTTTATATCGATTAGGGCTCATTGAACGCACACAGCAGTATTCTCCCACGGTTTATTTACCAATAGATGCGAAAATCAAAAAGAACTCTCAAAAAATCCTCCATTTTCTTTCAATTCTAGATATCTATAAACAAATGTGTACGTATAGCACACCTAAACAGGTCATTGTCGAAGATAAGCCCACAGGAAAAAAAGGAGGCATTGAACCAGATCTGTTTTGCATTTTCAAAGGATCTCCTTTTTGGATCGAAATTCAACGAAATCAGTATTCGGAGCAAAAAATGCAAGCGAAGATTAACCTCTATGAAGAGTTTTTCTTTTCGGATGAATGGAAGGCATTGCACTGGCAGCCAGAGGATCGATCAGCTATCTTCCCTTCTGTTATTCTGATTACACCTGTTCGTTATGCTGTTCATTCTGATCATATCCGCATTATACAAGTAGCAAATATACATGAGCTCATGGAGAGATATAAGAGTTCTTCTGAACAGCAAAGAGATGCAAAACCAATAAAGCCAGTAGTATCGTCTGGTAGGATTAAAATCAATCTAACGGGATGGTAAACAATATAAAAAGCTGCCTCAAAATAGGGAATGAGGCAGCTTTTTTGATTTCACACTCGTTGAAATGTGAATGCTACAGCAATTAAATAATATTAAATTTATTCCATTAAATCTATATTTTTCATTAAAGTGTATAAATTTAAGACGGCTATTCATCCCCTTATTTCCAGATTTCGAGCTATTAGGTCCGTTTTACAAGTTATATAACTGTCCCCTTTAGAGGTTAACTGTTGATATATGAGCGTAATATATTTATTGTTAAATAGGTTATAAATATTAACATTTTTGGTAAATGGGTGGGATGGTCATTGCAGGGTTATAAGGGTGTTTTAAAACAGACTTTGATTATAGAGATAGAAAAAGCCCGGGAGAATATGATTCAAGTAGCACTAGAAGAAGGAATGACAAGTGACAACGCACTTCAAGTCAGCCAGTTCATTGATCAATTGTTAAATGAATTACATAAGATTAGATTAACAAAGTAAGTTTTGTCTTTCTTTATACATAAGAAGCTATCGCATTCTATTAGCATTGGCCTAGCATGAGAAAGCGATAGCTTTTTAGTAAGTGGTGATTAACTTACTAATCGACTTGTAAATTATAAATAATTTGGATAATAAAGTAAAGGTGTTTTTGTGCCTTTATTTACACAAAAAGAGCTACCTCGGCGTTAATAAGCGAGATAGCTTTTTTAGTAGGAATGCTAATTATAAAGATGACGTTCTAATCCATAGTAGGCAAGGCTTTTTGTCTTACAATCATTTATTGATATGTAAATGTTTACTTAACTCGAGAACTTGTGTATTTTAATGCCCCATAAAGAGTGTTAAAAGTGACGATGTCATTTAATTTTACACCTAACTGAACCATTGTAAGGGCAATTTCAGAGCGAATGCCACTTAATACAATATCTATTCCTATAAGTTTCAAAGCCGCAACCACTTTGAAAAGTTGGTCTGCAACCATAGTATCAATGATAGGTACGGCAGATAGATCAATAATTAACCAACTCAGTCTGTAAGTGTTACCTTGTTTCAATGCATTTTCCATTAAAATTTGAGCTCTATGTGTATCAATCTCCCCTACAAGAGGAATTACACCAATTTCTTTTGTTATACGCACTACAGGTATAGACAGTTCATCTATAGCGTACTGAGCAGATTGAATTTTATCTGTATAATCTTTCATATAAGATTTACTTACCCAATGTACAGCTTTATCTACAACTAAATTGTATCTAGATATCACTTTAGAGAATAAATCAAAAGAAAGATTTTCTTTCTTTGCTTCTTCTGTAATGACTTCTCCAATTTGATTTCGATAATAACTGATTTCTTCTAAAGCAATATCTAAAGGAAGTTGAAGAGTTGTTAAGAGATCTGCTACTTCGATTCCCCACTTTTCTAAGATTTGAAAAGTATGCTCTTCATCAATAGATATAGATTCTGCATAAATTTCAATTAAATTCTTTCGCCAGGGAACTAGTTGAACATAAACATCTTGATTATAAAAATGATAATGTCTTTTTTGCTCAGCTAATTCTTCTTTTTTATGTAAGATTACAGTCGTAATCCGTTGTAATTTTTTATTTAGCAATACATCTTCCATTTTTTCACCTACTAAACATCATGATTATGTAGTAAAAGCATAACATATATAAGTTTTTGGTAAAACGGATTCCTTTATACAAAAGCTAAATAACTTAAACCGTAATATTTAGTGGTTGTATTTAAAATTATCTTACTTTACTTAGTAAGAGATCTATTAATTACGTAGTTGCTGTAATACATCTTATGTTAACCAAATCTTTATGTGAAAAGTTTAAATTACATATATGTTGGATATGAATAGAGATGTCACCTTCTGAAGAGTGACTATTGACAGGCAGGCACGAATCAATGACCTTCTATTTGTCAGGATAGAGGGTCATTTCCTTTATATGTCGAGGGAATAAGTAAAAGCACCGTAATTGCGCCTTTTTATATGTCAAAAAAGTCTTCAGATTTCAATTTAGGGTCAAGCTTTTTTAAGGCTTTCATTACCTTTTTTATAGTGACTACAGAAGGAGTATAAGTTGGATCATTACAAATTTTGCTTACTGTATTCTTATTAAGTTTAGCAACTTCGCCTAACTCAGTTTGAGAATAACCCTGTCTATCTAGAAATCTGCCAAGCTTACTTCTTTTTTTACCGCCACTCCACAACGTAAAAACCTCCTTTTTAAGAAGGCTTGCCACTTTTTCCTAAAAGTATTCGAATTTTTCTTAAAGAAATAGGAAATATAATGTAGATGCATCATATAATAAAGTACGATAGAAAAATGGGTGTATTTAAATCTATAAAGTTATTTAGAATAATGTCGATATTTTTGTCATAATCATATAGCATGAATACAGTTAAGACCGCCTTATACACTGATACATATTGGGCGGTCTTTGTTGTGAATATTCATAGATATATACAATTACCATAAAAAAAGGCACGCATTATAAAATGCGTGCACACTAACAAAGAATCCTGAATATTAGATAATAGGGATATTACCTATGAAGAAAAAACCGATGAAAAAGGGTTGCCATTTTATTTTATCAAAGGAATACTTCCCATTGAATATGGCGATAACATCAATTTATTGGATGTAAATGGTACACATCAAGGAAATTAGTTACAATTAACATTATTTATTGAATAGTAAACCAGAATTTCAAAATGAATGTTCTTATAATCAATAAGCCTATTCTTATAGAAACCGAGTTTTTTTAGAATAAAAGATTATACACTTCTAGTGTAACATTTTATTATTTGGAGAAAATTTTTGTGGAAACTCTTTTTTTATTGGGTGCTACTCGCTACTTTGTAATGTTTAACAAACATTTCATCTAGTAAGTATCCCGTACGTCTCAAGAAACTAATGACCTTTTAAGTTTTCTCAGGGCTTGATCGTGCTTTTATAACGTAAGCTTTGGACGTAGCTACACCAGCTACCCTTCCCATTTAAATAATTCTTAAAATGATCTAATTTTTATCTGCATTCTCTGCTTGATTAAAATATTTAATTGTTTTGATATCCCCATTTTTGAACACAATAATCTTTTCATCTTCATGAAAAGAAACTTCTTTAATTTCTTTTTCATTATCATCTTCCGGCTCTTCGATTGAATGAACGAGACAATGGACGGCTTGATCTAGCTTTCTTTCAGCCGTATTCAAAAAGGATACATTCAGGCCTAAATTTGCAAGAAATTCCCGATGCTTTTCCAATTCATCAGATGCCTTTTGAATATATTCAATCGCTTTTTGTTTATTATTCATCTAGTAGACTCCTATCCCCTTATTTTTGATATTCATAGACAACTGGAACTTTGTCCATTTTAATCGTCTTAGCCACCACATAACGACGATAACCATCCTTTAAGACCTTAGATTCTTTATCAATTGTTAAGGGTTCATCTAAATAACCAGTACGCTTCACAAATTCAATAACTTTTTGTGTTTTTTCGGGGTTTGGTCGTGTCTTCAGGAACTCTTCAGGTACCACAATTTCATCGAAACTCAACACATCCTGCGTCCCTTTTGGCTGAGTGGGTAGCTGTTTCTTTTGTGGCGTAGCCTTTTTCTCTGAAACAGGCGTTTCTTTCGCTTCTGGCTTTACCGTTTCAGTTTTCTTCTCTTCTTTTGCTGCAGGTTGAGAAATAGGTTCTTGTTCTTCCTGTTTAGTAGATTCCGTGTTTTTTTGTTCTTGAGAAGGCGCAGAAGCCTCTTGTTTAGGTTCTTTTTTCGCATCTGACTGATTCTTCTCTTTATCATTTTTGTTCGGGAGAACAGTAATCTGGAAACAGATCACTCCTACCTCACCAGGACATTCATCAATCGGAATATCTAACGTTGGTTCCCCTTGAATGAGGATTTTTTCATGCATAATACTTTTTTTCGTAAGACCTGTTTTATTAAAGGCCTTCTTGGCAACAAACACGGTGTACGAAATAAACGTACTCTTCTTCAGACCTTTAGGCGCAGACGGTGAGCCTTTTTCACGCATATCAAAGGCAACGTAGCGATCGTATTCTCGTAAGGGTCCTGTAGCTGATCCGGTTAACGTAATTTTATGTGGCATAATAGTCTCCTCCTGCGTAGATTTTTAGTTATTGTTTATTTAGAACACGGTTCTAAATAAACATATTCTATTAAAACATCAGCTTCTAAGAGATTTCTACTTTTTTTGATTAGGAAGCTGTGTCTTTTAACTGGTTATGTTGACGCAAACATTCTTGCTCCTCTGGGGTTAAGAATTGTCCTAAATCCTGTTTCAACTGCGCCATTTCTAGCAAACTGTACGTAGAACTGTGTTCTTGCAGCAAGTCCTCTTCTTCTGGCGTAAGTTCTTGTCCTAAATCTTGCTTCAGTTCAATCATTTCAAGCTGTTGATCCAAAGAAATATTTGTTTCTTGTGCACTCTCTTCTTGGTCCTGTTCAGTTTTTAACCAATCAGGAACGAGTTCCTTACGGATAATATGTTTTGGTTTGGCCAATGTTGTTGTTTCGCTTTCGTTATGTATAACTTCTTGTTGGTTTGCGTATACTGATGAATAATCCTGCCCTTTAGGATTTACCAATTCGTAGAATTGATTTTTTGCAATTTGATAGATTAATCGACACATATCCCCCAGGGATAAAGGATTGCCTTGTTGATTGGCTTCATGTACATATTTATCTAACCCAACAATAGCTGAATAAGCTACTTCATGTACTTGTTCTTTCTCAATCGTAATCTCTGTATCTCGTTTTACGGCTTTTGCTGCATTTTGAATACGAGCATAGAAGTCTTGTAGTTGATGACCATATTTACCTGCATAGACTTGATTCACTTTCTTAGGTACACCTTTGATATAGCTGAAGGACTGTGAAACAGACATTAAATGATTATTTATATGATTTACAGGTAAATCAAGGTTAATAAAGGCATTAGGCGATTTATCAGTCTCTACGCCTGTTATATCAACGTTTTCAGCCATTTCTTGATTCGTCACAGGAGTTGTCACAGGAGTTGTCATTTCTTCTTTTTGGAAGTTTTGAACTTCTGTCGTGTCATGGGCAAAAAAGATCTCATCACAAATTTTGTCAAAGTTTTTATGGCTTTTAAGGATAAATACATAGCTGTCAGGATGAGCACCTTTTGTGTCTTCTTTAATGTAACGAGAGACAATGATAAAAGGTGTCGCTTTTAATGAGCGTACAAAACGAGAAACCGTACTTTTGGAAACATTAAATTTCTTCATAAGCGTTTCAGAACGGATCGCTTGAATACCCGTAGCCACTAGGTTATAGATGACGTGATCAAGCATTTCCATTCTCTTTTTAGGAAATTCTTTATGTATAGCTGATTGTTGTTGTTTAAAGTGGGTACGAAGAGTTTCTAAAAACTCTTCTTTCTTTTTCCGAAGTGTGGACTTATTGGTCCATAACCATTTGAACCGTCCATTGAAGGTATCTACATCTTTTAAATAACAGGTCAAGATCTTTGTCATTTGTTCATCGTCTCCTTTAAGGAACACAAAAAAGACACTGTTTCCCTGGAAAAAGGAAAACAATGCCTTGATTTTGATGAACTAAGCCCTTGAAATAGATAGCTATTTCGTATAAAATAAAAACATAAGTTTTATCTTATAGAAAAACTAACTCTATTAACAAGAGACTTCGACAAGTGTTTTCCCTACCGTCATTAGGGGGAACGGTTTAAGAGTGCGGTCAACACTTCTTAAACAGTTGAAGTCTTTTTTCTATTCCGGTCATTTTTGTTAGTTTTATTATAGCGTTAACTCGTCTCAAAATTCAATAAAAATTATAATATCTCTTGAAACAATTATTTTTAATTACATATCTACGTAGAAATGAAACTATTACAGAATAGAGTACTTAATTAGAAAATGAAATGTTTAAGACAAGGTTTGTTCAAAGGTAATAGATTAATTACTCTCTCTCTATGTTAATGCGAAAAGATTAGTTTGGGTAGGGTGATTTTTTCTCACCCTGCCTAAAAAAGAAAGATATATAAGTCTTTATCTATTAGAAATAATATTGTTTATTCCTCTCAGCTTTTATAATCCTCTTTTACATCCATTTTTTTTATAAAAATAAGTTCATGACTGTAACATTTATAATCCCTTTTCTTGGTATTAAAGTTGAATTTTCATTTTATATTACATTCAAATGTATCCTACTATGCATACAACGTGGATTTTAGAGATGTAAGTATCTCTAAACATTAAATAATTAGGGTTTAAAGATCATTTAGTAAAACAAATACTCTTTTAAAGTGCTTGTATAAAAAAAACAAGTCGAACTATAGTTCAACTTGTGGAAGGGAGCATATATCGCAGGGCGACATATGAATGCTGATTATTATTTTAAGTTCGACTTATGTCGTACTTAAAATTTGATTTTGTATCGCAGGGCGACATATAAATAACTAGTTATTATTTTAAGTCTAACTTATGTTGTACTTAAAGTTTAATTTTATATCGCAGGGCGACATATAAATAACTAACTACTATTTTAATCCTAAATTATATCTTATTTAGGGAAAAATACTATGTCGATGGGCGATACAGTTTTGAATGAACTATTTTAGCTCAAGTTCAGGTTAATAGTAATTAATTATTAAAGAGACGCTGGAACCAACTTTTTTTTCTCTCTTGTTTTTCTTCAATAGTCTTTTTATAAAACTCAGTAATTTGTTTATCACGTTTTTCAAGTGAAACAGCAATATATTCTTTTTGCTCCCTCATCATATCCTGTAATTCTAACATCATATTTTTCAGCTCAGCATTCTCATTTTTTAGTGTAGTAAATTCATTACCATATTGTTTAATTATAGCTTGTAACTGGTCATTCTCCTTTATGTCGGGTGGCGACACGGGTGTCTTAGGGATATCTTCGAGGACAGTTTTTACAGCTTCTTCTAATGTAATACCAGGTGATTTACTTAGGGATTGAATATCTTTTAAAACAATTATGTCACGTTCCAAAAAGGCCCTTTGATCATGTTCATTACGTATAAATTTATAATTATGTTTTTCCATCAAAGTAGCATACTTGCGTACTGTTGTAACTGCTATGTCTAATCTTTTAGCAACTTCGTTTGTCCAATATGCTTTTTCAGATCTTGTTGTGTCGTTTTCCATAGCGACACCCTCCTTTTATATGTAGAATTCTATATGGTAAAGTGAAGTCCTTTATAGACCAATTTTCTTTAGAAAATTGGTTTGCTAACTAATAAGTTACTGGGAATTAGAAATTTTTCGTAGTTATAATGTTTTAAGGCTACATCATTTTTGTAAAAGGTCCTTTACCAAATTCCTTTTATTGATAGTAAAAAGATTTCAAAGTATATCTATGTAGCATTAATTGGGAAACTTATATTAATTAGAATAACATAGTTTCCCCCTATTATAATTCTACATCAATCTGTATTGTACCTGGTAATAAAGAACATGTCGATGGGCAACACAACCTGATAATCCTCAGTTTTAATGTCGCCCTGCATCATGTCCGGGCAATAAAGAGCGTGTCGACAGGCAACACAACCTGATAATCCTCAGTTTTAATGTCGCCCTGCATCATGTCCGGGCAATAAAGAACATGTCGACA
>NZ_JAQMYN010000022.1:0-40195 GCF_028369225.1 Priestia sp. AB
CTCTTACGATAGTCATCAGAAATGTCCTTTGTGTAAAAGTCAGATGGAAGCTAAAAAACGCCTTATTGATAAAATCCCCCGTAATCCCCATAGAAGATAATGTACACCTATGCTTTTTAAAAGATTAAACACTACCTATACATAAAAAAGTCTTTGTTCATATTTGCTTTCTATTTCTATTGTATGTTATAACTAATTAACCTTGTATCGATCGTCTTGTCTAAAACCCAGGCTTTTTTTAAAGCCTGGGTTTTCTATTGAACTAATAGTAGATAAATCATAGTTTGCTAATTATAAGACCATAAAAAAAGACTCCTTTATAAGGAGTCTTTTTCGTTATCACTTTTAATTATGCTTTGTGAACGTTAGCAGCTTGTGCTCCACGTTGACCTTCTTCGATATCAAAAGTAACTTTTTGACCTTCTTCTAATGATTTGAAACCTTCACCTTGAATAGCACTGAAATGAACGAATACATCGTCTCCGCCTTCGATTTCAATGAAACCGAAACCTTTGTCTGCGTTAAACCATTTTACTGTACCTTGTGTCATAATGTTGCCTCCTGCTGTGGAATACTCCACAAATGTATTACCAATCTTGCCCAAACATACTATTTCAAGATAAAAACTTCTAATTAGGTTTTTTCTTTTCTCAATATACCGAACAAAAATAAGTTATCTGTAGTGTAACATATAGTAGGCTTTATAGCAAATAAGGAAAATATCCCCTTCAACAAGTTCTAACTATTCACCTTTCCCCTACCAAGACTTATGAGAGGCATATGTAGCATAACTTATGAATGCTCGAGCACATTGAACAAAATGAATATGTATATATCTCCATTTATTATAGCTATTCATAATAATTCATTATTTAATCTTTCTTATAAATAAAGAGTATATGTAATCCAAAAAACACCTGTTAGCTTTACTGAATTATAAAGAGGCTATTGGGATATTCTATTTAGGGAAGAAGGAAAACAAGTTATTGATTACAACTAATCATTACAAAGCTTCTTACATTTGGGATGAGGTGTCTACAGCAGGCATATTTCAGAAAACCTTATTGTAAATCGATGTATGTTTGATTCATAAGGGGATGGTAGTCATGAGCGTAGTAAGAATATATATAATGGGTAGACAATAACGTTCATTTATAACTATGCAAATGAGGTGTTTGTCCCAGACCAAGAACGATTTCGTTCACATTGTATACTTTTTAGTTCAATGCTTAAATGAGGTGTTTGTTAAAGAGAATATGCTTTTTCAAGTGACTGTTTCATTAGGCAATGGAATTACGTAAATGAGTTGTTCCTTAAAGATCATATGCTGCATTAAAAGCTATTTTTTCCTTCTTCACATGACGGGATGCATAATCGTTTGCATCTCGTTTTTGTTACATAAAAAAAAGAATGTTTATTCTCTTTTCATGGGGTAAAGAAAGGCCTGTATCTGTTTAGATACAGGCCTTTCTTTCGAGTTCAGTTACCACAAATTTCTTTATTTAATTTTTGTTTCATCGGAAAATTTGAAATTTAGCTTCATTTATTATTTTTCCTTCTACTATCTAATTGTTTACTGCCAGCTAGGAATATTCATCTATTCCTTTTAGACATTTCATTAATAGATAACGAACTATGAACCCCAAAATTAATCCTGGAACTAAAAATATTATTGGAAGCCATATTGGTCCGAGTAAAGCCTCACCAAAATGTAACTTAGAGGAGTACATCAACCCTACGGTTACTGTATATGCACCGCCAACAAATGGCAAGAAAGATAAATATGGAGTATTCTTTGTAGAATATTTATAAGCATCATACATAGCAAACATGTAAACACAAGGGTAAAACATTAACCATTGATAATTTACTACTTCAATGGCCTTGTTAATTTGTCCAAGAAAACTATAAAGAATCGCATGATTAAAAGAACTTTTTGTATTAATAAGAAACTCCAAGAATATAAAAGTCAGTCCTTTAATGAGTTGACCATTTAAAAGTTGTCCAAACCCTGGTAGAGCAACACTCCATAGAACTGCTTCTAATTTTGTTGTTTTTCTCATGAAATCAACCTTATTTTTTAGATATATAAATTCTCCTAATACCTAATTGCTTAATAAGTACGTCAGTCTACTTTTAATTAGTGCGTACCGTCAACTTTCTTTACTAAGCCTGCTAGAGCTCTAATTGTAAGAAGTGTAAAGCTAACACTTCCAAAAGTATGAAATGGAGACCACTTTTTCCACTTAAATAATTTGCTGTTCCTTTCTAAATACCATTGAGAAAGGCTCATTGGTATACTCCAAGTTAAACTTTTTAATAAAATCTTTGGAATATTATCGTTATATGACTGTCTAACCCAAGCCATACTTAACAAGGGAAAAAACAAAACATCAAAAATAATATTTGTGGAGAAAATTTTAGGAAAAGGACGTACCGGATACTCAACTCTCTTCGTATTTACTACATACGCATCGATAAGGGTGGCTAGAACGCCTTTTGAGAAAAAAACAATAAGCATTTCTTTAAAGTGAGGCTTTTTCGCCAAAAAGGGAAATAAAAGTAAACACAAAGCAAATAATACTCTTAGCATTAATTTTTCCATTATTTCACTCCATTGTTTTTTAGAATTTAACAGACTTACTATCTCCATTTCTCCGTAGAATAATACTTTATCGCTGGGAATATACTTACAAAAATAACATCTCAACTGTTGGTAACATACTTTGTTTCTCGATTCTAACTAGTCGACTCCTACATATTTCACTGGAAAGAAAAGAAACGATATACTTCCTAATTAAAATCAGGAAGTATATCGCTTTACTTATTTCTTATTATTTAATTATTGATTTCCTTTTTTAACCCACTCTGCAACTGTTACTGTACGTTTTGCTTGATGTTTAACAGTCGCTTGTACATCTTCAACCATGTTTCCGTCTTGGTCAACTGTTACACTTGTACCATATGGATTTCCACCTGATCCAAAGATAACTGGATCTGTATAGCCTGGTGATGCTACAATTGCTCCAAGTATTAAGTACTATTCATTAACGTTTCTAAAAAAGAAATATCTCTGTGTATAATTGAGAGAGAGATAATATATTAAAAGAAGTTATAACAATTTATTGCCTTACTGCTTTCTTGGTCAAAAGGATTTCTTGCTTGTTTGCTTCTTCTTCTTCTTGTTTAGAAATTATATGATTTTCTTCCATTAATGAAAGAACGATCGAGCGTCGTTCTTTTGCTAGCTCTATATTGTTACGAGGAGAATATTTACTAGGTGCTTTAGGTAAACCAGCTAATAAAGCAGACTCTGCAATCGTTAAATTTTTTGCATCTTTTCCGAAGTATTCTTGTGCGGCTGCTTGAATTCCGTAAGCACCACTACCAAAATAGATATGGTTTAAATACATCTCTAAGATTTCATCTTTCGAGTATTTTCTCTCTAATTCTATGGCATACACAATCTCTTTCGATTTTCTGCTAAAAGTTTTTTCATTAGAAAGAAATACGTTTCGGGCAAGTTGCTGTGTAATCGTACTGGCTCCTTCACTTTTACTTCCTTCTAAGACATCTCTATATAAAGCTCGAAGGATTCCTTTCGGGTCAACACCCTTATGTTCATAGAAGCGTTTATCTTCAGTTATAACAAAAGCCATCTTAAGATAATCTGGTAATTCTTTCAAAGTAGCAACTTTCTTGTCTTGAGTTGGAGAAAGATTCTGAATGTCAGCCACATTTACTTTGTCTAATATGACCCCTTGTACATAGTTTTCAGCTGAACAACTAGTTAACAAAAAAGTGCATAATAAAAGAATAAAAAACTTTCCAATTACTTTTTTTCTTGGGAAACCCTTAGTCATGATGTTATTCCTCTTTGTGTGTTATTTAGATAAATTAAATGCTCATTACACATTTTTTTCTTCGACAATTCCTTCACATAGATATACTTTCTCTGTAAATTCTTCAAGCACTTTATTGCATTTTTCAAAGAGATCCGATGCCTCTTTATTTGTTTCACATGAAAAATAATCTCTTTTCTTTATTTTTACCAACCATTTTTTTAACCTTCTTAATTCAGCCTCGTTCTCTTCTATTTCTCTAAATGAAAAGTTTTCTTTAGTAGTCTCATCTTCTATTTCCTGTAAGAATTTATTTGATTCCTCAATAAATTCATCGTATTCCAAGGCACGTTCCTGATTGAACTTGGATGTTATCATTTGTTCGGAAGAAAACGAAAGCCTTTCAATTTCAAGGATAGAGGTTTCGCCTCCACTTTCATGGATAAATAATTCAAGTTTTTTTAACTTTTTTATAATTTCTTCCTTAGAAGGTAAGATACAAACGGATTGTTGAAGGTAATGAACCCCGAGTGTTTTGAGATTTCTCCAAACTCTAACCCTTGCTGAAGAAGGTTCCGAAGGAATCTTATACGTGAAAATAATCCAATTGGTTGTAGACATATCTCAGACTCCTCATACTATTTTTATTCATTTTAACACAAAAATAAAAATGTAACACTCGTTGCATTAAATAATAACAAAAGATACAATTTATTAGATAACTAAAGATAATAGAGATAACAGGAGGAAATATAGATGGGAGAAGCATTAACTAAATTAAAGGAACAAGCAAGGAAGTTAAAGCAGGAAATTTTTGTGTTAATAGAAGCTAACAAACATCCTAAAGTTCCATTTTACGTGAAATTGTTATCCATATTAATCATAGCCTATGCATTTAGCCCAGTAGATTTAATTCCTGATTTTATACCTATACTGGGATACCTAGATGATATCATCCTTATTCCTTTCGCGATTAAATTTGTCTTAAAACTAATTCCTAAAGATGTACTTGAGGAATGTCGCGAAAAAGTAAGAGAATCGGAGAATGTTAAAAAGAAAAATTGGACTGCCGGAATTGTCATTATCTTATTATGGATAGCCGTTTTATATTGGATTTTTAAATTATTTTTTAAGTAATAACTTGAAGGAGTCTGCTGCAAATTCTTGAAGATAATAGCATAAAAGAAGTAGTCATCCTATCCGGAACCCCATGTGCGCCGGGGGATTCTTTTTAGCATTTGTTCCGGAAAGAGACATTATGTTAACTAAAAATGTATGAAGTATACATCTTAAAAATAGAAAAAAACCTATCTCTTCCTGATCAAAAGAGGTAGATTTTTTTTGCTCTATTGCAGTAAGGATTTTCGCTGATGCCTCACGGCGTCTTGAGTAGTTTGCTCCAGGTGTGAAAAATTCATGTAAGAAAAAAATAAAAAATTAGTGCTTTCTTATATTTACTATTTTAGCAACATTGTCTAAATGTTTTTCCGATTCTTCTAACCGTTTTTGGGTATTTATTAAAGTTTTTTGAACAGATGAAGGTGTAATAATTGAGTCTTTAATACTTTTGGCTTCTGTACATACCAGGTGACCTATCCCATCTTTCCATTGGATCGTACATTTAAAATTCCCAAATAAGTTGTTACGTATCTGTAAAATCAGATGTTTTGTTATAGGATAAGAATTAGCACTCTGTGAGAGCATTAATATGGCTTTATCCCGGTCTTCTTGATGAATGATATTCCATATATTAGATGTAGCAGAAAAATATGAATGAGTCGTGTTTGAAGAATTTAAAATAGTACCTTCTTGATCAATTTGAAAATAAGGAACAGGAATCCATTTAGTTATCATAGTATCCATGTTCTGTCTCCTTTAGGTTAATCATTTTTATTTTTAAGATGTGTATCATATATATCTTTAAAATAAAAAAAAAGCACACATATTGTCAACTCTAAACAGATGCTTTACAACATCTTTTTTTACTGGGGTTCTGAAAATATGTTTTATGCTAATTAAGTTTGTACACCTCATAAAAGGAGAAGGCCTTATTAAAGGCCTTCGGGATTTAAGATTATATATAAAGCTTCTGAAGCACTATCTATATCGTCATACGGTGACATATTTCCATCAATAAGTGTAGTCAATTGAAAACTTTGAGTTCCTTTAGAATAAACGAGTTCAATTAATCCAAGTATAACATGGGTAATGGTGCTATCTTCATATTGAATGAGAGTACGAAGCATTTTCTTAATTTCAGTGATGCTCATAAATAGGTGTACCCTTCCTATTATGAGGAAACTTCAGGAACAAAGAGACCAAATAATTTATTTGTTCTTCCCCCCCACCCTAACATACTAATAGGAAAAAAAATACCCTTATGGCAAAACTATTCTTTCCCTTCCTATATAGAGACTACATGATATTAACCAAGCACATTGGCAAAAGGATTTTTCCTTTTTAAAGGAGAATAGTCTTTTTTAAAGTCATAAAGGGGTTGATTTGATGTCTAAACAAATGGAAGATGTACAAGTAATAAGGCTTTTGGATTCTCAAATTCACTTATGTGATGAGATTAGAAAGTTGTTAATAAAAAAAGAAACAAGGAATCTACATCTTATAAAAGGGTATACAGAACATGACATAATAGACATTGCTCTAAACAGATTAATGAGTGAGTTAATATCCAGGCATTAAACATATGCAATTGGTGAGTGGATTAAATAGAAGGTTAAAGCAGTCTCAATAGTATTAGGCTGCTTTACCTTTTCCTATTAATGGTTTTTTATGTTAAACAATTTTATAGAAAACATAAAAAAGAAAAAACTACTGCTCCTGTACAGTAGTCTTCCTAGTCGTTGAAATATAGATGTTATATTGACAATGCTCTATTGCATCTTGAATAGTGTGCTCCAGAAAGAAAAAATTTATGTAAAAAAAAACAAACATGTTGTCAACTTTGAACAGAGGCTTCAAAGCGTCTTTGTTACATTATGTGTAAAAGAGAAAGCTTGCTTGAGTCTGCTTCTTAACAAGAGCTTAAAAAACAGAAAAACCTAGCTCTTCCCAGTCAAAAGAGGTAGGTTTTCTGTTGCAGAATTTAGTTAGATGAGTCGATGCTCAGAAACATCTTAAATAGTATACTCTATTTAATAAACTTTATTCCTACACAACATATCTATTGCCTTTTCTAGAAGTAAAATGTCTTCCTTCATCATTACTTTCATATCATCTCATCGAGATCAAGTTGAATATATTCTTCTTTTAAACGTTCTAATTCCCTCACGAACAGAGATCCAGTATAGTACCCATAATTTGTCTCCAATACATATCTCCTTTGTATGCTATTAATATATGTAGTTCCCTTTTGTTTAGATTAACAACTAATTAAAGTAAAATTTACCAAAAAATAATCCTATACCATACAGGCAAAGGATTTTTAAATTTATTGGAAAAGGGGGAATACGTTATTAGTCTGGCCAGATTTGTAGATTCATATACATATATCTTTAAAAATAAATGTTGCAATTAAATTTGTTTTTAGAAAATAACCTTATCCATGTCTTAAATTTTGACAAGTAAATAGTGAAACTTTATTTATTATTAAAGTTTCACTTTTTACTCTAACTGACGACAAATAAGACCTTTTTCTTCAAAATAAATAGTAGTTAAAAGGTTTTATCGTTCAATTAATGATATAGATTCTCCATATGTTCTTCTTTTTGCTATCTATAAAATGACTCCATCTTTCTCCTTGGCTAATATAATCATTAAACGTAGCATTCTTCATTACAATATGGCCTCCACATTTATCTGCCAATTGTTTAGCAGACTCTTCATCAATGGGAAATGCTAACGATTCATCATTAGTAAATTCGTAACTGGATACCTCTTTCTTTTTTACGTTCTTATACGAATGATATACGTAATATAATGTACCTAACTTTATAAAATAGAATGGATACTCCCTGTTAGGCAATTTACCTCCCTCCATTTCTTCACCCTTCAATTGCTTTATGAGTCACTATTATTATCTTACTTGGACTTAAAAAGGTAAAATCCTTCTATGCCAAAGGGTTTCCTTTTTCATGTGTTCTGGAAAGCCGTTTTATGTTAATTAAACGTTTATAAGATATAAAGTTATAAAACAGAAAAAACCTATATCTTCCCAGACAAAAGAGGCAAGCCTTTTCTGTTAAAGAATTTAGTTGTATGTGTCAATGTTTGGCGACATCTTATATAATTTGCTCAGCATATTTAGTATTATTTGTAATAGACAAGTTAAATATAGCGAAAATAATAGACAGAATATTTTATTAATTTCTTTACTTTGTAAACGCTTTCATTTATGATAAGTGTAGGTTGGATGGCATGAGTGGCTGTCATAGTATTTAGCGTAGGTGGGGCTGATACGAGGGAACAGGGCATAAAAGAAATGTCCTTTTTTGCTTAGGAAATATTATGAAATTCTTTCAAAGTTTTTATTTTTTCACTTCGTTGATTAATTAGAGAGGTGTTTTATATGAATGAAAATGAAGGTACTAACGTTTTTTTATTAATGTTTTCGGTGATCTCTATTTGTGGAGGATTGTTATTAACAAATGTTTTTATTTATTCCCCTATTATTGGTTGGCTTCTAGCAGGATTTTGTTTAATAATGAATTTCACTTATAAGGAGGAACAGTTGAAATATAGAAAAAGAGAAGATTAGGAATATGATCTTCTCTTTTTTTATAGGTTTTTATAACAGTGATTATGTTAACTAAACATGTCAAACCACAAAGAGCTTGTTCCTAAATGATTCGGGTTCTTTTTACTTCTTATAATTTGTTTATATACATTTTAAAAACTATTTATTACTCAGTGACTTCTTTTTCCACAGTACTTATTATTTTATATAAAGCTAAAGATGTAACCTCCACATCCGGAAAATGTTCAATATGGCCCGTTTCAATATTCTTCAGTTGAAAATTCTTTAGCTCTTTAGAATAACTGAGAGAAAAGGTATTATTTTTACTACAAATGGTATGAGTGATTTCACTATCTGCATACTGTAATAAAGTTTCTAACTTTTCTTTGATTTTAATTATTGTCATTTATCACCAAACCCTTTCTCACAATTTAAAGTTTAATTTATTTTAGCATAGGGTATGTATGTAAGTTGTTATCTCCTAATAATTGAAATAAATATTTTAAAAACGAAATTAATTTGTAAAAAAGTGTAATTATGTATTTGGATTAGACGCTACATGACAAATGCAACATAGTTGGGCATTACAAATATGTATGGTATAAAAGATGTAAAAAAAATATATATTTAAAGCATAAAGATATAAAAAGTTCTATCTAAAATAACATTTTAGGGAAAGGAGGAGATATTTGAAATTGAGTAGTGTAGGTAGTACAAGGCATAAAAATAAATAAGAACTCATTTGGAGATATTGATTAATTAAGGATAACAATAATCAGTAAACAAATAAGGGGCGTATTCAAAATGGAGATTATTTATAATCAGAGAGAAAAAATGACCGATTTTATTAAAGATAACAAACAGAACTTCCAGGATAAACTCTTATCAGAAGCAGTTAACGTAGCCTCTAAGATTAATGACATTTTAGAAACTGGAAATATTGATCTTTTGAAAAATGCTCAAAAGTTATCTCTATATGTCGTAGAGCAAAAAGAAGAAGAACTCATTGCTTTCGCCCAGCAAGAAGGAATAGCTTGGGCAGAACACGCCTTAACTCTTGCCTTCAAGCTAGAATGGGTACAGGCCATTAGGCGAACATTATGGCATTTTCTCTATCAATATGATCGAATAAATGACTATTTTAATGGTTGTGAAGAATTTTTTGCCTTAGAGAAACGAATTAATGATAGGATTGATCAATTTCTTAACACTTTTCTCATTAGTTATTCCAAGTATAAAGATGAATTAATTGCCTCCCAAAGGGACTTAGTTGAAAATCTATCAGTGCCCATTATACCACTTAGCCAATCCGTAGCTGTACTACCATTGATTGGAATGATTGACCTCAATCGTATCCAAACAATTGAGGAGAAAGTATTGATGGGCATCTCAGATTTAAAGATTCAAACATTAATTATAGACTTGTCTGGAATTGCTAATATGGAGATGCATGTCATTGACCATTTCCAAAAAATATTAACTGGAATTTCAATGATGGGGTGTGAAGCTATTCTTACAGGTTTACGTGCTGACCTAGTTAGGACAATGATTCACTCAGGAATCTCTTTTGAGGACAAGGCAGAAGCTAAAGGGACATTACAGCAAACTTTAAAAGAGTATTTAGAACTGAAAAGATTGTAGGAGGAATAAGTAGAGAGGTTTTGCTACACATAAACATACAGATAAGTTCGAAAAATTAGAAATGCATTTAAAAAAGTAAATAAAGAGGATTATATCTGGGTAATCTTTACTCAGATAACCCTATAGTCATAACTCGAGGGTTGCTTTGCTAGTTACCCATAAAACCTATTATGGTAACTAGATTTATCAGTTCAGGATATGAGATAATATGGTGAGTTTTATGATTGGTTTAGATGGTAAGAGTCATAAACCTTTGGTCATTTATCTTCTCATTGTTATGTACTGCTTTATTTTTTGTAACCCTTCAACATCCCCTATTATTAAGTTTGGATTTTTATGGAACAGTTGTTATATTTTTGATGAGCATAGTGGGCTTCTATGGAATACATAATTGGACATCAGCTTTGAGAAGTGTCTTGGCTGTTGTACTTAGCGTAGCATTAATTATAGTTACCGGATATATTATGTTTGTGGGAGATCTTTTTGTGTAATATTCAATATCAAAAGTATAAAAAGCCTTTAAAACAATTAGTTTTAAAGGCTTTTTATTTCTTCTAATCATTATTTTAGTAACTATGAATGAATACTACCTACAATCTAAAACAAGAAAGAACTACTGACTCATCAGGTATCAGTAGTTCTTTCTCTCGTGAAACTTTTGGGTAGAAAGCTAATGAGCTTCTCAAATAGTTTGTTCTAAATATATAAGATTATTCTTTTTTTATAGCGAGTTGTTCTTTGTCTTGTGTTCCAGGTGGTTGTTCAAGCCATTTATGATGGATCATGATATCAGCTCCATCTTTCGCATATTGACCAATCTCAAGTGATAGCCTTTCATAATTGATAACGAGGTCACTTCGTTGACTTGCAGCTGCTGCAGTTGCATAGTTACCTGTTCCTGCTGCGCTCAAAAAACTCATCTGAAACATCGCTAGTCGATCAGAAAAGACAGGTGTCGTTAAGTCACTAATCGCAATATCATGTGGAACCGGTGGCTGAATATGATTTTCTAACAGTCCTTTTCCAAAAATCTGTACATGTTTTTCCGAGATTTCAGCCCCTCTTAACATCCATTTTTGAATTTTTTCGCGTTGAGATGTTTGGGCAAAGCTAAGAGCTAGCTTACTGCCGATGATATTGGTTTGGATATTCATATATAAATGTGATATTTCAATGGCATTCAAAGGGCGCTCTTTACTAAAAAATGAAAAGCCACTAAGATAGCTTTTGCTGTCTACAGTATCTGGTTGAGTAGGATAAGCAATATAAGGTGCTCGAACAAATAGCCCTTTCGAAAGAGCAATATCCGAACTTTCATCATATAAATTGGAGGCCTCTTGAAGCCCCTCTTTAAAATATAATCGTATATCTTTTCGAGCACTCATGGATAGAAACCCACTAAATGCTAGCATCCCTACTTTTGCCATGTGATTAACGTAAATAAGAATGAAGGTATCGGTGTACAAACGACCTGTATCCTTATTCACATCATGTTCATTTGTAAATCCTATAGGAAGAGGAATTCCTTCCCTTTGAAATAAAGCACGAAGTTTTTCTACATGAACAGCTGAAAGGTCATAAGCCATTTGAACAATTAATTTAATTTCTTTATCTTCGATATGTTTTAAGAAATAACCAAGTATACATTTGGACATACTATCATTCATATAGCCAGTCCATGTGCAGGCTATTTCAGCTGACGTAAGCTTTGTGTTATGTTCAGTCATGAGCAGTTTCCTCCAATTGATATTTTAGGTTGTTACTATATCATTTGCAGAAAACTGCTATTTTTATGCCTTTTATGAGTATATATAATCTGATTGAAGTTACTTGTCATTGATCCAATATATTGAAACGAGGATGTTTTTTCACTTCTCTAGCTTCCCATAATAAGAGTGATTATGTTAACTAAACCTGTATATGATATACAGCTTGAAAAGAGAAAAAACCTACCTTTCGCAACAAAGGTAGGTTTTTCTTTTATGAAACTTTTGGGTAGAAAGCTAATAAGCTTCTTGAATAGTTTGCTCATATATTTGGTTATTAATGGTATTCCACAATGTTTTTTGTATAAAATAAAAAGGAGGAACAATACGCAATGAAATTGTCCCTCCAAAGCAGAAAATGAACAAAACATGCTGCATATACAATGTTTTGTCGTTAATCGATAGTATACCATGAGAATAATGTCCTATAACCTTTGATACATACATGTATAGAAAATGACATACATCGTAGTCCTACTGAAACATTGGTCATAAAAAGAGCAGCATTCCGCAATAAATCTGAAATGCTGTTTAAGTATTAATTGTTTTTTAACTTGTAACCTTTAAATTTATAGCCATAAACGTTTGTCAAATCTACAAAACTCTTAAAAGAATTTAATACAAGTGAGAAAAGGTCATCTAATTAATGTATATGATGACCTTTTTGATATGTATCGATAAGTGGTTTTATGGTAACTACAAATGTATACTTTTGGGACAAGATATTTAAATCTATTATAGAGTGTTAAAGCAATTATTATCGTTAACAAAATAAAAAGCCACCCAGTATTTGCAGGACAGGTGGCTTTTTACTATTAAAATGCATGTGCAGAAACATAATAACATGTTTTCTCCATATATACTATATTTTTCCGTGCGAGTATATATATTAAAACGTGTACTTTTTACACATCAAATCCTTATCCACTTATCTAAGGAACCCCCGTTATATCTATGGTGTATAAAAAACTGAATAAAAGAGAAACAAGGACCTCATCATAACCATAATCAGTAGGTTTTTTTCTTACGTAACTAGAAATTAATTTTTAATCTTTCTTATGGACTTCCACTAAGAATAATCTTTTATCAAAGGCACCTTTTTTATCCTTTTTAGATTGTCTAACTGTCTCTAACGCTTTAATGGAAAACCCATGACACTGTGCTAATCCATAAATTACTTCTAATAAATCCGCAAGTTCTTCTATAACTTCTTTGGAATTAGAAGCTGCTAAATACTCCTTTAACTCTTCCTCTCCTTTTTTTGAAGTTCTTTTAAATAATCATGCTCTGTTAAAACTTCGACTAAACATTCCTCTCCAGATTCTTGGATAATTTCAGGGATACGATCCCTGACTAGCTTATTGTAAATTATCATCTACTTCATCTCCTTTATAATTAAACTATTTAGTGTATGGTCACAGCCAAATCCAAAAGTAATTACTAAATTTAGCCTCTAAATTTTATCAAATTTGCATCATAGATGACCTGTAACATTTCTATATAAAAACTCTCTAAACAAAAAAACAAGCCTTTGAAAACAAATGCTTGTTTTTTATTTAGAGCTTAGTAATATGAATGGCTAGAGGATGCCTTTAATCTGTACCTAAACTGATTATTGTTTTACACTTTCATATTCAACAACGCGTTTTATTGCTTGGATATGGCCTAAATGATTGGATTCATGTAGAACGGCCAGGCCTGCTAGCTCCCCAAAAGTTTCAAATCCCATAAATGGTTTTTGAAGAGTTTCCTTTAATTGTTCACTTGGAATTTGCTGAAGACGAATGGACTGATCCTTAAGCTGGCTAATCAATTCTTCTAAGCTCGGCACCTTACCTTTCCAGTCAGCCGGTTTCGTACCATTTCCAAATAATTCGACATAGTTTACCGGAAGGTAAATGGTCTTTTCCGGAAATCCAAACATTAATTGCTCAGTGAATGTTAATACGTGGCCAATATGCCAATGAATTGTATTGTTAAAGCCATCTGGCTGAACACTCGCTACTTCTGTGGAAATAGCTTCTACGTTTCTAATAAAAAAATCTTTTGCAACTTTAAATTGCTTAAATACTAATTCATCCATGTAGTCCCACTACCTTTCAACCACTATTTTTAGACTTTTTTATTCTTATATAGCTATATAGACATTTGATATTTAGGAGAGAAAGAACGCAATCTCATCACGGATTGTTTTAAATGTCTAACTAACTGATTTATTTCATCCTCTGTAGTTAACGCACCTATACTTATACGAATTGAGCTTCTGATCTCTTCATCTGTTTTTCCAATTGCTTTTAATACATGTGAAAGTTTAGATGAAGTAGAGCTGCATGCAGAAGCAATAGATACACAAAATCCTAATTCATTTAACATACTGGCTAAGGATTCTCCTCTAATACCAGAAAATTGAATGTTTATCGTGGAAGGAACATTCGCATGTATGTCTCCGTTTATTAAACAATCCTCAATTTCTGTATGGAGATTAGTTAAGAATAAGTTACGTAGGTACTCTATCTTTGTAAGATTGAAGTATAGATCTTCTTGAACTATTTTTGCAGCAATCCCAAAACCGACAATACCTGCTACATTTTCTGTTCCAGAGCGCATACCAAATTCTTGAGACCCTCCAAGGATAAGAGGAGGAATATTGACACCTTCACGTAAATATAAACAGCCTACTCCCTTAGGTCCATAAATCTTATGCGCTGACATCGATAAACTGTCAATTGGAAGTTCCTTTAAATTAACAGGTATTTTCCCAACTGCCTGTACTGCGTCGCAATGGAAATGAATATTATGCTTTTTACACAGATTACCTATTTCTTTTATAGGCTGTATAGATCCAATTTCATTATTTACCATCATGACTGTAACAAGAACTGTTTGGCTAGTTATAGCTCTTTCGATATCATTAACATCCACAATACCAGCCGGATTGACAGGTATTGTGGTAATTTGAAATCCATGATGCTTTCTTAAGTAATCACACGTTTTTAAGATAGCTGGATGTTCAATTGAACTTGTAATAATATGCTTCTTCTTTGAACTTTTTGCTGCAATGCCTTTTAATATAGTGGAGTTCGCCTCAGATCCACCACTTGTAAAAAATACATTACCATCCTCAACACTGATAAGATTAGCTATATCTTTACGTGCCATTTCAATGGCCTCTTTAGTACGATATCCTATAGAATAATTGCTCGACGGATTTCCAAAATGATTTTGAAGATATGGTAACATACCTTCTAATACTCTTGGATCAATAGGAGTAGTGGCATTATAGTCAAAATAAATAGGTGTATGCATTGTTAAAATGCACCTTCCCCTTCTACCAGAAACTCTTTCTGTTCAAATTTCTTTTTTGTTGGATTTGCACACTGATTTAGAATATTTAAAGCAATATCCACACAGTGAAGCTGTGAAGGTTCTAACTCACCTAACCATTCAACAACGTTATTTCGTGTAATAGACGAAATTTCAGCTTTAGACATACCAACTATTTTTTCTGAAACAATACTTGCTGTAGCAATAGACGTAGAACATCCATAAGCTCTATAAGCCACATCGGAGATAACCTCTTGGTTTAACGTTAAATACATGTGTACTGTATCACCACAAATAGGATTACTGATTTCAATCACATAGTCCGCATCTGTAAGTTCACCAATATTCCTAGGATTCATAAAATGATCACAGATTATATCATTGAACATTTTAAATTCCTCCTTTGATAGCCATGCCTTTTTCTTTTTCTTCGATAAACTTTTCAAGGTTAATTGCACAACAACCTACTTCCACGCCTGGCATCCTTGAAATATATACTAACGTCTGTCCATTACGGCCACATTCACAAGATGTATCCTTTCTTAAATATCCAACATCTTCTGTCAGAATGAAGCCTGGATAAGAAATAGAAGTTGGATCATAAATAGCAATAACGCCTCTTTCTCCATATTCAACTTCTTCTAAGACATTGTGTGGATTACGCATAGAAACGTGTACCCATGGTGGAATATGTTTTTCTTGTTTATGGCATTCTACTGCAAGCATATTAGCTTCTACTAATCCATACATATCCCTTACATTGTATGATTGAACACCTAAGTATTCATGACAAAGCTCATTAAATTCTGCTCGTGGAATTTCTTCACCAGTGAACCTTTTCCATCCTCCAAGCGTAATAATAAAGCTATTCTTTTCTAAATTAAGTTTAATATTGCGATCCATACAATATTTAATTAATCTATATACTAAAAATGGAGGGCCTACTATATGTCTAGTATGCTTTCCATCCCAACTTTGTAAGACTTCTACAGCTTTTTCGGGGTTGAATGTTATTTTCTTTACTAAATTAACGCTACCATCTAATAAACCAGCAAAAACGTTCAGTGCTTTTACCATTCCCATTTCAGGCATTTCTTCAGTTGGTGGGAAAAGAAATAATCCCATCCCTCTGGAGAACTTAAAGAACTCCCTATAGGTGGTTACAACACTATCAAATGCACTATCCATCGTTAATCGATCACGACGAGATACACTAGGAATACCACTTGTTCCTGTACTTCTCATTTCGAATTCAACTTCATTTAATTTCGATGTCATAAGAAGATGAGAATCGCATTGTTTAAATGTTTGAACTGGAATTAAAGGGATTTTTGCTAAATCATTAAAACTCTTTATATCCTGAGGGCTAATGTTTTTCTTTTTACATAAATCACGATAAAATTCGTTATTTTCATAATGATAGTTAAAGTTATCTGCAATAACGCTGCCTTTATATTTATTTACTGTATCAAAAGGCATTTTATAAAGGTTATGGGCACTGCCGACTAATGTATTTAATGGAGATAATCCTAGTTCTTTTAACTTAGTAGATAAGTTCATTTAACAGCCTCCTTAGTGTTCTGAGCTTGTATTTGTTTTACTAACAACACAATGTCCTCAATCGTTTTACACCAGCCATAGTCCTCAGTTGGAATGCTAATATCTAACTTTTGCTCTAAATCTAAAACAAGTTCTAAACGGTCAGTTGAATCCAGTGATAAATCTCCGGACAAATTGCTATCTATTTTAATATCCGTTTCTTTTAAAGGTGAAAAAACTAAAATAGACTCTCTTATCATCATAAAAATCTTATCGTTTTCCATAATTAGGACCCCCACTAAAACTTTTCATATGAATTAAGTTATATGATTTGCTAAGAACTTGGCGTCTTCTCCAACCCCTAATAATAAGGCGGAACCACGTCGGTATTGCCATGATAACCCTAGAAAGTAAAGACCCTTTTCTTTTGTTATGCCTCGATCATGAATTACATTATTGTTTTTATCAATTATGTTAGGGATTTCAATCCATTCGTAATCATTGTGGTAACCAGTGGCCCAGATGATATTCTCTGGTTGGACCTTCTCCCCATTTTGACAAATTAAACTCTTACCATCTGCCTTTGAAACTTTTGAAACCTTTTTAACAACGCCTCTACTTAGCAGTGGTTTTAACTCTTTCCCTATAATTGGATCATTTTTTTTCATAAACTGCCCCAATTTTGAATGGATAGTTGCTTTTGATACTCCAAGCACTTGGAACCACCAAAAAACACTCCTATTCAGTAATGTATAGGGTAGGAATTTCATCCGTTTACCTACAGATAGATAAACTTCTCTGCTTTCAGCTAACTCCGTTGCAATCTGTACCCCTGAATTACCAGCACCCACTATTAAAGTCGTTCCTTCCTTTAATTGAGTCGGATTTTTATAATGAGCTGCATGAATTTGAAAAATGTCTTTTAAGACATCTTTCTCAACATCTGGTACAAAGGGCTTTTGAAAGGGACCAGTCGCAACTACTATATTTTTCGCTACGTAATTACCCTTATTAGTAACGAGGTGGAACTGTTCATTCTCTTTAAATAAATTAATAACGGCTGTATTTAGTTGAACTGGAAGATTATAATGACGACTATAATTCTCTAAATAATCGGCAATCTCATCTTTGTTAGGGTAACCATGTGGCGACCCTTCTACATTCATACCCGGTAGTGCACTATGAGATCTAGGTGTAAACAAGATTAAAGAATCGTAACGATGACGCCAAGAGTCCCCGACTCTACTATTAGAATCTATAATTAAAAACGAAAGGGATTTTTGTTTTAAATAATAGCCAATAGCTAGTCCCGCTTGTCCAGCGCCAATTACAATTGTGTTATATGAATTTCCCATTTAACATCCCTCCTTCAACAATAGTAAGTACATTATGCTTAGTAGGATGAATTTATTAGGAAAAGAGGGAAAAGAACGAATTTAATTATGCCAAACCTCTAAACCATTATTTAAATACGCTTTTTTACAAGCACGTCTTTGGATTTTCCCACTAGATGTTTTTGGTATACTGCTAGTCTTTAAAAGGTAAATAGCATATGGCTGAACTTCATGTTCCTCCATTACTTGCTGACGGATGTTTCTTAAAACATTGTCTAAATAACCTTTCAACTCTTTTTCCTTATGCGATCTAGGCCTATATTTACGTTCGATTTCAGCAACTATAATCAACTTCTCTTCCTCATTGATATCAACAGAAAAGGCAGCGCTGGCTCCTGAAATAATAGCTTGATCTGCTTTTTCCACAGTTAATTCAATATCTTGCGGGTAATGGTTTTTCCCTCTCATTACAATGACATCCTTCAGTCTACCTGTTACAAAAAGCTGCCCTTCATGAAAGAACCCTAAATCTCCAGTTCTTAAAAATCCATTTTCGTTTGTGTCTTTCACTGTATTATTAAACGCATAATTTGTTTCTTGTTCCCGTCCAAAATACCCTTTTGCTATACTGTTTCCTTTAATCCAAATTTCACCTATTTCATTGGATGCACATGTGGATAAGGAGTCAGCATTAACAATTTTTACTTTCTGATCAAGCCAAGTCATACCGCAACCAACTAATTTAACTGAATCTTCAGAATTTAACGGTCGCTCTATAGCTTTATTTTCTAGGAAACTTTCCTTGCAAAAGCCTTTAGAGACAGGCTTTGTTAATTTTTCATTACCTGTTATAAATAAAGTTGCTTCAGCCATACCGTAGCACGGAAAAAATTGATTTAGTTTAAAACCACAATCTTTAAAAGCCTGGGCGAACTTTTGAATAGTTTCATAACGCACGGGTTCAGCCCCATTAAAAGCAACTTCCCACGTACTTAAATCAAGCTGCCTCTTTTGTTCATCTGTAATCTTTTTTAGGCATAAGTCATAAGCAAAATTGGGTCCACCACTAATAGTTGCTTTGTACTTTGAGATAGCACTTAGCCATCGAAAAGGCTTTTGTAAAAAATCCATTGGCGACATAAATACACATTTGGCCCCAAGGTATAGTGGTTGTAGAATGTTACCTATTAACCCCATATCATGATACATTGGTAGCCACCCGAGCATGACTGTATCCTCGTTATGCTGACAAGCTGTTTTAATCATGGCTTCATTATGCAAAATATTACCGTGAGTGACCATTACTCCTTTAGGAGAAGATGTAGATCCTGAAGTATATTGTAAAAAGGCTAAAGATTCTTTATCTATCTTTGGTTGTGACCACTCATCTTGATAATCATGAGATATATCGTCAATCGGAATCCACTTTAAATTCATGCTTGAAAGTTCATCTGAGAAATGAAAGCTTATTTTTGAATGCAGGTGCGTAGTTGTTAAAATAATATTAGTAGCTGCATCGTCCATAATCGCTTTTAAACGTAACATATTCCTATTCAACCCAGGAGGATACACGGGAACCGGTATTACATTCGCATAGATACAACCTAGAAAAGCTTTAATGTAGTCTATTCCAGATGGATACATTAAAAGAGCTCGTTGCCCTTCTAAACCTAAATGTTGTAGGTAACCAGCGATTTGCTTAGCACACGTGTGAAGTTCTTGATAGGTAATATTAATTTCATCCTTGTTGTCATTATATAAAAATGTGTAGACCACCTTTTCAGGATGAACCCTCGCCTTATGAGATAACAAGTCAATCATTGAAGAATAACTACTATTTAGAATAGTAGGGTTGTCTATCAATTTTTCCACGCCGCCTACACCTCATTTTATATGTTCTAAAATCAACAAACTAAAAAATTCACTCTCTTTCGAAGGCATTGATGGCATTTACACTATGACTAATTGCAGCCCCAGCTTTAAGCGCAGCTGCTACAGTCACTGCTTCTAAAATTTCATCCATAGTTCCACCTAGTTTTTTATACTTAGCTACATGAGCTTCAATGCAATATGGACATCCTGTTGTATGCGCTACAGCAATAGCGATCAACTCTTTTATTTTAGGAGGAATCGTACCTGTATTAAAGACTTCATGTTCAAACTGCATAAATTTTGCTGCAACTTTTGGTGATCTTTCCTTTAATTCCCCTAATCTATTTAAATATGATTTTTTATATAAAGTATCGTCTGACATCTTTTATTTCTCCCATCATTGTTTAAATATAAGTAACTATCATAAAGAATTAAACAAACTACTTTAAAATAATAAAAACTCATTTAATTATCGGGCGATTTTTCCACCTCTTCTCCATAACGGTAATATTTTACTACATTAGAACAGAAGAAAATTAACCTATAATTACCTCTATTTGTAAAAAAGGTAGCTACAAATGGATTCTACAAACAATATTTTGGGTTGTCAATCACTTTATTCCAAATTTAAGAATAATTTAATAACTATTTTACAAGACTTTTAGGAGGTGGAATAAAGTCTATTTCTCCACTCGGATAAGTACATTATTATACTTAAAATTATATTGATAAAATCAAAGCAAAACTCATTTCAGTGAGTATTTTTAGGAAGTTTTATAAAAATAAAAGGACTATAAGATATAAGAAAGTTCAGATGTTTTTTTAGAGCAGATGAATCTTTATTTAGAAGTGAGATATTCACTACGTATAATATGTTTCTATAACACTCAAACATTTTTTTGAATGTTAAAACATATGACAGCGTTACCATTTTTGCTAAATAAGAATGGTACAAAAAAATTTTTAAAAAAAGAATGAAATTTACATTTGGAAATAAAGGTAAAAAATGATGAGGATAGATTGAGGGATTATATCTATCTACATTCAAGATCTCTTCTGGAACTTATTCTAGATATAATCCCATTTTTTATAAAAAACTAGGTGATGCTGATGTTTTCAAAATTGCTTATTGAAGTGAGTTTGGAACTCTTTACAAGCTTAATTTTATCTTATGCTTCAATTTCAAAACCTGAAGACTGTAATGGACCAATCGTTACTAAGTGAACTAACTGCACTGCCATATGTTTAGGAGAGTAGACTAAATCATTATTAACCCACCATTCTACTGTCCCAATCAATGCTGAAGAAATGAAATGTATCAATAATTCAGGGGGAGTTGAAAACTTTTGTTCTTGTAAATTTATTGTGGCGAATTCTTTTCTAAATTTCTCTTGAATAACCTCTTGCATTCTGCGATTAAATCCATGTACCCCTTTTTCACTTAACATGATTTGATAAAACGTAGCATGATGGAAAATATTCGTAAATATAGCTTCAATCAGTGATTGAAATTGTGATATGTTCACTCTTTTCTTTTGGATGTATATACAAGGGTTAATAATATCTGTTAGTTCCTCAAAAACTTCGTCAATTAATTTATCCACCAAATCTTGTTTATCTACATAGTGAAGATAAAAAGTAGCTCTGTTAATTAATGCATTGTCTGCAATATCCCTAATGGTAATAGATTCATAGCCTTTCTCTTGGATTAAATCAATAAACGATTCTTTAATCATTTTTCTTGTTCGAATAACACGCAAATCTGTTTTTTTAAACATTTTCTCATCACCTGTCTATGATTTCAGTTTTAATTAACACTCAGCACTCATTTGTTGTATATATAACAAATAGCACAATATTGATTATTGAGTATGTGAAGATAAGGAATATAATTACATTGTATATAACAAGGCGTTCCTTATGCAACGCCCTGTCAATGAAAACAAGATGTTCAGGAGGGAGATTACGTGTGCGTATTTAAGAGTTTTTTTTCACAAAAAAGATTTTGGGGGAGCTTACTAGGAATTGTCATTGTCGTTATGATTTTTAGTATTGCTTTCATAGGGTCAATTGTTAATCCCACTCCGGAGGACTTGCCAGTTGCATTAGTAGTAAATGATAAAGGTGCTGAATTGCCTAATAAGACAAAACTGAATGCTGGTGAACAATATAAGGAAACGTTACTAGATAATAAAGATATTCCTTTTAAGTGGTCAGTGATTGACGCAAGAGAAGATGCTATCAGTGCAATGAATGAAAAGAAATACTATGCAACGATTGTGATTCCAGAGAATATGTCTCAGCAAATTTTGTCACTTCAATCTCCTTCACCACAAAAGCCAGAAGTAGAGGTAATTATTAATCAAGGAATGCATTACACGGCTGCTAATACAACAAAGCAGGTTATCGATCAATTGCTTTCTAAAATAAATGGGCAAATTCAGGAGAATGTTTTTACCCAGTTAGAGACTAATAAAGCTACTATTACTCCTTCGCAAGCTAAACTTTTGAGCAGTCCTTTACTTGTGAAGAATGAAACAGTTAACGAAGTCGGAGATCATACAGCTAATGGAAATGCCCCTGTATTATTTACACAAATAATATGGATCGCAGTCATTATTAGTTCTGTTATTCATTTTGTTATTATGAAGAAGGTTACAAATGGGCGTATAAGTATCCGATCTATTTTAGCTCAATTAGTTGCAGGATTCCTATTTGCAACCGCCATTGCTTCTACAGTCCTTTTATTTACCGATAATGTATTAAACGTTAATATATCTGACTTCCAGGCAACATTCTTATTTTTACTATTTACTGCATTTATGTTTTATTTACTTCAAAATGCTATTTTAAATTGGTTAGGATTGGTAGGGGTTCCATTATTCATCTTACTTTTTCTCTTCTCAATTCCGGTATTAAATTTACCTCCAGAGTTTCTACCTACAGTAACTCAAGATTGGTTTTATTCATGGGTTCCTTTTAAATACAGTGTAGAAGGTCTACGTAATATCTTCTACTTTGGAGGGCATGATATTGAAAGCTATTTATTTGTTCTAGGAATGATAGGTGTGGCTTCATTTATAATCATGTCGCTCTCTATACTCAAAACAATAAGTAAAGAAAAAACAATGGTAGCTGTAGAAAAGTAATTTTTATGTATTAATAAAAAAGACCTTGAGAAGAGCAAGATATATAACTTACTCTTCTCAAGGTCCTATTTGTTTTAATTAATCTTTTGATATCTTTAATTACATGTCAGCTAAAAGCCTATACTTGACCTTAAACTTCAGGAGTTGGCGTTGGTTTTGCATAACCACTTTTATATTTTTCATCAATTGATTGACGAATTTGTTTAATTAATTTACCAGATTCCAAATCAGAAACGGATTGAGCTGCTATTTCGAGACAAACACCACATTTTGTTCCATGGTCATCCCATATTACCTTTCCATCTCTTATATTCTCATGGATAAAGCCATCATAGTTATTTCTATGCCCCGCCGATTCACCACAACCACAGTAGCATGGAATATTCTCTAGTAGCTCTTTGTTTTGGGCAGCATTCGCATAAATGGTTTGCATCTCTTCTGATTTATCCTTCAAAAATTCAGGTAAAACCTCATTACTAGCTGTTTCTTCCTTTATGTCACGACTAATGTTTTCTGAATGTTGTTGATGCTCTTTCTTTGTAGCATTTTTTTTCTTTACTAGCTGTTTCTTCGCTTGAATTTGAACAGGCTGTAGAAACTATGCTTACTATTAACATGATTAATACGACTAAAGACTTTTTATGCAACTAAGACACCCTTCCTACTATTATATTAGTAACTAATCCTCTAATAGTAATGAAAAGTTTAACCTACAAGGTATATCCATCATTCTTGTCGTTTTTAAAACAACTAATAATAAAATCCCTTTAATGACCATGAAATAGTGAAAGTGAATACCGATAAACGTAAATAATTAATACTCCTAAACCTATAAGCATCCATACATGTAGAAGTCTAAAATAAGTTACAGCCTGGCCTATTACTTCATGAAAGATAACCAAGGACAATGTACCTAGATAAAGCTTGTAATTTAAGTGAGGAGGCTTGTACGCTTTCTCCAATTAATAAACTCCCACCTAAAGATAAAGATAAGAAGGCTACAATTAGTAAAAAGGATAATTGAGTTACTTTTGCTACAGAAAGAATAGTCACGATTGCCATGCACTTTGGAATCTGGTGTAAAATGGTGGCCACGAACACAGAAATTAATTGGTATATATCGGTTATACCAAATGTAATATCAGTAATGACATTATGAAAGAATGGTCACTCAATCGGTTTTTCTATATCAATTAATTGTTGTAATAAAATCTTTTCTCCTTCTGAGCTTAGCACGATATTACCTATATACACTTTATTTTTATCACTTACCTTACCAGTGATAGCACAGGGTTTACTTTCAACACATTTTTCGATAATTATTGCTTCATTTTCTATAGACATCTCCACATAACTCTCACTGCCTTTTATCCCTAAGGTTCGTCGTAGTTCACTAGGGAATGTGACACGTCCAAATTTACCCAGACCTTTAATCAGCCCTATTTTTTTCATTTTCTCACTCCTAATTTAAATTATCTTTTTCTTGTTTATTTTCTTTTAATAAAAGTAATATATGAATTTAAACTAATAACAAAGATTTATTAAGCCTCATTTTATGATACAAACTACAGAATTAAACAAAAACCTACATAAAATCATCCAATAATATCCATTAAATTATTTATATGTAAAAAAGTATTTAAATCCATATATGATAACATTAAATGTTTCTATATTTAAATAATGGAGAATACGCACTTCTTTCTTATCAAATCATTCACAAAAAAATTTAGAAAATTTATAATTTTTGTCGTTTTCTGTATGATTATATAGTTCCTATTATAAATTAAAGATACGATTTCGTTGAGGAAAAATGAAAGCGTTTAATAAAATTCTACTTTAATGGAGTGAAGATATTTATAAACTGACTACAGAAAAAAATTGCTCTCATTGTATCCTTATTAATGACCTAAAGGAGTATCACTATCTCTTAAAGTTACGCTGATGTATCAACTCCTTTTGAAGCTAAGCAGACTACGATATCTACTATAATCCTTCCCTTACTAAGAAAGGGACTATGGAGGGTGTAATAGTCTTTCTATAATTACTACAACTTATATGAAAGAGGTTAAAAAAATGAATCATTTACAGCGTAGGATGGGAACTTTTTCTTTAACAATGGTTGGACTAGGTTCCATCATTGGTTCAGGTTGGTTATTCGGAGCATGGAGAGCAGCCCAAATTGCTGGACCTGCTGCTATTATTTCCTGGATTATCGGTATGACTGTTATTTTATTTATTGGACTTTCTTACAGCGAGCTGGGATCTATGTTTCCGGAAGCAGGAGGTATGGTTAAATATACACAATATTCTCATGGATCGTTTCTTGGATTTATTGCTGCTTGGGCAAACTGGATTGCTATTGTATCTGTTATCCCAGTTGAAGCTGTTGCCTCTGTACAATATATGAGTTCTTGGCCCTGGGAATGGGCAAAGTGGACAAGTAGTTTAGTAAAAAATGGCACGCTTACTTTACCTGGATTAGGCATTGCTTCCGTTTTATTACTTATTTATTTCTTATTAAATTATTGGACAGTAAGTCTTTTTTCCAAAGCAAATTCACTCATCACAATCTTTAAGATCGTGATTCCTGGCTTAACAATTGGATCACTTTTATTTGCCGGTTTTCATAGTGGAAATTTTACGTCTGAAGAAGGCATCGCGCCAAATGGTTGGGCAAGCGTACTGACGGCGGTAGCAACGTCCGGTATTGTATTTGCATTTAATGGTTTTCAAAGTCCTATTAATATGGCTGGAGAAGCAAAGAATCCTGGGCGTTCTATTCCATTAGCTGTAGTAGGATCGATTCTAATTGCTACCGTTATTTATATCTTATTACAGGTTGCGTTTATTGGAGCAGTTGACCCTTCTATGGTTGTTCATGGATGGAGTCACCTTAATTTCAACTCTCCATTTGCTGATTTGGCTATTGCTCTAAGTATTAACTGGCTTGTTATTATATTGTACGCTGATGCATTTGTTTCTCCTTCTGGAACGGGAATAACCTATACTGCTACCACATCTCGTATGATATACGGTATGGAAAAGAATAAATATTTACCTGGTGTTTTAGGGAAATTGCACCCTATTTATGGTGTGCCACGTCAAGCAATGTTTTTCAATTTAGCCGTATCATTCATTTTCTTATTTCTATTTAGAGGTTGGGGTGTATTAGCTGAAATTATTTCAGTTGCGACATTAATCTCTTATATTACCGGACCTGTTACAGCCATGACGTTAAGAAGAACGGGAAAAGAGTTGTACAGACCATTACGTCTAAAGGGATTAAGTATTATTGCGCCACTGGGTTTTATATTTGCGTCATTAACTCTGTACTGGGCGAGGTGGCCACTTACAGGACAGGTGTTATTCATTATTATGATGGGTCTTCCTATTTACTTTTATTATCAAGCAAAGTTGAAATGGAAGGGGTTCCAGAAGAACTTCCTAGCTGGACTTTGGATGGTTACTTACTTATTATGTATGATGGTTATTTCATATTTAGGAAGTGAAAAGTTTGGTGGAATAAATGTTATTCCATACGGTTGGGACATGCTTATCATTACATGTTTGTCTCTTGTTTTTTATGTTTGGGCTGTAAAGAGTGGATTTAAAACAGAATACCTCAAGGAAGCGACCAAAGTAAATGAAGAAATGAGATTAAGGGAGAGAACAATAAAATCTCAATCAGATAAAGAAAAAGCTGTATAAAAATTGGTTTCTAATACAAATATTTTATAAGTATGTGGAGATAGTTGTTATGTTGAAAAATAAGGTAGGAAAGTTAAAAATCTTTACGGTAGACTATTCTATATTAAAAAATAATAAAATAATTAATAATTCCATAGTCATGCAATCCATTAATGATCCAGATGAAATTGTAAGGTTAGCTAAATTGGATATATCTACAAAAGAAAGAGTGTTCATTCAAAATGTAAAGATTTTAAGATTTAAGTCCGTCCCATCTCATGGACATAATTTAGAATAGAAGAAACTCTTCTAAAAGGGAATTTACTTACAATAGCAAAAGCTTCTTTTGACGATGTTATTGAGATATTTTACTTGTCTTATTAGATGCCTAGGGCATCTTTTTCTCTTTTCTCATATGTTCGAGGGCTATAGGAAAAGTCGAATTCCTAACTATCGTAATGCCACGAGAAGTCAAAACATGAAAAGGCCGAAAAGTTTTCTAAAAAACACTGTACATTCTTTCGGTCTCTTGTTTCATTTATATAACAATAGTGAAAGCTGTTATTTTATGGAGGTTTTATATGTCGGATAAAGTGCCATTTTCATTTATATTAGTTATTGGTTTAATGTTATTTGCTCTATTCTTCGGGGCAGGAAATTTAATTTTCCCACCAATGCTTGGTCAATCAGCAGGAATAAATATTTGGTCAGCTAATGCCGGATTTTTAGTAACCGGAGTTGGGTTACCGTTACTTGGTGTGTTAGCATTTGGTTTTTCGGGGAAAGATGATGTACAGTCACTAGCGAGTCGCGTACACCCTGTATTTGCTCTTGTATTTACAACCGTACTTTATTTAGCGATTGGCCCTTTATTTTCCATACCAAGAGCAGGAACCGTTTCTTTTGAGATAGGCATCAAACCTTTCTTGGCGGAAGATCTAGACCACATACCTTTATTTATTTTCACCATCATCTTTTTTAGCATCACATGCTTTTTTTCACTAAATCCTGTTAAAACTATCAATATTATCGGAAAATTCCTAACGCCTATTAAGTTAACATTTATTGGAATTCTTGTAGTGATGGCTTTTATTCATCCTATTGGGGATTTCCAGGTGCCTACGAAGAACTATAAAATCCACTCATTTTTCAAGGGATTTCAGGAAGGTTATTTAACAATGGATGCTCTTGCAGCTTTTGTTTTTGGAATTATTATTATTAATGCTATTAAAGAAAAAGGCGCAAAAACAAAAAAACACATTATGGCTATTTGTGCAAAAGCAACAGGAATTGCTGCTATTATCCTAATAACCATTTATACGGCTCTTTCTTACATGGGTGCTTCAAGTGTAGAAAAACTTGGACACTTAGATAACGGAGGTACTGTTTTGGTAAAAGTCTCGAATTATTATTTTGGAGCTTACGGTGGAATATTATTAGGATTAATGATTACGGTAGCTTGTTTAACAACTAGTGTAGGACTTGTTGCTTCTTGTTCTTCATTCTTTCATAAACTATTTCCAAAGGTACCTTATAAAATACTTGCTATTAGTCTATGTGGTTTTAGTGCAATCGTTGCTAACATCGGGTTAACGCAGTTAATTGCTATTTCTATACCTCTATTAACAGCTATTTATCCATTAGCTATTGTATTGATATTCTTAACTTTTTTTCATCCTTTATTTAAAGGAAAAACTGAAGTTTATCAAGGGAGCTTACTTTTGACATTTATTATTAGTCTATTTGATGGATTAAATACGGGCGGTATTCACATTTCATCTATTAATAGTTTCTTTATTAGAGTTCTTCCTATGTACAAAGTAGGACTAGGATGGATTGTTCCAGCTATTATTGGGGGATTAATAGGTTTTAGCATAGTACAAGTAAAAATCCTTCTTAATTACAGTTCATCTAGACTGAATAAATAATAAATATTCTGATGCAAAGGTTACATCCATTTGAAAATAGGAGAAAATCATCAAAAGGGAGCTTTGTTCTTATTGAGCAAAGCTCCCTTTTTGACGAGTTTCTTCTGTCTTGAATGGGGTTCATTTTGTCTTAGAGCAAATCTCAGCATCTAGTTTATTAGATAACTTTTTAAATCATCAAATGAGTGCTTATGTTTGAACATTTTATAAAGACTGTGATATGTTCTACATATACATACTATAATGCAATAAGAAATGAGGTATTTACATATGAAAAAAGCTGAATTAATCGATGCAGTTGCAACAAAATCAGAACTAACGAAACAAGATACTAAAAAAGCTGTAGATGCATTGTTTGAAACGATTTCTAATACACTTGCTAATGAAGAAAAAATTCAATTGATTGGATTCGGCACATTTGAAGTACGTGAACGTGCAGCTCGTACCGGACGTAATCCCCAAACTGGTGAAGAAATGACGATTCCAGCTTCCAAAGTTCCTGCGTTTAAACCCGGAAAAGAATTAAAAGAAGCTCTTAAATAAGTATAGGGTGAATACTTTTCAGAAAGCCTCAAGGTTATTCCTTGGAGCTTTCTTTCATTTTTGACATCAAAATAAGCAAAGTTAAACTTGAAAGCTTACTTCGTTGATCCTGACGCTCCATAATCTTTAATCATTAATTTCACATCATAGTTAATTGGAACTTCACTAAATGTTTGATCCCAATTGGCTTTAACCCTCATCCATACTCTGGGTCTCTTAATTCTCAATTGATTTCCGAACCCGGCCACATCGACTTTATATTCTTTTTGCATCTTTTCTACCGTGTTTCTTACGAGGCGCTTTACTTTTTTTTCTGAGTTTTTTTGCACCTTCTGTAAAAATTGATTTTTTAAAGGATTTCCTGAGACCACCCAATTTTCAGATAGCCTTCCCTCTGATTCAATATGCACATTGAAGGAAATGCTATTTCCTTTAACATGAGGTTCAATATGGCTTTTCATAGATTCTATTTCGTATACAATCAGCTGACCAGTCTTTTCATCAAAGCTTTTCACTAGACCGCCTTTCCCTTTTCCTGTGATCCAAGTCAGACCATCTAGTTCTTCTTCATTCAAAAAACCGATCAGTTTGTTTGTTTTCCCTTTAATTATGGCAGCACCCGCAAATTTGATTTCTCCATTTGCTGATACTACATTTTGCAACAGAAAACTAGACCGTGATTGGATCTTGCTCTCTAGTTTAATAAGCGGCATAGGAGGTAAAATTCTCGTTGTTCGATAGGAATTTTCCACCATTGCAGACAAACGAAATGCCGGGATCTCTCCTGCTGTTTTTGATTCGAGTGTGTCGCTTGCTCTCCCTTTACTAATAAACATCAGACAACTTGGTCTAAAATCATTGTCACGAAGACTTTGATCCACTAATTGTTCCAAACTATACGATCGTGCAAGGGCCTCACCGATAACCATCACTTTCATATGGGGACTAGTTAAAGGAGTATCACTTCTTAAAGATAATTCACGAAGCATTTGAAAAGCAGAATCTCCTGTTTCAGACACATTCACATAAGATTTCTGTTGAGGACCTCCTTGTTTAGTGGTTGAACTTGCCACTTGTGGGGTGATAAGTTGATAGGTTGACGTAATCAGGTTCTTTCTCGCATATCCCCCTCCTTGTTCATCAAATTCTTTTTCAATCATGGACTCCTTCCCCTTATCGAGCGCCACACCTACCCCTAAACTTCTTTCTTCAATTTCATGACTACTCCAGCAGCCCGTCAGAGAAACGAGCAAAAAAACAGAGAGAAAAACCAATAAGAACTGTACGTGATTAAAGGTTTGTTTCATACTTTCTCCCCTTTACTTTTGAAATAATGAGAAGCAGCAGCGGCAAAAAGCCAAATAAAACTAAGGCAGCGTTGCCAACCATATCCCCTACTTTAAATACATCATTGATGTTTTTGGGGATCATGGAAATAAGATAAATAACGGGAAGCACGCCATACATAAATGGATGAATGTTCTTTTGGAAAAGTTGAGATAGTCCTAATGAAGCAGCGTAATGGTTAACAGTAAAAGAAGTAAACATTTGCATAATCCATACCACCAGCAACAGAGAATCAAATCGTTCAAAAATCAAACCGGTCAGCTCAAAACTTCGTATCAAATCAAGTGTGGGCCATGTTCTTGTAACTACTCCATCAACCGATAACGCTCCGATCACCATTACAACAGTAATCACATAAATGAATAAAGGAATAGTAATTCCAACTAGTACAGCTTTTCCTGCTTTGTGTGGTTCTTTCATAAAAGCTAAAATGATTAACATGATTTCAGGACCCGTGAATGCAAGAGCAGTTGTTTTTATGCCTTTTAGCACCGGTGTGATACCTGAACCTAGTACCGGGCGCAGATTGTCTACTTCAAATATTTTGATACTCATAAAGGCAACAAGTAAAAAAAGAATAACCGTAATAGGTAATATAATCTCAAATAGACGAGCGATTGGATTTATCCCCCCTCTGATTAGGTAGAGACTTGCCCACATAAAGGGCATAATAATAGCCCATTTAGGGGTTCCTTCCAACAATAGATATCCTGTTACTTCTGCCAATGAACGGGCATGAAATCCACCAAGTACTAAAAAATAAACTATTATGAAGAAACTAAATAACTTGCCCATCCATTTCCCTACAATTTCTTGGCTGTATTGATAAAAGGTTTTTTCAGGGAAGCGTTGACTTAATTTCACCATAATTACTCCTGCTATCATGGCAATTATTCCGCCTAAAATAACACTTAACCAAACATCTGGTGTTTTTACTTGTTCCGCAACTGTCCGAGGCAAGGTAAGAATTCCTGTTCCAAGTATAAAATTGATAACAACTACAGTTGCTTGAGGTGTCGTAATACGATCGTTTGAATTGATCATTACCCACAGTTCACTTCCTTTCGTCATAAGCTACCCTTTTCGTAAGGCTGTTTCAATTAGGATTCTGATGAAAAATCAGCCATCAATGATGACAAAATATGTTTATCAATAAGATCTTTATCTGATGGCCCTTCAACGAAGACAATACATGCTCGAATGCCGGTACGTCCTATAATAAACTCCCTAAAATGAACTTCAGAGTTATGACCAATTTCTTTTCTAACTTCCTTTACATTTGAATTGAAATCACGTGTAAATGGATTAGCTGAATTTTTAGATACAGATTCCTGTTTGTTTTCATTTTCACCACTCTTCCTCTGAAGTACGAGTCCAATTAAACAATCTGGAGATTATATATAGGATGAAAAATGCCATTAACGCTTGTATAAAAACTTGCCACTCTGGAAGATAGGAAACCATTGATTTCTCCATACTAATCACCCTATTTATCTTTATATTAAGGAGGATCTAGACACAAACACCCTTAAAATATCGTTATTTACTCCATGAGAAATTCTTTTATTTACCAGGTAGTATTATTCTTCAGTTTATTTCTTATACAAAGGGAGCTTAATCCGATTTGAATATAGGAGAAATTTATGAAAAGAAGCCTTTGCTCTTGTTGAGCAAAGGCTTCTTTTGACGAGTTTCTTCTATATTATATTGTTTTTATTAAGATACAGATTTTAATTTCTTTGTTAAACGTAAAAAAGTTTCTTTATCTTTATTCTTTAAGGAATGATCAATTTCCTCGAGGATTTTACTTCTTTTAAAGTCATTCATCATTTGATCCAAAAACAATTCAGCCAACATTTCATCACGTAAATTTGGATTAACCCGATCCATTCCGTTAAGTGCATTATTTTCCATAAAACGTCAACCCCTTTATCTTTTCTCTTTTGCAAACAGTATTCCCTTTTGAACTCTTTTTATGCAAGGTTGATAGATGAAGTGAGATATAGAATAATATGCATGATTAGGTCCTATTTCCTTTTAGATATTTTTCATATGTCTTTGATTAGATATAACTGCATAATTAATAATTAATCGGTCAAAGTGAAATGATATTAATTAATCATTTATTTTATTTATTAGATACAAGGAGAAAATTAACTTTTAAAGATCAATGTTTTATTAATTAAACGTCGTGGACGGCAAATAAAGTGTTTTTCTACGATATAAGTAAAATGAAGGCCTCTAGAACTAGTTCTTAATTCTATAGGCTTTTTTAGTTCCTAAGAGAAAAAATGACCTTGATTTCCGTGCCTACATGTTCTTTGCTTTGTATGTGAATTTCTCCTTTATGAAGGCTAACAATATTTTTAGCAATGGCTAATCCCAGACCACTTCCTCCTGAATCCCGTTTGCGAGCTTTGTCTACTCGATAAAATCGTTCAAAGACATGAGGTTGATCCTCTTCTGGTATGCCGATTCCGTAATCTTTTATTTGAATAATTCCTTTATGTTGATTGTTTTCTAAAAAGACCTCAATTACATCGGTACTATACTTGATGGCATTATCTAAAAAGATAATGATCACTTGTTTTAACTTCAATTCATCTCCCTCGATGAAAACTGACTCAGAATTCTTATACAGAATAATAGGCCGGTCATAAACTTGCTTAAACTGATCGATAAGGATTGTACAGAGAGAAACAAGATCAACTGGTTTCATATCAACAGATTCAGCGTCCTCTAATTCAGCTAAACTTAACAATGTTTTAGTTAAACTTTTCATTCTATTTGTTTCTAAATAAATTGCCTCGGTTGCTTCTTTGGCTATTTTTTCATCTTGTGTTCCATGCCTTCTAAGAATCGTAATAAAGCTGCTAATAATAGTTAAAGGTGTTTTCAATTCATGGGAAGCATCCGATATAAATTGTCTTTGCTTATTTGAATTTTCCTCAAGTTTACCAATCATACGGTTAAATGTAGCTGCCATTTTGTACACTTCATCTTTTGTTTCAGTTTCCATGCTAATTCTTTTCAAGGTCCCACTTTGTTCAATATCCTCCATTGTGGAAATCATGGATACAATAGGCTTCATAATAATAGCTGATAACCATCTACCAACTAAAAAAGAGATAAGAACAGAGATAGCCGTAACGGTCCCCATTATGGATAAGATAATGTCTTTGCGGCTTTCTAGTCCAGATAATCGTTCACTTATTTCTAACGTCCCTACTACTTTTTGATTTTGATAAATCGGTACATGAACTACCAAATTTTGATGTTCTTGAAAAGGTCTAAGTTCAAAGTCTTTTTCTGACGAAAAGGTGGGAGAGATTTTCTTAGCAAGAGTTTTATCGTTACTGACCTGATCAATAACCTTAGAGTCCGGCCCAACGATTCGAATAAAAGAGTGAGTAGACATGTAAGAGTTTAAAAGATTTTTGTCTAATGTTAAGGATTCGGAAATAGGATATTTCTTCAACATGGCATTAGCGTTTTTCGAAACCAAATGTGCTTCCATATTAACAGTCGTTTTCATAAATAAGAAAAATACAATAGCATTTACAATAAGTAAGCTAAGTAACAGAGAAACGGTAATGAACAGGTTAACTTTGGTAGTGATTTTCATGTTGATCCTTTCTTATCACATATCCTACTCCTCGGATGGTCTGGATTAAAGGGGATGTAGTATCTTCTTCTAGTTTCTTTCTTAAATGCCCGATGAACACATCCACCACATTCGTTTCCCCCTCATAATCATAGCCCCAGACGGTCAAAAGAATATTGTCCCTGCTTAGTACAATATTTTTATTTTTTAATAAATGAACAAGCAAATCATATTCTTTTGGTGTTAATATAATCTGCTTGTTTTGTCTAATTACATCTCTGGTTTCTAAATTCACAGATAAATCTTCTATTGATAAGTGAACATCTTTTTTTTCACTAACATCCTGAACGATAGCTCTATGACGAAGACTATTACGTACTCTAGCTAATACTTCCTCTATTTCAAATGGCTTGGTGATATAATCATTCGCCCCATGATCTAGCCCCATCACTTTATCTAACGTGGTGTCACGAGCTGTCAAAAGAATAATGGGCAAGTAGATGTCTTTTTTTCTAATTCTTCGAAGAACTTCAATTCCATTTAGACCTGGAAGCATAACGTCTAATAAAATCAAATCAATGCTACTATTTAAGGAAGCTTCAAGACCGGATTTTCCTTCGTGCTCAACAAGTACTTGGTATCCTTCATGCTCAAGTTCAATTTGAAGTGCTCGTGCAATCATTACTTCATCTTCAACAATTAAAATACTTTTTTTCATTTATATTCTCCTCTTATATCTAATAAAATGAGACCTTTATATTCTAATTTATAATCGGTTATACGCTAATACCTTTCATTAGTCGAAAAATTTCAAGACATAAGACATTCAATCCTAGCCATACTCCACCAAATACATACCCAGCTGCTATATCACTTGGGTATTGTAAGCCGAGAAATAAACGGCTGATTGCAATAAGTAATAAAGTAAGAATGGCTGCTATTGGTGCTAATGTAGGAATCCATACTTTTTAGAATGTCGAACCAGCATAAATACAGCAAATTCATAAATAACAAACGCCATTAATGACTGCTCACTTGGAAAGTTGGATGAAAGCTGTTTTATATGTGTTGTTTTAATGCTTGAATTCAATTGAAAATAAGAGCAATTTAAAAGACTAATTTCTTCTTTGCATTAAATGTAGCATTATTTATCAAAAAACCTACCATTTTCATCAATTTTTAATGTTATCTTTAATGTTTTTTTAATTACAAGCCCTAAACTTAAAACGTCCTATTTGAAAACGCTTCATGAGACTATTACTATTCGCTTTTCTAATCAATAGTTTAAGGAGTTGATAAAAAATCTATGTAACAAAAAAGGAAAAACATGGATATTCATGAATCGGTTGAGGAGATTAGTATGATCTAGGATTTTTATAAGTTTGCATTTAGCCTTGTAGAGTATTCACATGATTGAGCAAATGAGTGAAAAAGTCAGATAAGACAGAATTCAAGAGATTTCCCCGTACAAGGATACTAAAGCAGGAGGAGTAAATATATGCTCAAAAAACTAGTAGAAGGAACCATGCAAAGAGCTATCTTAATGATCGTATGTGTCGTTATTATTTTAGCTTGGGGCGGTATATCAGCTTTTCAAATGCAAAGAGATTATCTCCCTGGCATCAATAATACAACACTTACTGTAAGCATGCGTCTACCTATGTATCAAGCTGAACAGGTAAACCAATTGGTTACAGACAAGTTGGAAAGTGCCGTAAGAACGACAGATGGGTTACAAGATGTGGAAACGAGCTCATACGATGGTGGCTTATTTATGAGTCTCTATTTTCCGATGAATACGGATATGAAGCAAGCAGAAACCGATGTAAATAAAGCTTTATCTAATGCTGATATTCCACCAACCATTACATCAACGCCTCTTGTTACAAAGGTTACAACCAGTTCTTTTCCTATACTTACGTACAACTTAACGAGTGATAAGTTGGATGAAAACCAATTGAAATCAACTGTTCAACAAGATATCGTTCAGCAATTAAAAACCGTTCCTGGAGTATCTGATGTCTCCACATTTGGTGGAGCAAAAGATGGATATGTTTTAACAGTAAGAATGAAGGATTTATCGAAAAATAATCTAACGATGGATGACTTAAATAAAGCACTATCTTTATCCGTTCCATCATTACCTAAAGGTATTGTACTTCAAAATCAGCTATCGATCCCCGTTACCTTTGAGGGATGGAAACTCGATGAACAGCAAATGAAAAACATTAAAATTAAAAATGCGGATGGTAATTCCATCCCTCTTTCAGCAGTGGGAAGCATTTCACATGCGTTAAATGATGTGAAAACAGTTGCCAGAATAGATGGTAAACCAAGTGTTCAATTAAATGTCATTAAAACGCCTTCTGCCAATATTACAGACGTAGCGCAACATGTAAAAGAACGAGTACATGGACTGCAGCTTGTTAAAGATGGATCTGTTTCATTAACACCGCAATTGGATCGTGAAAAAGAATTAAACGATGCGTTAAATGGTTTAATTCGAGAAGGCTTACTTGGTTGTTTATTCTCCATGGTTTGCGTATTTTTCTTTTTCCGAAATGTGCGATCTACGTTGCTTATAGCGATTTCGTTGCCGATTTCATTGTTAGCAACGGCTGCTATTTTAAAAACAATGGGCATTACACTTAACATCTTAACCGTTTCAGGACTAATTGTTGCTATGGGACGTATTGTAGATGATTCGATTGTTATCCTTGATAATATGTATCGCAGAAGAGAAAAGTCTCAAAACAAAGCACTACTGCCACTTTTAAGTGCTTCCGTTCATGAAATGATTCCGGCTATTCTTGGCTCAACACTTACAACTATAGCTGTGTATATTCCCATAGCTTTTGTAGGAGGAATTGTAAGTGCCTCTTATAGTGGGTTTGCGTGGTCTGTTGTCATTGCATTAATTATTTCATTTTTTGTTGCTATGCTGGTCATTCCTACGCTTGCTTTTATGGGATGGAAAGGAGCACCATCTAAGCAGAAGGCTGTTTCTCTTGAGCCTATGATGAAACCTGTTCTAGTATCGGCACTAAAGCATAAGAAACTTGTGGTGCTCATTTCGGCTTTACTATTTATTTTTGCAGCCTCTTATTCAGCTTTCCTTCCTGTTTCATTCTTGCCAAGTGCTAAAACAGGTCAGGTTGCAATTAAAGTAGAGTTGCCTCAAGGAAGTACCTTAGAACAAGTAGATGCTGAGGTTCAAAAGGTTGAAAAGAGTTTGCAAGATAATAAAAAAGTAGAGTCTTATTCATCGACATTTGGTGCAACCAGTACGCCACAAAGTGATGACGTGTTCGATCAAGGCGGTGGTTTCTTACAGAAGCCAAATGTAGCTAATCTTTCAATAGTATTAAAGAATGAGAAAGAAGCAGATACAGTGATTGCGCAGTTAGCTTCTACTCTTCCAACACTTTCGAAAAATGTGGCCTATACTGTAACGAGTCAAAATATTTCCGGTGATGATTCGCAAATGAAGATCATGTTTGCCGGTTCCGACCAGGCTACCTTAGACAAAACGGCTGAAAAAGCACGAAAAGAATTATCCACAATAGATGGATTAAGTGTGGATGGAAAAATTGACTTAACAAATGGCCAACCAAAATACAAAATTACGTTTAACCAGCAAGCTATCACTCAAAAAGGAGTTCAGCTTTCTGACATAATGACTGTGATTAATAGATATATGTCACAAACAAAAGACGCAACGCTGGTAGTAGACCATATGAGTCTTCCTGTTGATGTGTATGCAGATCAAACATCTTCTAATCAGCCTAATATTCAAATGAATACGAGTCCAGAAGATGTAATGAAGTCTCTTGGTAGCGAGACATTCTCTGGTAAGGGTGGAAAAACCATTAAACTTAATGAGCTAGCATCGATTGCAAAAGACCCAACGTCTTCTACTATTAGTGAACGAAACGGTCAACCGTTTTCTCTAGTAACAGCTCAAATTACGTCCAACGATATCAGCAAAGTATCTAAACAAGTTGATCAGAAACTTCAAGGTATGAATCTTTCAAATGGTGTAACCTATTCGATGGGAGGCATAACAGAACAAGTCAAAAGCATGATTTTTGATATGTCAGTCGCCGTTGCCTTTTCTATCTTATTCGTTTTATTAATTACATCTACACTATTTAAAGGTTGGAGAGCACCCTTATCTGTCTTGCTAAGTATTCCACTTGCATTAAGTGGCGTTGTTATAGCTCTTGTGATTTTTGGAGGCGAATGGAACTTGGCTGCATTGATCGGCGTACTGATGCTCACAGGAATCGTTGTAACCAATGGTATTGTGTTAATTGATAAAATTGAACGCAACCGTAAAAGTGGAATGGATATACAACAAGCCGTTATTTCTGGTAGTCTCTCTCGAGTTCGCCCAATTTTAATCACGGCTGCTACAACAATCTTAACGTTGTTGCCACTCGCTTTCTCTCATCAAGCAGATACGGTAATTTCTCAAACGTTGGGAATTGTAGTAATTGGTGGAATGATTACATCAACTTGTAATAGCTTCCTAGTTATTCCAATCATTTATCAATGGCTGCATAAGAAGCAGGCAAGTAAAGACGTTAATTCGGATAAACTTACTCAACAAATATAGCAACAAGCAAAAGAGCATACAGTAAATTTGTATGCTCCTTCTCTTGTTTTCCGAATAAAAAAACCTTTTATATAAAGACCTAGTTACCATAAAACGTATTATCAGAAATCACATGCAAAAAAACCTTCTATAAGGAGTTTTGTTAGTTTTTCACTAATACTATTTTGAAGCTAAATTTTCTCTATCTACAGCCTCTGGTGGAATTTCCATCCATCCATTTTCCATCAAAATATTTGATGCATCCTTAACAAAATTTGCTATATTCATTAAAGACCTCCCATAAAGTAACGCTAAATCATGTCTTCCATTTACAGCTAGTGAATTCCCAAATGCTCGTATTTTCATGGAAAACATATCGACCTTATGAAACAGCATTAATTTATCCGAAAAAGGTGCGAAAGTTGAAGTTGTAACTAAATGGTCAATAAATTCTGGAGCAGGTAAGTTCTCACGATGAAGTTTTTCTATGTAATGTTCAACTGCTTTATGCGTAAGATCTTTTCCTTTTACAAATATGTCTCTAACTTTTTGGTTTTTGGCAACTTGACTAAAAGCCATGATTAAAGCTTTGCTTGTTACGTTATTTTCAATATTATCGTATAAATGAGCAATTTCTAACGCGTGTAGAGGACGAACATCTCCAACAAACCCACTCAAATAATCAGTGCTGGCAATTTTCACTTGTTCTGGAGCTGGAATAATGGGTGGGGCAATAATAAGGCTTTTATCCATTAAAATGGTTTTAATTTCTTCCACTAATTCCATAGTCGAATTCATACAGTAAGTTAAGAAATTGCGTACATCTTCTCTATACATTAAAGGTATAGCGATACTATAAATGCTAAGTCCTGCTTTTGCTGCATACTTTAAATAATGTACATAAAATTCATCTGCAAATAATCTTGGAGCACCTAGATTAACGTCTTCCTCTGTAAAGCCATGAGGAATAGGTATATTTTCTTTGATAAATATCTCTTTGACGCTACTTTGAAATTCTTCGGTTAGTCTTTTCGCATGTTCTACTAGCTTTTTTATGTCTTGATCTTCAACATGTTGTAGAAAATAATTTAAAATACAATTAGACATGCTATTACCCATATAGGTTGCCCAGAGTTTTCCCATTTCTGGAGCTGTCAATTTTCTATCAGGATTTGATTTTTTTAAGCCTATCTTAATTGGTTTAATTGTTCCCATTTATAGTCTCCTAAGTTTATTTTTCTTAGGCTTGCCTTTTATATTGTTTTTATTCTTCATACTCTGTAAGCATTACAAGTCCCTTCAGATCTTTTTTAAGATATATGGATTGTC
>NZ_JAQMYN010000023.1:0-36556 GCF_028369225.1 Priestia sp. AB
CCGCCGCCCTTAAGCGACTTTATTATCTTATCAAGTTGTCAACGTAATGTCAACAACTTTTTAAAATTCTTTTTTTAGCTTCGTTGTTAAGAGTATGTCTCAACGACGCTTTACAATAATATAACGCTTTGCATATAAAGTCAATATGTTTCAAGAAGAAAAATGATTTTTTTCTCTTGTTTAATTTCTTCCCTTACCGAGAAGTAGTTAAACATAAATAAACTAAATTTTCTAATTTTTCATCCGGAATCTATACTAAAAAAAGAAGCCCTTCACAAAAAGAGCTTCTTTCTTATCTTACTGATTAAGGTAAATAACGACGTGCACCTGCATACTCTTCAATATATCCCTTCGTGTTTAAAGGAATAATCTCTACTGTCCGCTCGGAGTTCGGCGAATGAATCATCATGCCATCTCCAGCATACATTGCTACATGGTGGACGCTTCCTTTTCCTTGGTTATAGGCAAAGAACAATAAGTCTCCAGGTTGAAGGTTGTTCATATCTACTGGTTTCCCTGCTCGAGACTGTGGCCCTGAGTCACGTGGAATCGTAATACCATGGGATTGGTACATCGTAAACGTAAATCCAGAGCAGTCAAATCCAAAACCACTCATGCCAGCCCATAAATATGGAAGATTTAAAAATGCCTTTCCACTTTCAACAAGCTCCGTGCCAGTTGGTACAGGAATATCTTTTTGAGACGCGTAGATTTTTCCTGCTTTCGTAGAAATCCATGCTGTCTTTCCATTTGGTTTTAATACTTTATATGCACTCTTTGACTTTGCCAAAAGAGGTAAGCGCGTATTATAGCTAACTTCAATACCTTTCTTTTTCAAAGAAGGCGAATGATATAAATAAGCAGTCGGAGCCGTCACCATTACAAAAGGCTTCTTTGCATACTGTTCGTACCTTTTGCTATAGATTAATTGTTTAGTAGGCATCCATCCGGGATATCCTAATTCATTTCGAGAAGTAGGCTGTCCGTCTACAGCTACTTTGACCCAGTCTCCTTGTTCGTCTAAAACCGTTACTTTGTTTCCATATAACGCTTGTGTCTCAAGCATCCCATCGCTAGATAACTGCTGCTTCTGTTTCAAATTCATCGATGTGGTCCACTTTCTCATATCTACAGGATTAGTAGCTGACGGAGCGTCCACTTCCCGCAAGATGTCTGGTGCTGTCCACAGAGTAGCTGCTGCGACATCTATATAAGCAGTTTCTTTTTCTTCAGAAGCATGAACAGAAGAAACTGCACTGACCCCAAATGTAGCTAAAATAACTGTTGTTGCCGTTAAAAGCCAACGTTTTATATTCATCGTCTCTCTCCTTCTACTATAGTACTATCCTTTTATTTTGAGATAGGAACGGTGATTTCTCCTATTCCAGGAAGATCTGATAAGAAAACCTCTTGACCGCTGTACTTTAACACATCCAGTTCAGTTGAAAGCCAAAGAGGAGCATCTAAGTCAAAATACGTGATATTCGGATGAGCGGCTGCCAGATGAGCAGCTGCTCCCACGGAAAGTGATGGTTCCATCATGCTTCCAATCATACATGCAACACCGTTCGCCTCAGCAATACTTGCGATTTTTCTTGCTTCATTAATTCCTCCGCACTTCATTAGCTTAATATTCAAAAGATCCACGTACCGCCCGCTTACAAGCCTTAATGCATCTTTGGAAGAAAATAGACTCTCATCTGCCATAATGGGTACGTTTACTCGTTCAGTCACAAACTTTAACCCTTCCCAATCATGAGCAGGGACAGGTTGTTCTACCAATTCAATACCAAAGTTGAGAGTTTCCATTTTATTAATTAATTGCACTGCTTGTTTTGGAGTCCATCCTTGATTTGCATCCAAACGAAGTTTTACATGATCCGGAATGACAGAGCGAATATGTTTAATACGCTCAAGGTCTAGCTCAGGAATTGAACCTACCTTTACTTTTAAAATGTCAAATCCGTCCGCTGCACTTTTTTGTGCGTCTTCAGCCATTTTCTCAGGTGTATCAACACTTATCGTCATACACGTAGAGATAGGCTGCTTATCGCCCAAGAAAGCATATAAAGGAATGTTAAGAAACTTTGTATAGGCATCATGCAAAGCGATATCAGCAGCTGCTTTAGCACTTGAATTGTGAATACAGCAGCTTTGAATTTTTTTTAAGAGTTTTTGAAACTGACGTATATCCTCCCCTATTAGCGCTAGTTTAATAGGTCCTTGAAGTGCAGCTTGAATGCCTTCTAAAGAATCGCCTGTAATAACATATGTTGGCGAAGCCGCTCCTTTTCCTTTTATTCCGTTTTCTAACTGAATCTCTACACTTATGCTGTCTATCTCTGTTGCTGTTCGAAGCGCTGTTTTAAACGGAACGAGCAGTGGAACGGTTTGATGCTTTACAGTTATGTCTTTAATTATCATTTCAATCGCTTCCTTTCGATTCAGCACAAATATTCTTTCATACGTATTTTTGGTTTATTCTTAGATCGCCCCTAAAACTTTGGCGATCATCATACCAAAATAAGTACCTAAGAAGGAACCCATCAGAGCCATAATAACTCCTACCGGAATCAGTGCACGGTTATAGGCAGCTGCAAGCATTGGAGCAGACGCCATTCCACCAATATTAGCTAAACTTGCTACTCCGAGCGTAAATAAATCATATTTAAATAGTTTAGCTAGCAACAGCATGATCACTAAGTGCACGAACATAATAAGAAAACCAGATACTAAGTAAATAGGAGCCTGAGCTAAATTTGAAAAATCTGATTGGGAAGCAATTAACGCTACAACGATGTATAACATAACGTTTGATACATCGAGCGTACCTGGAATTTTTGCCGCTGGGGTTACAGCAAGCACTAGACCAACCACAGAAGCAATCATAATCGTCCAGCTCGTTGCATTAATAACCGCTCCCACTTCAGGCAAACGCCCTCCGATAAACGTAGAAAATGCTGAAACGAACAAACCTAGACCAAGTAAATAAAGAAGATGCTGAAACTGCGGGCCTTCTTTTTCGCTTTCAGAAGTTGCTGCGACTTCATCTATACTATTCTCAATAAAGCTGACGTCTGCTTTTGTCCATTTATTAAATTCAGATGCAAATGGTACAAGCCAAAACATAAACATAACCCATACAGCATAGTTAATCGTATCCATCATAAGAGCGTAGCCAAATATATTTTCTGGAACATCCAAAATCCCTTGGAGAGCAACCATGTTAGCTGATCCTCCGGTCCAACTTCCTGATAAAGCACCAAAAGCTTTCCACGTGTCCTCTACATAGAAATTCTTAAAAATGGCATAGACGAGGATAAAACCTACCATTATGCTAAAAACCGCAACGATGAATCCTCCCAGCATTCTTGGACCAAGTTTAATTACACTTCGAACATCACACTTTAACAGCATAAGCATCAGCATGGCCGGAAGCAGTGCATTTTTAACGCCCGTATACATGGCGACATTTGATTCGCTATCCCCAAATACCCCTGCCGTTTGCATAAGAGCAGCTCCTATATAAATAAGTACAATACCCGGGATAAATTTAAAAAATCGATTGGCTTTAAATCTTTTTTCAATCCCTACCATGAGCGCAGCAAAGGCAGTTAACACACTCACATACATAAATCCATCTTGAATCATTTATTCTTCCCCCTTCATCTCCACTAAAATATTTTTATACAAAACAAAATCCAGCCCAACGTTTGAAAACGTCAGGCTGGATTTCGTCTAGGTCTATGTAGACAAAGCAGCTGTTATTTGCTGATATTTTTTCTGTGCATCATGAAACGCTACCACCAGCGCTTTTTGGGAAGACCCGAAGTAGCGGCTGTTAATGTCGTCTGTAAGGGTGAGATCACTTATATGACGTCCAATAAAAATTGATTGAACAAATCGAACGGTCAACTCAATCGTCGCTGAGCATTCCACATCAATAATTTTTCCATTTGTTTTATCAACTACCAGTCCTAAAAAATACTGATTGAACTTTTTAGTAATCGGATTGCTTTGAGGAGCTTTGGCATCTCCAATAATATAGATAGTATCTTGATCATACATGATTTTTTATTCCTCCTAAAAGAGATAACAGACGATGCTAGGGACCGGCAAATGAACGTTTGCGGAGCTACGCAACATGTATTCGCTTTCATAAGGAACATTATAATCTATTCTTAATATATCATCTATAAAACAATTTCACAATATAACTTTTATACTATTCAGAATAAAATAATAATTTTTCAAAAAAAAGAGATTGAGACATAACAAACTTAATCCAACCTAAAGACGAACAAATGGGAGACATGAGCTGAACCGCTTGTTACACCGCAGTTGATTTCCATGCAAGACTTCGCTTTCCGCGGGCGGTGGCTGAGCCTCCTCGTTGCTTGCGCTTTTTCCGCAGGAGTCTTCGCCTTGCCCTCCAATCAACTGCTAGAAGGACCGAAACAGATGAAACTCACGTTCACCACAACAAAAAAACGAACCACTAATCAAACATGTTGATCAAGGGTTCGTTTTTCACTGTGGATCAAGTACTTTTGTCACAGCTTCTTTCTACGTCATCCTTTGAACATGGTAGAGGAAAAACGGTTAGGGTAATCTGTCATCACCACTTTTACTGAAACCTGCTGGAGCTTTAAAAAATTATCCATTTCATTAATCGTATACACCCGCAAGTCTAATCCTTCTTGCTTTGCTTTTTTCCCATACGCAGAAAGAGCAAACGACATATCACAGTGTAGGTGCGCTCCTATCGATTTTGCTTTTCCAATCGCATCTTCGCTCACCCCTTCAAATAAAAAACCTGTTGGTATATATGAATGGAGAGATCTCACTTTAGCCAAACTATCATAGTTAAAAGATGACAAAATAACCTGATCTTCTAAATCAAACTCATCGATTAGACGAAGAACTTTTTCTTCAAGTTTTGGATAGTAAATTCGGTCATTTTTTAATTCAATATTCACCGTTAATTTTGTCTTTTTGTCCATCATCCACTCAAACACTTCTACTAATGTCGGAATCGATTGTTTAGAAAAACGAGAGTCATACCAACTGCCAGCATCGAATAAACGCAGCTGTTTGTATGAAAATTCTTGAACATACCCCATTCCATTCGTCGTTCTGTCAATTCGTTCATCGTGAATAACTACTATTTCCCCGTCTTTTGTTAATTGTACATCTAATTCAATACCTGCAACTTGCATTTTCCTAGCTTCTTCAAATGCAATCATTGTATTTTCAGGATATCGTCCGCTAAAGCCGCGATGCGCATAAAGATCAATTGAACTATTCATTGTCCTCTATCTCTCCTAACTAGTCATTCACTAAGTAAAAAGCTCGTCCTCAAAATAACTTGAAAGACGAGCTTCGTAATCATACGTTATTTTTGATTGGCTACTTCTAATGCTCTATTTGTTTCTTTTGCTGCTTGATCAAGCGCTTTTTTTGGCTTTACTCCTTGATATAGGCTTTCCATCCCTGTTACTACTTTTTGACGCGATTCAGGAAACACAGAAATTAAAGCACCTTGTGTAGCTGGAGTAGGCTTTGTTTCACGAAGCTGATCAACCGTTACTTTTAACTGCGGATATTTCTCCCACTCTTTTTTCACAATATCTTGTTCATACGCTTTTGGGTTAACTGCAAAGTATCCACTTTCTACGTGCCATTTTGCTTGAACTTCTGGTGTTGCTAAATATTTCATGAAGTCCCAGGCTGCTTTTGATGTTTCATCACTGATTCCTTTAGACATCCATAAAGATGCTCCGCCAATAGCTACTCCTTGGCGATCCTCTTCTTTTGGGACAGGAATATAAGATACGCCTACATCAAATGGAGCATTGTCTACTAGTGTTTTAATACCTGCTGATGAGTCCAGGAACATTGCAATTTTTTTAGATTGAAATGCTGCGCGCATATCATCCCAGTTTTGTCCTACATTGTAGAATGTACCTTCTTTATACATATCATTGATTAAATTAAATGCGTTTTGTCCTTCTTTTCCATTAAATACTGCCTTCTCAGCATCACCTTTACGGCCGTTTTCGTGATCTACATACAAGCCGCCCTGAGAAGCAACTAGCTCTTCAAAGAACCATCCGTAATTTAGAATTGAAAAACCGTATTGCGATGTTTTATTTCCTTGTTTTTCTGTTAATTTCTTTGCAGCCGCCTTTAATTCATCATACGTTTTTGGAGGATTTTCAGGATCTAACCCTGCTTTTTTAAAGGCATCTTTATTATAAACAAGAACAGGTGTTGAAGAGTTGAACGGCATTGAGTATTGCTTTCCATCTACTTGGTAATAGCTTGAAATGTTTTTCTCCCACTGTGAAGTATCATAGTGGTCTTGATCGATAAACTTTTGAACAGGCTGAATCTTACCGCTGTCTATCATGAATTTTGTTCCCACTTCGAACGTTTGCATAATAGCCGGTGCATCCTTTGTTCCTGCTACTGTGTTAAATTTTGTTTGTGCTTCTTCATACGTTCCTTGGAAAACAGGCTTTACTTCGACTTTGTCCTGAGATTTGTTGTACTCATCGACAATTTTATTGAGTGATTTTTCAAGGTCACCGCTCATAGCGTGCCAAAATATGACTTCTGTTTTACCTGATGCTGTTTTTTTTGTTTCTTGCGCTTCCGAAGAACCAGTTGAATTTGAGCAAGCACCTAGAATAACTAGCAAGCATGCCGTTACGATAGCCAATATCTTTTTCATCACATTCACTCTCCTATTTAATTGCACCTTGGGTTAATCCTTTTTGAAGACGTTTTTGACCTAGGAATAATAGTAATAATGTCGGTAAGATTACAACAACGACAGCGGCCATAACCACTCCCCAATCAGTTGAAATCTCCTGTGTTTGCATTTGCTTTAAACCAATCTGAACGGTACGAACATCCTCTGTATTTGTCACTAATAGTGGCCATAAATACATATTCCATGTTGTTAAAAAGCTATATACACCAAGCGTAACTAGACTTGTTTTAGACACAGGGAGCACGACGTTCCAAAAGAAACGAAAGCGGCTGATCCCTGCAACTTGAGAAGCTTCATATAACTCATTCGGAATGGTTTTAAACTGCTGACGCAACAAAAATGTCCCAAACGCTAAAGCAAAAAAAGGAATCGTTAATCCTAAATAATTGTTAATCCATCCTAGCTTTTGTGCTGTTAAAAAGTTAGGAACCATCGTTGCTTCCCATGGAATCATCATCGTAGAAATAAAGAGAAAGAAAATAGCATCTCTTCCTTTAAATTTAATAAATACAAATGCAAAAGCTGCCAAACTTGAAACTAACAGCTGCCCGGCCATGACAAAGATAGACACAGCAAAACTGTTAATTAAATAATGAAGCAGCGGAACTTTTTCAAAAGCGTCCCGATAGTTTTCAAATGAAAAAGATGACGGCCAAATCTTCCCTTCTAACACTTCCGCTCCACTCATAAAACTAATGGAAAAAGCGTATAGAATAGGAAACATCAATACTAAAGTAGCTGCAATGAGTAACAAATAAGTTGTCCATTTTCTCGTGATGCTCATTGATAATGTACCTTCCTTTCTCCAAGCTTGAATTGAAGAGCGGTAACCAGTAGAATACAGAAAAATAATATTGTAGCTTGAGCACTTGCAGAGCCAACATTGTAGTTTACAAATGCATCTTTGTAGATTGAATAAACAATGACATTTGTGGAATCTGTAGGTCCGCCTTTTGTTAAAATGTCAATTTGTCCAAACGTTTGAAACGCGTTAATAAAGGAAACCGTAATAATAAAAAACAGCGTTGGCGAAAGCATAGGAAGCGTAATTTTACGGAGCTGATACCAATAGCTAACTCCAGCAATACGCGCGTTTTCATACAGCTTTTCATCAATATTTTGCAACCCGCCAAGTAAAATTAAAAAGGTAAACCCAATGTTCATCCAAATCGTCGAGATAGACACAGCAACCAATGCATACTTAGGATCTAATAACCACTGCACGTCGTGAATCCCTACAAGGTTTAATACTTTATTGATAACCCCGATTGTCGGATTATACATAAACATCCAAATCACAGAAGAAGCCGCTACGCTCATTCCCATCGTAGATGAAAACATTGTTCTGAAAAAACCAATTCCTTTTAGCTTTTCATTTGCGATTAGCGCTAGGAATAAGGCAATAACTAAGCCAATAGGTACTGTGTAGAGTACAAATAGAAAAGTAGCTTTCATACTTTGTAAGAAATTAGGATCTGTAAATAGATATAAGAAATTTTGCAGTCCTACAAAATTCAAGGGATTTCCCTGTGTGTCCGTAATAAAAAGACTTAAATATAATGTCTTAATCATTGGGTAGAAAAGAAATACACTAAATAACAGTAATGATGGCAGTAAATAAGCTAGTCCAACAATGATAGTAGGCATTGATTTTTTTTCTTTTGGGTTTGCTAAAACAGAAACAGGTGAGTTTGCTGTTTTGGTAACAGCACTCATACTAATGCCCCCTTTACAGTTAAATCTTCCGTTGATGGTTCGTAGTGCAAGCATGAACCTGTATCGCCATCAAATAAAAACAGGTGTTTTGGATCGATAAAAATAGGAACTCGCTCTCCCACCTTTATAGTCCATTGACCGTTCCACTTAGCCATCCACTGCTTGTCACCCATATGAAATGTAAGCAGTGTTTCCGTGCCTAGAATTTCTACATTATCTACTTCCACAATAAAACTCGTATTATCGTTTGTCGCAAGCTGTATATGCTCAGGTCTCACTCCAACCACAACTTCTTTTTTACCGTTAAGGTTACTGTGTGGTGTACTCATAGAAATAGCTCTTCTATCTTCAAAAACTAGTAAGTTATTTTCTATAGAAACGTTTGATAAATTCATAGGGGGAGAACCTATAAAAGATGCTACAAACGTGTTCTTTGGTGCATTGTAAATATCAAGCGGACGTCCAACTTGTTGAATATTTCCTCCATTTAAAATCATCATTCGATCCGCCATCGTCATCGCCTCTGTTTGATCGTGCGTGACATAAATCATCGTAATACCTAACTTACGCTGAATCTGGCGAATTTCTGACCTCATCTTCGCGCGCAGCTTCGCATCTAAGTTTGATAACGGCTCATCCATCAAGCAAATAGGCGAATGAGTAACAATAGCACGTGCAAGCGCTACACGCTGACGCTGTCCTCCCGAAAGCTGTCTAGGCTTTCTCTTTAGATATTCACTTAAACCTAGCATCTCTGCTGCTTCCCTGCAGCGCTTTTGCTGTTCTTGCTTTGAAATTTTCTTTGTATGCAGGCCAAAAAGAATATTTTGTTCCACTGTCAAATGCGGATATAAGGCATAGTTTTGAAACACCATTGACAAATCGCGCTGACTTGGAAGCAGTTTATTTGCTTTTACATCTCCAATCAGTAGCTCTCCCTGCGTGAGTTCTTCTAATCCGGCAATCATTCTCAGCATTGTACTTTTCCCACATCCGGAAGGACCTACTAGTACAAAAAACTCTCCCGGTTCAATTGTGACGTTAATATCTTGAATAACATTTGTTTTTTGATCGTATGACTTCCCAATGTTAACTAGCTCTACTTTTTTCATTAAAAACGCTCCTTTCTCTATCATTCATATTTTTTCCACAACCATGATTTCCCTGTAGAAACTGCCGTAGCTCCTGCTTTTAAAGCAGCTTGGATATGGCTTTCATTTTGAATGAGTCCACCTGTAATAATAGGGATACTTGTTTTTTTAACGACTTTCTCTATCATCTCCGGAATTAATCCTGGCATTAGTTCTAATGCATCCGGTTTAATATCTTGAACGGTTTTCAACCCTTGTGCTACCGCGTCTGTATCCACTAGAAACAGCCGCTGAATAGCAACCAGTCCTTCTTGCTTTGCGTAATTAATGAGTGAACTTTTAGTGGTTACGATACCTGTAGGTTTTACAAACTTAGCAAGGAATTTAAGCCCTTCTCGGTCATAGCTAATCCCTGGAATTTTTTCAACGTGTAAAAAAACCGTTCGATTATGCTGTTTGAGTAAATCTACATAGCGTTTAATCACACTAATATTGCCCGTTAATAAAAAGGCGGCCTGGATCTCTGTTTCTAAAAATTGTTCTAAATTTTTCGGGCTTTTAATGGATGCAATCAAACGGTCTTGCCCAAGCTGTTGTAAGAAATCTGCTTCCTTATTCAAAACGATGCCTTCCTTTCATTCACAAAAAACCACAAAAAACGCATAGGGTATTGATATAGACCTATTGTTTTTTGTGGTTTCTCAATTTCATAACCTTAGTAACTATTCACTTATCGTTCACATGTTTTATAATAATGGTTATTTATGAAGGAAATATAAAGAAGCTGTTGAGTTTTGTAAAAAAACCGTATAGTTCCTGTAAATCGCTTAAAAATCAAAAAACCGTTGATTTCTCAACGGCTTTACAGTGCACATTCTTCAATTTCAAATCCTAAATCTTCAATCAGACCCCAGTCAGCTGTAGGTTCTTGACCTTGAGTCGTTAAATAGTCACCTACAAAAATTGAGTTTGCAGCAAACAAACCAAGCGGCTGAAGTGATCTGAGATTGACTTCTCTGCCTCCTGAAATTCGAATTTCTTTCGTTGGATTTACAAAACGCATCATCGCTAACAGCTTTAAGCATTGCATTGGCTTTAACGCCTTTTTGTCTTCTAGAGGCGTTCCTGGAACGGCAACAAGAAAGTTGCATGGAATAGAATCTGCATCTAACTTTTTAATTTGAAAAGCTAATTCCACGGCTTGTTCATTTGTCTCGCCCATTCCAAAAATCGCACCGGAACAAGGTGACAAACCTGCTTTTTTAGATGTAGTAACCGTATCAACTCGATCTTCATAGCCATGCGTAGAACAAATATTGTCATAGTTATCAGCGTGAGTATTTAAATTATGATTATAGCGATGAACACCCGCCTCGACTAGTTCGTGTGCTTGATCATCTGTTAAAAATCCTAGACAAGCACAGATTTTTAAGTCTGTCTTTTGACGGATCTCTTTTACCGCTCCCACTACGTGCGCTACTTCTTTATCCGTAGGGCGGCGGCCTGATGCCACGATACAATATGTACCTGCTTTTCTTTTTTGAGCTTCAAAAGCACCTTCTATAATTTTCTCTTTTGTTAACCACGCATACTTATCAATCGGCGCTTCTGATACGATCGACTGCGAACAATATCCACAGTCTTCTGGGCATAAACCCGATTTAGTATTAATAATCATATTAAGCTTTACTTTTTTTCCATAATGATGATGACGAATTAAGTACGCGGCATTCATGACCTCTAACACTTCTTCATCCGGTACATAAAGAAGTTGAAGCGCTTCGTTATATGTAATTTCTTTCCCTTTAATAATAGACTGAGCAAGTGCTTTCCAATCTCTTAAACTTGTGGTTTCCATCGATTCCCCTCCACTTTAGTAAACTAAAAAAATATAAAGTTAACAATTATAACTAAAAGTTACCATTACTTCTCCTTTTATGTCAACACTGTATAAATAATAGTTAACTCAAAAAGCCACTTCTATGATATAGAAGTGGCTTTTTGCTTATTGTGCTTGCAGTGTGTAAATAACCGATACAAAGTCTCCAGATTTTTCAGCGTATGCTTCAACACCCGGATACTCATGAGTTAGAGCAATACCTGCGTACATGAGCTCATCTCCATAAGCTGTTTGATCTGTTTCCATCACTGTATATTCATAATCAAGATGAAGCCCTTTTAGCTCAATGCGTTCGTGAGAAGGATTTGGTCTAGACAATACTTGATAATAACCGATGATTGCCTGTTTTTGATCGGATGAAACAACCATCCAGCTCGTCACATTTCCATCTTGTTCAAACGGACTTTTTAAACGATAGAATATGCCATTTTGAATAAGGGATCGGTGTTTTTTATAATACTGAATTTGTTGTTTTACGGTTTCTTTTTCATCTTCTGTCATCAGCGTAACATCTAACTCATAACCAAATGCGCCAAAATACGCAACGTCTCCTCTTGTTTCTAGACTTGTTACTCTGCGTACTTGATGATTTGGTACGGCCGATACGTGTGCTCCCATTGAACTGATTGGATAGGCAAAAGACGTGCCGTACTGAATTTTTAGACGTTCAATCGCGTCCGTGTTATCACTCGTCCAAGCTTGAGGAGCATAATAAAGCATTCCCGGATCAAATCTAGCGCCCCCGCTTGCACATGATTCAAATAAAATAGCCGGAAACTTCCTTGTTAGTCGCTCATACAAGTCATACACACCTAAAATATAGCGATGTACTACTTCAAACTGACGGTTCGCGGGCAGCCCAACAGATCCAATCTCCGTTATATTTCGATTCATATCCCATTTTATATAAGAGATAGGTGCTTCACTTAAAATAGCTTCCATTCGTTCATAGATATAATTCACTACTTCTTCTCTTGAAAAATCAAGCACGTATTGATTTCGTCCATGAGACTGATGACGATTTGCCACATGAATCAACCAATCTGGATGCTTTTCATACAAGTTGCTTTGCTTTGAAATCATTTCAGGTTCAAACCATAACCCAAAGTCCATACCTAAATCCGTTACTTTTTGAGCCAATGACTTCATACCGCCCGGAAGCTTATTTTCATCTACAAACCAATCTCCAAGAGAAGTTGTATCATCGTTACGTTTACCGAACCAGCCGTCATCCAATACAAAAAGTTCAACGCCTAGCTTTTGCGCTTCTTTGGCAATATGTACAATTTTCTCTTCGTTAAAATCAAAATACGTCGCTTCCCAGTTATTAATTAAAACTGGTCGCTCCAAATCCCGCCATTTTCCTCTAGCAAGACGCTTGCGATAAAGCTCATGATACTCTTGGCTAAGGCCGTTTAGCCCGCTATTTGAATAAGCCAGTACTAGTTCTGGTGATTGAAAAGTTTGTCCCCTTTCTAGTCGCCACTGAAAATCAAAAGGATGAATGCCCATCGTTATTCTTGATACATCATAATGATCTACTTCCACTTGTCCAAGAAAGTTTCCGCTGTATACAAGACTAAAACCATACGCTTCTCCACTGTGTTCAGTTGCAGCTGGATTCTTTAAAATTAAAAATGGGTTTTGCTGACTGCTGCTTGTACCTCTCGCACTAGAAATACTTTGAATACCTGGCTGAAGCATTCGTGTTTTCACGTGTCTTTCTCGAATCCACGCACCGGAAAGCTGAACCATCTCATAATTTGATGTAGGCAAATCAATGCTGCCGCTCATGATACGCAAAATATCGACTGGTCCTTCTCCTCTATGCTCAAATCGTGCGTGACGCGTAATAATATTTCGGTCTTCGTAAACGGTATACGTTAAAATAAGTGATGCATTGAGCAATTTATCAATCAGTTCAACTTCTACACTCGTGGCTTCACTCTCTTCTTCTACATATGTAGCAGGTAAGCCGTTTAATGGCTTCTTGCCTTTGTAAATTTTATGGTTATCGTATTCAAAATTTGTGATTCGGCTTCCGTTTTGTTGAAGAAGTTGATAGGCTGGCTCTCTGAAGTCTGTTGTTCCATAAGAAGGATACTCTTGTTTGATTGTTTCAAGAGAAAATGCTAGTTCTCCTTCATATACCGAAGCGCTAGCTCCTCTTGTTTCTACACGTAAAAAATGCTGAAAAGATGAACGGTGCTTAAGCTTTTTTCCATAGTACAAGTGACCGAGCTGCCCGTTTCTCAACACTGAAAAGATATAACTTACATCGCGTCCCTGCAGGTGAAATTCCTTTGTACGTTCATTAAATAAGATTCCCACTTTATCCCTCTCCTTACCATCAAATATCTAACGACACATTTCCTTTTTCATCTATTGCCGTTGCATGCTCAAAAGCAGATGCTAGATTAATCTCTTTTCTCTCATACCATTTCGCTAAATCTTTGAATAACTCTTCTGTTTCAACCATTCTTGTGTCTACTCGCAGTTCAGTTTCATAGCTATGAAGAGACCAAGTGCTTTCACTAAATAAAGTCATTTCTATATCTAGACACATTTCTTTCCAATTAGTGGCACACAAAATAGGATGATGCATGTCTGAACATGCAATGGTGTAACGGTTAGAACCATTCTTATTCATAAAACAATGAACAAAAGAGGCACTCACATCGCCCTTACTAGTTTGTAAAGATTTATATAGTTGGATATCTAACAATGGAACGCTCCATTTTAATTTCATTTTTGGAAGAATTCTTTTTTTAACCGACTTGACCGTTAATTTAATAAAATAAACACCATCTTTTTTCGTTTCATCCAATACGACATGCACACCTGGTTCCTTGTTTATCTCCAAGTTTATATAGGGTGTAGCAATCACTTCCTTCATCTCCTTTACCATCATTCTTAACTTTGTATACCAACAAAAATGTAACCGCATTCAAAAATTTGTTTTCGTATTTATTACAAGTAGATCACCCTAAACGAAGCTTTTTTACTTTCTTTCATTTTATGTAAAATACTTTCTAGACTCAATGGTAAAAATCAAAGTGAAAAAAAGCATTTTTTTGCTTTATCTAGTAATCAATTAAACGCTTTTTATCTCTTAGCGCGCAATTTTCTCTTCTTTTTCAAAAAAAGATGACAAACCTAATAATATAGTATAATAATAAATAATGAAGAATGATTATACACAGAAAGGACGACAAATATGAATCATGAACCTTCTCTTCTTAAACAACTAAAATTATGGCATATCGTCGTGATAGGCTTAGGCTACATGGCACCTATGGCCGTTTTTGATACATTTGGCATTGTAACTGAATCAACAGATGGACATGTTTCAGGCGCTTATGCATTCACGTTGATTGCTATTTTATTTACAGCCATTAGTTATGGAAAAATGGTAAAAGCTTTTCCCGGAGCTGGTTCCTCTTATACATACGCACAGCAAGTAATGAATCCAAGCATTGGTTTTTTGGTAGGATGGACGGCTCTTCTTGATTATCTATTTCTGCCAATGATCAATGCACTTTTGACAAATATTTACCTAAGCTCTCTGTTTCCAGGTGTTCCAAAGGCCGTATGGATTATCAGCTTTGTTGTGATCATGACCATAATGAATATTTTTAGCGTTCATTTAACCGTTTCTTTGGGTACGCTATTAGTTGCTTTTCAAATTTTAGTCGCTATTATCTTTATTATTTTAAGTGCTACAACTCAAGGCCAAGAGCTATCATTTAAACCGTTTATAAGTGAATCGGCCTCTATATCTCTGTTATTAAACGGAGCAGCTATTTTATGCTTTTCTTTTTTAGGATTTGATGCTGTAACCACCATGGCCGAAGAAACACTTAAGCCTGAGAAAACCATCCCTAAAGGGATTCTCATTATTGCATGTACGGGAGGCGCCTTATTTATCACAGTTTCTTACTTTGCTCAGCTCCTTTTCCCTTCAGCCTCTTTGTTTCATGATTTAGAAGGTGCATCAGCAGAAATTGCTTATAAAATTGGCGGCCAGCTTTTTCAATCTATTTTTGTAGCAGCGGCCTTGACTTCAACTATTGCTTCTGGACTTGTCTCACATATGAGTGCATCAAGACTTCTCTATGCAATTGGGAAAGATGGTTATCTTCCTCGGAGAATTTTTGGCTATATTCACCCTAAAACAAAGACGCCTATTTGGAACGTGGTGATTATTGGTGGCCTCTCTTTAATTTCACTAGGTCTGTCTCTTGAAAAAGCTACCTCTTTAATTAATTTTGGTGCTTTAATTGCGTTCAGTTCAGTGAACATAGCGGTTTTTATCCATTATTTTATTCATCAAAATAAGCGTTCCTTCAGTGGATATATTTCATATGTACTTATGCCTTTACTTGGCAGTTTATTTTTGTTTTTTATGTGGCTTAACTTAGAAACAACATCCTTATTTATCGGTATTATATGGAGTATAATCGGAATTATTTATTTACTGATTGCTAGACGAAAAAATACTATTACCATTCCTACTTTTCATTTTGATTAAGGAACTAGACTTAACACATGAAAGCTACATTTACTATACCAATGAAAAAATCCGAACGTATTTGATTCTCAACCAAGAATCAAACTCGTTCGGATTTTTCTTCAACTAAAATACTTTCGTACCAGTCTCTTTTTATTTTTGCGATTGTGAGACTTTTTCCAAAATACGTCTTTTACGATAAAGCATCATTCCAACTTCCCCTATATCGCTAATTGCTTGTTTGTTAATATACGCTCCAAATACCATTCCTGCTATAGGAATCATTTGGAACAGCTTTTTCCAGCCCAAGTTGTCCCTGTAGGTTAGAAACACTTCTCTCCACCCTTGCAGCTGCTGCAAGCTCTGCGTTCGATTTCCGCTTGCTAATTCTTCTAAAATCGCACGTTTCCCTACAATGTCAGAAGACGAAAACTGCATGCATTTGACCATAAAAATTCGTTCCTCTTGCTCAGTGGGGTCGTAACCATAAGAAACAGCCACTTCTTGCAGTGTCTTAAGTGTAAGCCCTAATACAAAAGGAACATCAATAGCTAGTGTAAAAATCCCGCCTATCCCGGTTGTGGCTCCTTGAAGCTGTGCGTTCTTTTTTCGGACTTCAATAAAATGCTCTGCCAATTCATCCATTTCTTGCAGAGATAAATGCTGAATATCCTCTATCGAAAGCTGTTTCTTTTCTTGTAATTGTGCTGATGCTTTTTCTAGCGTGGCAGACGTATTAGCTAAATACTGGCCTCCATTATCAACATACTTAGCAATTTCATCTAATAATTTTTCTATTTTTTGATGAATGAACTTTGGCGTTACTTTATCTAAAGCTGAAAAAGGCAAACGAGCCAGCCGCTCCCAGAAAAAAAGTCCTTTTTGGTCTTTCTCCCACTTTTCAATTTTTCGTAACTCTACTCTTAACTGCTCATGCTCTGACATATCCTCACTCTTTTCCTCGATTTATCAGCTCTGCCCTACTTGTTTATTCCTCACATATTTAATGATAAAAAACAATGCAATTAAAACAACAATTCCGATTCCAATAGGCTGCATATATTGAGACACAATCGGCCCCACCTCTTTCCACTTAGGTCCTAACTTATATCCTAAATATACGTAAATAGCCGTTACTGGAAGCATCGCCACAAATGTATAAATAGAAAACAGCCATACATTCATTTTTGCCATCCCGCACGGAAAAGAGATAGCCGTGCGCACTCCTGGAATAAAGCGTCCAAAAAAAGCAACCCCGCTGCCGTACTTATTAAAAAAGCGATCGGCGGCGTCAATTTCTTTTTCTTTCACCAAAAAGTATTTTCCATATTTTAAAACCAGCGGTCGTCCACCGTAACGTCCCAGTCCATAAAGAGTCAACGGTCCACAAACACCGCCTACTGTACCTGCAAGGATAGCCAGATACAAGTTCATATCACCTTGGTACACCCAATACCCTACTAAAGGTAAAACAAGCTCTGCCGGGACAAACTCAAACGTTAATGCTAGAATTACGCCAAAATAAGAGAGCTGTTTTAGCGCTTCAATTAAAGAAAGTAAAACCGACTCTAACAAAAATTCTCCTCCTCATGTCATTAAATCTAAGACTGCAAAACTATAATTTAGCCGATTGATAGATAAAAACCAACGCGGCATAGTTTTTTCCTTTCCCTCTTTACGTATTACGTACTACAAAAGTTTCAATAAAAAAAAGCGCTAGTTTTATCCAGCGCTTTTATAGTTTAAAGTTAATTTGAATAATACCTACTTTACGAAGAGCATCGTATAAAATAACTAAAGCCGGTCCTAAAAATAATCCGACAAAGCCTAAAAGTTTAAATCCAATGTACAAACTAACTAGTGCAGCCAAAGGTGAAATACCCATATTTGTAGAAAATACTTTTGGTTCTACTACACGTCTTACTACCGTAATGACTCCAAATAGAATAAATAAGCCGATTGCTAATGAGTCATGCCCTTGCGTAAGAGCAAAAATTCCCCATGGAACGAGCACCGAGCCTGTCCCAAGGATTGGTAAGATATCGACAATTACAATTAATAAACTAAGCAGCGCGGTATACGGAACATCTAATAGCCAAAGCCCTACATAAGCCATTACAAACGTCATGACACTTAAGATAATTTGTGCCTTAATAAAACCAACCCCCGCTTGGATAAGCTGAGTGATGACAACTTGTAGCTTATATTTCGTTTCTTCTGTTAAAAATGACTTAATTTTATTTTTAATAGCAGGCAGCTCAAGGCTGATAAATACAAGCGCTACTAAATAAATAAGAAACTCTAATAGAAACCCAGGAACAGTAGCGGCAAAGCTAATGATGATTTCCACGGTACTTTTTAATAGAGAATCTAATGAATTTACGGTTTTTTCAAGCGTGCGCTCGATAGAAGAAATCACTTCTGTAGGAAGAGCGTTTGAATAGTATTTCCACTTAATAATAGTTGGATAAATCGCGGTTTCATAGATTTCTTTTACAAAGGAAGGCGCTATTTTTGAAAGAGCAACCACTTGCGTAACGATTGTCCGAACAATAAAAAATCCAATAAGTATGAGCGAAACAACATATAAAATGAAGGTCATAAGCACTGCATAGACTCTCTTCATTTTAAAAGATTGATGCAATTTTTGAACAATACCCTCAAGCGCTAATGCTGTTAATAAAGCAAACACAATCGGTAAACTGTAAGGGATTAACAAACATACGATTACTATCGAGGCGATGACCCATATTCGCTTTTTCCACATACTCTACTATCCCCCAACTAGCTAAGCTATCTCTATATTTATTGATAAAGAAAGGAACCAGTGACTGCTTTTATGTAAGAATAAAATTTGGATATATTTATACCTGATGTTACATATTATAGGGTCAATTTCCATAATAATAAAGGAATTATTACGAAAAAAGCTACTTATTCTAATTTTTTGAATAGAATAAGTAGCTTTTTAATTTATAAATTAGCCGGCTCTCATGACCTCTGTACCTTTTTTAGGGTCAAATTTGCCTTCAGATTTAGACATCACAATTGCTGCTAGTGTGTTTCCTACTAAGTTAACAACCGTACGTGCCATATCCATGATTCTGTCTACTCCAGCAATGAAGGCTAACCCTTCTGCCGGAACGCCGATTGTTCCAAGAGTAGCCAGCAATACAACAAATGATGTTCCTGGCACGGCAGCCATTCCTTTAGATGTAACCATCAATACCAGAATGAGCGTCAGCTGTTGAACGATCGTTAAATCAATACCGTACACCTGCGCTAAGAATAACGCTGCAATCGCTTGATAAAGAACGGAACCATCTAGGTTAAATGTATAGCCAATTGGTACAACGAACGATACGATAGCTTTTGGACAGCCCATCTTTTCAAGTTTTTCCATAATACGCGGAAGAACTGTCTCAGAACTAGATGTACTGTATGCTAACAACAGTTCATCTTTCATATAGCGGAATAAGTGGAAAATGTTAATTCCTGCCCATTTCGCAATTCCTCCTAATACAACAAGTAGGAAGAAAATTAACGCTAAGTAAACTAAGATAACAAGCTTTCCTAATGAAAGGAGTGAATCTAAGCCGAATTTTGAAACTGTTACACCAATTAAAGCAAATACACCAATTGGCGCCACTTTCATTACAAGGTTTACCACGTGAAACATTGCGTGAGAAACACCGTCGAAGAATTGTACAACTGGCTTTCCTCTTTCCCCAATTGCCGCTACTCCAAGTGCAAATAACACTGTAAAGAAGATAATTGCTAGCATGTCTCCTTCAACAATTGACTGGAAAAAGTTTGTCGGAACAATGTGTAAGAAAGTTTCAGCCACTGACTTTCCTTCTTGCTGTTTGGATGTTTCAACATATTGTGAAATATCACCCTTTTGTGCTGAATGAATGTCTACACCTTGCCCAGGATGAAAAATATTAGCAACCAATACACCGATTATAATTGCAAAAGTCGTAATAATTTCAAAATAGAGAATGGTTTTAACGCCGAGCTTTCCGACCTGTTTACCGCTCCCTGCTCCTGCAACTCCAACGACTAAGCTTGAGATAACAATTGGAATAACAATCATCTTAATTAATCTTAAAAATAGGTCTCCTAGCGGCTGTAGGTATGTTACTACACGCGGATCGTTAAACCAAATTACCCCTACAAGAACACCGAGGATTAATCCGGTAAAAATCTGCGTAGCCAAACCAAAACGAATTTTTTTCATAGATGTACCTCCCCAAAGATGTATGACATTTGTATATATTTTTCTGAAAAAACAAAAAAAGACTATTCTTAAGAAAGAACAGCCTTTTACTTACGCTATTTTGGGCTCTTTCTCTCAATAAAGCAAACGGGGTTAACTGTCGGATTCGGAATTGAGAGTTTCCTACCTTTTGTAAGGATTCACCCCAAGGCAGCTTTACTGCCGATAATGATTCCCCCGCTCTATACGATTAAGCTTATTATTCAGTTTTTATAAAATTAAAACGATCTATACGTTGTCATACGTTTTTTACAGTCAATAAAACTAAACAGAAGTCTTACTTTTACTTAACTTTATACTGCACAAATATTAATTTACTATTTTTCGACACGTTTTGTCAATACCTATGTTTATAAAACGCTTTCAAAAGGCGATAATATATATTTATGCAAAAAAGCTATTGCAATGTTGCAATAGCTTTTTCTTGCTCTTTGAGTCTCTATTAGAAGTTTAAGGGACTAAAGAACACGCGTGTTTATTTTATAAAAATACAAAATATAGAATAGCTGCTAAAACTATTCGATATAGTGCAAATGGTACTAATTTGATACGGTTAATTAATTTCAGGAAAAAGCGAATAGATACCAGCGCAAAAATAAAGGCGCTGATAAAACCAGCAATAAAAAACGGTAGTGCATCTGATGTGAAATACTGCCAGTTTTTAACCAATGAAAGTCCACTTGCTCCTGCCATGATTGGCACTGCCATAATAAATGTAAAATCTGCGGCTGCCTTATGGCTCATTCCAAGAAGAACTCCTCCTGAAATCGTTGAGCCTGAACGAGAAAAACCTGGCCAAAGAGCAATACATTGAAACAGTCCTATACCCAGTGCTTGTCCATAAGACATTTGGTCCACCGTCTCTACGCGCGGACGTTTAGGTCCAAACAAATCTGCTAGAATCATTAATACAGCTCCGACTACTAAGCCAATTAGCACCGTATTTAAAGAAAACAAATGTTCATCAATGTAATCATCAAACAAAAGTCCTAACACTCCTGCAGGTAGCAGACCAACAATTACCTGCATTAAATTCAAGCGATTTGTCGGTCCAATTGGAGCAGCTGGTTTTTTTCCTAATCCTAATAAATTAATAAAACGATCTTTAAAAATAACTACTACTGCTAAGATCGACCCTAGCTGAATAACAATTTTAAATGTATTAGCTACTGGAGATGAAAATAATTCTTTTGAATTTAACCACAGGTCATCCACAATAATCATATGCCCAGTTGACGAAACAGGAGCAAACTCTGTTAAACCTTCTACAATCCCTAAAATGATTGCTACAATAATTTCCCACATAAAGCTATGTACCTTGCCTTTCTTTCAAATTAATAAGCTTATCGCTTCGTTTTACATGCTCAACTATTTTCCTATTTTGACACTTGCTTTTTTATCATAATTGTTAAAACTATGAAATACAATGTGTATTTGCAAAAAGATAAGAATCTTTAATAATTCGTAATAAAAACCTTACATGCTATAATCAAAAAACACGATATCAGCTTTTATTTATTTTAAAAAGTAGTCACTATGTTCGGTATAAATTCCGGTCCCTTAGCTAAAAATGAATCATCTAGACTATTTTTCTTTAGCGTGAAAAAATGACTAAATCATTATGTTTTTTCCATCCCCTTTACTGTCATCTATCATTTTAATCAACTAGTGCTTGCTTATACGACATATCCCCTAAGCAATTTGAAACTTTTTTCTCTCTTTTCTCGTATATAGTAGTATCTTTTTTAGGAGGCTTTTTACTATGAATGGAAATGTACGTACAATGAAATGGGTCACTGCTGGGTATGAAGCCTTGCTGGGAATTCCTTTAATTGGCGCGGGGATCGTTATGGGCTTTAGTTATACTCCTCTTTTTATTGGATTTATTCTTCATGCTATCACACTCATTTTAGCTAATAGACGAGGGTTATCTGCGTATGGAAACATACTAGGGATTGTTACTTCACTGGTTGCTTGGATTCCATTTTTAGGGTTTATCATGCACATTATTACAGCTATTGTGATTGCAATCGATGCTGCTAGACAACGTTAATTGTCTAGCTTTTTTTATTTAAGGGTTGATTTTTTACCGAATGATGGTAAACTTAAGCCGTAAATTGAATAATTTGAATGTTATTTCTACTAGGGGTGTCTGATAGCTCAGACTGAGAGAAGAGTGCAATAAAACTCTTTAACCCTTTGAACCTGATTTGGGTTATACCAGCGGAGGGAAGTAGTCTTAAAAAGAATAGTATATGTTTATTCTTTTTTCGCCTATTCCATCGGGTTCTGTCTATCACAGAACCCGATTTTTTTATGGTTCGGTATAGCTACACTTTATGCGAAACCGGAGGAATATGTAATGTCAAAACAAAATGTATCAGTTTCTATGAAAAAGCCTTTTCCAAACAGTCACAAAGTATATGTCCAAGGATCCAGAGAAGACCTTAAAGTGCCTATGCGTGAAATTCATCAGTCTCCTACTACAGGATCTTTTGGGGAAGAAGAAAATAGTCCCGTACGTGTATACGACACGAGCGGTGTTTATACAGATCCCTGTTATGAAATTAATTTACAAAAAGGATTACCGGCTCTGCGCGAAAAGTGGATTGCAGAACGAAACGATGTAGAAACATATCAAGGCCGTACGGTTCAGCCACAGGATAACGGTTATTATGATGGTGATCCAAGAGATCAGTACGAGCGCTTTATCACTAATCGTTTACCTTTGCGCGCGAAAAAAAATCAAAATGTAACGCAAATGCACTATGCAAAAAAAGGAATCATCACGCCCGAAATGGAATTTATCGCTATTCGTGAACAGATGGATCCTGAAGTTGTACGTGAAGAAGTAGCAAGAGGACGTGCGATTATCCCTAATAATATCAATCACCCTGAAAGCGAACCGATGATTATCGGCCGCAAATTCCATGTGAAAATTAATGCTAATATCGGAAATTCAGCTATTCGTTCAGCTATTGAAGATGAAGTAGAAAAAATGACATGGGCAACGCGCTGGGGAGCCGATACAATTATGGATTTATCAACAGGAAAGGATATCCACACAACACGCGAATGGATTATCCGCAACTCGCCTGTTCCTGTAGGAACCGTTCCTATTTACCAAGCGCTTGAAAAAGTAAAAGGTGTAGCAGAAGATCTAACGTGGGAAGCATACCGCGATACATTAATTGAACAAGCAGAACAAGGTGTTGATTACTTTACTATTCACGCAGGTGTTCTTTTACGCTATATTCCTCTGACAGCGAAACGTACGACAGGTATTGTTTCACGCGGAGGATCCATCTTGGCGCAGTGGTGTTTAGCTCATCATGAAGAGAATTTTTTATATACTCGCTTTGAAGAAATCTGTGAAATCTGTAAAGCATATGATATTTCTATTTCGCTTGGCGATGGGCTGCGTCCTGGTTCCATTGCAGATGCTAATGATGAGGCACAGTTCGGTGAATTAGAAACGCTTGGTGAATTAACTAAAATTGCTTGGAAACACGATGTTCAAGTTATGATTGAAGGTCCTGGACATGTCCCTATGCACCTCATCAAAGAAAACGTAGATAAACAAATGGAAATATGCCAAGAAGCTCCTTTCTATACTCTTGGACCGCTTACAACCGACATCGCTCCAGGCTATGACCATATTACATCGGGTATCGGTGCTGCAATGATTGGCTGGTTTGGGACAGCTATGCTTTGCTACGTAACGCCAAAAGAACATTTAGGTCTGCCAAATAAAGAAGACGTTCGAGAAGGCGTTATCACCTATAAAATTGCTGCGCATGCCGCTGACCTAGCAAAAGGCCATCCAGGAGCACAAAAACGCGATAACGCGCTGTCAAAAGCAAGATTTGAATTTAGATGGAATGATCAATTTAACCTGTCACTAGATCCAGAGCGCGCAAAAGAATATCACGATGAAACACTTCCCGCTGAAGGTGCTAAAACAGCCCATTTCTGTTCAATGTGTGGACCTAAATTCTGTTCGATGCGTATTTCTCAAGATATTCGTAACATGGCTCAAGAAAATGAAAAAGATGTAAACGAAGTAAGAAAAGAAGGAATGAAAGAAAAAGCTAAAGAGTTTGTTAACAGTGGTTCAAATATCTATCAATAATGAAGTAGAACAGCTTAAAGAACAAATTAAGCAGCTTGAAAGAAAGTTATTATTTGTTCAGCAAAATTGTCAGCACATTATCGTTGAATCCTCACATTCTTCCGTAAGACGCTGCATTAAGTGTTTCTATCAACAAGAGGCAGTGGCTAGGACAAAAGTATTTTAGTTGAAGAAAGATCCGAACGATTAATCGTTCGGATCTTTTCATTGTGATGGTAAACGTAGGCTTCATACCTGTAGCTGCTTCTAGCTATTGATTCAGTTATATCTCCATCTTTTTATCTTTTTTTGAAACGTGCTTTCAGCACGTTCTTGACCCAATATAATAATTTAATAATAACCCAGCCTATAAATGTACCTAGCGTATTCAAAAAGATATCATCAATATCAAATACTCGTTCCGTTAGCTTGTACTGTAAAATCTCAATCAGAAAACTGATTAAGAAACCTGTCGTAAACACTTGAATAAAACCGTCAAACCACTTCATAAACAAAGGAATAAACATTCCAAGCGGCGCAAACATCACGATATTCCCCAGTATATTTGTCAGAGTGAGCATTATATTTCCGCTGTCCCACATCAGACGGATCGTGCTAAATAAATCCAAGTTCATTGCTTTTCCGTAAACATGTTCGTTTTCCCGTATGAGAGTAGCATAAATGACCACTGCCGTATACGCAATAAATAGAATGAACATGACTTTTTTAACGATTGATCTGATGCTTACATTCACTTCAACATCACCTTCTTTGACTTCCAAAACCATTTATTATTATCTATATGTACCCGTCCACTGCTTTCATTCGTAGTGAATTCATTTACATGCTTTTTTATCCTATCACATCAATAAATAAATACAATTCCCTTTATACAATTTTATTAAACTTGATTCTTTATAAATAAAAATCCTCATTATTTTATGCTACTCATTTCATTAATTTCTACATATATAAATAATAAGAAGCAGCGAGTAACACTTCGCTGCTTCTTATTTAATCTGGATAATAAGGATTCAAATGGATTAATACTTCCTGAATATTATCATGTTTTTTCATAAGTGTTGCTTTGATTTCTCGTCCTAAATCATGACCTTCCTTAATTGTTTTAAAGTGGTCAATTGAAATACGTACATCCACTAATATGTAATGGCCATGTTCTCTTGCTCGAACGCGATCAATCCGCTTCACATCTTCAAATTCATAAATGCTTTCTTCAAGTTCTTTCAGTAGCTCTTCATCAATATTGCCTTCCATTAAGATTTGAAAAGACTCTCCCATCATTTGTCTGGCAATGTTAAAAATTAAATAAGCAACAAATATACTTGCTATTTTATCTCCGTATAACAGCAGTTGAACATCCATTTTATCACCAATAATCGATAATAAAACACCAATTGCGGCTGCAATAGAAGCAACAATATCTGCTTTATGATCAAAGGCAATTGCCTCAATTGCCTTACTGTGGTGCTGCTTCGCTACGTTTAAAGAATAACGGTACAACAATACCTTTGCTATGTATGAAATAACAGCAATCCACATGGCTAAAATATTTGGAGATTCAACCGGATGGAATAAACCAACGACTCCTTCAAATACCACATAAAATGATACAAGCAATAAAATAATTCCTACGATTCCTGAGACAATCACTTCTGCTTTTCCATGTCCATATGGATGGTCATCATCTGCTGGTTTATTTGCTACTCGTATAACCAATAAGACAATAATAGAGGCAAATACGTCCGCTGCAGAGTGAATACCATCAGCAAATACAGCATCACTATTTCCAATCCATCCTACTATTACTTTTCCTAGCGTAAGGGCAATATTGCTCCATACGCTAATCCATGCTACTTTTTTCGCAATGGACTCCCTTATACTGTTGTTCATTTGCACACCTCGACTTACTTCTTGAAAAATCAGCTTTTTTATCTTATCACTGCTCATTCAAGTGGGTCTAGAGCAATCTATTTTCGCTTAGCTATATATGTTTCAGTACCGCAAAATTACTGATAACCCACAACATACTCCTTATTATTTCTCCGTCAACTTCTTACGGTCTGTTGCCATTGGAGGTTCTTCCATCCAACCTTGCTCAATCATAATCCGAATTCCATCTTTTCCGTACTTTCCTATACGTCCAATTAGCTGAGAAAATTCTACTGCTACATCCGAACGGAACGACATAGACAAACCAGCACCGCAGTTATCAATAGCGATCGTCACCGCTGTGGAAGTATGATACATCATCAGTTTATCTGAAAACGGTGAAATCGTTGAGTTGGTTACATATGCATCAAGCAGACGCGGACTTGGTAAATCAGCTTCAGACAGTAACTCGGTAAAGTGCTTGATTTGCTTACTCGCAAGCTTGACTCCATCAAAAAAATAAGAGCGTAATTTTTGTGTGGCAGCTACTTGACTAAAGGCCAGCATCAGCGTTTTACCTAATACATTTGTATTAACAATTTCTTGAATAGCCGTAACCTCCAAAGAAGTTAGAGGATGCATTTGAGAGAAAAGTGGTGATATAAACGTTTTCTGGTCCACAAAATTCACTTTTACAGGATAAGGAATAAACGGAGGTCTCATCAGCATGCTTTTTCTTAAAATAACGTGGTTAGAATCCTCTAAAAGACTGTCGCTTTCTTTTACACATCGAGACAGGTGATCATAAATATCTTGCCTTCTCACTGCGCTTAGGGCTCTGGCATATTTCTTCATACCTCCAATTGCCATTTCATTTACATAAATAGCCATAAAAATATCATCAAATAAAGCAGGAACTCCTTTGTTCACATCTTGTTCCCCAAAACCTACTGGTATTGGAATTTTTTCCGAACTGAATAATTCCGTCAATTCGTCTACATGAGTTTGTGAAATCTGATGGGCTTTTTTTAAGAGCTCCTTAATCTCGGCATCTTTTACAACAGATAGAAAATACCCAAGAACACATACATACAGCGTATCGCCTAAATATTGCGCCCATAAGTAACCTAACTCAGCTGCGTTCAACCGCTGATTTTGTTGATGTTTTTGCATTTCGCTCTTTATATTTTCGTTCATTCACTTATTCTCCTTTTGGATAAAGTCGTACTTTTACTATCTCCAAAGAAGCGCTGAATAAACCGCATAAAAAAGACCTAGATAACAAGTCTAGGCCTTTTAGGTTACGCATATTTCTGGTCTTCTGTTTCTTTTCTAAAAAAGCTTTTCATCGCGTGAAAAACGTCTGATTTTTGTTTTAAAATAAAGTGTCTAAAACTTTCGTCTTGAATATTTTTGTAAGCAGACATTAAAGTGGAATGTCGATTGTACTGATTCACTTCCCCATATCCAAACATATTTGACACTTTCATTAATTCATTTACTAACTTTACACACCTTGCGTTATCTGAAGTTAAGTTATCGCCATCTGAAAAATGGAACGGGTAAATATTATAGCGGCTCGGATCATACTTTTGGTTAATTAATTCAAGCGCTTTTCGATAAGCAGATGAACAGATGGTTCCTCCGCTTTCTCCTTTGGAGAAAAAGTCTTCTTCTGATACTACTTTTGCCTCTGTATGATGCGCAATAAATTCAATTTCCACTGTTTCATATTTCGTACGTAAAAAGCGTGTCATCCAAAAGAAAAAGCTTCGTGCCATATACTTTTCCCATATGCCCATCGAACCGCTCGTATCCATCATAGCTAAGACGACTGCTTTCGATTCCGGCTTTATAACTTCATTCCACGTTTTGAATTTTAAATCTTCCGGATAAATAGGATGAAAAGCAGCCTTTCCTGTCATTGCGTTTCGCTTATAAGCGCTCATCATCGTTCGTTTTTTATCAATATTCCCCATCAAACCTGTACGTCGTATATCATTAAATTCAATGTGTTCCACAACAATTTGATCAGATTCTTTTCGCTGAAGATTAGGCAGTTCTAATTGAGCAAATAAAGCCTCTTGAAGCTCCATAAGAGACACTTCTGCTTCAAAGTAGTCTTCTCCAGCCTGGTCACCTGCTCCTTGACCTTTCCCTGCTCCTTTTTGACCATCTCCAGCAGATCCATCACGTGCTACTACATCCCCAACTTTACTGTCTCCATCACCTTGACCCACATGTTTGTTTTTATCATAATTGTACCGAATTCGATATTCATCCAATGATTTGATCGGAATTTTAACAACTTCTCTTCCATTGGACATCACGATATTTTCTTCTGTAATTAAATCCGGTAAATTATTTTTAATTGCTTCTTTAATTTTTTCTTGATGTCTTTTTTGATCATCGTGGCCTTTACGATGGAGGGACCAGTCTTCTTTTGAGACAGCAAAACTTTTATCTACTTCTTTTCCCACGCTATTCCCCTCCTTATTTAAAAAACACCTGCACGTTTTTACTCGGCATGCATAAGCTATACCGAAAGTTTCTGACAAATACCTTTAGTTCAAAGGTTGGTTACTCTTATCCTATGCGCAAGAATGGTATACTTGCTAACTAATTCTTTCACTGTTAACTATTCATTTTATAGTGTCTAGTGTCATGTATATGTTTATGACTTATCATATGATGGTTAAGTGCAATGCGTACTACACATTAGCCTAATTATGCAGAGTTTATTTTAAGAGATAAGAAAAACATGGCACAGATCGGAAGTGCCATGTTTTCTTGTTAGTACTGAGTTATCGATTTAACAAACTTCCTACATAGCGCAGCAGTTCATTAGCAGATACTGAATTGTATCCATGCTCATCAATTAATCGAGCCACTACTTCATTTACTTTCTTCAGCTGCTGCTCATCTGGTGTTTTAGTGGACGTTGTAATTTTCACTACGTCTTTTAAATCCGCAAACAATTTTTTCTGAATCGCTTCGCGTAAACGCTCATGGGAATTATAATCAAATCGTTTTCCTTTACGTGCATAAGCCGAAATACGAATTAGGATTTCTTCGCGGAATGCTTTTTTTGCATTTTCTGAAATACCAATTTGTTCTTCAATTGAACGCATTAATTTATCATCTGGATTTAACTCTTCTCCTGTTAGCGGATCACGAAGCTTATTTTTGTTGCAGTATGCTTCGACATTATCTAAATAATTATCCATTAATGTTTTAGCGGACTCTTCATACGAATAAACGAACGCTTTTTGCACTTCTTTTTTAGCAATTTCATCATATTCTTTACGCGCCAGAGAAATATAATTCAGGTAACGCTCTCGATCCTCAGCAGAAATAGACGCATGCTGTGCCAGCCCTTCTTTCAATGAACGCAGTACATCTAATGCATTGATTGATTTAATATCTTTTCGAATGATGGTAGATGAAATGCGATTAATGACATAACGAGGATCAATACCGCTCATTCCTTCATCCGTATACTCTTTTTGTAACTCTTCTACGTCTGCATCGTTATAGCCTTCTACAGATTGACCGTCGTATAGGCGCATCTTCTTTAATAAATCGATATCGCCTTTTTTAGGCTCTTTTAATCTCGTTAATGTAGTAAAGATAGAAGCAATACGTAACGTATGAGGGGCAATATGAACATCTGATACGTCACTTTCACGAATCATCTTGTCATAAATTTTTTCCTCATCACTCACTTTTAAGTTATATGGAACAGGCATTACTATAATTCGTGAATGCAAAGCTTCATTTTTCTTATTGGAAATAAACGAGCGATACTCTGTTTCATTCGTATGCGCTACGATTAATTCATCTGCACTAATTAAAGCAAATCTTCCTGCTTTAAAGTTTCCTTCTTGGGTTAAAGAGAGTAAATGCCATAAAAATTTCTCATCACATTTTAACATCTCCTGGAACTCCATCATTCCCCGGTTTGCTTTATTAAGCTCTCCGTCAAAGCGGTAAGCACGCGGATCTGACTCAGATCCATACTCTGCAATTGTTGAAAAGTCAATGCTTCCTGTTAGGTCGGCAATGTCTTGAGATTTCGGATCAGAAGGACTGAACGTTCCAATTCCAGTTCGTTTGTCCTCTGAGAAGAAAATGCGTTCGATAATGACGTCTTCAATTCTCCCGCCATACTCTTCCTCTAATCGCATTGTATTTAAAGGAGATAAGTTTCCTTCGATTCGGATACCATACTCTTCAAAGAAGTCTTTACGTAAATGATGCGGAATTAAATGCAGCGGATCTTCATGCATTGGGCATCCTTTAATAGCGTAAACAGCTCCTCGATCAGTAAGCGAATAAGCTTCAAGCCCTCTTTTTAACATGGTCACTAGCGTCGATTTACCACCACTTACTGGACCCATTAAAAGTAAAATACGTTTACGAACATCTAAACGCTTTGCAGCTGGATGAAAATATTCTTCCACCAAGCGTTCTAGCGAATCTTCAAGTCCAAACATTTGTCCACTGAAAAATTTATAATGTCTTTTACCATTTACCTCTTCAATTCCTGCATCCTTTATCATGTTGTATACTCTAGAGTGTGCAGGCTGAGCAATTAAAGGCTCATCTTTAATCAGCTTTAGGTACTCTTCAAATGTCCCTTCCCACTTAAGACGATTCTCTTCTTCGCGGTATCTTTCAACTTTCTTTAATATATCCATTAAAGGACCTCCCCTACTAGTTATGGTGCTAGTGAACAAGATTAATACAATCTATGCAGCAAAATGTTTGAACATGCTTTTTAAATTGTAAAATTCAGAAATTTGTCCTTGCTAGGCATTCACAGTAAAGTATTTATTAGCTATAATAAAAGAGTAAGAAGGAACGGCTAAACTTTGTTAGAGAACTTATGTCTCTAGAAGAGTTATTTTGTCGTTATTATCATCATGAGATATGGGAAGTCGGTTTTAACTGCAGTAGCTATATAATCCTTTTAATTAGATTGAGGAGGAAAATCAATGCGCTTACTTTTAGTATTAGGAGTAACAATTGCTTTTTTAGCATCCATCTTCAGAGCGGGATACAATGATAAACCGGGCGTTAAAAAATAACCACTACATATCATCGTCGACATAAATAAAAAAGCGAGGTTCAATAAAATTTGAACCTCGCTTTTTACTTAAGATAAACCAGCATAATTTTGTTGACGCAGCGCTTCATAGATTAAAATAGCTGCTGTATTAGATAAATTTAAAGAACGAACATTTTCTGTCATCGGTAAACGAAGACATCTTTCCATGTTCTCTTCAATAATGTGCTTTGGCAGACCCTTTGTTTCTCTTCCAAATACGAAGAAATGATCCTGCTCTAAGTCACTATAATCAAATGTTGTGTGTGGCTGCTGACCAAATTTTGTGATGAAGTAGAAACCTGCTTCAGGATACTTTTCGAATACTTCCTCTAATGAATCATGATACACCACATTTACAAATTCCCAATAATCCAATCCAGCTCGCTTTAACATTTTATCATCTGTTGAAAAGCCTAACGGACGAACTAAATGCAGCGTCGTATTTGTTGCTGCACATGTTCGCGCAATATTTCCTGTATTTGCTGGAATTTCTGGTTGAAATAACACTACGTGTACTCCCACAAATTTTCACCTCTGCTAACAAATCTATTCATCATTATACCACTAACTTGCTAAAACGAAAGACTTACCGATCAACGATATGGAAAAAATCATACTTAATCTTTGGCGTGTAAGCCGTTGAATCTTCATAAGCCCAATATCTCATTCGACTATTATACGTGTTCGCATTCACAAGAGGCATACCGTGACCGTCTTTTGCTACAACAATCGTCGTATGATTCCATCTTCCATCTCCTTCAAAATCGTAGCAGATAACGTCTCCCGGGACAAGTTCGCTTGCTGAAGATTTCCTCACAGCCCGAAGTCCTGATTTGGAGTTACTTAAATAGCTGTGCATGGAATGAGCAACTGCCCAGCTATAGCTCCAGGCGTTCCCTCTCATCCACCATCCGTTTGCTTTTTTAGGATATCCCCGCATCGGCGCCTTTCCTGCATGCAAACACTGTGAAATATAGTTGGTGCAATTTACCTCAAACTGCTTATAACTTTCATTAGGTTTATCCCAATGTTTTTCTGCATACTGAACAGCCGCAAGACGATCATAATAAGAGGCTCTTTCTTCGTCTTCCTCTACTTCTTCTACATCCATTTCAACCTTATCTTCAGAAAAACCCTTTACCAGCAGCTTATCTTGAATAAGCGTATCTTTATAAAAAAGAGCTAAACGATCTTCAATTTCTTCTTCTATATAGAAAAAATCGTTTTGTTTTAAAAATGCCTGAATGTGCACCTTATATAATACTCTTGTTTCTTCCTGATCCGTATGAGCAGATTGAATAGAACCTTTCATATTACATTTTAAAACATCAACTTCTCTTTTTTTTATAAGAGACCGCTTTAGCTCACACTGATGTTCAATGAAAGGCTTAAAGTCTTCATGAAGCTCACCTTTTACATAGCTGTCCGCACGCGCTTTAATTAAAGTATATAATACATTCCTTTTTGTTAGCATAATGTCACCACTTTTCTAAGCGTTTATTATACGCTATGACTCATTAGCTAACTTTATCAATAAAAATACGGTTTAGATTTCTTGAAGCATCTCTATACCTTTTGACATTTCTTCAATTACTTCTTGGTCCTTTTCTTTTTCTCTTAAGTTCATAAGTATATCTAACGCTTCTTTATCGCCAATTTTGCCTAACGCCCATGCCGCTGTTCCTCGAATGACAGGTCGAACGTCATTTTTAATTAATTCAATTAAATCTGGAACGGCGGTTTGATCTTTAAAATGGGCCAGTGCAATAATGGCATTACGCTGAATTGGCTTTTTCCCTCTCCAAGAACCTGAAACATGTCCAAATTTCTCTTTGAATTCACGATTACTCATCGTTAAGAGCGGTTTTAATTTAGGCTTCGCAAGTTCTGGGTCAGGCTCCATCTCAGGGTGAAAATGAAAGTCTTTTCCTTTATTTTCAGGACACACAGTTTGACATGTATCACAGCCATATAAACGATTGCCTAATTTACTTCGAAATTCTTCAACTAAAAATCCTTTTGTTTGGGTTAAAAAGGCAATGCATCGCTGCGAATTCAGCTGACCACCTGTTACAAGCGCACCCGTAGGGCACGCATCAACACACTTATTACAAGTACCACAACCGTCCTCTATCGGTTTATCAGGAGGAAACGGGATATCTGTAATCATTTCTCCTAAATACACGTAGGAACCAAATTCAGGTGTAATAATGGCACAGTTCTTACCGCTCCAGCCAATACCAGCTCTTTCTGCTACAGCTCGGTCCGACAGCTCACCTGTGTCTACCATCGATTGAAGGATAGCTGCAGGTACTTTTTCTTTTATGAAGGTTTCAAGCTTTTGAAGCCTATCACGTAGAACCGTATGATAATCTTGCCCCCAAGAAGCACGGCAAAAGATTCCTCGACGATCTTCCTTTGTGCTCTTTGGTGCATCCTTTAATTTAGAAGGATACGCAAGTGCAATTGAAATAATTGATCTAGCTTTTGGAACAACTAATGTGGGATCTACTCTCTTTTCAATATCAGGTTCTTCAAAGCCTGAAGCATAACCTAACTCTTGCTGTGCTAACAATCGATTCTTTAACTCATCAAACATGGAAGCACTCGCAAATCCAATCTTATCGATTCCAATCTCTTTGCTGTATGAAATAATTTCTTCCTTCAACTGATACGCATTCATAGTGAATAATGGCCTCCTTTCTAAGAAATTCTATATATTCATGCATTGAACTGTTTTCTCACTCAATGAAATGATAGGATGGTATCTATAAACGAACAAATACTAATTATAATAGAAAGGATCAAAAAAATGAACTTTACATTATCGCCCGCTATTAAACAGCTTTGCCCTTCTTTTAAAATGGGAATCATTCAGTATAAAAATATTGAAGTTGGTGATTCTCCTCAAATGCTAAAAGGACGTCTGCGCCTCTTTCAAGAATCCATTTATTTCGACCTTGAGTCAAAAAAAGTAACAGAATTCGAAGGTGTTAGCGAGTGGAGAAAGCTTTTCAAAACATTTGGAACTGATCCAAGTAAATACCGTCCTTCTATAGAAGCTTTAATTAGAAGAATAGGAAAACAAACGTATTTGCCTTCTATCAATTCTGCTGTGGACATTAACAACTTTTTTTCATTGCAATATGAAGTCCCAATTGGAATTTATGACTCCTCTAATTTAGAAGGCCCCATCGAATTTGCTATCGGTAAAAAAGAAGAGTCTTATGAAGCTCTAAATGAACGTAATATTTCTTTAGAAAATAAAATCATTTCAAAAGATACCCTAGGAGCTTTTGGAAGCCCTTATGTCGATTCTAACCGAGCGTACGTAACTGAAAAGACAACGCAAGCTGTACAGTTCATTTATTTAAAGCCTTCACTTTCAGAAGAACAGGCTTATAAACTAACTAAATCCCTAAGTAACATGTTCATTCAAATTCACGGCGGCGAAGCCACCTATCAAGTCATTAACTGATGTACGTAAATATAGCGTCTATCTTGAAAAGATAGACGCTATATTTACGCTAAAAATAAAAAACGCAACATCTCAGCTTTGAAAGCGAGACACTGCGTTGTGATAACAATATGTATGGAGCGGGTGATGAGAATCGAACTCACGACATCAGCTTGGAAGGCTGAGGTTTTACCACTAAACTACACCCGCAAATATTATCAAAATTTGTCGACCGATAAGTAAAAATAAAAACAGGAATCACCCTGTCAAGTAAAGCTAAAGTACCGATGGTCGGGGTCGAACCGACACTCCCGAAGGAACACGATTTTGAGTCGTGCGCGTCTGCCAATTCCGCCACATCGGCAAAATAAAAAAGGCAAGTTAAAATTATAAATGGTGCCGAGGGCCGGACTTGAACCGGCACGGTAGTCACCTACCGCAGGATTTTAAGTCCTGTGTGTCTGCCAATTCCACCACCCCGGCAGCTTGTAAATAAATGGAGGCGGCAACCGGATTTGAACCGGTGATAGAGGTTTTGCAGACCTCTGCCTTACCACTTGGCTATGCCGCCATTTACTCAAGACTAAATAACTTTATTAAAATTGGAGCGGAAGACGAGGTTCGAACTCGCGACCCCCACCTTGGCAAGGTGGTGTTCTACCACTGAACTACTTCCGCATATATGGCTGGGCTAGCTGGATTCGAACCAACGCATGACGGAATCAAAATCCGTTGCCTTACCGCTTGGCGATAGCCCAATATTGGAACATGCATATCGTTTATAAATGGGGCGACTGATGGGAATCGAACCCACGAATGCCGGAACCACAATCCGGTGCGTTAACCACTTCGCCACAATCGCCACGTATATATGCAATGTTATTTTTATGATTGGCAGGGGCAGTAGGAATCGAACCCACACTGACGGTTTTGGAGACCGTAGTTCTACCTTTAAACTATGCCCCTGTAAATGGTGGAGGGGGGCAGATTCGAACTGCCGAACCCGAAGGAGCGGATTTACAGTCCGCCGCGTTTAGCCACTTCGCTACCCCTCCACAATAACTGTGGTGCCGGCAAGAGGACTTGAACCCCCAACCTACTGATTACAAGTCAGTTGCTCTACCAGTTGAGCTACACCGGCATTTTAAAAACAACTGTTTTTAAAATGGTGGCTCGGGACGGAATCGAACCGCCGACACAAGGATTTTCAGTCCTTTGCTCTACCAACTGAGCTACCGAGCCTTATTAAATTTAAAATGGCGGTCCCGACGGGAATCGAACCCGCGATCTCCTGCGTGACAGGCAGGCATGTTAACCGCTACACCACGGGACCACTTGGTTGCGGGGACAGGATTTGAACCTGCGACCTTCGGGTTATGAGCCCGACGAGCTACCGAACTGCTCCACCCCGCGATGATAATATATGGTGGAGGATGACGGGATCGAACCGCCGACCCCCTGCTTGTAAGGCAGGTGCTCTCCCAGCTGAGCTAATCCTCCGTTATTATGTAGATGAAAATAAATGGTGACCCGTACGGGATTCGAACCCGTGTTACCGCCGTGAAAGGGCGGTGTCTTAACCGCTTGACCAACGGGCCACTGTGCTAATTAAATAAAAATGGCGGAGAGCAAGGGATTTGAACCCTTGAGACAGCGTTAACCGCCTACACGATTTCCAATCGTGCTCCTTCGGCCACTCGGACAGCTCTCCAAA
>NZ_JAQMYN010000024.1:0-35548 GCF_028369225.1 Priestia sp. AB
TTGGCCCGTTGGTCAAGCGGTTAAGACACCGCCCTTTCACGGCGGTAACACGGGTTCGAATCCCGTACGGGTCATCTTAAAAGCAGTTTGCATATGCAAACTGCTTTTTTATTTGTAGTAGATAAATTATTGATTTTAATATAGAATTTATATCGTTTCATAGCAAAAATGTTAATTAGAAAATTTTTTGATATTAGAGTAACAAATACGAAGTATATTCTTATACTCAGATTCGTCTACACCAAATATTCACCTACTTATTTCCAATTTAAACAACAACTCTTTCTGGAACACTCTACAAAAAAGAACCCTTGTGGCAGTAAGGGTTTCAAGTGATTCATAAAGGTGATTTCTCCACATCTGTGTAAACAAAGAGTCTATAAAAAGTGCATCTTATATCTATATGTTTGTTTTTATAGATATACTAAAAATGCTCAACGATTCTGATACTTATCTAAAATTGAATTGATTGCCTTCTTTTTATTTCTAGGTAGTGGTTTCTTATGAGAAGCCTTAGGCAATTTCAACTTAGATTCATAACCTGTTTCTATGGTAGATAACTCCTCTTTTACCTTCTGTTGTGCTTCAATTTTTTCTTCAATAGTTTTTAATCGGGTAGAATAATAAGGCATTCCTGATAAAATTGTTGTTACCTTTGCATGATCACTTTCATAGGTTCCTTCAAATAGATGGGTTGGTTCTCCCCCCTTAAAGGAACTAAATAGTTGGGCTGAATCTATCGTAAATAAGTCTAGTGGACCTTCATATATAATTCCTGCTTTTGGTATAGTTTGCATTTCAAGTGGTGCAAAGATTGAGTTTTCCCATGATTTCTTAATTACTTCTGTAATACCCTCATTTCTAATATCTGCTTGCCCTTCATCTAATTTTGTTATTTCTGCAGATGAAATGGCAGAAATTCCTTTTGTTGAAAAAATTGTACGTAAGTCTTTCTTATCTAAAACACCATGCTTAGAGTGTCTATCCGTATATTTAGGGAGAGTACTAATTAAGTTCACAAATGTTTCGTTTGTTTCTTTAAAGATTCTAGCTTTTCCTGCATTCGGATTTTTCTTTTTCACCTGCTCGTTATCAATAGGTAATACACAAAGGTCCTGACGTGAAAGCTCTTCAGTAACATACAGTGCATTGACTTGATGAACCAATGCTTCTGTAGTATCGGGTAAGATAGGAACAGCTACAATTGCTTTGTCATCCATTTCCTGAGCAAGAAGATCCACAAGCATCGGTCCAATACCACCACCAGAGCCACCACCTGCAGAAAAACAAACCATAATAATTTCAGTACTAGGTGTTGAAAAGTTCTCTTTAATAAATTTCAGTGCCAGTTCCCAGTTTTTATCGACCATAAGATTAATAGCTTCATCTCGATTTTTTCCTACTCCTTCGCTACCTATAAGCCTTAGACGCTCTTCTACAAAATCTAATGACTCCAAATCACGTTCTGAAAAGTTCAATGCAACAGCATTAATACCATTTTCAAATGCTAAATCAGCTATATTCCCACCTGCAGCACCAATTCCTACAATACCTATCATATTTCCTTAACCCCCTCATTTTCTTCTCCTTGAAGTATGGCCTGTTGTACAGCTTGTTGACCGTATTCTGTTAGATACAATTTATGTTCCTTTCCTCCAGTAACAGTTCCAATGAAATGGATAGCTTCAAGCTTGTTGAGTGTCTTACGAAAGTTAGCTGTTGAATATTCAAACTCATCTGCAATACTACTTTTCTTTATCGCTTTAAACACAGCGTTTGCTTCATTCTGAAATAACCATCCCAGAATGCTAACATCTTCAATAGTCAGTTTCCTCATTACCTCCTCAAAGTAGTCACTCATATAGATACTCCTTTCTCTAAAATGTACGTCATAGATATTTAAGTAGTTTATTAGCTTTTTTTGTCATTCAGATACTTTCGATGGTTTTTTCTATGCAATAAAAGTTCATGTGAATCTATATAAACTCACTGATTTTCATTGCGCATCAAGTATCACTGAGTAACAATATCGCTACATCACTATCCATATGTATATTAGAAAATCCTTATGACACATTTCCCAGTTTTGCATCGGAATCGTATACTTTGAATTATTTGTGACAGAACTAAAAGAATAAATAACTGTTAAAAGTCATATTAAAAAAGAGCATACACTTGTTGGAAACCAACGGGTTTATGCTCTTTTTTTACTTATAACACTTATTATATTAGCTAACTTTACATAGCAATAAAATACAAGTTTCTAGAGTACTGAAACTTGTATTGAACGGCCAATAACTTCCATTATAATCCATAAACCATGAGGAAATATTTAAAATACAGCTGAAATCAAATAGAAAGTAAATTAATCTATCAAAAGGATTAATTTACTTTCTAAAGTCCTAATAATAAGAAGATAATTTATTAAACTTTTTTATTTCATCGTATAGATAAAGACAAGCCCGTTTTTATTGGCTTGTCTTATTAAAGTTGAACGTTTCTTAGTTCATTCTATAATTGTTGTACAGCATATAGTAACAATTCTTCAATGTTTCGTTTGCCTAATTCTTTCGCTTTTTGCTGCAATTCTTCTTTCAAATCGCTTGTTACTTTGACTCGTACCACTTCCAAATCGCTATCAATATAAATGCCACGGCTACGCTTGTTAATTTTACCTGAGACAAGAACAGACTCTAATAACTCCATAAGTTCGTGTGAGGATTCGGTCAGTAATATAGGTTTGATTTCAATTAAAAATTGCTCTTTCTCTTCTTGTGGCGTAATCCTCATATTGGTCGGGCTTAGGTATTGATAAAATAAATCCATGAGCTTATAAAGATGTGATTTTGCATAAGCTGTTTGCTTAAAGGTAAAAGTAGCATAGCCTTCTTTGGTAATCATTTTTTTCGACTCAATGGTATAGGCTGCTTCAAAGCCTCGGTCAATTAATTCCTCTAATGTTAACTCCTCATGTTGTTCTGTAATAGCCATAATCGGATCTTCTACGGAGATGATACGGGCAAGTTGCTCTTTTTCCTCATCTTTCTTTACAAAAAGTTGAAATAAACCAATATTTTGTTCGGCATGATAAAAATGACGCTTACTCGGTTTGCGCCCGATTTCATGTGTGCGCTTAAATGCCTCTAACTCTTCTTCATGGACAAAATAGCAATTGATTCCTCGGTATTCTTCTTGGAACGCTGGTAATAATTCTTGCTTAATATACTTATTGACCGTTGTAACGGACACATCGAGTTGCTGCGCTACTTCTTTTGTCGTAAGTCCTGGCTTTTTTAATTCTTCTTTTAACCGAACCACATCTACTAGATCAAATTCATAACGACCCTCGATATGCCAGTCATCTTTATTAATCGGATGTAGTTTTCCTTGCTGGATATATGTATAAATTGTTTTCTTAGATGAAATAGCTAACATCTCCATCACGTCTTCAATGGTAATAATTTTACTGGGGTTATCAATCATAAAGCACACTCCTTATATTTTTCTATTAACTAATAATCTATTATATCATATTTAAATAAGATTAAAGTTTAAAAGTTATTGTATTATAAGTGTAAATGGTAAAACTAACTTATAAAAAATAATGTTTTAATATTGACTCTAAATAACGACAAATACATTGTTTTTCTACAAATGATATAAATTTTATCCTGTTTTTATAAAAAGTAAGTTTTCACTTTTACTTCTATATAAGATAAAATAAAGAAGTAATATCTCTAAAAAATAAATTTTAATGCGTACTTAACTGTAGTAATAATTAATATTAAACTAGTATTTTATCACTTTTAAATTTGTTATGAACGTTATCACCACTGTTAGAGGTCCCTTGCTTTTTACATACACATAAATTGATACATAATCTTAAATAGAGAAGAAACTACCTTAACACTAAAGAGAAATATGAATAAGAAAACGAGATTATTGAAAGGAGAGGTTTTATGCAAAATATATCCTTAATGAATATAGGAACGGAGATACGTGAGAGAAAAGAGAATTTCCATAAAGTAGTTTCGTTGATGTTGAATACTACATACTATGATGCTTTAGAAGAAAGAAATGAGCATCACCAGCGAAAAAACGAAGGCATGTTTAGCGATTTTACAGACGAAGACATGATGTACTACTATGTTCATCAACGAAAGCATATCCGAAAGAATCGAGAACGAAAAGAGAACACAAAAGTAGAGTACCTACGGATCTTATTGCAGTTTTATCAGTATGCAATAGAAAGTGAGTCATTCTTACGACAAGATGTAGACCATTATATAGAAGAAACGATTTTTAAAAATCTAAGACCTTGGCACATAAGGAATTATCAAATGTATTTAAGTACTGCATTGTTAGGTAAGGGTGGTAAACCTTATTCACCCGCAACTTTAGATGCTAAAATGACGATTTTAAAAAGTTTTATGAAATGGTTACATGAAACGAAGTATATTCAGTATCCGTTGCATAAAGAAATTTTGAGCACATCACTATCAGAACAAGAAATTCCAAATCGAGATTTGTACTATCATGAAGTTAAGCAGATCCTAGACTATTATAAACACCATCCCATTAACTATGGATTGTTAACCATGTTGGCTATGACAGGATTACGTGTACAAGAAATAGCCAATGCTTCATGGGGAGATGTATATCTAGACAGCTTAAGTGGGCATTATCGCTTAAGAGGAGTAGGTAAGGGTGGAAAGAAATTTGATAAGTTACTTCATCCCTCCCTATATGAACGAATTCTTGCCTTTAGAGCAAGACGCAATGTCAGTACAGCCTTAAATACGAGCGATCAAGGCCCATTATTTCCGAGCAAAGATGGAGAGTATTATCACTATAAAAACTTAAGTAATTATATTGTGCGTATCATTGAACGAACAGAGTTACCTTTTGTGAAAGAACGAACTGACAGGATTACGCCCCATTATTTTCGTCACTTTTATGCCATTTACAGTAGGCAGCAGGGGGCAGATATCTTTTTAATTCAAAAGGAACTAGGTCACAGTGATCGTAAGACAACAGAGCGTTATCTGGAGAAGGTTTTGCAGCGCGAACAAGAAATTGGGCTAATGTGGAAGGAACAAGATTTCTAATTACTGTATGTATGGAATTACCCTAGTGTGCTTGAACCGTCTATGTGAAGATTTAAATAGAACCTTTTGTTGTTAGATTTTCTATTGTAGCAATTTTTATTTCTATAGATAAGGACAGGGTTTTTGTATTCCTTTTTTCTTTTTAGATGTATGAAAATACTTGATGTGATGGTTATGTAGTCAACACATAGTATTTTTCATTATAAGCGACTTAGTACCTTCTTATTAACATGATTCCTCTTATCCTAATTTAATTTACGTCTCAAGGTAAGATCAACTAAATAAACATGATTGTTGATATATGTAAGTTTTTGATGATAAATAAGTTCATCTAAAAAGATTGTCCAACCTCTTTTTTTTATGTATAATTAGTTCAATAGAAGTTCAACTTAAAAATGAGGTGTATAGAGATGAAAATTTCACGTTTTAATAAAGATTGCGGAAACTCTGTGGATATGAACATCATGGATGGATATTTATTTGATTTTCCAACGAATGTAGTTGAACTGCAAAAAGAAGCTGCAGATTCTTTCTTTACAGATGCTGTTACAGCTCCAGAAGAATTTAAAAAGCGTATTTTACTTTCCACAACTATTCAAGGAGAAGAGAAAGAGCGCTATTTCTTGGTCGGTGACATTGCCGCAAGTCAATTACTTGCCAACAATCACATTAATAAATTACATAATAAAATTACAAGCCATATTCCATACATCACCTTTTTAGCTGCCATTTCGTATTACCATGCGTTACATGCTAAGGATAAAAAGGATAACACAGTTGAAATTGACTATTTTTCTACGATGTTACCAATCTGGCTTCTTAAGAAAGAGAGCACGTTTGGGGCGGCTCAAAAAGCGATGGCTAATCGCTTCTTAGGCGACCATACGTTTACCGTGCATACGCCTGGTTTTGAAAATACGTTAAAGGTAGTAGTAGAAGAAAGTGCATGCTTAAAAGAGGGGGAAAGTGCACGTTTTGCGTTAAAAAAAGACTTAACCCTTGAAGATCGTGAAGATGCGAATGAGTATGTAGAATGTGAAACAGTTATGGTGGACATTGGTGGTGGTTCCATTGACGTAGTTATTCTACCTGAAGGGTTGAAAGCTGCCAATAGTCGTGAATCATTCCAAAGCATTGAAGGCATTCCTTATTTAGCGCATATTGATAAATTGCGTAAAGAGAAATTTCTAGAACTGTTTACAGACTTACGTGCCTTTGATCAATTTATTCTTGATAACTACAGCAAGCAAAAGTTTGTATTAAAAAACGAAAACACAGGCGAATCCATTGATTTAACAAATACAATCAAGTCTTCTCTTCGAGAATATGTAGAGATTTTATTGGCTAAATTAAATGATGTCGCACCACCACCAGCGAACAAAGTGCGTAAATATGTGTACTGTGGAGGGGTAGCTCCTACTTTAGAAGTTGCCATCATGAATAGTATGCGTGAAAAAATTGGAGAAGAACGTACAGACAAGTACCATAAGGTTCCTCAAGATAGCCGTCACTTAAATTTATTTGGCTTGGAAATTCGTAGTATTGGTTACGTTCAGAAGAAGCAAGCAGCAGAGAAAAAAGCCGTTAAATCCTAACAACGTAGGTGATAAGGATGTCAGAACGCCAAAATGCGTTTACCATTAAGACAAATCGATTGAGTGATGAAGTGTATAATCAACTGGCTACATATGCTAAATCGCGTAAGTTAGGAGATTATATTTCGTCTTTAATTCTACGTGATTTAGATGAAACATCTACTGGAAGAAAAGCAAGGGAAGATAAAAAAACCTACGAAATGTTTGAGCATATTAAGAATGAACTATTTGATTTAAAGGCATTAGCCCAAACAACGGGTTTTAGAGGAAGCAATACTTTTAAAGAAGAAGAGCCTTCAAAGGTTCCTCAACTGAAAGAAGGAAAAGTTGCAGATTTAGAAAATATATCTGGCTCATTAGACGATGATGACTTAGAAGAATATAGCGATTTTTAAACGGTAAGCCACTAGTGCATCTAGTGGCTTTCTTTATTGTAATAAAATTTAATTTTAAAATTAAAATGGAACACAAATCTTATATCCTTACAAAAAATCGTATACACTCGTCAAATCTACAAAATTTTTATAAGAATAAGTTCATTTAATATCTATTTTGTAGAAAAACCCACAATTTGTCGTCACTTAAAGTAAATAATAAAACTTTAATTTTAATAACAAACTTTATACATTTACTTATTAATTATAATATAATTAAATGGTTAATTAAGTTATGAATTACTTTTTCTAAATATTATTAAGATTAGTTGTTGTGAACTTTATATTCGATTATTATCTTTTTAATAAGTTGTTTAAATAGAATCATTGATTCATCTTTCATCTGTTTTTTATGACTTATGCCTTATGCCTTATGCATTTATGGTATTATATATTAGCATGGAGGTGAACCAATGGAGTTAGAAATTGAACGCAAGATATCCAAGGTGGGAAACTCTTTAGGAATGACACTGCCTGCAGAGATTGCAAAGATAGCAGAAGTAGAGGTAGGAGAAACTGTATATCTTACAGTGAACTCTATTACAAAGGAGATTACAATAAGAAAGAACCCTCAAAAAGAGGAGTCCTTCAAAGAGATGGTAAGAGATATAGTTGAAAGCTATCTAAGGGAGAGAAACCTTTAACTTTTACACGGGTCAATCAATAACACGTAAGTACACTGCACCTGCATAATGGTAAGAGATAACATAGAAGACGAAGAGAAATGAGCACTTGAAAATTAAAATATAATTAAATTTACATACTGTATGCTTATTTTGAGCAAACTACCTACGAATTCTTATGAGGATTCACCCACAACTTAATTTATCAGTAGAAAACAACTATCTTCTCCCGAGGATAGTTGTTTTCTTTTTAGATTATGTAAAAGAAGCATGCTTAGTTAATATAAAACAGCTTATCGGTAGAAATAAAAAGCAGACCTTTAATTAAAGATCTGCCTCTTTTCTTTAGCAAAAACTAAGTAAGTTCCCACTATAAGCATAATGCCCAAAGCTATGCAAATTAACCAGTACGTTAAAGGGAAACTATATGAAACTGTCATAACTCCAGTATTTCTATCCAATGTTCTAACGATAAAAGGAGTATAAATTATCTTAATAGTTAAGTACGTTAATAAAGCTTGAGCAATAAGAAATATCCCTATTGCACGTTTCATAACCTTGCCTCCAGACTCATACATGTTTCTATGTACACTGTAACATAAATAGGCTTACTTATTAATTTTAGTTACCACAATGTTCCTTATGGGAAGTATTTATAATTTATTCTTCATCGTCTTTAGAACGTTTTTTTATTAAAAAATAACCAAATGAAAACGTTCCTAAAAAACATAAAAATATAACTGAACCAATTATTATACTATCAGCGAAGCTACTATTAGATGTTATCTTTGTTAGTAGACCCAAAAAAACTCCGGCAGCTAAACAACATAATACTAATAAGTAATAGGGCATTTTTCTAATTCGTTTCTCATTTTCATAGGAGTCAACAGAAATACTTAAGTTCAAATACCCTAATATAACACTGGTAAGTATCAAAACTAGCCATATAGGATTATTGGTAATATTATTGAATCCCTTCGTAATACCGTCGTATATTACAATCCCCACAAGTGCTAAAGTTTGAAAAGCAAACGCAAAACGAATATTTTTCAAGTTTTTGATAACAAGTCTTTCGTCTGTTATTACTTTCATTCTAAATCTCCTCCTGATCAACCCAAAAAATCTCATCTAAGGTTTTATTGACTGCATAACATATTTCTAAGCAAATTTTTAATGTAGGATTATATTTTCCTTTTTCAATTAAACTAATGGTTTGACGAGTAACACCAACTTTTTCAGCTAATTGATGTTGAGTTAAATCAGCTTGTACACGAAATATTTTTACATTGTTTTTCAATATAAACCAGTTCCTTCCTGATTGAAGTGTAACATATACATTACATTATTCAATATATATATTACATTATTCTCGAATTAAATTTACACAATTATCATTATCGGAAATAAATTCTTAAAAACTTGTCCAAATATCACTTACTAAAAATGATATAATTTCTATATTATTACATTTAAAAGGAGATATTTAATGAGTTTTCAAGAAATCATACTAATCATGATAGCTGCTACCATCGTACACGAAATAGGACATCTTATAGGAGCAAAATTAGTAGGAATTAAAATTAAAGAAGCCTCTCTTGGGTTTGGCCCAATATTATGGGAGTTCACTTTACAATCAATAAAGTTTAAAATTTGTTGGATTTTATTAGGTGGGTACGTGATGCCCGCAGGGAGTGACGAAGAATTTTTAACATATTCTAAAAAGCGTCGGATAATCTTAACAGCTTCAGGATTGATAATGAGTATTATAATTCTTCCCATATTTTCTCTTGTGCTAATAAAGTTAATTGAGGGAGATTCATTTCATGTTGGCATAAAATTTGTCGACTTAATACATGTTTTCTTGAATCATCCTTTTCAATATTTTTACTCAGGGTTAACAATATTTCCGACAACAATCTATTCTAATGAAATCTCTAATTATTTGAGTTGCTTAGCTGAAATTAGTTTGTTCCTAGGCATAGTAAACGCTCTACCCATCCCAGTTTTGGATGGTGGACAAATAATAATGACCCTGCTAGAAAATAAGATGCCGAAAATTAAAGAGAAATATACCATCATAAACAGTATTGGATACTTAATTATAGTAGCTATTATTTTATTGCCGATGATTGAAGTATTTCTTAGAAATATAAAAACTACATTTCCAATTATTTTATTTATAGGGTTTATAATATACAGAGTGGTTAGGATCAACCACAGGTTTGAAAAAAGTAGTAAAGATGTCTAATTATAATTAGTAATTATTGAATGTATATTTCATACATCTTTAGGTACCATAATGTAGCTTATCGGCAGCTAAAAGTAAAAAAGCTATCTCATTCTATGAGATAGCTTTTATAGTATGCTTTAAATGAATTCAAATGCAATTAATGAAATTATAAGTCCTAAAAAAACAGAAATTATGTTAAACCACCATCTATTCTTTGATCGGAGAAGCCATAAGCCAGCAGGTATCACCATTAAGTACTTGGAAACAGTCTCGTTTATATACAACAATTCGGGTAAAAAGCTGATAGATAGATAAAATCCTATACCTAAAATCAAAGAATTTCTAATCAAAACTAACAACATAAGCACACTCCGTTAAATATTTCAGTTCATATAGATTTTATCCTATATCCAAAGACAATTAAATTAAATATTTCAGTTCACATAACAGGTATTATCGGCAGGTTAGAAATTTGTAATATAAATGCTTAAGCTTTTATAGAGTGAGATTCTTGCTCCGTTTCAGTTTTGATATTATAATCCCTCAAAGTTTTTGATGACAAAGCTAGGATAGCTGAACCACAATATAGAGCAGCTGCCAAAATAAAAACAAGTTTTACACCTAACATATCTCCTAAATATCCCATTATTAAATAGGTAACACCTGTCCAAGGAGTAAGTATGATGTTTCGAGCAGCTGTGACTTTAGCAAGTTCAGACTGTTTAATAATATCTTGTAAGACCGTTACCTGACATGTGTCTCTGATTTGATATAAAGGACCCATTAATAAACAAAAAATAAGCGCAAGTATTCCACTGGAAGTTGTTGAAAACATAAATGTGAATAGTCCCATAGACAGACCACTTAAGGCTATAATGTATCCCATTTTCATTTCTAAAATTCTTGACAAATATACAACAATTAATCCTCCTAGAATAGCACCAATGAAGTAAGACGCATTAATAAACCCCCACCAATCTTCTCCCTTGCCTAGTACATCATGAGTAAATGCTAATAATAAAGCAGAAGACCATATAGCATTAGCTAAAGCCTCAAAAAAGTCCATAATAGTAATATTTATAAGGATGGGAGATTTATAAATTGAACTCCACAATGGTTGGGCTTTTTTCTTAACTGTTAATGTAGTGTCTTTATGAGGTAATTTAATCTTATAAATTAGAAAGCCGGAGACAAAAAAAGAACCCATTATTAAAAGAATCATAGCAAACGGAGAGATAAGTAAGATTAAGATACCTCCTCCTCCCCAAAGACCAGCCAATAAAATTTGATTAACAACAGATAGACTACCATTCGCTCTAATATATTCCTTCTTTTCTACAATTAGAGGAATAACAGACATTCGAGCAGGTGCATACCAAGCCCCAATAAAATTTAATACAAATAAAACAATCAATAATAAAATGAATGAGAATGTAAAATGAGTTACAATTAATCCACCTAATATTAAAGTTAAAACTCCTCTAGACCATCCTACAAATCTCAATAAAGCTAAGGTATGAAATGAATTAATATACTTAGCAGCATATAAATTGCTTAGAAATCCTGCAAGAGAAGTCAATGCTAGTACAGCACCTGAACCTAATACCGAATTAGTTTGCTTGTAGACATTAACCATAACTGAAATGGTTAATAAGGTATTTGCTAACGTCTGTAAAATCTGAGAGGTCCATAAAATTTTAAAATTTTCATTTAAGAACAACGATTTTTTCATTTTATCAACCTTTTCATAAAGATTTTAAGTCTTTAAACTCTTCTACCTCATAAAATTCCTTATATTTACACTTTATCAAATATAAGTATTGAAATCATTATTTATGACATATATAGATTTAGTTAACATAGTGTTCCTTATCGTTAGTTACTTAATCTTGTGTATGAGTATGGATAGGTCTGCACAGTTTCTCCACATCTATTTGATATAAATAGTGGACAGCAGTACTTATTACAATGAAAGGGTGTATATATGAAAAAGTTACTATTTGTCGTGGTATCTCTCTTAACTATGATTGCTTTGGTAGCATGTAATAAGGATTCTGAACATAAGCAGATGAAACACGACATGGCAAACATGGACCATAACGATTCTTCAAAAGAAAAACAACAAGTTGCCGTACAAACCGATTGGAAGTTTGAACATTATCCTCAGGCTAATACAACCAACCAGTTAACAATCACAATTAAAGATAATAAAGGGAAGCCTATTTCCGAATTTGAGGTAAATCACGAAAAGAAAATGCATCTGATTGTTGCAAGCAAAGACTTGTCAAAGTATCAACACATCCATCCTACTTATAAGGGAAAAGGTGTGTTCACAGTACCTGTTACGTTTACTCAGGGAGGATCATTTCAGTTAATTGCTGACTTTGTACCGAAAGGACAACTGGATACAGTTCAAATGCATACGGTTTCTGTTAAAGGAAATACACCAGCTCCTGTTAGCCTTACACCTAATAAGGAGTTAGTAAAAACTGTTAATGGGAATCAAGTGTCTCTTAAAATAGATAGCCAGCTAAAAGCGAATCAGGAAACTATGCTAAATTTTCATTTTGAAGACGCTCAAACCAAACAGCCTATTCAGGATTTACAACCATACCTTGGAGCTGTAGGACACGTTGTCATTCTAAATCAAGACGCAACAAAATATCTGCACGTACATCCGATGGATGAAAGGGTAAAAGGATCTAATGCTATGTTCCATACAACATTCCCTTCACCTGGCATCTATAAAGTTTGGGGAGAGTTTCAGCGCAGTAACAAAGTCTTTATAGTTCCATTCGTAGTGGAAGTTAGTAAATAACTAAAAAAGAATCTATCTCTGTGAGTTATTCGTCAATCATTCTTTCTGTATAAACTACTTCAGATAAATTAGATCATCCAAAATACATTTATATTACAGCAAGGAACTACTGTTGAGGGACAGTAGCTCCTTCTACTTTTTGACTCTATAACCTATGAATGTTCAGTTAACATAATACAGCTTATCGGCACTAAAAAAGGATCTTTCGTTAGAAGATCCTTATAGCTGCTTATTTACTTTAAGTGTTTTTTAGAAATTAAAGATAAATGCTGATACAACTAAATAAGTTAATGAGAATAAACTTAATAGGAAAACAAAAGATGCAAAAAGTAAAACCTTTGACTTTTTATTGATTGTTATACCGTTTTTGAATAAGTTAGAGAACCCTAACAACAAACCTCCTAAAATCGCTACTAATCCAAACAATTCATTAACTGTACTTCCCATCCATACTCCTATAACAAGGATTATTAAAGCAAAAAATGGATTAAAAATAACATTCACCGTCACATTAATCAGCCTCTTTCTTATGAAATTACTATTAATTACTATTTTATCAGAAAATGGATTAAAAACCGGTGTATATCATATATATCTTTAGTTAATATAATCACCATTATCGAAACAAAAAAATACTGATACTGAAGGAGGAAGATTTATATGGCAGAAAGGCAAGTTGGAACAGTTAAGTGGTTCAATCATGAGAAAGGATTTGGCTTTATTACACCAGAAAATGGACCTGATCTTTTTGTCCATTTTACAGCTATTGAACGGACTAAAGGGACTGAAGGGGTTGTTATTAAAAGCTTAAAAGAAGGGCAAAAGGTTACTTTTGTAGTAGTGAATGGCCAAAGAGGTATGCAAGCAGAAATGGTACGGGTCCTAGGCTAATATCCTAAGGGAATTATTACACAGTAAAAAATGTATATCACATGCAAAATTAGTTAACATAATCATCATTATAAGCATATATAAGAAAGGCCATCCAATACATTAGATGGCCTTTCTTATTACATATTAAATTCTTTTTTTATAATACATAATAGACAATGCATTTGTAATGATAACTAAACTGAAGCATAAGCTAAGAGCATTTTGAAATTGGGCATTGGTAAATGGACTAAATAAATTGAAGATAGTAATCACCGTAAACCCTATAATAAAGATCATCAATACAACTGAACTGGCTTTTCCTTGTATTTGTGCTCCTCTTTCATCTTTCGCTTCTTTATTAAGAAACGTAGCCCAATAAAAACCACCAATTAAAGCAAGAATTACTGCAAGTGTCATCATCATTTTATTCTCCCTCCGCAAATTCATAATCAAAGACTTCGTAAATGTTCTTACTAAATTGTTTAGCAATTTCAAATGCAAGTATTAGAGATGGATTATATTTATTGGATTCCAGTGAAGCAATAGTTTGTCTAGAAACACCAACACGATCTGCTAATTCTTGTTGTGACCATCTCATTTCAGCCCTTAAAACTGGAATTCGATTGGTTAATGCTCCTTTTCGTTGCATCTCAACACCTCAATTTCCTTTTTGTTACATCCAATGTAATATATTTCATTCTTTTTGTAAACTATTTCTTACAAAATGACAAAAAAAGTTTACTTAAGTTTTGAAAAATATGAATAAGATATATAACTTCAGTTAACATAATGTGATTTATCAGAAGCAAAATAAGTTTTATAAAAATAATCATATTTCATGTTTCATTTTCAATCAAAGGGGTAAAGTATTATGTTGGATTGGAATTTTACAAGAAACAGTCTTTTTAGATCTGTTTCTTTTTTTATTTAAGATTATAAAACGAATAGTGAATAGAAAATTGAGCAAACTACCCAAGATGTTACTAAACATTGACTCATACAACTAAATTCTGCAACAGAAAAAACCTACCTCTTTTGACTGGGAAGAGATAGGTTTTTTCTGTTTTTAAGCTGTATATGATGTACAACCGTAGTTACCATAATGTACGTTATCTGAAATTACAAGCTAAAAACCTTTTTTTGTTAAGATAAAATTCATATCTATTAATAAATTAGTAAATATTATCCATGAGGTGATCATATGGATAAAAATAAGATAAAACTCACATCTTCTGAAATAGGGACACTATGGGGAGAGTATGTAAACGGAACAATGACGGATGTAGTAAATCGATATATGTTCTCTATTATTGAGGATGAGTCAATAAAGACCATTTTTGAAGATGCTATCAAGACCTTCGCAAAACAAAAAAAACAAATTGTAGCTTTTATAGAAAACGAAGGGTTTCCAGTTCCAATTGGATTTACTGAGTCTGATCTTAATAACGGTACCAAGAGATTGTTCACGGACATATTCTGCTTAAATTATTTACATATCATGACGTTACATGGCTTGCTAGGACATACAACCTCATTAGGTGTTTCTGTCAGAGAAGACTTACGCCACTTCTACGATACATGTGATAATGATGCTAAAAGGATGTATCATCAAACGATTGAATTATTACTTGAAAAAGGGGAGTTTCAGAGGGACCCTTATTTTTATCCTGCTACGAACCCTGAATATATTTCTAGCCAGGATTTTACGGATGGGTTTTTCGGGAAAGGCAGACGCTTAACGGCACTAGAAATCATAAGTATTTCCTTCAACCTTAAGAAAAGCATTATGGCTAAAACTCTTTCTATTGGATTTAGTCAGGTCTCTCAATCAAAAGAAGCAAGGGAATTTTTAGAGGATTCGGAGAAAACAGCTGATGAACAAATACAATCCTTTTCAAAAATAATGCACGCGGATAATTTACCAGTTCCTAAATCGTGGGAGACAGAAGTAACAACTTCAACAGACGCTCCCTTTTCTGATAAATTAATGATGTATCATATTGGTTTCTTGTTCCAAGCTGCACAAGCGTATCATGGAACAGGTTTAGCATCAGCAATGCGAACAGATCTTGTAGCTGCTTATGAAGGTGTTATTCTAAAGAATTTAATGGTAACAAAAAAATGGTTTAATATTATGGTGAAAAATAAATGGTTAGAACAGCCACCACTTGCTCCTAATAGAAAAGAAATTGCAAAAGAAAAATAATAAAGGAATGAATACAAACGAATCTATTCAGCAAACTATTAAAGATGCAATAGAGCATCAACTGAACATCTATATTTTAACGACTAGAAAAAACTACCTCTTTCCCGATGGTGGTTTTTTCCCTTTTTAAGCTGTATAAAGTCTACAAACTTAGTTAACATAGAGCACTTTATAAGCGCAAAAAAAGGCCTGAGTCATTTAGAAACGGGTCCTTTTTGATTTGAGTATATAAATTCTTTTACTTCTACAATTGAGAGACCTAATTGATAAGCTTCTTTCATAAGACTTATCCATTCCTGATCAAGCCTACTATCTTCTTTTCTTAGCACTTACGATTCCTCCAACTTTCCTAATCGGAATTAATTAGGCTCTAACATTTAATAACAAGCCATTAGAAATTGATACTATTAAATAAAGAAGTAGAAGAGATGGCTAAAAAACGAATTGAAAGCCATAAAAAGCGAATGAAGTTATCTGAAGAGTTAGAAAGTAACTGGGATAATAAAGAACTCCAAGATAGAATCATCGAGTTAGAGGAAGAAAGCCAAAAACTCAAGAAAAAAATTGAAGATTTACAGGCTAACTTTTAAGTATCCTTTCAGGGTGCTTTTTCAGATGAGTTCTGGAAAGATATATGTTATACAGTAGAAAAGAGGTGACCTGTTAATCTTTGGCGAATTAAGGAGAGGAAACAAGTAGAGAAGGAGGACTTAATAGTGAAAGAATTAGTCATTAATGATGTTGTATTTGATGTAAAATACCTTACTACGTCTACAGCCAACAAAGAAGAAGTGGGACTTGAAAAAAGAATTATTAATAATGGAAAAATGACTAAGGGAAGAGATCAAATTAAGTTTTCATTTTCTGTTTTGGGTAAACAAGATTATCAATTATATGATACCTTTTTTGAGAATACTCATTATACTGTTGTAATCCCTGAAACGAGTGAAAGATTTATAGCTCATAGTGTTTCGCATAGTACATTTTATCAGGGAGCTGAAGTGACAGATAACACAGAAGTGGTATTTAAAGTTATGCTTACCAAATAAAGAAACTGCCTGTGTTTAAGCTCACACTATAACATCTTTTAAAGAACTTGCTTAAGATTATAATCCAGTTTGATTAAGTTCTATTTATTAAAAACACCTGTATGCCTAAAATGTTTTTCTAAGGGGAGATCTCAGTGAGTACGTGTAGTGGTTTTGCAATAATTTGCTTAAATGATAAAGATGAATTATTAATGGTCTCCCAAGAAAAATCCAACATGCCAAAGTGTTGGTCTGTTCCTTCTGGTGCTATCGAAGGACATGAAAGGCTCGAAGATTGTTGTGTTCGAGAAGTATGGAATCAAACGGGTTATCAAGTAGAGATAGTAAAAAAAATACACGAGAATAGCTCAACTACCTATAGTGTTGATGTTTACATGACCTATTTTGAAGTTAAGATATTAGCTGGAGAAAAGAAAGTCCAGGTCGTAGACTCATATTTCTGGCAACCTATATCTAAAATTAATCATTTGAATATGCTATTTGAAGATGAACGTGAAGTTGTACTAAATTATATAAAGAAGAGAAAACAGTTCCTTTAATCTTGCTCAAGGATATTATTTTACCTCTATACACATGTATGGAGATTCGTGGTCTTTTGAAAAAACTACGAAAATATATAGAGGGGAAGTTAAATAATTGATTAATACAACCATTAATTTAATGAGGATTGTCATGAATACTACTATGAGGAATAACTTAATCTTTATAAATCATTACCTCAAATCGAGGGACATTTTTTTATCTAGATCTAAGACACCATAAAAAACCCCCTCCATCGTAGGGAGAATAGGTTGCTTTCTTTTATTTGTCTACTATGGAGGAACATCCCCTCTTTTAAAATATTGTTTTTATAGCTAGGTACACTGCAACAATCGAGGCAATGACTATAAGTTCATATTTGTAGTCACTAAGAGTAAATAGTAAAACTTTAATAATATACGAAGTGCTTTAGTATTTACTTAACAAATAAGGGAACTTAGGTAGAAGAAACAGTAGGTTTCTATTTAGGTAGAATCGATTACAAAATTTATTTTTAAATTTGGATGTATATGAATCTACAAATCTGGCTAGACTAATAACGTATTCCCCCTATTCCGATAAATTTGAAAATCCTTTGCTTTTATCAGCAAAGGATTCTTTTTTTATTAAGAGAAAAAATACTTACATCCAACCATGTAAAGAGTATAAATAATAAATGCACATATCACAGCATATAAAGGCTTAAACCAATTCGTCAGTATAAAAATAAGACTAATCAATATAACTGCACCAAAAGAGCCAAAAATAGCATTTTTTTGTGTCACTCTAAAATCTGTAATGTTCATATTTCTCATTTGTAATTGAATATTTACCAATGTCATGATGGGTAGTAATGTGATAATACCTGATAAAAACAAGTATCTCGATTTACTTAAAAGGGAAGCACATACCATGATGGTTCCACCCAAAAAAAACTGTAGAATATAAGCCACTATTTCCTCTCCTTATTACCTGTTAATTAAATATCAATTTAAATTTGAAATTATCTCGTTTTTTATTTTATTTTCTGAGGACATATAAGTAAACTAAATATAAGTGATAGTAGATATAAGAAAACATTATGTCATAAGGAAGGGTTAAATGAGTCTAAAAAAATATAATGCTTATATTAAAGTAGTTGAAGTCGGGAGTTTAACAAAAGCAGCAGAAATGTTGAACTACACACAACCAAATATTAGTCAGATGATTAGTAGCTTAGAAGAAGAATGTGGCTTTCCATTATTGATAAGGCAAAAAAATGGTGTCAAGCCTACTAAAAATGGTCTAGCAGTGTTGCATGCCATGCGAGAAATTCAAAGAGGATATGAAAAGTTATCGGAAACAGTTAATCAAATTAATGGATTAGAAACAGGGAAAATTCGTATAGGAGCTTACACAAGCATAGCTACAAATTGGATGCCAAAAATATTAGCTGAATTCAAAAATTTATATCCTTTTATAGAAATTCAAGTATACGAAGGAAACGCATCTGAATTAAATCACTGGCTAGAAGAAGATCAAATAGATTTTGGGATTGGTACATCTCATAATGATAAGTGGGACTTTCAACCTTTGGTTGAAGATCCTATTCTTGTCATTATGAGCCAACAACATGAATTAGCTAAATTAAACCTAATAACTCTGGAAGAAATAGAGTCTGCAGAGTTTATTCTACCGTATTCAGATTCACATTTCGAAGTACAAAATATATTTAACCAGGAACAGATATTGCCTAAAATTGTGTATCAAGTCAGAGGAGATGAGACCATTATTTCAATGGTGAAGAATAATTTAGGAATAAGCATACTCCCAAAATTGCTATTAAGTAGATGTACTGAAGATATAGTCATTAAGCCTTTAGAAATTGATGTTTCTAGACAGCTCGGAATCCTAATGAATACAAAAAAACATGCACAAACACCATCCGTTAATAAAATGACCCACTATATCAATGAATGGGTGGAGAGAAATAACTAGACTATGAAATTAGTAAAAAGTCATAAAAAATTTTTCATTCAGGTATGCATATCATATAAAAAACTAGTTAACATAATGTAAACTCTAGGAATCAACCATAAAAAAGAACCCTTGTCACAAGGGTTCTTTTTTATCTCGACGTTTTTAATTTATTTTAAATTTTAATTATCATTCAAACTACTGAAGAACGGTGAAATGGTGTAATCACTTTCCTTTTGACAGTTTCTTGAAGTTAGAATATAATGAATGACAGTCAGTCATTTTTGAGGAGTGAGTAAAATGAAATGGTTATTGGTCGTCATTGCTGGGATTTTAGAAGTTCTGTGGGCTTCAGGTCTTAAGTATGCCCATACCCTTTTAGAATGGATTATCACCTTTATTTTAATTTTAGTAAGCTTTATTCTACTAATTTATTCATATAAAAAGATTCCAGTTGCTGCAGCCTATACTGTATTTGTAGGCATCGGAACGGCAGGAACTTATCTTATTGGGGTCTACTTAGGTGAGCCTTTCTCTATTACACAAATTATCTTTTTATTAATTTTACTAACAGGAATTGTTGGAATGAAAACATTTACTAACGAACACGAGAGCAGGGGTGAACAATGATGGCCTGGGCATTATTAATATTAGCCGGTATTGAAGAAGTTATTGCTACAATTGCAATGAAGTATATGGATGGTCTTAAAAAGAAGGGGCCATTGTTCGTTATGGTCATTGGTTTTGCTTTTTCTTTTTATTGTTTATCTAATGCTATGCGCATACTTCCTGCTGGAGTCGCTTATGGAGTATGGACAGGTGTTGGGAGTGTAGGAATTACTTTAACAGGCATCTTATGGTTTAAAGAAAAATTAGGGATTTATCAACTTATATCTCTTTGTTTTATTTTAATTGGGGTGATTGGTCTAAAAATGGCTAGTTAATTATTAAGGTAAGTTTTATAATGAAATTTAATATTTCATCTCATTTGAAGATTGCTTATAAAATAAAAAAACAATTAGAACTGAATAGATTTCTAGTTGGGTTTTTATTTCACATAATACCAATTATCGGAATCCTAATGAAATATAAATAATAGCTAAATAAGGTTATAATAGACCATAAATATAAAATAAGGTGAGATGTATTAATGATTGATTTTATATCTGATCTCCTTTCAAATGGGTTGTTAGACTTCACTAAGGATGGCTTAGATACAAGGAAAATTGACAGCAATATTAAATTACTAAGAAAGCAAGAATGGTTTAAAAAGATTTATGAGAATAACCAATACTATTCACTACTTATCGGAAATAGAGAAGTTAGAGCTTACTTGGAAAGTAATTTTCGTGTTAAAAGAATGATTCGTAATGAGAAAGCTCAAGCAAAGTTCTTATTACTCTTAAATAAAGAGTTGAAGATATGATTACTAAGACATAAAAGCTAACATATCCAATTTCGATTATGAAAAAAGTTTATATAATTTATAACTCTAGTTACCATAATCAATATTACCGGAAGCAAAAAAGCACAAACCTGTTTAGGAACAAAAGGTTTGCGCTTTTTTGTTTGTATTTCTCAAATATTTTAAAAATCCTTTATAGTGCTTTTGACATTAAGAAATCTTAATATAAATTTCTTATCAGACTAATTTTACAATCGTTCTTCCTCTTACGTGCCCTTTTAAAATGTTAGGAAGAACAGTAGGAAGCTGATCTAAACTAATTTCTTGTGAGATAAAATCTTCAAAATTAGGTGGCTTGAAATCTGTTGCTATGCGTTGCCATATTTTTAAACGTGTTTCCATTGGACAATATACAGAGTCAATTCCAAGTAAATTGACACCCCTTAAAATGAATGGAAAAACAGTAGAGGCCAGTTTTGCCCCAGCTGTTAATCCACTAACAGCAACTGAACCTCCGTATTGAATCTGGCTTAAAACAGAGGAAAGAGGCTCTCCACCAACAGGGTCAACGGCTGCAGCCCATTTTTCTGACCCTAAAGCTTTAACTTTTCCTCCATACGTCATATCCCTTGAAATAATGGTATGAGCCCCGAGCTTTCGTAAATACTCATACTCCGATTCTTTCCCTGTGCTAGCTTCTACCTTATAACCCAGAGAGTTGAAAAATGAGACCGCAAAACTGCCAACGCCACCGGTTGCACCTGTTACAAGAACTTTTCCTTTTTCTGGTGATATTCCATTCTCCTCTAGACGTTGTATAGATAGGGCTGCCGTAAAGCCTGCTGTTCCTACTACAATGGCTTCTTTAAGGGTCAAACTTTCAGGTAAAGGTACAAGCCAATCACCTGGAATACTGGCATATTCGCTGTAACCACCAAAATGAGAAACACCTATATCGTAACTTGTTGCAATAACTTCATCTCCTTCATGGAAGCGAGGGTCATTAGAAGAAACGACTACACCTACTAAATCTACCCCTGGTATAAATGGATATTTTCTTACGATTTTACCATCAGGAGTACCTGCTAGCCCATCTTTATAGTTAATCCCGGAATAATATACCTTGATTAAGACATCACTCTTAGGCAAGAATTCTAGAGAAATATTTTTTATTTTCATTGAAAATTCATCATTAACTTTGTCTACCACTAGTGCTTTGAATAGATCTTTCATTTTGTAATTCCTCCTTTCTGAAACTACTTCTAGTATACATTATTATTCTGACCGGTCAAACTTTTTTTGACCGGTCAGAATAATTTTTGTTCAAATTTTATAAAATGTTGTATACTAATTTGTACGTTTAGTTTGCTGGAGGTTTATTATGAAGAAAAAAGCAGAAGAGAGAAAGAATCAAATATTAAGAGCAGCTTTCCAAGCTATGTCAGTACAAGGTTATAATTCGGTTACTTTACAAAGTATTGCTGATCATGCAGAAGTTAGTAAAGGAGTCGTCCATTATTATTTTGAGAATAAGGAAGACACCCTATCTCAACTCCTTGAGTGGCTTACAAATAAAATCTATAACTACGAGCTTGCAGCAGTGAATTCAGAGTCTACTCCCTTGGGTAAATTAAAAGCTTATGTAAACTCAGTATTTGTCGCTCCTGAGAAAAATGCAAAATTTTATAGAGTTTATTTAGATTTCTTGTCTCAGGCAGGTCAAAATGAAACATATAGAAAAATTAATCATAGTTTTTATCAAAATTGTTGGGACATTACATCTGACATTATTACTTCTGGTCAGAAAACAGGAGTGTTTGAACAGAATATTAATGTAGAAAAGACTTCAAAAACCATGCGCGCTATTATAGATGGGTTGCTCATTCAATGGTTAATGAACGAAGATATAAATACCCATCAATATTACAAAGAGACTTGCTATCAAAGCTTTTTAGACTTGCTAAAAGTTAATTAGATGCTCTTTTTTGACTTTTTAAACTGTCTACCTGCTATACTTTAAATGATAAATAAGAAGAACATCTCATATGATGTTCTTCTTTTAAATTTAATCTATATTACTTTACAAAGATGGATGCAAGAATGAAGCCTATAATAATCAAAAGAATAAGTACACCTAGACCTTTCCAACCTAAACTACCTGCTAATCCAGAAAGGTTTCCAGCTTCATTTCGATTAAAGGCGTCATTAATATTTCCAGTTGGATTTCTTTTTATTTCTTCTTGTTTTAAACGCTCTCTTCTTCTTTCAGGTGTTTCTTTACCTTCACTCATTATCCCACCACCGTTTACCACAATTCTAACATATTGTAGTTAAACTATATAAATGTTACCATTTATATTCATAAAAATATAAGGATGATCTAATGGGTACATTTAGTCCAACAGGATTGCTATTATTCTTAATAATTATTGGTTTCATAGGACTTCTAGCTTTTAAACTTGTTAAAAAACTAAAGAAGAAATAAGTAATAAAAAGAACCTGCTATATTAAAACAGTAGGTTCTTTTTATTATTGTATACCGTATACATCTCTAGTTTACATAAACACTCTTTCCGGAACACACCATAAAAAAGAACCCTTGGTAGGCAAGGGTTCAAAGTTTGTTGTTCGAACGGGAACATGCAGCCTTTTATACATCCTTGGTTTAACGGGTTTTACCGTAAATATGAATGACCTGAAGATGTATAAAAACTCTGCGTTTTATACATATGCTTTTACGGGAAAATATAGTATTTGTAGCAAAAATGTGCTAAAATTTACTAGAATCCGTTTATCATACGCTTTATACGTGTGAACCCTGTTTATGAGCTACCTCGCTTCCACTGCCGAGGTAGCTTTTTATTTTGCTTACCTTTTGATTGGACAAATTATAACCTAATACTATATTTTAGATATATACATGTATATATTTCACTTTTATCAACTAGTAAAAGCAGCTATGATCAACCACACATGTAAGAAAAGCCCTCAATTAATTTTGAGGGCTTTTCTTGTATTTTTCTCCAATATAGATAAATGATAAAACTATTTTTAATAAAGTACATTCATCATTACTTAATGATATGCCGAAAAGTGAAACTAGACATAATCAGCTTTATGTAAACTAACTCTGTATATCGTATTAAGTTAGCAAATTTTCCTAAAGCTCATTCGCGGTCCTCGTTAATGGAACGCCGCATAGTTTTGCGCCGTTTCACTAGGAGTGTGATAATCATTCGAGCTGTCATCCTTACACAACCGTGAGCACGATCTTGCCTTGGATGTGCCCACGGGCGGCTCGTTCGTGCGCCTTGCGAGCATCGGCAAGTGGAAACGTGCTGTCGATGGCGACACGAACCGTCCCGGCATCGAGCAAACGCCCTAGTTCCACTAGCTGCGGGCCGTTTGAGCGCACTTGGGTCATCGATACCGTGACGCCCAGCTTTGCGGCCTCCTCGGCGTCGGAGAAGCCTATGAACACTGGGAACAAAGCGCCGCCACGCTTGAGCGTACGCAAGAAACGACCGGTTGTTGGACCACCGAGGGTATCGAGGACGAGATCAACGTCATGGACGATGTCCTCGGGAGGGCTCTTGGTGTAGTCGATGAATTCGTCGGCACCGAGCTCGCGCAGGAACGACTCATGCTTGCCCGATGCCACCGCGATGACATGTGCCCCCTTCCATTTAGCCAGTTGCACTGCTAAATGTCCCACACCCCCCGCGGCACCATTGACGAGTACCGTCTTGCCGTTGAGTGGCAGAGGGCGATGCGACTCCGGTTGAAACGGATTCGCTTCATTGTGCCCCAACTCGATCAGGAACTGCCAGCCGGTGAGACCTGCCATCGGCGCCCCTGCAGCGTGCACATGATCGATGCCAGCAGGTTTGAGTGCAAGATCCGACGCTGGTGCGGTAACGTACTCGGCATAAGCAGCGCTCTCCCCCATACTAGGAAAGCGAACCATGCCGAAAACTTCATCGCCAATGGAGAAGCCTTGCACATCCGTGGCTACCGCCTCGACGACGCCCGACATGTCCGAACCCAGAATTAAGGGGAAGGACACCGCCGGCTGCCACTCAGGAGGAAGATCTTTATACCCCTCGCGCAGGTACCAGTCGGGAGGGTTGATGCCAACCGCGTGAACACGGACAAGTACTTCCCCAGGTTTCAGTTCAGGAAACGGTGCCTCCTCGTAACTCAGTACCTCAGGGCCGCCGAATTCGTGTTGCCGAATCGCCTTCATTGTGTTTGTAGACATCGCTTTCTCCTTTCACACACATGTGTTATCCTTATTAGAGCAGTGCTCCATTTAAACGGAGCACCGTTCCATTTATCATTATACGGAGCACCGTTCCGTTTGTCAAGGAGGAATCATATGCGAGCTGATGCGAAGAAAAACTATGAACACATACTTGCAGTCGCGAGCGTCGTTGTAACCGAGCATGGCGCTGATGCATCGCTGCGCGATATCGCTCGCAGAGCTGGTGTCGGGCTCGGCACACTGTATCGTCATTTTCCGACGAGAGAGGCGCTGCTCGAAGCTTTGCTCCGCGCAAGCTTCGACGAGTTTACGACAAAGGCACGTGAGCTCGAAACTGCGAGTTCATCCGATGATGCACTCGTGTCGTGGCTACGCGACGTTGTTGCATTCACAGGAAATTATCAAGGTGTTGTGGACGCGATGATGGCAGCTAAGGAGGACCCGGAGTCTGCACTCCACGCTTCATGCGTCACGATGCGTACGGCAGGCACGCGACTTCTCACTCGCGCTCAAGCCGAGGGTCTAGCGCGTACCGACATGGATGGTGATGACCTGTTTTCGCTAGCTGCTGCGCTTGCGTGGCTCAGCAACCAGCCCTCGTCCGCGCCACGAGCTGAGCATCTCTTCACTATTATCGCGAGCGCGATCTTAACGAATTGAGCGAGCAACGATTTCAGGACCAGCTTCACAACTGATGATTAAAAACAAGCCAAATTTTCCTTAGCGTACGTTTTCCGTGTTTTGTTGGCGGTACCCCCTGTACAATAAAATCATAACATTGCACAGGAGGGTTTTAAGATTATTGGATATGCCCGCGTTTCCACGACTAATTAAGATCTAGACCGACAACTTAGCATGCTAAAGAAATATGGCTGCGAAAAGATAATTGAGGAGAAATTCACTGGTACGATGAAAGACCGTCCTGGTCTGCAGACTTTAATGAATGTGATTCGAGCAAATGGTTTTTCTTAAAGTATGGGACGTTAAACATAAAAAGACTTGCTTTAGGTAAAAAGCAAGTTAAAAGAAAGATAATCACGTTGGCAATTCCATTATAATCCAGAAGTTGTAATGAAACATTAAAATATAGTTAAAATCGAATTAAAAGTAAATTAATCCATAAAAGGATTAATTTACTTTTTTTATTTTGTGTTATTAAAAAAGTTTCGACAGTTTAAAGAAAACTTTGACTTTATTACTTTAACATTTTGAAACATAATCAAATATAAAGCCCGTAAAAGTATACTTTTACGAACCTTGCTTTTACATAAGAAATCTATCATAATCATCGTTCGTTTAAGTTAAAAAACAAATTACGAACGTCCCTTAAAATCGATACACTTTTACGAACGTTTTTTGGTAAAATAACAGAAATATATTTTAAATGTAGTCTAATAACGTGGAATTTATTATACTTATCAATTAATGCCGTTAACCGTGATTGTTAAGGCTATTATTCTAAAAGCTAGTTTGTAGATCTTTTTCACCAAGTAAATATGATAGTTCTTTGCTTCCTTGAGGATTGATAAGTGTGAAATAAAAATCAGAATAGCAAGAGGGTTGTAAATCATAGGGTAATTATTATGCTGTCTCACTTTATCTATTAATCTGGTATACAAGATGTTAAAAAGGTCAGTACTGTTTAAAAAATCATCAATTTATCATGTGAAATCAATTAATTATGAAATCTTTAACTGAAAAAGGCGGTCCAAAATAAATTGGACCGCCTTTTTATTAAGAAAACAGCTTAAGTTTTTTGAAGGAAACTTTAATTTAAAAATAGATGAGAATCTAAAATGTCAATTCTTGTTAAATTCTCATATTTTTCATCTGAAAAGTGGAAGACTAATGACTTAGCTTCAGGGTGAGAAACAGACCTCTTTATTAGCTGATTCGTTATTTTCAGAGAGTAATATTCTGTTCCTTCATCGTTAATTTTTTTCTCAAGAATATTCTCTTTATTTACAAGTGTTGAAATCATTTTTGCTGTAGTGCCTTCTAACTCAATGCCTACTACTGGAACCTCTTTTCCAAAGTCCAACATGATTTCATCGTTCTCTTCAAGCTCTTCCGTATAAGAAACCTGATATTTAGAAGGTTCATTAAAATAAATATATCCCATGTCACAACTTTTATCATATGTAACTTTAATATTAAACATGTGTTCTTATCCTCCGTTTTATAATTGAAGATTACAAGCATTTATATATCGCAACTATTTTATTCTTATAAATCTTGATTTAGGTTTACCTCGGTAAACAGTAGTTATACTTCTTCCCTTTGTGCAAACTGTAATTCCATTGTACCAGTAAACTTTAGATTTTTCTTTTGGATCATAATAAATCCTGCCATTTTTTAAGGTTTTTACAACTTCTTTTGGTTTTATAGCTCTTTGAATCATTCTTTCAATTGAATGTTGTGTAGCCCTAAACATAAGATAATTTTCTGCTAGAAGTACGCCCATTACTTTAAAGTAAGTTTTCATAGTAGAAGTAAAGCTATGACCATCAGGATCTATTAAATTAATAGGGTTATTATTTACATAAGTATATTCATTTTGACTAATTGGATCCTTTTTATCTCCAGGGTTTGAATCCTTTGATAAGAATACACCTTGGACTGGATTATAATAACGTGCAATTAAATAATACATTCCTGTTTCATTATCTTGCATATACCCCGCATAAGTAAATGGGTTATTAATATCTGCTTTCCCAGTGGTTACTTGTTTACTTACATTTCCCCACGCATCGTACGTATATTTGACTATAATATCTCCATTATCGTCAGTTAGAGCTATAACATCGCCATGTGGGTTATAGTGATAATAATATGTTTTTCCACCCGTTTGCATAGAAAGTCTTAATCCATCTATTGAATAGACGTAAGAATGAAGAATACTTCCATTACCGTCTGTTTCATATAATGGATTAATGCTGTCTCCATCATAATAAAAGCGTGTAACCTGTCCATCTATACTTTTTTCAATGCGACGTCCCTTATCATCGTATTTATAGGTGGCAAAAGGAGTAGATTCGCCTTTCTTGGTAATAGAAGTTAATTGGTCAACTGCATTCCATGTATATGAATATTGCTTATCCTCTATGCGATTTCCATTCTTATCGTAAGTGATAGTATTGTCACCAAATTTAGTTAATTGATTTCCCACATTAAATTCAGACTTAGTTTGAACAGGAGATTTTCCCGACTCTGTAACAGTTACAGATGTACGATTTCCAAAACCATCATAAGTGTATTCCTTAGTGGTCCCGTTCGGAAGCGTTTCTTTCAATAATTGATCCAGTGAATCATATACATATGAAGCTGTCTTATCCGTAGTGCCATCTTCTTTATATGAGATAGTCTCTGTACGATTATCGTTTTCATCGTACTTATACGACTCAGATAAAATACTATCACTATTGGCGTTCCCTATATCTAAAGAAGTTACCTTACCTGTCACATCATATGTAAATGTTGAGCCAGCATTGTTTCCTGCGGTATAGTTACTCACATTTCCATTTTCATCATAATCGAAAATATATGATTTCCCTGTTGAATCAGTCACTTTAGTATTTTGATCAAGCGCGTTATATTCATAATTAGTTTGATTTGATACATTACCTTGTGTAAATTTAGATGTTATAACCTTAGTAGAATTTGGTTTATACGTCCATCCGAACGTACCACCACGATCGGTCATATTTGTTAGCTGTCCTGCTTTGTCATAAGATTTTGTACGAACTCCACTATTAACAGAATCAGTTACTTTAGTTTCATTTCCATTTTTATCATATTCATATACAAAAGCTGTGGAGCCATCCCGCTTTTCGCTAATCTTACGATTAGCTGTGTCATAACCTGATTCTACTATATGACCGTTAGGCAGCTCAGTCTTCACTTCATTCCCATTCTCATCATAGGAATGTACTGTTTTGAAACCAAGAGCATCAGTATAAGCTTTTATTTTATTATCTAAATTATATTCGTAGAAAATGTTTTGTTCCCCTAGACCTGGTGCCGCCACAGTTTTCTTGGTTGTATTCCCATTTTCATCGTATTCATAACTTATAGTTGTACCATTTTTAATTTCTACTTTAGTAAGTTGATTATCTCGATTGTAAATTGATGTCTTTGATTGTCCCTTTGGGTCAATTTCAGAGATTTTATTTCCATAGTCATCATATCCAAACTGTTGGGTATGTCCTTTTTCATCAGCTACTTTTATCAGGTAGTTTCCATTAGGATCATATGTATTTTGGATTAAATGATTATCTTCTAACAAACGGATATCATCAAAATAGGCCTTACCGGTAAATCCATTTCTGAAAATAGCATGTACTCGAACCTTCTGAATGGTTTTATTCAAGTCTCCAGCATTAATTGTAACCGCACTACGACTCCAATCATGGGTACCTAGAGAGAATTTTGCTTGATAATTACCTGTTGATCCATCTGTAAATGTGACATAGGCCCACAATGAATAGTCTTGACTTAATTGGTTATCAACACTCTTTACATTCTCTGCTTTCGATAAACCTGTTAATGTAATATTACGTGCTGTAGTCTGATTCAATGTAATGTCTTGTTGAATATTTACAGCTCCTTGACCAGTCGATGTACGCTCAAGAGAGATACTTTGATTCCCTGAAAAACCTTCAGGTTCAATAGCCCATTTCGTGGGTCCTTCTGTCGAGGTACTGGTCGATTTTACCCATCCATTATCGTTCTTTTCGAAACCACTATTATTTATAATATTAAAACTAGAAGAAACGGGTCCCTCTTCCAACTGAATATTATCAAATAGTGCAGTTCCACTTAAAGAAGCAGTGTGACTTTCTACTTCCAGATAAATTTCCACTTTTACAGCTGTGCTAGTTGTTTTAAAGGTTAATTGTCGTTCTTTCCATTTTGTATCACCCGTAACTTTATTAAACCGATTTAAGCCAGATCCTGCTGGTTGGCCACTTGAGTTAAGCAGGCGATAGTTAAAAAATGCAGTAGCATTCTTTAAACTTTGTCCCTTGATTAAACCACTTAACGTATACGTTTTATTTGGCTCAATATCGAGAGTTTGTACAGTAGCGATGTAGGACTGTTCTCCTTCAGCTAATCCAACTTTACGCTGTGGAGAGATGCTTAATACCTTTTCACCAGAAAAGCTGCCCGGTGCTTGCATAGAAATAGCATTAAAGGATCCACCATCATTATTCGTCATTTTTGACCACTCAGTACCTAGGGAACTCTCAAAACTAGGATTTGTTAATAAATTAGTAGCTGAACTTAAATCATCACTACTTTTAATTACATTTCCATACGAATCGTACATAGACATAGAAGATGTTTCTGCTGACTGATCTGTTTCAGATACAGCATTCGTATCATCATAAGCTATGGTTTTCGAACGATTCTCAGAATCTACAGATTTTGTTACGTCATTGTTAGCATTGTACTCATACGTATTTTTTCCTAAAGCATCTGTTTCTGTTAAAATGTTTCCATTTTTATCGTACGTATAGGCTTCAGAGGGTTTATCGTCTGCCTGGTCATTTGGATCAGTTTTCTTAACAAGATTGTTGTTATCATATTCATACGTGGTGGTTAACTTTAAATTGTCTGCATCTTCCACTGTTTTGGATGGATTGCCATCTTCATTGTATCCATAAATATCTTTACTACCTCTAGGGTTTGTAACAGTGGTTTGACGAGCATCTGTATCATATGAAATAGTTGTTTCTTTCTTCAATACATCGGTTACTTTAACTAATTTACCTTCACTGTCATACGTATATTCTGTAACAGATGGTTTAACGTCCGTGTGTTTAGGATCGTAGACAAAACGTAATTGCCCATTTTCGTATCCATACTTATATGTACGGCCGTTTGGGGTTTTTGTTTCTGTCAATTGAGTTCCTGTATACGTAAAAGTCGTGATTTGGTCTTCATACATAATTTTAGAAACATAATCGCCTGTATAACTAATAGATACAGAACGACTTGATGCATCAGTAATGCTTGTAATCTTATTATTTACATAGCTATAAGTCGTTTTATTTCCATTTGAATCTTGTTCATAGCTTAGTTTGCCATCAGATCTAAAAGCTGTCACACTTTGATCTGTATTTTTAAAATAAAAACCGTTGCTATCTTTCGTTAACGTTAGATAAATACCTGTTGGAGCTTGATAACCACCAGTAGTTTTTCTAAAACGATGAATCCGTTTATCTTGTTCGATGTATAAAACATCACCGTTGGTATCTTCTTTTACTTTTACATCTAATGAACTGTTCCAGCCTTTTCCGAAAATACCTACTTCTTTATCCTGACTGTTATACGTTCGAGAAATATCAATACCTGGTCCTCTACCGTCTAGAGAGAAGTCCGTTTTGTCAAAGACTAAGTTACCATTAAAAGCATTCACTTGTCCCCCAGGCACATCAAAAGAAGCCCAAAAGTCTTCCATACCAAGATAGTTTGCTTCTAAACCTGGCATTTTTGGCATAGCCGGACTGGATAGTGAGCTTTCCCCTTGCGATCCGTAAGAGGTTACACGGAACCAGTAGTTTGTATTATCTGGATACCTTCCACCTGAGTTTTTATAAACAGGCGAAGGATCTTTCGCTAACTCTGTTCCCTTTCCATCTGTATGAAGTTGATAACGCCCAGCTGCAATTTCATCAGCAGTCGGCCAGATCCCCTTACCTTGTGTTGTCCATGTTGTAACTTTTCCTACATCAAATGCTTCATAGTTCTTACCGTTGTAAACCCAAATTTTATAACCATCGGCTTTTGGGTCTTCATCCCATGATAACTTTACATAACCATTATCTCCACCTGTTGAGTTAGCAAACGGAGTTGCTTTTGGCTGATTTAATGGCAAGATAGGCGTGTAAGCATCTGAGTTATCTGATTCTCCCCCTGGGAAAATAGCACTCACACGGAAGTAATACAAGCGAGATGACGCGTACTTTGTACCAGCATTACTATAGACTTCACTTGGAGAGGCAGATAGCTCTGTCCCTTTTCCATCATGGTGAAGTTGGTATTTTCCAGCTGCAATTTCATCAGCAGTTGGCCAAATTCCCTTTCCTTTAGTCGACCAACTTGTTGTATTACCAACATCAAATGTTTCGTAACTTGCTCCGTTAAAAATTTTAATACGATAACCTGTTGCTCCTGCAACCGCATTCCAGCTTAGATTAGAATAACCTGATCCATCATTATTAGAGGTTACTGTTCCCGTTGGTGCATTTAGTGTTGGATAATGATAATCCACTGCTATATATGGCTTATTTGTACTATTTTCAGAAGCATAAAACTTTTTCCAATAGGTTTGTCCATTTCCATTTTCATGGAGCTTGAATCCATAATTAGGTTTTGTACCTGCAACCCAATCTTTAACAGTATTTAGTACATCAAAGCTTGCCATTTGGTCCTTAGCTGTAGAAGTTGTAGCAATATTTGTTGAGTTAGGCTTCGTATTCCAAGTTAGAGATCCTGGTGACCAATTTCCCTCTACACGATCTAACCATACATTTGTAGCCGTAGAGGAGTATGAATGAGCTGTGTAGATATTAAATTTTGCTGAATCTACTACTGCTCCTTGCAGTTTTGAGATATCAGGTTTTACATACGAATAATTCGTTCCTGTCGTACTATCATACAACCCTACTTTTAATGAATAATAACCAGAAGATGATTCCCAAAATTTATCGTAGTTGGTTGTTGGATAAGCACTTGAAACAAATGTATCATCGCTTGCACCTAATGTAATAGTTGGATCAATGTAAACAGGATAAGCTCTGTCTTTTGATGTTAACCAATCTTTATCTGCGATAGTTGTTAACTCATATTCGTTGTCTACTTTTTTTAATTCATAATGAACATCATAGGAAATTTGAGGCTCTCCCGATGCTTCATCAATTTTTGAGTCGCTCATATAAGGTTTTGGAATGCTGAATACTGTTTCTCCCTTAGTATTCTTGAACGAAACACTTCCATTTTCATTTAAATTTGCTTCTAGGCTAGTCGTGACTAGAAAACGAAACTTATAGAATCCATCATATTTTTGAAGGATGATATCTTCTTTGACGGATTGATCAAATACCGTATTACGTAAGTCAGTATTTGATAAAACGTTGCGATAAAATACTTGATTATCTTTATGTTCTGCTGCTACATCTGTTGAGTTTGTAAAAGGTTTATCACCTTCCGCACCTTTCAGCTTATACTCAACTTTGTTTGAATCATCTTGTACAGTAGCATATGTACCTTGATCTGTTTTCTGTTCAAACGCAACATCAATAGCTGCGTTTTCAGGTTCAATTGTTTGTTCCTTTGGGTTAGTTTCTAGATTAGTAGAAATCCCTTCCCACTTGTTTTGTTCATCTTTTCGTTGAACAGGGTCTAAGTAGACTTTCTTTGTATAATCCCCTTCCCCATTCTGTGTCACTTCAACATTTTCTTCTTGTTGATTGGCCACTGGCCCTTTTTGTACCGGATCAACAGGTGGTGCGGCCACGTCCGGTTGATTTTTAGCAATTTCTTTGTTAATACGTATTGCATCTTGACTCTCAGTTATAGAACTAGCTTGTTCTGTATTGTTGCTTGTTCCAGTAGCTTCGGCCCACTCATGTTTAGGTAGGCAACTAACTACTAATGTGAAGACAAGAAGCAGACATATCATTCTTGAAATGGAACTTAGTGTACTTTTATCCATGATATACCTCCTCTTTTTTAGTGATTTTGTAATCATAATGTAATATTATTTACATTACAACACATTTTTGTATTACTATATATATGCATAAAAAGAATAAATTTTATTGTGATACTTTATTTTCCTTATAAATGGTAAAAAAGACCGGAAACTTTCTTATTATAATATGATTCTTTTTGAATTCAAGATAAAGGGTGAAAAATTTTTGAGAAGAAAAGTAATAATAGCAAGTGCTGTAAGCTGCTTGTTAATCATGAATGGGAACTTACTAACAAAGGAGGAGGTATATGCCAGTCCAAACGAAGAAGCAAATATAAATAACACAACTACTTCTCTACAGGAAGAAACAGAGGAAAAGGAAATCTTTAATCGTCTCTATGATGAAGGATACTCCCTAGGAGAAAAAGATGGTTATGAAGAGAAAAAGAACGAAAGCCTTTCAAACAGTACGTTTACCGATAAAACATCTAAAGAATCTCAGTGGTTGATGTTGGGATATACGGTTGGCTATGAGAAAGGGAAAAGACGAAAGCAAGAAGAAGTAAAAGTACAACAAGAACAGGAATCTAATGATGGAGAGCAAGAAGGCTATCAGCAAGGGTTAGAGGACTATAAGCATGCTACAGTTGCTTATAATCCACCTCAAACACCTGCAAAATCAAGAGATTGGAATAAAGGCTTTGCACTCGGATATAAAAGAGCAGTTGAAATCATGGATTTGGCTGTAAAAGCTAAAAAAGAGGGCTATCAGCAAGGACTAGAGCTAGATGGGGTGAATATGCCGGAGCTTTATAGTGCAGATGAAGTAACAAGAAAAGCATATGAAGAAGGATTTCAAACAGGTCAGCAAAAACGTACAGAGAAGTTAAAAACGAAGTATGAAAAAGAAGGATTTAAGCAAGGGTATTCCTTACAAGATATGTCTGTTCCACAAGGACTTGATCCTGAAATAGCAGAAGCCTTTCAAAGAGCATTTGTAAAGGGCGAAAATCAGAAAGAAAAGGATACTTATAAGCAAGGGTTTAATTTTGCTTTCACATCCCTTAAGTATAAAACACCATCAGATAATCAGATTGATACACGAGTAATCCAGTGGTTTAAAGAAGGATTCCAATCCAATAAAGTAGCAAGTTCTCTACGAGCAGAGGCCTATAAAACTGGATGGAATATTGGAGACAAAATAAATGTGCCAACTAAATATAAAGACAATAAGGCCGCTGTAGCAATGTATAAGAAATACTATGAGCTAGGTCAACAAAAACAAAAAAAGACAGCCTTTGAGATATCTACTGCCCTTCTAGTCATCATCGGTACAGTTGGCATATACACATTATTTAGACGTAATAAAAATTCAAGTAAAAAATCCAATACAGAAATATATGAGATAGAGAAAGTAGCAAAATAAAGGAGTTTTTTAGGATATTCCAAGAGATATAACTTAAATGATCTCGTATATACAGAATTATTTAAGTTATACGTAATTTTCCGCGTTAAAAAAGTCGTAACTATAAGTTTTAAAAATAGAGTAATAAAATACTAAAAAATAGAATAAATAAGTCCATTTGACCATTCATTTTCCAACGTTAAATGATAAGATACTCTTAGTTTTTTTACATATATAATACATAGGGGGAAGTTTTATGAAAAAAATATTGACATCGGCTTTAGCATTTTCTGTGTCTGTTGGCCTTTTAACATCTATGGACCTTAAAGATGCACAAGCAGCTGAGAAAGATTATGTAAGGCTAT